>NZ_JBITGW010000015.1:0-335341 GCF_044457345.1 Nonomuraea sp. NPDC050547
ATCGTGAAGAAGGCGCTGGAGGAGCCGCTGAAGCAGATCGCGGTCAACGCCGGTCTCGAAGGCGGCGTCGTGGTCGAGCGCGTGCGCAACCTCACCCCCGGTGAGGGCCTCAACGCGGCGACCGGCGAGTACGTCAACATGTTCGACGCGGGCATCCTCGACCCGGCCAAGGTCACCCGCTCGGCGCTGCAGAACGCCGCCTCCATCGCGGCGCTGTTCCTGACCACCGAGGCCGTCATCGCCGAGAAGCCGGAGAAGAACCCGGCCACTCCGAGCGGCGGGGAGATGGATTTCTGATGCGCGCCTACGGAATCACCTACGACACCGGCTTCACCTCCGCCGGATCCACCACCCACGAACCCTTCGACCCCGGCATCGTCCGCCGGGAGATGCGGATCATCCACGATGATCTGGGCTGCGACGCCGTACGCATCACCGGAGGCGTCCAGGACCGCCTGGAAACCGCCGCCCAGCTCGCTGCGGAAGCGGGCCTGGAGATCTGGTACTCGCCGTTCACCAACGGCCTGACCCAGGACGAACTGCTGGCGTTCCTCCTGGACGCGGCCGAGCGAGCCGAACGCCTGCGCCGGGCAGGATCGCGCGTCGTCCTGCTCACCGGTTCCGAGATCAGCCTGTTCACCAGCGGTTTCCTGCCCGGCGACACTCTGGAGGAGCGCCTGGGCCTGTTCACCGACCCCGAGCGCATGCGCGCCGCCCTGCCCGCCCTGCACAGCGCCGTCAACGCCTTCTTCAAGGAGGCCGTGGCCGGCGTGCGTGAACGTTTCGGCGGCCAGGTCGGCTACGCCTCGCTCCCCTTCGAAGGGGTCGACTGGGCACCGTTCGACGTCATCGCCACCGATGCCGGATACCGCGACGCGACCACGCCGCCCGGCTGGCTGGAGGGCCTGCGGGCGCAGGTCGCGCAGGGCAAGCCGTTCGCCGTCACCGAGTTCGGCTGCGCCACCCACCGGGGAGCGGCCGCGCTGGGCGGCCGCGGCGACTCCATCGTCGAGTACGACGCGCACGCCCGCCCCCGCCTGCGCACCCAGGTCACCAGAGACGAGGACGAGCAGACGCGGTACGTGCTGGAACTCCTCACCATTTACGAGGAAGCGGGGGTGGACGCGGCGTTCGTCAACACATTCGCCAACCGGCACCTGCCCCACTCCGACGACCCGGAGCGCGACTTCGACGCCGCCTCCTTCGGTGTCGTCAAGATCCTGGAGTCCGGCCATACGGGCACCGTCTACCCAGGACTCCCCTGGGACCCCAAATCCGCCTTCCGCGCCCTGGCCGACTACGGACGCGTACGACATAGACCTTGAGACGCGAGTGAGGGCCCGCCCCTCACAGGCGGACCCTCACGGGGGTGTTGTTAGTGCTCGACCGGGTTGTCCGACCGGGCGGGCAGGATCAGGGCGGCGATGACCACGGCCAAGGACAGCACCGCGCCGATGATGAAGGCCAGTCGCATGCCGTCGAGGAGGGCGACGTTCTCCGCGATCCCTCCGGCCTTCAGCGAATCGGCCCGCGCGCTCATCACGGTGATCACGAGCGCGGTACCGATGGCCGCGGAGACCTGCTGCAGCGTGCTCAGGATCGAGCTGCCGTGGGAGTACAGATGCGAGGGAACCGCGCCGAGCCCGAGGGTGAACACCGGAGTGAACAGAGCCGCGAGGCTCACCATGAGCAGAGCGTGCAGCCCAAGAATCTGCCAGAACGGCATGGTCATGGTGACCTGAGTGAACCCGGCCAACGCCAGCGTGATCCCGATGGAGCCGGGAATGACCAGCACCCGCCCACCGAACTTGTCGAACAGCCGCCCGACCGTCGGACCGAGCAACCCCATGGCGAGACCACCGGGCATCACCAGGAGGCCGGTCTCCAGGGGGCTGAGCCCGCGGATGGTCTGCAAGTACAGCGGCAGCAGGATCATCGAGCCGAGCATCGACATGAAGGCGACCGACATCAGAATCAGCGCGACGGTGTACGTGCGGTGGCGCAGCGTACGCAGGTCCATCAGCGGCGTCCCGCGCTTCTGCAGCGAGATCTGACGAAGAACGAAGGCCCCGATCAGGAGCAGCCCGACGCCCACGATCGCGGCGGCCATCCCCGGGGAGCCGCCCTCGAACCGGCTGAGCCCGTAGACGAACCCGCCGAAACCGGCGGCGGCGGTCACCACACTCAGCCAGTCGATCGTGCTGAACTTCGGCTCCCCGACGTTCTTGAGCTGCTTCAGGCCGCCCCACGTGATCAGCGCCGCGATGGGAAGCACGACGATGAACAGCATCCGCCAGTTCCCGAACTGAAGAATCAGACCCGACACCGCCGGCCCCATGGCAGGCGCGACCGAGATGGCGAGGGAAAGATTCCCCATCACCCGGCCCCGGTCAGAAGCGGGCACGACCTGCATCAGCGTGGTCATGAGCAGCGGCATCATCACCGCGGTGCCGGACGCCTGGATGATCCGGGCACCCAGCAGCACCTCGAACGTCGGCGAGGCGGCGGCCAACGCGGTGCCGAGGAGGAACAAACCCATCGCCGTGGTGTACGCGCTGCGCGTGGACACGCGCTGCAGGAACCAACCGGTGATCGGGATAACCGCGGCCATGGTCAACATAAAGGCGGTCGAGAGCCATTGGGCGGTCTGCTCAGTGATGTGCAGAGCTTCCATGAGCTGCGGGATCGCATTGATCATGATCGTCTCATTGAGGATGACCACGAACGTGGCGAGCACCAGCAGCCGGATCACGGCCGGGGTACGACCTGCGACGACGCCGGTCGTGGGCTTGGCGGGTGAGTCGAGCTGTGGACTGGACACGGAACCTCGATCTGGATTGTCGGTTATGACGTGGTCACGGCTGGCATCCCAGCCTTGGGTCTCACAAGAAGTTGTGGTCATGCAAAGACTGACCGGCACCACCGACAAAACTCATCGCCCCCGCTCAACATTCCGGGAAGAGACATGAAATGTCACCCGGTTTTCACCCGAAAGACGATCATCAAATCACGCAGGTGAGCCCCCAATAGCCTTCTGACCAGCACGAACACGCGCCCAAGGCCCTCGTGATGCCACGCGGGCCTGTTTCCCGACGCCTGCGACCCCTTCGGCGCCGAGCCCGCGATGTCGTGTCAGCGGCCGCGTCAGGACGGCGACCACTCGGTATCAGGGCACTTGGCGATGCTTTGAAGCACCGCAAGAACGCACAGATCCGAAGGAGCACACCATCATGACTGTCACCCTCACCGACCAGGACAAGGCCACCCTGCGCACCGCCGCCTACGGAGCCGTCTCGCTGATCTCCGCCGCCGACGTCGCCGGCTCGCCCCACAAGGCCGCCACCCAGGGCTCCATCGCCCTGGCCTCCGCGACCGGCCTGATCGGGCACGTCCTCGCCGCGAAGAGCAAGGACATCAACATGACCGGCAAGACGGTCGCCGAACTGGCCGACCGGGTCCTGCCCGCCTTGACGGCAGCCGTCGCCCTGCTCAAGCAGCAGGATCCGGCCGAGGCGGCCAACTACCGCCACACCGTGATCGTCGCCGTCGAGGCGGCCGCCCGTACCCACGAGGGACAGCCCAGCCCCACCGTCGCCGACATGACCCGCAAGATCACCGAAGCCCTCGACGCCGCCTGACCTGACGCAACAGATTCCGAAGGAGCACCACCATGACCACCACCCACGAGACCCGCCCCGAACTGCAGAAGGCCATCCAGGAGTTCGTCGACGCAGGCCTGGCCGCCGGAGTGCAGCTGCGAGTGAACGACGAACAGGGAGAATGGGTCGGCAGCGCCGGCGTGAGCGAGCTCGGCCAGACCGCCAAGCCGGCGACGGACGGACTGTTCCGGATCGGCAGCACCACCAAGACCTTCACCGCGACCCTGGTCCTGCAACTGGTGGCCGAAGGCCGGACCACCCTGGACACCCCGGTGAACGACCACCTGCCCGAATACGGCCTGGACCCGCGGATCACCGTCCGGATGCTGCTGCAGCACACCAGCGGCGTGTTCAACTTTACCGGCGAGTACTACGAGGACGGGACCTTCGGGCCGGGCATCCCCGGACTGGGCAAGGAATGGGTGGAAGACAACCAGTTCCACACCTACAAGCCGGAAGAGCTGGTACGGCTGGCGCTGTCCAAGCCGGCCCGGTTCGAGCCGGGAACCGCCTGGAGCTACTCCAACACCAACTACGTGCTGGCCAGACTCCTGGTCGAGAAGATCACCGGCGGCACGTTCGCGGACGAGATGGAGGCCCGCATCCTGCGCCCGCTCGCCCTGTCAGGAACAGTCGTGCCGGAGTCCTCCCCGGACATCCCCGAGCCGCACGCCCACGGCTACTACCGCTACCAGGACGGCGAGGAGTGGAAGACCGCCGACACCACCAGCTTCAACCCCTCCTGGATCTCCGCCGCCGGTGACATGATCTCGACCACGAAGGACCTCCACACGTTCATCTCCGCCCTGAACTCCGGCCGCCTCCTCCCCGCCGCGCTCCTGACCGAGATGCGCAAGCCCGACCCCACCATCGGCTACGGCCTGGGGATCTTCGTGGAGAACACCGAGGAAGCCGGCACCCTCCTCCACCACAACGGCGGATTCTGGGGCTGGGCCGCGATCATGTACAGCACCCCCGACGGCAGCAAGACCATGACCGCCTCGGTGACCACCGGCGAAGCCGAGCTCGACATGGTCGCCCTGTCCGGGGCCTTCGAGAAGGTGAAGCAGCAGCTCGTCAAGGCGGTATTCGGTGACAAGCAGACCGAGCCCACCAAGTAACAGGACCGTCCACCGAACGCCGGCACCAGCGCCGTCGGCCAGAGCAGCCCTCTGCTCTGGCCGCACTGCTGTTGAGGAACATCTGGAGCTACGAGAAGCCCCCCGGGGACGTTCGTCGACCGGGGTGTCGGTGCGTGTACACGATGAGCCGGGGCAAGTGGACGGGTAGCGCCGGGGTACGCAAGCCGGGCCAGAGCGCGAAGCCGCTGGCCGAGACGCGCCAGCCGTACAGGCAGCTCACCCAAGGCCTCAGCCCGGACTACGGCAGCACAGCGGCGTTCCCCGCACAGCTCACCCGACAGCGGGACACCCCTGACCACCTCGGTGAACCACATGGACGACACGGCGGCGAAGTTCCACGAGTGCTTGGCAGGCCGGCTCAACCCAGTAGGTGGTCGGGTCTGATCCGAGGTCACAATCCCGCGGGCCGAACGTTCTCCGCAAGCGTCCCGCCAGGAAAGCACAAAGCCCTGGCCGCAAGATCGCACGACCAGGACTTCAAAGCCAACAGTGTGTGTCCGAGGGGCGAAGGGCACCGGTACCCAGTCTGCTGACCTGCAAGGACTTCTGGCGCACATGTCTTGCCAGGACTCCGCGCGCATATCGCTTGGCTGAAGCGCATGGCCGACGCACGCACAGACGTTCTCGCTGCGATGCTCGCTGGGCCGGGGCTGAGGCACGAAGTCCCGGACCTTCGATCGCCCCCGGCCACTACCACCGCTCCACCCACATCGGGCGATCGTGGGGGCGGTATCCGTGCGAAGTCGCTTCGAAGCACTGATCTCCTGCTTGCAAATCGGGCTGGCCTTCGAGATCTCCGGGGTGGCAGGCAACTCGCTACATGTAGCCGTGTTGCCTTTGACCACCGACGTATGTACCGAAGCCATCACCAAGAGGAGCGATTGCGCTACGCAATGTTGATCTCGCCTACAGTAGACGGACGAGCGAAAATCGGACTATTTGTGTAAATCTACTTATAAATGGACAAACTATTCATTCCTTCGCATTTGCATGTCGATCGCTGCAGCGTGATTGTCCACGTGTGACAGGTAGAGTGCAGGCATTTATGCAAACCCTACAGTCTAACTCCTGGCGAACGGTATCAGATTCAGTTACACTCCTGGTTACAGGTCTCAAAGTGGGCCATCCATCGCCAAGAACAGGAAGAGTTGGAGATCGTGACCACAAGAGAGGTCTACCCAAGCGCGCCCCTACGGCTTGTAGCACTTGAGCTAACGTTTCCGCTGACAACGCGCCTGCTCAGCCGCACACTGTGGGATCAACTTGAGGCGGCGGTGGCCGACGACCTCCCTGATGTTTCGGTGTTCACGAACGAACCGGAAATCGCGATACCGTCCGGACACCACGACCCAATCTTGCGGCGAATATCCGAAGATCGCAAGAGGGCTGTCACGCTCTATGCCGGAGCAGTCACTATCGAACTGGCGGACTATAAATCGTACGGTGACTTGGAAGAGTTGACCGAACGAACTCTTCGCGCGTTGCGCGAATCGCTCCCAAGCTCGTTATCTTACACGCGAGTCGGCCTTAGATATATAAACGAGATTCGAGCGAGTGCTGTCGGCATCTCCGACGATCAGTGGCATCTTCCCAAGGCTTGGATGCCGTATCTTAATGAGCAGCTTCTAAGTCAGGTCGATACACCTCCTGAGGGTTTGTGTGTGTTCGGGAACAGAAAGAGTGCATTCTTTCACTCGAAAACTGGCTCCGAATATATATCGATGCAGTACGGCATCACCTCCGAAGGCGTAGTGGACCCGAGTGACGTCCTGGTCCTTGATGGAACTTCCGGTCCGTGCTTTGTGCTAGATTTCGACGCGTCTCAATTTGGTTCGGCCAAAGAGCCCGTTGCCACTGAAGGAGAGACGGTTATGGAGACTATTGCGAGACTGCATAACCTCGTCGAAAGCACTTTCGAATGGTCTGTTACGGATCAATCGAGAGAGGTTTTCCGTGCCTGATCCTAAAGTACCCACACTCGTGGATCATCATCTGGTCCCGCCAGTACCGAGCGTCGGCTTTCGCGGTGCTGACACCAGGACTCGGATTAGCAATGCGGAGCGAACCGAACGCGATGCCGGCATGGGCAGACTTAGGGCCCTTGAGCATCACAACGATCGGGCCGCATGGCACGAGACAACGCTGCGCAGCCTTCTGCACCAGAACACCGACCAGAAGGCTCGAATGGGGCTCTCCGAACTCCTCGGAGAGCTGACGGCGGACTGGGGCCTGGGATGGAGCGGGATCGCCCACCTGGTAAACGTTAGCGTTCCGGCCATCCGTAAATGGAGGCTCGGGGGTGATGTTTCTCCGGCCCGCTTGAAGGCGCTTGCTCAGCTCGTGGCTTTTCTCCAGATGCTTCGAGATGAACACATCAGTGATCCTGCCTCATGGTTGAGCCTCTCCATGGAGGATTCTGTCTCCCTTGAAGAGATTCGCAAAACGGACATTTATGCCAGTGGTGGTGCGATAGCCCTTCTCTTGTACGCAAAGGGGTACATATCGCAAGCCGAACTACTCTCCTGCTCTTCCGCGGCGCGGTACAGTAAGTCCCAACACACCCGAGTTGTCCGAGCGCCTGATGGGCAACTTTCGATCATCTCCACCGGTGTGGAAGATTCTTCTGGTCGCCAAGAAGAGTAGGACGTCAGATGGCGGACCCGCTGGAGGCTCCGAGAAGCGCCGACGATCTTTATCTTAGTCGTTCCGCAGATCGCGATGGAGTGCCGGTTCACCGACCTATAGTTACGGGGGATGTGTTCGCCGACGTAGAAATACCTGGCGTTGAACGTGTGCCTGGCGATGACCAGCAGTTGGCCATGATTGTGTCTCACCCATGCTCTATGAGGCAAGGGGCGCGTCTCAACGACCACGTGCAGGTTATTCGAGTGGTGAGGCGGGAGCCCATCAGACTTGAGGAGTGGCCTAAGAGATACTACGACTTAATGCCTCTCCCCGATCTCACCGTGATCGTTGATCCGGATGACATCATGTCGGTTGATCCAGAGGCCGAGCTTGCTGTTCGAAGTGCCGAAGGAGCGCACGCAGGTTTCTTCGAGCTCCGTGGCCGTGTGGAGTCGCCCCAGCTCAAGGTACAGTCACGCATTGCCTGCTTGAGCGAGCACGGCGTTGGCCTTCTTCATCAGCGAATGACGCACCATGACACGAGACACTCTCCTAGGGTTGAGCAACTCGTGCAAACTTGTGCCGCAGTTTTTGCAGAAATCGAACTGTGGGAGCTGTGGAATGAGAGACTTATTCCTGGCGACGTTCTTGGGTGCTCGGACAAGTTGGCTGACGAGCTTGATCGAGTAGCGGTCATGTTCGATGAAGCGCTTTCGGCTAAACGGCCTATTGTGAATAAGAAGAATGGCTTCTACACCCTTCGTGGCGACTTAGGAATCAAGAAGGAAGAAGCCAAGGCGCGACGCGCCATCCATCGTATTCTCGAAGAGATCTCGAAAGGCTCAAAAAAAGAGGTTACGGAGGCCGGCTGACCTTTGGGCCTACAGCGCTGGGCGGCGTAGCCCGGAGAGGTGGCAGTGGCCAGAAGATTTGCCTGTACGCCGTCTAGCGATAGGTGTAGGCAGCGGTCGAGCATGTCTGGTCGTCGATTCGCCAGGACCCCACGACGGCAGCGCTATCGAGCGCTGGTCGAGGTCGCTAGCATGGTTGCTCAGGTCAGGGCATATAGCCGCCGCTACCAACCGTCCAAGTGCGATTGGCCCCAGGTCAACGAAGGCGTTTCCGATGGCGACTACATGCCCGCCGGGCAGGACGGAAGCCGCTATCTCAACCCGGTGACCAGCGAATAGCTGAAGATGTCATCGCCTTCCACGGTGAGGCGGTGTCGAATGCCGGTGTCGAGTAGAAGCGGCCCGAGCGCGGGCGTGCGCGAGAACGGCCCCCAGGCCGCACGCGCAGCGTGCGGCCGCGTACAGGGCCGCGTGGCGGCGCAGAGCGCCGCCCTTGATTCCTATGAGGTCAATTCGGCAAGTTCGCGGAGTGTTCGCTTCCACGGGTAGGTGTCGAAGCGGTCGCCGCCGGAGCCGGGAGGGTGGGGCTCGAACTGGCCGGGGCCGAAGAGGACGCGGATGCCTTCGGTTCGCAGGGTCTCGACGGCTTGCTGGAAGGCGATTCGCCCGGCTAGCGCGCTGTTGACGAACGGCAGGATGACGACGGGGATGCCGAGTCCGGGGGCTTCGGAGAGGACGCCTAGGGCGTAGGTGTCGGCGATGCCTTGGGCGAACTTGTTGATGGTGTTGTACGTGGCCGGCGCGACGATGATGGCGTCGGCTCTGGGGGACTTGGGTTCGTGGGGTTTGCGGTATTCGCTGCGGACGGGGCGGCCGGTCTGCTTTTCCAGGGCGGCGGTGTCGATGAAGGCGAGAGCCTGCGGGGTGGCGATGAGCTGGACGGTCCAGTCGTCGTCCTGGGCGAGGGTGACGAGGCGGCCGACGTGGGCGGCTGGTCCGGCGGCGCAGACGATGATGTAGAGGACCTTGCCGGGCTGGCTCACGCGTGGACTCCCAGGGATGCGGCGTACTCACGAGCTTCGCGCCGGACGCTGATCGGCGCCGTTGCCAGGATGTCACGGATGAGGCGGTGGGCTGCGGCTCGCCCGGTTACCTCTTCGGGGGCGATCTGCTCGGCTGCGCGCAGGACGTGGAGGGCTTGCTCGTGTTTGCCGCACTGGAGGAACGCGGTGGAGGTGTCCAGCAAGAGAGTCGCCTTGCGTTCGTTGATCGGCAACTGGTCGATCTGGACCTGGCGGGCGTAGTCGATGGCGGTGCCGGCGTCGCCGAGCCGGAGGGCGATGTTCACGCGGTGGCATAGCACGTTGTTGGGGCCGAACGCGGTCCACATGTGGTTGCCGTCGTGTCCGAGCCGGTCGCCGGCGTCCGCGGCTTCGTCCAGGAGTTCGGCGATGTTGTGGCGTTCGCCGCTGTGCGCGGCGGCGATGGAGCCGCGCAGGAGCAGTGACCCGTAGATGGACAGCTCGTCGTCGGTGGGGTCGTGCATGTCGGCTTGCATGCGTACGGCTGCCGCCCTGGTCGCGTCGGTGGCTGCTCGGTGGTGCCCGCCGTCCATGAGGGCGTGGGTGATGATCCGCGAGCTTGATCCGATCATGAGGGGGCTGTGGCTGGCGTAGGCGGCTTGGACGCTGCGGTCGGCAGCGAGCCACGCGAGGCCCTTGTCCTCCTGTTTCAGCAGGATAGAGGCGGCGACGTGGTGGGCCTCGGCCGACAGGACGTAGGCGCGCAGTTGGTCATCGCCGGTGAGCCGGGTGCAGGCGGCGCGTGCCGTACGCAGGAGTCCGGGTAGGGCGGCCGTGACCTGTGCGTAGCGGCATGCCTGGTAGTTCTGCTTCGCGGCGACCACGGCGGCTGACAACGCGCCGAGGTCGATCGGGCCATCGGCAGGTGCGGCGTAGTCCACGAGCGCGCTGGCGAGGGGTTCGAGGTCGGTGCCGACCTTGGGCGGGTCCTCGACCGTGCCCACAACGGCGCTGAAGAGCGCGGCCCCGGTCAAGCCCACGAATTCACGTCGTCGCACGTCGCCCTCCTCCACGTGGGTGATCTTCGGCCCGCGCCGGTTGGGGACGAACCCGAGGTCTTCGGGGCTCTTGCCGGTGACGTCGGTGATGGCCAGTCGGTACGGCTCGCGCGGCCACCTGACCTCCCCGATCTCCCAGCGCCTGACCCGTTCCTCGTCGCAGGTCAGGTGGTGTCGGAGGCCGTTCTTGCTGAGGTTGATGCTCTGCGCGAAGTCGGCTCGGGAGAGTTTCTCCGCTTCACGCCATCTCCGGAGGAGGACATTGGGCGTCGCCTCAGCCATTCAGAGGACCTGCTTTCCGACGGGGATCGAAAAGGGGGCTAAGAGGGGGGTCTCTTAGGTGGTCTCGGATCGCGGAATTGCCGGTGGACTGGCCATCAAGCAACAACGTTACGTCAAGCGGCCTCCCGCCACAGGGTGCGCCGGACAAACAAGGAGTTGGCGACGGTGATCCGGCCAGACGAGACGAGCGAGACATCCCCCTGTCCCTCATGTCGGGGGCTCGGGGTCAAGCTGCGCACCTCGCGTCGTGCGCTGTTCGTGGCGCACGACGGTTCGGATCAACGGATGGACAGGGAGCGGGAGTGTCTCGACTGCCTCGGAGAAGGCCGGGTCGAAGGGAGCGGAAGATGAACATGAACGCGGCCGGCCTGGCGGCCGACGTCCTGAACTGGGATGTGGAGCAGAAGCTCTTGCGTCTGGGCTTGCAGCTCGACGCGATCGGCATCGATTCGAACTTGCGGGACAACAACTCCCTGCTGCTCGTGTGGCGGAGTGGGCCGGGGTTGCCGGTGGCGGTGACCGTGGCGGGGCAGGGCGCGTACTACTCGTGGCAGGAGTCGGTGATGCGGCATCCGGCCGACGATGCGACGGGCGCGGCTGCGGCTCTGGCCAAGTACATCGCGGGCGCCTGAAGGCCGGCGCGGCGAGGCGGATGAGCCCTACCAGGAGGGACGGGTCTCAGCTGGGTCACGTTGCCTGCCTCGTCGCGCCTTTCACTGCCCCGGTAGACAGGAAGATGGTGCTTCCCCCGTGGCCCAACCCGTAGCGAGGGGGCCTGTCTGCCGGGGTTCTTCTCGTTCCAAACGTGCCGCGACGTAGACAGGCGTGTCGCGGGAGAGTTACTCTCCAACTTGGTAAAACAACCTGTTGGGTGTAGGACGGTCATGATGCCTCTTGAGTCCGTGCCGCCGAAGTATGCGCAGCTTGTGCAGACTCTCAAGCGGCGTATTGAGTCCGGCGACTACCCGCCCGGGTCGCTTCTTCCCAGTGAGCACCAGCTCATTCAGGAGTTCGGTGTCTCGCGGCCTACTGTCGTTGCCGCGTTGCGGGTGTTGCGGGAGGACGGCTGGATTGAGTCTCAGCAGGGCAAGGGGCGTTTCGTGCGTGGCCGGCCCGCGATGGCCTTGGTTGAGCGGTCTCGTCCTGGTCAGGCTTACCTGGTGACGCCTGAGACCGAGTCCTCTGGCGAGGTGGTTGAGGTCGGGGCGGTAGCCGTACCCAATCGAGTGGCGGCGCTCCTGGAGTTGGAGCCCAAGAGCAAGGCGTTCCTGCGGCGGCGTGTGGTCGCGCGCGACGGTGAGCCTTCTGAGGTCGTCTCGGTGTGGATGGCGCCCGAGCTGTCGCAGGGCACCGACCTGACCAGCACGGAGCCTCTTCCCCAAGGGCTGCGGGAACACCTACAGGCGCGTAAGGGTGTGCGCTTCGATCACGTGATGGAGCAGATCACGGCCCGCATGCCCACGGTCAGTGAAATGAAGCAGCTCGGCATGCCGAAGAACGTGCCGTTGCTGGCCGTGTTCGGGGCCGTTCGGGATGCCTCGGGGCAATCGCTGCTCGTGGTGGAAGTGCTGCTTCCCGCTGATCGGCACGAGCTGGAAGACGCCTATCCGATCGGCTAGCAGCCTGGCACGCCCACCGCCTTGTCCGGCGGGGCTGTGCAGATGAGCGGTTCCGGCTGGCGGACGGGTTGGGGCCGCTCCTTGGGTATCAGCCAGAACGCGATCACGGCGAGCAGAGCACAGATCACGCCGTAGACCCATGCGCCGGCCTTGTGGCTGTGTGATGCGGCCACGATGAAACCCAATGCTGGGGCTCCGAACCCGAGAAGCAGCGTCGCCCAGAATAAGACGATCGCCAGGCTCCCGTTCGCTGGTTGGACGCCGGGTAGGGCGAACCCCGTTTGGAACGTCGCGATCGCCAAGAGGGGCGTGCCGGCGACCCAGGTGATGGTGATGGCCGTTAGGGCGCCTCCGCCTCGTTGCTGGTTCATGATCTTGTTGATGCTGTCAACGGCTACGGAGTTCGCGGGCTATCCAAACCGTTAGATCGTCGTCACCCTTCACTTAGGCACTTGACCTACCAAGTTGAACGACCTAATCTCAGATTAGAACTTGATAGGTTAAGTGACTGACTCTCAAGAGAGAGGGGCCGTCATGGCTCTGCAAGGTCCGATCCCCGTCACCTACGAGATGCTCTTCCCTCACGGCTGCTACCTGGTCGGGGACGTCGAGCCGGTCAAGGACTTCGACGCCTCGACCAACGGCCGGTTCGTTCAGGCTCGCGACAAGCAGTCCCAGGAGCCGGTCTGGCAGGTCGCGGTCATGGACGCCGACCCGACCGTGAAGGCCGCGCAGAAGACCGTCGCCGTGAAGATCCTCGCCTCGGTTCAGCCGGTCCCGCCGCCCGCGATGCCGGGGCTGCCATTCACCCCGGTCCGCTTCGACCACATCACCGTCACCCCGTACGTCAACGCCAGTGGACGGCTCGCCTACTCGATCCGGGTGCGCGAGATGACCGCCGTACGGCCGGCCGCACCCAAGCCGGTCCGGGAGAACTCCGTATGACCCGCCGCCGCACCCCGCGCCGCAGCGTCATCCGGCTGACCACCGGCCAGGAAGCACGCGCCACCTGCCACCCGTATCCGTACCGGTCGCCGGTCCTGGCCCTGGACTGCGGCGCCACGACCGTCCTGCTCACCAGCGATGGTGCGCCCACCGCCGCTGACCTGGCTTTCGCCCGGCAGCTCGCGGCGGCCGCCACCCGCTACGCCCTGGCCATCGAGTCCCGCATCCACTCCACGAAAGAGATCGCCGCATGAGCATCGACCTCGGTCCATACACCTACGTGACCCTCACCATGACCCCGGACAAGACGCCTCACCTCAACGTCACCTTCCACAGCAACGACCTGTGGATCCGCAACAACGTCCTCGACGACGCGCGCCCGCTGCTGACCATCAGAAGCCGCGAGGCCGACGTCTCCCTGTCCACCAGCGGAGCGGTCACCGACACCGATCTGAGCATCGCCCGCACACTCGCCGCTTCGGCCGCGCGCTACCTGGCCGACTGTGAACGCCTGCACGCCACCCAGAACACCGCCGACACCCCGGCCGCCGCACTCACCCCGGACGCGGCCGGCTGATGCGAGGTGGGGCCGCTGGAAGCGGCAACTTCCGGCGGCCCCCGATCTTCTCCCCTGACTGCATCATCACGAGAGGCCACCAGCTTATGTTCCGCAAGCTCCCCGGCGACGAGGCACACAACCTCGTCTCCACCACCCCCGACACCGCCGTCGTCTTCCAACCGGCCGTCGTCAAAACCCCCGCCATCCTCACCATCGGCATCTGGGCCTGGCGGATGATCTCCAGCCTGGTGCGCACCACCTGGCGTCACCCCATCGCGGTCTTCCTCGCCATCGCCCCGATCGCCTTAACCGTCCTGTACGGCTGGCGCGTCGCACTCCTTCTGCTCGCCCCACCCGTGACCGGGCTGATCGCCTGGGCGGTTCTCGACCGGCCCACCTTCGCCCGGCACGTGGGCTACCGGCTGCTGGCCTGGTGGCGACTCATCTGGGTGTACCGGCGGCACTGGCAACCCACAATGATCGTCTCCGGCCTCGGCCGCCACCTGCGCGGCCGCGACTACCTGCCCAAGCTCGGCAAGATCACCTGCACGAGCTGGGCCGACCAGGTCACCGCCCGCATGCTCAACGGCCAAGCCGTCAAGGACTGGTCCGACCGCACCGACCACCTCGCTCACGGCTTCGGCGCCATCACCTGCCGTGTGGCGGTGCTGAAGAGCGGTCATGTGCTGCTGACCTTCCCCCGTCATGACCCCCTCGCCACACCCCTGCCAGCACTGGCCGTCCCGGCCGCGCCGACGCTCGGCCCGGTGGAGATCGGCAAACGGGAGGACGGCACCCCGTGGTTACTGAAGATCCTCGGCACCCACGTGCTGATCTCCGGCGCCACCGGGGCCGGCAAGGGCTCGATCATCTGGTCGGTCATCCGCGCCCTCCTCCCGGCCCTCGCCGCCGGCCTGGTGCAGGTGTGGGCGCTGGATCCGAAGCTGATGGAGCTGTCGTACGGCAAGCCGCTGTTCGGCGGTCACTACGCCGCCACCCCCGAAGCGTGTGCTGACCTGCTCGACGCCGCCGTCACCCTCATGCAAGAGCGCGCCGCACGCCTGGCCGGCGTCCAGCGCACCCACACCCCCACCAAGGACGATCCGTTCGTCCTGGTCGTGGTGGACGAGGTGGCGTTCCTGACCGCCTACCAGCAAGACCGCGACCTCAAACGCCGCATCTCCGCCGCCCTGGCCACCCTCACCACCCAGGGCCGCGCGGTCGGCGTGGGTGTTATGGCCGCGTTGCAGGACCCGCGCAAGGAGGTCATGAACATCCGCAATCTGTTCCCCGACAAGATCGCCCTGCGCCTGGACGAGTCCGAACAGGTGGACATGGTCCTGGGCGATGGCGCCCGCGACCGGGGCGCCTTGGCCGATCAGATCTCCTCTACCCCGGAGCTGGGCGCTGGCGTCGGCTACGTCCGGCTCGAAACCAGTCCTGATCCGGTTCGAGTGCGGGCCGCGTTCGTCTCCGATGCCGACATCCGCGCCATGGTCGCCACCTTCGCGAAAAGTGGGGGTGCGGCGTGAAGGTCTCCTTCCTCGGCACTTCCGACGAGATCGAACAGGTCGCCGGACGACCGACGCTCATCCTGCTCGGCCTCAACCACCTGCCCCGCCTGGTCGCCTACACCCTCTTCCACCCGCGCATTCTGCGGCACCCCTACCAGGACCTGTACCGGCTGCAAGCCGACATGGGCCCGTTCGACGAACGGGGGCAGGCATGAGACCCACAGCGTTCCTCCTGCACGGCCTGACCTGCGCCTGCTGCCACACCGAGAACTCGCTCTGGCTCGACTTGGACGCAGGTGTCGTGGAGTGCCGCGAATGCGGCCAGACCGCCGTCACCAATCCCAGGAGCGGCCTATGACACCCCGTGCGGTACGGCTGGCCCAACCGCTCGCTCACCAAGTAGTGCAGGAAGTGGCCAAGCTCCACGGCGTCTGCATCCGCCCTGTCGCCCTCAAACGCCTCGACATCCTCAGCGGCAAGAACGAGATCATCGACGTCCCGTGCGGCGCCACCCTCGACAGCAAATGCGCCCCGTGCGCCCGGCGCAACCACCAGCTCCGCATGGCGCAATGCCGGGAAGGCTGGCACCTCGACCACGAACCCGCCACCACTCCCGACCCCGCGACCGAGGACCAGCGCTGGCTGATCGAGTTCCGCGCCGACCTACAAGTCCGCCGCGACAACGCCACCACCCCGGACGAGGCCGCCGACTGGGACCAGGCCATCGGCGAACTGGACGCCGAGATCAACCGGGCGGGCATGCGCGGCAACGTTCTCGGCCGCGCATCTTCCAAACGCAACCGCTCCACCCGCAGGCGCCAGGACGCCCCCGACCTGCCTAAACAGAAGATGGCCAACACCACCCTCGGGCGCACCTACCAAGCCGGGGACGGCAAGAGCTACCGCCCATCCCTGTTCGTCACCCTCACCCTCCCCAGCTACGGCAAGGTCCGTGATGGCGTCCCCATCGATCCCGACGCCTACGACTACCGGCGCGCGGCCCGTGACGCGCTGCACTTCTCCAAGCTGATCGACCGCTTCGTGCAGAATCTGCGCCGCGTGGCTGGCTACGACGTGCAGTACTTCGCCACCGTCGAACCCCAAAAACGCCTCGCCCCGCACCTGCACATGGCAATCCGCGGGACGCTCCCTCGCGCCGAAGTGAGGCAGATCATCGCCGCGACCTACCACCAGGTGTGGTGGCCACCGGCAGACGTGCCCCTCGACCAGATGCCCGTCTGGGACGAGGCAGCCGGATACATCGATTCGGCAACCGGCGAAGTCCTGCCCACATGGGACCAAGCCCTCGACCAACTCGACGAACCCCAGCACGTCATCCGCTTTGGCGACCAGCTCGACGTCAAAGGCGTCCTCTCCGGCACCCCGGACGCCGACCAGACCATCCGCTACCTGGCCAAGTACCTCACCAAGTCGCTCGGGCAGACTCCAGACACCCAAGCCCAGCGCGACCACGCCGCCCGCTTCGTCGAAGCCCTCCGCTACGACCCGTGCTCTCCGACCTGCCCCAACTGGCTCAGGTACGGCGTGCAACCCAAGAACGCGCGACGGGGGATGACTCCCGGCCGGTGCCGCTCCAAAGCCCACAAGCCCGACCACCTCGGCTACGCAGGCCGCCGCGTCCTGGTCTCCCGCAAGTGGTCCAACAAAACCCTCGCCGAACACAAGCAAGACCGCCGCACCTGGGTCCTGGAAGCCCTCGGCCACCCGGACGAACCCACCGACCCGCACCGCTACCTCTGGACCCCCGTCCCGGCCGGAGACGCCAACCTGCCCCCACTGGGTGTGCGCCTCCTGCGCTCGATCCACGAACGGCAGCGCTGGCGCGAACACCTCCGCCAACTAGAACAACAAGATCCTTCGGCAACTTCGCCGCCCGAAGTGGCAGCATGAAGAAGGACACCGATCTAGTGGTGATCCTTCCGGCCACAGAGCCCCATCTGACTCCCCGAGCGGCGGCGGAGCTTCTCTCCATCCTGTTGGAAGCCTCTCAAGAGGCGCGTCCCGCGTTGGACGCCGCCTGAGGAGAACCTATGGAAACCATCCGCTTCGGCTTCTACGGCCGCGTTTCGACCGAGGACAACCAGGACCCGGAGTCCTCCCGGGCCTGGCAGATCACCCGATCACGGGCACTCATCGAACCTCGGGGCGGCGTGATCGTCGCCGAGTTCTTCGACGTGGACAAGTCCCGCTCGATCCCGTGGCAGCGTCGTCCTCAAGCGATGGCGCTGCTTGGAGAGCTCCGAAACCCGGGCCGGGGCTTCGGAGCCGTGGTGATCGGGGAACCTCATCGGGCGTTCTACGGCAATCAGTATGGCCTGACGTTCCCGATCTTCGAGCACTTCGGAGTCTCGTTGTGGGTGCCCGAGGTCGGTGGCCCGATCGATCCGGCGAACGAGGCTCACGACCTGGTGATGAGCGTGTTCGGTGGGATGAGCAAGGGGGAGCGCAACCGGGTCAAGGTCCGCGTGCGCAGTGCGATGGGTGCCCAGGCCCAGATGGAAGGCCGTTTCCTGGGCGGGCGCCCGCCGTACGGCTATGTCCTCGTGGACGCCGGCCCGCATCCGAACCCCGCGAAAGCGGCGGACGGCAGGCGCCTGCATCGCCTGGACCTGGACCCGATCGCCTGGCACGTGGTCGCACGCATCTTCGCCGAATACGTAGCGGGGTTCGGCTTCTTCGCAATCGCCGAGCGCCTGACCCGAGATGGCATCGCGTCTCCTTCGGCGCATGACCCTGGACGCAACCGGCACCGGTGCGGCGTGGCCTGGTCGAAGAGCGCCGTGCGTGCCATCCTGACGAACCCTCGGTACACGGGCTATGAGGTCTGGAACAAGCAGCGCAAGGACGAGGTGCTCCTGGACGTCGATGACGTCGGATTGGGGCACACGACCAAGCAGCGGTGGAATCCCAAGGATGAGTGGATCTGGTCCGATCAGCCGGCGCATCCACCGATCGTCAGTCGAGAGGACTTCGAGGCTGTTCAAGCGACGATGGCGGGCCGGGGCGACAAGCACACGGACAAGACCATGAAGCGGGCGCGGAACATCTACCAGTTCCGAGGGCTCATCCGCTGCCGCCTGTGCACCCGCCGCATGCAAGGCGACTGGATCAACGAAATGCCGTACTACCGGTGCAGGTTCGCCAGGGAGTACGCGCTCGCCAACCACGTGGCCCATCCACGAAACGTGCTGCTGCGGGAGATCGACCTCGCGCCGAAGCTGGACGAGTACCTGGGAAAGCTGTTTACCCCCTGGAACATCGACCGCACACTCGACCTCCTCGCCCAAGGCCGGCAAACGCAGGTACCGGTCCTCGCGGAGAAGGACTCCTTGGATCGGCAGCTCGCCGAGTGTGACCGGAAACTCAAGCAGTACCGCGCGGCGCTGGACGCCGGTGCCGACGCCGTGACGGTCGCTGGATGGATGAACGAAGAGCAGAGCCGACGCTCGGAGCTACAACGCCGGATCGATCGCCTGCCAGTCGCCGATCAACGCCGCTTCGACCGCGACGCGCTGGCCACCGTCCTGCACGAGCTGGGCGATATGGTCAAAGTGCTGAGGAACGCCGACCCGGCGCGCAAGGCCAAGATCTACGCCAACCTGGGCCTTGAGCTGACGTTCGACCCCGGAAACAACGAAGTCCTGGTCGCTGCTGTGAGCAACCAGGACTCTCATTGGGTACCGGTACGTGTCCGAGGGGGGACTTGAACCCCCATGCCCCGCAAAGGGCACTAGCACCTCAAGCTAGCGCGTCTGCCTATTCCGCCACCCGGACTTGGTGCCTGCACGCGGGACCGTCATCCCGCGTCGGCGAGAGAAAGGTTAGCAAACTCTGGGGGGTGCGTCATACCTGGTTTCCGTGGCGGCCTCGCGAAGAGCCCAGGAGGACCCCGTGGAGAAGAGAAAAGCGTGCCCAATCAGCGAGTACAGGCTGGTTTGGGACGTGCGTTCTTGACCTCTTCCTGGATCTCTGCTGAAAAGCCCTTGCGACAACGTTGGGTGCTGCTACGGTTACGGACCGTTGAGGGGTGAGTCCATGGACCGGCCTCACCTGGTGGGGTCGGTTCTGGAGCTATGGGAGGTCACGTGGCAGGCACGCCGGTGCAGCAGCTGAGGGCGATGTCCCTCGTTGCGCCGCGTGTACGCGTGTCCGTTCCCACGGAGGGCGCGATCACTGATCGGCAGGACCGGATGGCGCGGTTCGCGGCCGGCGCCGGTCAGGTCATCGCCCGAGCAGTCGCGGTTGGGGCCCTGGTGGCCGCCGGCTGGCTGCTCGCTCTTCTCTTCGGGATGCTCACCGCCGCTCCCGCGGCGGCCGACACCTCTCCATCCATGGTCGCCGCCGGGCCCGTATCGGGCGATTTCCCCACGGCGGGCGACGCCGTCTCGGTCACGGACAATGCCGAGGCGATGGCAGGCCTGAAGGTCGACGGGCTGACCAGCCAGTCGACTCCGGGCATGCCGGCACCATCCACCGCGTCCAAAAACCTGGGCGCCAATGGGCTGGCCCCCAATGGCGGTGGCAGTGGCCCCTTCGGGCCGGGCATGGGGGACGTCGCGAGGCCGGTGTTCGACCCGCGGCTCCTGGCACAGCGCGCCCCCCTGGCGTGCGTGCTGCCCCCCGTCGTCCGCACAGCGGCGGACGACCCTTCTTTCTCACCTGACTGATCCGATGCGTCATCGGCCGGCCCTGGTCTAAGGCCCGGCGGCGGAGCGTGGGCGAATCTCTGAAGCCCCTCCGCGAGCGAGCCAGTCAGTCAGTCACAGGTTCGCATGCCCCGTGATCTTCGCTGAGCGGCGCCCCATCCAGAGGGCGCGCACGGTCTCGGGCTGCCCGCGAACTGTCAGGTAATCCCCCCAAGAACCACTAGGAGCATTCATTATGCGTACGTGGGCAAAGGCATCGGCCCCGGCGGCTCTGCTCGCCGTAGCGGTCATGTCCTTCGGCGGCGGTACGGCTGCCGCCGACACCTCGGGCAACTCATCGGTCGGCGGCGGGAACCAGGTCAACCTGCCCATCTCCCTGCCGATCGACATCAGCGGCAACGCCGTCGGCGCGGCCGGCGAGTCCAGCGCCACCTCGCAGGGCGGCGCCTCGGTCGAGAACACCGGCAAGGGCGGCATCCCCGGCAAGACGTCCGGCAACAGCAGCGTGCTGGGCGGCAACCAGGTCAACGCGCCGATCAGCGCGCCGGTCAACGCCTGTGGCAACGCGGTCTCGCTGTTCGGCAGTTCCGACGCGGGCTGCAAGGGCGGCGCGACCGTCAAGAACTCCGGCAAGGGCGGCGCGGGCGGCAACAGGACCTCCGGTGACAGCAGCCTTCTCGGCGGCAACCAGGTCACCGCGCCCATCAGCGCGCCGATCAACGCCTGCGGCAACGCTCTGGCGATCTTCGGCGACGCGACCGCGGGCTGCAAGGGCGGCTCGTCCGTCAAGAACACCGGCGTCGGCGCCGGCGGCAACACCACGTCGGGCCGGAGCTCCGCGCTCGGCGGCAACCAGGTGATCGCGCCCATCAGCGGCCCGATCAACATCTGCGGCAACGCGATCGCCGTCTTCGGCCAGGCGTTCGCCGGCTGCAAGGGCGGCTCGTCGGTCACCAACGGCGGCGGCAAGCCCGGTCACGGGTACCACTCCGCACACGGCAGGGGTTCCAGCGGCAACGACACCGACGGCCGCTTCGGCGCCGGCAGCGGCAACCAGGTCGTCGCGCCGGTCAGCCTGCCCATCACGGCCTGCGGCAACGCGGTCGGCAACGCCCCGGCCGGGTGCAAGGGCGGCAGCACCGTCGAGAACACCGCCGCAGGCAGCGGGGCGGGCGGCAACACCACCTCCGGGCGTTCCGGGGTGCTCTCCGGCAACCAGGTGATCGCGCCGATCACCGCTCCCGTCAACGTCTGCGGCAACGCCGTGGCCGCGTTCGGCGAGGCCTTTGCCGGGTGCCGCGGCGGCGTGTCGGTGAAGAACGGCGGCAAGGGCGCCGGCGGCAACACCACCTCTGGCAAGTCGGGTGTCGGCTCGGGCAACCAGGTCGTGGCACCGATCACCGCTCCGATCAACGCCTGTGGCAACGCGGTGGCTGCACTCGGCCTGGCCGAGGCTCACTGCAAGGGCGGCGCCAGCGTCAACCCGCACAACGGCATCGGCGGCGGTGGCAACACCACCTCCGGCCAGTCGGGCGTGCTCGCCGGCAACCAGGTGATCGCGCCGATCACCGCTCCTGTCAACGTCTGCGGCAACGCGGTGGCCGTCCTGGGTGACGCCGCCGCCGGGTGCCTCGGCGGCTCGCACGTGGGCAAGCCGGTCGAAGAGGGCCACGGCTACGACCACTACGCGCGCCCCCGTTCGGGAAGCGTCGCCAAGAACAGCGGCCTGCTGCCCGCACTGCCCCTCCCGGCTCTGGCGAGCCTGAAGGACGCGGGGAACGTCACCCAGCAGATGCGCTCCGGCGGTCTGCCCCCGCTGCCCGTCGTCGGCGACGTGACCCAGACCCTGGGCCTGCCCGCGCTTCCCGGCCTGCCCGGTCTGCCGGGCCAGCCGGCAACCCCTGCCACGCAGGGCAAGACCAACCTGCCGGTGAAGACCAAGAACCACACCGCCGCCCCTGACCCGCTGTCGGCCCTCGGCCCGGTGGGCGGGCTGGCCTCCGCGACTCCGGTCGGCGGCGCGGTGGCTTCCACCGCGGGCTCGCTGCCCGTCGGCGACCTGGGCCTGATGAGCGCCGCTCAGCCCGCCGGGGTCACGGGGATGAACTCCACCTCGTTGTTCGCGCTGGTGCTCGGTGCGATGTTCGCCGCGTCCACGACGCTGTTCGCGACCACCCGCCGGCTCCGGCTCGGCAGGAAGTAGTTCAGGTACGGCTCTCGCTCACAGCCTGTGAGTAAGTAGCGTGAGACGCTTTGCCCGTTCTGGGGGGCGCGGCCCCGGGACGGGCAAAGCCATGTCCAGAAGCGGTCAACAATTAGAGGGTGCGGCGAACTCGTATGATCTTGCGGCGCAGCCGTACCCGACGGCTTCCATCGGGATACACGCGCACGAGTGACAGTTCCCACTGGCCGTACTCGGCGTGTTCGGTGAGCAGTTGACGTGCGGCTTCGCGGGAGGTGTCGCGTGGAATGAAGATATCCATGTAGGAGTAGTCGGGCACAACGATTAGTCTCCAGGGTGAGTCAGGGCGCGAGGCTGCTCGGTGGGCCTTATTCTGCGTCCTTGTGGGTGGACCCGAAAGGTTGTGGGTAGCCCGGGGGAAGGAAAAAACCCGCAATCCGGGTTACCTTGCAGATCTGTGCCGGACTCCGGCAGGGGGAAGCGCGAACGAACAGCGAGGTAGGAAGCAGCGTGCCAGCCAACAACGGCGCCGGCGGAACACGCCTGGTGATCGTCGAGTCGCCCGCCAAGGCGAAGACGATTGAGAAGTACCTGGGGCGTGGCTACGTCGTCGAGTCCAGCATCGGCCACATCCGTGACCTGCCGGAGCGGGCCGACGACATCCCCGAGAAGTACAAGGGGGAGTCGTGGGCTCGGCTCGGCGTGAACGTGGAGCACGAGTTCGAGCCGCTGTACGTCGTCAACGCCGACAAACGAGCCCAGGTCACCAAACTCCGGCAGCTCCTGAAGGACGCCGACGAGCTCTACCTCGCCACTGACGAGGACCGCGAGGGCGAGGCCATCGCGTGGCACCTGCAGGAGGTGCTGAAGCCCAAGGTGCCGGTGCACCGCATGGTCTTCCACGAGATCACCAAGCAGGCGATCCAGGAAGCCGTCGCGAACCCGCGCACTCTCAACCTGCGCCTGGTCGACGCCCAGGAGACGCGCCGCATCCTCGACCGCCTCTACGGCTACGAGGTCAGCCCGGTCCTGTGGAAGAAGGTCAAGCCGCGTCTGTCCGCGGGCCGCGTGCAGTCGGTCGCGACCCGGCTGGTCGTGGAGCGCGAGCGGGACCGGATGGCGTTCACCGTCGCCAACTACTGGGACCTTTCTGCCCTTTTCGACACCGGCAAGGCCGAGGAGCGGCCGCGTGACTTCACCGCCACGCTGTCGACGGTCGACGGCAAGCGGGTCGCGCAGGGCCGTGACTTCGCCTCCACCGGCCAGCTGAAGACGGCCGGCGTGCTCCACCTGTCCGAGGCGGCCGCCGGTGAGCTGGCCGGGCGCCTGCGCGCCTCGTCGTTCCGGGTCAAGTCGGTCGAGCGCAAGCCGTACACGCGCAAGCCTTATGCACCCTTCAGGACGACCACGTTGCAGCAGGAGGCCAGCCGCAAGCTGGGCTTCACCTCGAAGCACACGATGCAGGTCGCGCAGCGTCTGTACGAAGAGGGCTACATCACCTATATGCGTACCGACAGCATCACGCTGTCGGAGACGGCCATCGCCGCCGCGCGCTCTCAGGCCATCAAGCTGTACGGCGCCGCCTACGTGCCCGACAAGCCGCGGGCCTATGCCAGCAAGGTGAAGAACGCGCAGGAGGCGCACGAGGCGATCCGCCCGTCGGGTGAGGAGTTCCGCACGCCTGGCGAGACCGGGCTGAGCGGCGACAAGTTCCGCCTTTACGAGCTGATCTGGCAGCGGACCATCTCCTCGCAGATGAAGGACGCGGTCGGCGAGTCCGTCACGGTGAAGGTGGCGGGCGCGTCGTCGGCGGGTGAAGAGGTCGAGTTCAGCGCCTCCGGCCGGACGATCACCTTCCACGGTTTCCTCAAGGCCTACGTCGAGGGCGCGGACGACCCGTCGACCGACCGAGACGACTCCGAGAAGCGCCTGCCCAACCTGGCGGAGGGCGATACGCTGGACCTGAGCAGGCTCGATGTGGCCGCGCACGCGACCAAGCCGCCCGCCCGTTACACGGAAGCGACGCTGATCAAGGAGCTGGAGGATCGGGAGATCGGGCGTCCTTCGACGTACTCCTCGATCATCGGAACGATCCTCGACCGCGGCTACGTGTTCAAGAAGGGCACGGCGCTGGTGCCGTCGTTCCTGGCGTTCGCCGTGGTCAACCTGCTGGAGCAGCATTTCGGCAACCTGGTCGACTACGACTTCACCGCCGAGATGGAGAAGGTCCTCGACGACATCGCCAACGACCGCGCCGAGCGGGTGCCCGAGCTGCAGCGCTTCTACTACGGCGCCGACGGCGACGAGGGACTGAAGGAGATGGTCACCGACCTCGGCGAGATCGACGCCAAGGAGATCAGCTCCTTCGCGATCCGGGACAGCGACATCGTCCTGCGCGTCGGCCGATATGGCCCGTACCTGGACAGGGAGGGCTCGCGGGTCAACGTCCCCGAGGACATGACGCCGGATGAGCTGACCGCGGACAAGGCCGAGGAACTGTTCTCGCGGCCGACCGGCGACCGTGAGCTCGGGCACGACCCGGCGACGGGGAACATGATCGTGGCCAAGGACGGGCGGTTCGGCCCGTATGTCACGGAGGTCCTGCCTGCTCCGGCCGAGGATGAGGCGCCCAAGAAGCGGACGAAGAAGGCGGATGCCGCGAAGCCGCGGACGAGTTCGTTGTTCAAGACGATGACGCTGGACACGATCACGTTCGAGGAGGCGCTCAAGCTCCTGGAGATCCCGCGGCTCGTGGGTGAGCTGGAGGGCGAGCCGGTCGTCGCGCACAACGGCAAGTTCGGGCCCTACCTGAAGAAGGGCACGGACTCGCGCTCGCTGACCGCCGAAGACGACCTGTTCACGGTCACGATCGAGCAGGCCAAGGAGCTGTTCGCGCAGCCCAAGCAGCGTGGCAGGGGACGCGCCGCGGCGGCGGCGCCGTTGCGTGAGCTCGGCGAGGACCCGCACTCCAAGAAGCAGATCGTGGTGAAGGAAGGGCGTTTCGGCCCGTACGTCACCGACGGCGAGACCAACGCCTCCCTGCGCAAGGACGACAGCGTGGAGGAGATCACCACGGAGCGGGCCGCCGAACTGCTGGCCGAGCGGCGTGAGCGGGCGCCCGCGCCGAAGAAGAAGACGACCACGACCAGGAAGGCTCCGGCCAAGAAGGCTCCGGCGAAGAAGCCGGCCGCCAAGTCCTGAGAAGGCTCTCAGGCGGCGCCGCGCACGTTGTCGGCGCCGCCTCGTAGCATGACCGCGTGGGATTCGCCGTCATGATGATCGTGGTCGTTCTGGCCGTGCACTACTACCTGTGGCGCAGGCTGGTCCGTTCGACCACCGTGCCCGGCCGCTCGCGCCGAGCCCTCACCTGGGCCATGGTCGGCCTGGTCCTGCTCGTGGTGGCGACCTTCATCGGCACCCGCGTGGAGGCGGGGTTGTGGTGGCTGGCCTGGCCGGGCTACATCTGGTTCGCCATGATGTTCTACCTCGTGGTCTTCCTGGTGGTGCTGGAGATCCCGCGGGCCGTGGTGAGCCGGTTGTGGCGGCGGCCTGCCGTACATGAGGTGAAAGAGCCGGTACTGGTCGCGGGCGGGGCGCCGCCCGCGACGGAGCCCGCCGAAGCGCCGCCGCCGTCGGGCGGCGAGGACGTGAGCAGACGCCTGTTCATTGGGCGCGGCACCGCGCTGGTCGCGGGCGTCGCGGCCATGGGCACGGTGGGGTACGGCATGCGTACCGCCCTGGGGCCGCCGGTGATCGAGCCGGTCAAGGTCACGCTGCCCAAGCTCGATCCCCGGCTGGGCGGGATGAGGTTCGCGGTGGTCAGCGACATCCATCTGGGGCCGCTGACCGGGATCGGGCACACCGAGCGCATCGTCCGGATGATCAACGAGCTCGAGCCCGACGTGGTAGCGATCGTGGGCGACCTGGTGGACGGTACGGTGGCGGAGCTGGGGGCGCTGGCGAAGCCGTTCCGGAACCTCGAATCCCGATATGGCGCCTATTTCGTGACCGGCAACCACGAGTACTACACGGCCAACGGGCCGAATGAGTGGATCAAGGAGCTCGACGGGCTCGGCGTGCGGTCGCTGCGCAACGAGCGGGTGGAGATCCGGCACCAGGGCGCGGTGCTCGACCTGGCCGGGGTCAACGACATCAACGGCGCGACCATGAACGACGGCCCCGACTTCGACAAGGCGCTCGGCGGGCGGGACGCGGCGCGGCCCACCGTGCTGCTGGCCCACCAGCCGGTGCAGGTGGACCGGGCCAAGGACTACGGCGTGGACCTGCAACTCTCCGGGCACACGCACGGCGGGCAGATCGTGCCGTTCAACCTGGTGGTGCCGTTCCAGCAGCCGGTGGTGTCGGGGCTGGCGACGGTCGACGGCGTGCAGGTGTACGTCACCAGGGGCGCGGGTTTCTGGGGGCCGCCGGTGCGCGTGGGGGCGCCGCCGGAGATCACCCTGCTGGAGCTGCGCTGACTTCCCGATTCGCCTGACGGGCCCGGCCCACCCGGCGTAGTATCCAACCGGATACCGAGGAGGTGGGCGGTTGCGTACGCCTGACGTCAGATTCTGGGCCGAGCGCGGCGGGTTGCTGCTCAAACGGGCCAGACAGGCCGCCAGCATGAACCAGACCGTGCTGGCCGACCTGAGCGGCACGTCGCGTACGACGCTGTCCGCCTACGAGCACGGCCGCAAGTCACCGACGCTGGAGACCGCCGGCCGTATCCTCGACGCGGCCGGCTTCCACCTGGCGCTGGAGCCGAAGATCGAGTTCACCGAGCACGAGGGCTCCTTCCACGTGCCCGATCGGCTGCCACGGCTGCCGGCCGAGCGCGCGCTGGCCACGGTCGACTATCCGGCGGGCCGGCGACGCGACCTGTCCGACAGAGCCGACCGCGGCGCGGTCTACTCCGCCGTGCTGAGTGCGGGAAACCCCGCTGACCTGCTGCGCTATGTCGACGGCGTGTTGCTGGTGGAGCTCTGGAGAGAGCTGGAGCTGCCCGAGGCGGTCAGAGCCGCCTGGACGCCCCTGGTGCGCGCGTGCCGGACGGCATAGCGATGGGGGCCCATTCGGGGTCTGTGCCCTGCACACGGGCCTCAGGACGTAATACCCTCAGGCGCGAGCAGCCGGGTATATCCGGCTCGTCTCGTGACCTCCCACGCCCGGCGAGCACCTGGATACGCTGACACTATGACCGCCCCTGGCCGACCCAGACCAGCGCATGTGCTGGCTAACGCCCCATTCCGCAAGCTGTGGACGGCCATGTCGGCGTGCAGCCTGGGTGACTGGCTGACCATCCTGGCGCTGACCGCCATCGCGGGAAACCTCTACCCGGGCGACCCGCGCGTGCAGACGCTGGCCATCGGCGGCGTCTTCGTCGCCAAGATCCTGCCGGCGATCCTGCTCGGACCGCTGGCGGGCACGCTCGCCGGCCGTTTCGACCGCCGGATGACCATGGCCGCGGCCGGCCTCGCGAGGTTCGCGCTGGTGCTGTCGGCCGTGTTCGTCGGCGGCTACCAGTGGCTGATCATCACGATGGTCCTCGTGGAGTGCGTCAGCCTGCTCTGGACGCCGGCCAAGGACGCGACGGTCTCCAGCCTGGTGCCCAGGGAGCGGCTGGAGGCGGCCAACCGGCTCGACCTGCTGGCGACCTACGGCGCCGCGCCGCCGGCCGCTCTGCTGTTCGCCGTGCTGTCGGTCGTCGCCGGCCTGGTGCGTACCGTGACCCCCTTCTCGCCCGCGATGGAGACGGCGGGGCCGGCGCTGATCATCGCGGCCGCCGCCTACCTCGTGTCCGCGGCGCTCGTCTTCACGCACCACGACATCCCCCGGCGCACCGGGGCGATCCCGATGCCGTCGGTGCTCAAGCAGATCGTCGAGGGGCGCCGGTCGGTCGGCGGCAACCGGCTGGTCCGCGGGCTGATCATCGGCATGCTCGGCGCCTTCGCCGCCGGCGGCGCCGTGGCGGTCCTGGCGAAGCTGTACGTCAGCAGCCAGCTCGAAGGCGGCGACGCCGCCTACGGCATGGTGTTCTTCGCGGTCTTCACCGGCGTCGCGCTCGGCATGTTCTTCGGGCCGAGGCTGCTGGCGGGGTTGTCGCGGCGGCGGCTGTTCGGGCTGTCGGTCGTGGTCGCGGGCGTGGCGCTCGTGGCGATCGCGCTCATCCACAACCTGGTGATCGTGGTCATGCTGACCGGGCTGCTGGGCGCGTGCGCGGGCATCTCGTGGATCATCGGCCACACGCTGATCGAGCTGGAGGCGGAAGACGCGCTGCGCGGGCGCATCCTGCCGTTCCTGCGGGCGGCGGCGCGGGTGACGCTGCTGCTGGTGGTCCTGGTGGGCGGCGCGCTGGCGGCGGTGTTCGGGGTGCACAGGCTCCCCTTCGCCGGGTACGACTACACCTTCGACGGCGTCAACCTGGTGCTGGTCGTCTGCGGCGTGCTCGTCACCGTGGTCGGAGTCCTGAGCTTCCGCCACCTGGACGACAGGAAGGGCGTCCGGCTGTCGGAGGACCTGGTCGCGGCGGTGCGCGGTGAGCGGTACGCGCCCGGGTCCGACGAGGAGACCCCCGGGCTGTTCCTCGCCTTCGAGGGCGGGGAGGGCTCCGGCAAGACCACGCAGTCCCGGCTCGTCGCGATCTGGCTGCGCGACCAGGGCTACGACGTCGTCCAGACCCGCGAGCCCGGATCCACCAAGGTCGGCATGCGGCTGCGGGCCATCCTGCTGGACGCGGCCGAGCGCGGGCTGTCGGCGCGCTCCGAGGCGCTGCTGTACGCCGCCGACCGGGCCGAGCACGTCGAGAAGGTGATCCGTCCGGCGTTGGAGCGGGGCGCCGTGGTGGTCACCGACCGCTATGTCGACTCGTCGCTGGCCTATCAGGGCGCGGGGCGGGAGCTCGACCCGGCCGACGTCTCCAGGGTCAACGCCTGGGCGACCGGCGGACTGGTGCCGCATCTGACCGTGCTGATCGACACGCCGCCGGAGATCGGGCTGACCCGGCTGGGCGGGGCGGCCGACCGGATCGAGTCGGAGCCGCTGGAGTTCCATGAGCGGGTGCGCAAGGAGTTCCGCGCGCTGGCCTCGGCCGCGCCCGAGCGCTACCTGGTCGTCGACGGCACGTTGAGGCCCGAGGAGATCACCCGTTCGATCCAGGACCGGGTGCGGGAGATCCTGCCCGATCCGGTGCCGCAGGAGTCCGAAGACAACACGGGCACGATGCCTGCCATCCGCGACTAACCTTGCTTCCGTGGGCGTCTTCGATGACCTTGTCGGCCAGGACCAGGCGGTAGCCGTACTTTCGCGTGCAGCCGCTGCCGCGCGCGAGGTCGTCGGCGGCGGGCGGGGCGCGGGCATGACGCACGCGTGGTTGTTCACCGGTCCGCCGGGATCCGGGCGTGAGGAGGCCGCGCGGGCCTTCGCCGCCGCGCTGCTCTGCCCGGACGGCGGATGCGGCCACTGCGACCAGTGTCACCAGGTGATGATCGGGTCGCACCCCGACCTCGAATCGGTCCGACCGCAAGGGCTGTCCTACGGCGTGAAGCAGACCCGGGAACTCATCCTGCGGGCCGCGGGCGCGCCGACGCAGGGACGGTGGCGGGTGATCCTCTTCGAGGACGCCGACCGGGCCACGGAATCGGCCCAGAACGCGGTGCTGAAGGCCATCGAGGAGCCGCCGCCGCGTACCGTGTGGCTGCTGTGCTCGCCCGCGCCGGACGACATGATGATCACGATCAGGTCGCGCTGCCGGGTGATCACGCTGACCACGCCGCGCACGGAGGCGGTCGCGCACGTGCTGGCGACGCGTGACAGTGTGCCGGCGCCGATGGCGCAGTTCGCGGCGCGGGCCGCGCAGGGGCACATCAGCCGGGCGCGGTCGCTGGCGCTGGATGAGGGGGCGCGGTCGCGGCGGGAGGCGGTGCTGGCGATTCCCCGGTCGCTGACGGGGGTCGGGGAGTGCATCACGGCCGCGGAACGTCTGGTCAAGGCAGCCGAGGAGGAGGCCGCAGCGGCCACGGCGGCGCTCAATGAGACGGAGACGTCCGAACTGCGCAAGTTGTATGGCGAGGGGTCGACGGGGAAAGGGCTCAATCGCGGGCTGGTGCGTGGGGGTGCGGGGGCGCTGAAGGAGCTGGAGGACCGGCAGAAGTCGCGGGCCACGCGGATCAAGCGGGACTCGCTGGACTCGGCGTTGCTGGAGCTGGTGTCGTTCTACCGGGACGTGCTGGCGATGCAGTTCGGGGCGGGGGTGGAGTTGGCGAACGACGATCTGCGGTTTGACCTGGATCAGGTGGCTCGAGGGGGTACACCGGAGGAGACGTTGCGGCGGATCGACGCGATCATGATGTGCCGGGAGCGGCTGGAGGCGAGCGTCAATCCACAGATCGCGGTGGAAGCGCTGATGCTGTCCCTGCGCGGCTGAGCGCGCCTGTTTTCGTCTTCTGTGCGGCCGTTTCCTTCTGAGGTCGGTTTCTTCCTACGGTCCGCATCTCGCTGCGGGCCTTTGCCACCGCTCTCGCTTTTTCGTTACGGCAAGCCGCCCCCACGCCACCCACCGACGCCGGCGAGCGTGTCGTGGGGGTCGCTTCTCACGCCGGACGTGGATCTCGCCGTCACGGCCTGCGTGCTCACTGGCCCAAGGAGGCTGTTGAGTCACTCAGATGGCCGGGAGGGGCCGGCGAAGCGGGAAGATATCGCGGTGACCGAAGCAGCAGACGGGCTTCACAGGCGTCTCTGTGATGTGGAAGTCGAACTGCTCACCCATGGAGAACCCCTGACGCGGCAGCATGTCGACGTCGCGGCCATCTTCGCCGAGCATCAACTGGGCCTGGTCCGGCTGGCGCTGCTCATGCTCGGTGATCGGGCCAGCGCCGAGGACGTGGTTCAGGAGGCGTTCGCGCGTACCCATGCCGGCCGGGGCAGGCTGCGAGATCCGGACAAGGCGCTGGCCTACGTGCGTTCGGCGGTGCTCAACGGGTGCCGGTCGGTGCTGCGGCGGCGGGCGACGGTGTTCCGGCGCGCCCTGCCGTACGATCCGCCGGTCTGGTCGGCGGAGAGCGCGGCGCTGGTCGGTGAGGAGCGCCGTGAGGTGCTGCTCGCGCTGCAGCGCCTGCCCCGCAGACAGCGCGAGGCGCTGACGCTGCGCTACTACTTCGACCTCTCCGATCCGGAGATCGCCGAGACCATGGGGATCAGCGGCGGCACCGCTCGGTCCACGATCGCCCGGGGGCTCGCCGCCCTCGCCAAGCAGTTGGGGGAGGGGTCATGAACAGCCCTGTGGAAGAACGTCTTCGCCAAGCCCTGTCCGAGGCGGGGGCCGCCATCGACCCGGAGACCCTGCGCCCGCTGCGTCCGGTCGCCCGACGGCGCTGGGCTGACCCGCGGTGGATCGGGGTGAGCTGGGCGCGTGTGCGGTTGCTGATCCCGCGGGCGAGCCGACGGTGGGTGACGGTGGCCTCGGTCGTGGTGGCGGCCGGTGTGATGACGGGGGTCATGGTCACCTCGCCCTCCGGGGGCACTCTGAGCACTGCCGCCGCGGTGCTGCCGCCGAACAGCGGCATGGCCGATCTGTCCGTCTTTCTCTGCCACGGCGAAAACCCCGCGCAGCCGTCCTGCGAGGGTGAGGCCATCACGAAGGAGCAGCGCCTGGCCGTCCGGCGGGCCCTGCTGAGCGCTCCATGGGTGGAGACCTTGGTTTTCGAGGACCAGAGAGAGGCGTTCAAGAACTTCCAGGCCGATGACCTCATCTCCGAGAGCGTCAAGAAGGTTGTCCGGGTGCAGGACATGCCGGAGTCGTTCCGGGTGAAGATCAGACCAGGTGCCGACTACAAGTCGCTGATCGCCGAGGTCAAGGCCATGCCCGGGGTCGTGCAGGTAGTGGACTCCAGCATGATTCGGCGGAGGATGGCCGCGGGGCTGCCGGAGGGCTGGCCGCAGGAGCGTACGATCTCGGTCTTCATGTGCAGACGCGGCGGATCCGGCGCGCTGTGTGAAGACGAGCCCTCGAAACGTGGCAACGGGGCGACACCGGAGCAGGTGAAGGCCGCGCACGACGCGCTCCGTTCGCTGCCCGAGGTGGCGGACATCCTGGTCGAGACTCGGGAGATGGCCTGGAAGGCGCAGCAGGGCATCGGCGCCACAGCCGGCCAGACGCCCGAGGACATGAACGAGTCCATCCGGCTTCTGCTCCACCCGGACGCTGATCACGCACGTGTCATCAAGGTGATCGAGTCCCTGGCAGGTGTGGAGCGGGTAGTGGAGTACCCGTGCCCCGCGTCGACCTCGTGCTGACCGCTCGGCCCGACCCCTGGGTTGATCACGCACCGGGTCGGGCCCACCGCAGCCCCGGTCGCGAGAGGATCTTGGGTGGGCGGGGAAAGTAGTGCTAGTGACTCTCACGTTTGGGCGGCCCGCGCACGTAGTGTGGCAAGGGTAGGCACCCCCGAGGCCGTCAGGAGGCGAGCTCTAGCCCATGGGAATGATCATGGCCGTGAGCTTTACACGCTACGGGAGGCTCTACTACCTCGATCCGGGCGGGCACAGTCCCAAGGTCGGTGACAAGGTTCTGGTGCCCACCGACTCGGGTCCCGAGGTGGCGGAGTGCGTGTGGGCGCCGCAGTACTCGAGTGAGGACATCGACGGGCTGCCCGTGTGCGCGGGCGTCGCCGGCGACGAGCACCTGGCCCGTGACGAGAGCAACAAGCGCCGCCGCGCGGAAGCCCGCAGCGTCTCCAAGCGGCTGATCAAACGCCACAGCCTGCCCATGAAGGTGGTCGGCGTCGACTACCTCGACCAGGACAACGTCTACACCGTCTACTTCTCCGCGCCGCACCGGGTCGACTTTCGGGCGCTGGTCCGCGACCTGGCCCGCAACCTCCGCGCCCGGGTCGAACTCCGCCAGATCGGCCCCCGCGACGAAGCCCGCCTCCAGGGCGGCATCGGCCCGTGCGGCCGTGACCTGTGCTGCGCGACCTTCCTCAAGGACTTCGAACCGGTGTCGGTCCGCATGGCCAAGGACCAGGACCTTCCGGTCAACCCGCTGCGTATCGCGGGGGCGTGCGGGCGCCTCATGTGCTGCCTCAAGTACGAGCATCCGCTGTACGTCGAGACGCGCTACCGGATGCCGAAAGCGGGCAGCCGGGTGGCCACGCCCCAGGGCGACGGCACGGTGATGGGCCACAACGTACCGTCGGACACCGTGCTGGTCCGGCTGGACGACGGGGGCCGCCGATGCGCCTGCCCGTCGGCGTCGGTGTGTTCGCCCCGCCAGCAACACGAAAAGCAGTACGGCCCCGAAGGCGCCAACCCCGACGGCACCCCGACCTCCTGAACCCGGATGGGCATTTGGGCTAAGTGCGCCGCTGTGGCGCCCGAATGAGCGGTCACCTGGTAGCCCGTGGACGGCTCGTGCCTTCCCCATGGGTCTCCTCCGTGGGCTGACCCTCGCAGCGCCGTCACAGGTGGCGCGGTCACGCGGCGGGCAACACTGAACGGTGTAGTTGACAGTGGATACTGAACGGTTTAGTTTCGAGAGGAGATCATATTCGGAGGTTTGTCATGGATTTCGGTTTCTCCCTTGTCCCGACACCCGACATAGCCGCTCATCGCGAACTGGTCACCGTTGCCGAGGAGACCGGCCTTGACCTGGTCGGCGTACAGGATCATCCTTATGCCCCCTCCCAAGTTGACGCCTTTGCCCTGATCGGCACCTTGCTGGAGCACACGGAGCGGATCCGGTTCTTCCCTGATGTCGCCAGCCTGCCGTTGCGTCCGCCGGCCGTACTCGCCAATACTGCGGCAACCCTGGATCTGGCCTCTGGTGGGCGGTTTGAGCTGGGTATCGGTGCGGGCGGCTACTGGCGGGCGATCGCCAGTATGGGCGTGCCCGAGCTCAAGCCCGCGGCGGCTCTCGACGCGCTCGGCGAGGCGATGGAGATCATGCGCGCGTTGTGGAGCCCGGACCAGCCCACGGTACGGCTGCGCGGTGAGCACTACACGGTCGACGGCGTGCATGCCGGGCCACCGCCGGCCCACCCGATCAACATCTGGGTCGGCGCGCAGGGGCCGCGGGCGCTGCGGTTCACCGGCCGGAGGGCCGACGGGTGGGCCGCGCCGATCCCGTCGTATCTGCCGTACGAGGCCTGGCCCGAGGCGAACTCCCTCATCGACCAGGCGGCACGCGCCGAAGGCCGCGATCCGGCCGCCGTCATGCGGATGGCGCAGATCGTCGGCACCATCACCACCACCCCGGGCGAACTACCCGAACACGGCGCCGATCCGGTACGCGGCACGCCTGACCAGTGGGCCGATTTCCTGGCGAAGCTCGCTATCGAGCAGCCCTTCACCACATTCGTCTTCTGGCCGGAGCAGCAGTCGACCGATCAGGTGGTGCGCTTCGCGACCGAGGTCGTCCCGCTGGTCAAGGAGAGGACACCAAACGGTGTAGTTTACGCGCATGAACGTTGACGAATTCGGCCTTCCGATCATCCCCGATGCGGTCAACGTTTCGCAGCGCAAGCGCGAAGCGATCATCGACGCGGCCAAGGTCGAGTTCCTCAAAGAGGGATATACAGCCGCATCGGTGGATGCCATCGCCTCCCGGGCCGGGGTGTCCAAACCCACGATCTACAAGCATTTCGGCAACAAGGAGCGGCTCTTCCTGGCGGTGATCGGGGGGATCCTGCCGCAGACGTACGCGCATCTGGAGCCCTGCAAGTCGAAGATCGCCCAGGCGGACGACCTGCGAACGGCCCTCATCAGCCTGATGACCGAATGGGCGGAGATCCTCCTACGTCCCGACATCATGGCCCTGCGGCGGCTGGTCATCGGCGAGATCGACCGCTTTCCGCAGCTCGGCAAGGCGTGGTACCGCATCAGCGACAAGATGAACAACGAGCCGCTCGTGGAGGCGTTCGAGATCCTGCATGAGCGCGGGCGAATCAGCGTGCCCGACCCGGTCCTCGCCGTGCGGCAGCTCGTAGCGGCCACGATCGGCGTGCCGCAGCTGGTCCGCACGTTCGACGCCGACGCGGAGGTCGACCTCAAGGAGATCATCACCTCAGGCGTCGACCTCTTCCTCGCCCGTTACCGCGCGGCTTAGGAGACGGCGCCCGCTACCGCGGGGCCCAGGGGACGGCGCCCGCTATCGCGCGACTTGGGAGGCCGGAGCCCTCTATCGCGCGGCTTAGGAGACGGCGCCCGGGGGACGGCGCCCGCTATCGCGCGGCTTAGGAGACGGCGCCCGCTGGTTCGCGCAGAGGACATGTCTGGACCCGGCCCGTGGCCGCCACCGACTCGGCGTAGCATGGCGACAGTGTGGTGCCGAGCCCTCCTAGCCGCCCTGATGCTGCTGACCTCCGGCTGCGCGAGCGCCCGACCCCCAACGCCCGCGACCCTGGCCTGGTCCGACTGCGGCGACGACTTCGAGTGCGCCCGCCTCCGGGTCCCCCTGGACCACGCCCAACCAGTGGGCGAACACATCGAAATCAGCGTCATCCGCCTCCCGGCCACCGGCGACCGCATCGGCTCCCTGCTGATCAACCCGGGCGGCCCCGGCGGATCCGGCATCGACTACGCCCGCGCCGCCCCCGCCATGCTCAGCCAGGACATCCGCGCCCGGTTCGACATCGTCGGCTTCGACCCCAGAGGCGTAGGCGCATCAACCCCTATCAAATGCCTGAGCGACGACCAGCTGTCCGCGTTCATCGCCCTGGATAGCACTCCCGACACCCAGCCCGAGCAGTCCGCCCTGGAACAGGCCTCGAAGGACTTCGCCAAGGCCTGCCAGGCAAGCTCCCCGAAGCTCCTCAGGCACGTCAGCACCACGAACGCCGCCCGAGACATGGACCTCCTCAGGGCCGCCCTGGGCGACGAAAAGCTCACCTACCTCGGCAAGTCATACGGAACCCTCCTGGGCGCGACATACGCCCACCTGTTCCCCGGCAAAGTACGCGCCCTGGTCCTCGACGGCGCCATGAACCCGGCGATCACCCGTCAACGCCTCAATCTCGACCAGGCCAAGGGCTTCGAAATCGCCTTCCGCGCCTACGCCAAGGACTGCCTGACCTCCCAGTCCTGCCCCTTCACCGCCAAGACCCCAGAAAACGCCCTGGCCGAGATGTCGGAGCTGCTCCGCCGTACCGACAAAGACCCCTTGACCAGCGAAACCGGCCGCCCAGTGACAGAAGCCCTGGCAACGCTGGGAGCCCTGACCCCGCTATACGACCGGAACACCTGGCCGGCCCTGTCCGAATCCTTGGCCGAAGCCCAGAAGGGCAACGGCACCCTGCTCCTGTCCTCTGCCGACCAGTTGGTAGGTCGCGCCGACGACGGCACCTACTCCAACCAGACCGAATCCGGAATGGCCGTAACCTGCGCCGACACCCCCACCCCACCCAGCACCTCAGCCCTGGCCCAAGCCGCCACAACCGCTGCAGAAGCCGCCCCCGTCTTCGGCTCCTACGTCATGTGGAGCATCCTCCCCTGCGCTTTCTGGCCCTCAGCCCCAGAGCCCCCCGCGACCCTGCGCGCCGCCGGCGCCGCCCCCATCCTGGTCCTCGGCACCCGCCGCGACCCCGCAACCCCGTACCACTGGTCACAATCCCTAGCCGACCAACTCGAATCCGGCACCCTCCTGACCTACGAAGGCGACGGCCACACCGCCTACGGCAGCGGTTCCACCTGCATCGACACCCACGTGGACCACTACCTCATCACCCGCACCACCCCGGCCGACGGCACCCGCTGCTGATCGACGGGAGCGAGAAGTGCCACGCCTCCTGTAGACTTCATCACGCTGTACGGCAGCGCCGCCTTAGCTCAGTCGGCCAGAGCACTTCACTCGTAATGAAGGGGTCTCGGGTTCGAATCCCGAAGGCGGCTCCGCAGCAAGAGGGCCCTTTCGGATGATGCGGAAGGGCCCTTTTCGATCTTGTGCAGCGGCTATGGGTCAGCCCTGGGGGTAGACGTTCATCGTGACCGCCATCTGGGAGTGGCGGAGGATGCGCATCGCCACTTTGGGCATTCCCGGCCCCGCCACGAGCGGCTTGAGGTCCCTTCTGTCCTGAGCAGTGCATGGTCAAGTCCGGCGCTGTGTACGGATGGGTGGTCAGCCCGACGAGTCCACCGCCGCGCAGGCATGGGCGGCGCGCTGCAGCTTCCGCTCGATCTCTCGCGGGTGTCGCCCGAGAGAGGAGCGGGCCTCCGCCAGCGCGATGATCGCGTTGCTCATCGCCTCGGTTCGCCAGGCGGCCGGCTGGCGCGCAACGGAGAACAGCCGCTCGCAGAGCCCGGCAATCCTCGCGTACGGGGCGAGGGCGGCGGCCGCCTGAGCCTCTACGGTCACGATCCCGGTTTCTGGTGGGAACTCGCTCGCCTCGACGAGGTCGTACAGGTCCGTGGACTCGTCCTCAAGGCGCTCCTGGAACGTCAGGATCCGGTCCAGCATCGCTTTCGCGAGGTCGTCGCTCTCGCTGCGTAACCTTTCGATGGTCGCGTCCACGACATCGCGCAGGTCCTGTCGCAGCACACGCTGGGACAGGCGGGCGATGGTGGCCTCCTCTTCGCCCTGCAGCTCGCTCTTCTGCTCCACGCACGAGCGTGCGGTCCGGATGAGGTCACGCGCATGGCCGCCGGACCATGCGTGGCAGAACAGGGCGAACACCCTGGAGAAGTCGCGCGCACGCCGAGAGATCAGCGTCTGCGACTCTCCCAGCGAGAGCGGACCGACCGAGATGACGGTGTCGAACGCCGAATCGAACACGTCCCGTACCGGCACTCCTCGCGCGGCGAAGCTGTGCATGGCGTCCGAAGACACGGAAAGGACGAAATGCGCCTTGGCTATGTGGAACAGATCCTTGAGGCCGTTGATCGCGTCAACGGCCTCGGCCGGGTTCGCCAGCTTGTCCAGCTCGTCCACGCAGATGATCACCGGTCTGTTGCTGAGCGCGAGCAACTGATCGACGAACTGCCGGAGCGCCTGCACCGACTCGGCGTGTGTGACCTCGCGTTCGGTACGGGAGAACTTGCTGAGGCCCTCGAATCCGGTCCCGCCGACCTTGGCCGCGGTGTTCGCGCTCCGCTCGACGGTTGTGGACCAGCGGAGAAATTCCAGCTGCTGTAGGCAGAGCTCGCGCGTCGTCTGCGGCGGGACCATCAATTTCGTCCGGCGCTGAAAGAGATCCCGCTGCCGGCTGAGGAAGAACCCGGCTATCAGGGCGCCCAACACGACGGTGGCGAAACCCATCCAGCCGAGGTTGAACGTGTTGGGTGAGGGACGGTTCTTGTCGTAGATCCACAAGATCACCATGAGGAGCACCGCCACCGACGCGACGAGCGTCCGCACCACTGCCCGAGCGGCCGGTACCGCCATGCGGTTGCGGATGAGACTTCCTTCGCCGGGTTTCAGGCCGACCTGTGCGAGTTCGCCGTGGATGAGGCGGGTGAACTCCACGGCGGAGTACTGCACGGGCGTGCTGATCATGGCGATGTGACAGTCGAGGCCCTCATCCAGGCGCAGTTGGCGCATCAGGGTGGTCTTGCCCGAGCCCCGCGCGCCGGCCAGCCCGGTCGCCGAGGACTCGTGTCCGCAGATGAAGGATCGGAGCCGCTCGTACGTGCGGGAAGGAATGGTGTCCTGGATGTTGAGCTCCACCAGCGCGGGAGCCTCGGATGTGCGCAGGGTGCCGGACCAGCGCGCCTCGTCGCTCTGCAGATCGCTGATCACGAGACGGATCAGGGCGCGTAGCGGCGACGTCAGAGCTCTTCGGAGCTCTCGGGACGCGGTCACGCTCCGCCGCCGGATCGCGTTCGATTGCGCCAGCGCAGTGAGCGTTCCCAACGTCACCAGGCCGAGCAGCAACGTGCCCCGGAAAGTGGTCCCGAGGACCAGGAGGGATGTGGCGAGAAGTGTCAGGGCGGCGATGGCCCATACCTGACGCCACGCACGGCCCGCTTCGTCGACCGCCGCGATCTCTCCGCTCAGCAGCTTGAAGAGCTCATCGGCCCGCCGCCGGATCTCATGGAGTATCTCGGGATGAAGCGCGGGATCATGCTTCAGCTCGGGATCGTATTTCAGCAGCTCAAGTGTGATCCGCTCCAGCTCGTCCGGGGAGAGTCGTTCGACCTTGCCGCGCATCGTCACCCCCGCCGGCACGAGCAATATCACCGATTTAGGTCGCCATAAATGGAGTTGTTGCTCATGATGAAAAAGCGGTTACGCGATTGATGGTTTCCGCCGCCAGGGACTTCTAACGCCAGATGCAGCATGATAGAAGATTTCTGGGTGATTGCGGTATTGCTCGTATCGGGTATCAAGCCAATCGCCATCATGGGAAGCCTCAGCCTGGGACAGCCATGTGTGCTGCAGGTTCTTGTCCGCAGCGATGGGGAATGGGAGAGCATGATGCTACGAGTCGGGCTGTCGGCAGGAGTCTCTGCGTGACCGCGCACGGTGCCAGCCCGTGGGTCGGGCTACGGCCGTTCCGCATGGACGACGAGCCCAGATTCTTCGGTCGTAGTATCGAAACCCGCGAGGTCGCCGACCTGTGGCAGAGAAATCGGGTGACGCTACTCATCGGAGACTCGGGCGTCGGAAAGACCTCCCTCCTCCACGCCGGATTGGTTCCGTTTCTGGCCAACGATGGAGCGCGAGTGGTGCCCATCGGGGAGCTGAGCTACCGCAAGACCCTGCCGGCTCCGCTGCTCACGGCCCGGGGCCGCACGCTCTTCGCGCTGCTCTCGTCGTGGCAGCCCACCCTTGACCCCGCCCGCAGCGTCGGCCTGACGGTCGCGGAGTTCTTCCGGCGGCAGACCGCCGCCGCGCCGCCGGGCGCATCGACGCTGGTCGCGATCGACGGCGCCGAAAGCGCGCTCCGCCGGTCAGGCGCGTCGAAGCCGGAACATCGTCGCTTTCGCGAGGAACTGGGAGTCGCGCTCCAGGCCTTCCCCGGTGTCCAGTTGCTCCTGTCGATCCGGCCCGACTGTGTCGATGACGCGCGTGCCTTCGCCGGGGTGCTGGGAGAGACCCCAGCGCAGTACGTCCTGCGTCCACTGGACCGGCAGTCCGCTATCGACGCGCTGTCACGGCCCCTGCTGGGCAGCCATCAGCAGTTCGACCTCGGCGTGCCCGCGCGGCTCGTCGACAAACTGGCGGTCGAGCACGGTACGTCCGGTGCCGCGCACGTGGAGCCCGTCCTTCTACAGGTACTGTGCACCGAGCTCTGGGAAGGCCTGCGCGACGGCAAGACGCTGTCCGCCACCGTCGAGAAGGCGCTCGACGACGTGGACGCGATGCTGGCCGAATTCTGTACCCGCACGCTGTTCACCATGACCAGCGACCACGGCCTGCCGAACTGCGAGATCGGCGGCTGGATGCGCCGAACCTTCACCACGTCGCCAGACGAGGGATCCACCTATGAGGCCAGGCCGGCGCCCCGGCACGACCGTCCGAAAGAGATCACCGATTCCGTTGTCCGTGCTGTGGAGGACCGCCACCTTCTCAAGTACTGCCGGTTGAGCGACGAGGACGGTTTCCAGCTTCAGCATCCGCGCATGGCGAGCGCGCTCCAGCGGCTCGGAGAGGCGCCGGCAGCACGACCGGATCCCACCCCGGGAGACCTTCTGCGGGAGGCGGAGAAAGCCATGTCCGCGGACAACCTGCGAATCGCCGAAAGGTACGCGCGAGCTGTACTGGCGATGACCGAGGGGGTGCACAGCGAGATCCATGTCTCCGCCTACGTCATCCTGGGCGACATCGCATACCTGCGGTCGGAGCACGACGTCGCACTCCAGAACTACGACAACGCGCTCGCGATGGCGGCGATGGCCGACGCCCGGTCGCCTGCCGTCGCCTATCTGTTCGCGGCGATCGCGCGTGTCCACTTGATGCGAGGGGATACCGACAACGCACTTGGCAGCGCACGTGCTGGTCGACTTGTCCCGGCAGGGGAGACGACCACCACGCTGGAACTCGCGCAGGCGCTCTGGCGCGCAAACCGGCACCAGGCAGCGGTCAAGGAGCTGAACTTCGTGCTAGACAGGGATCCAGCGCACTGTGAGGCACTGCGGATTCGCGGGGAGATCTACGCGGACTGGGGTAAGTCGCGGCAGGCCTTGAACGACCTGCGCAGCGTCGCCACCGCCGCTCCGCCGTCGGCGCGCGCGGCATACATCCTCGCGGTACATCTCGATGTCCCTGTCTCACGCGGGGCCATCGACGAGCTTCGCGACGAGGGACGGTCACACGGCATGGTTCTGCTCTACCTCGCCAGGTCGTTGTACAGGCGTGGAGACCGATACCTGGCTATGGACCTCGCCGACGAAGCTCTCCAGGCGACGAATCCGCGCCTCTCACGCCATCATCGAGCGCAGGCCGAAAAGATCGCACGAAGGTAGTGGCATCGGGGAAGCATCGCGGGGGGATTCATGCCCGATTGTGGAGTTATGTCTCATCACTATCGAAATGTCCGACCGAGTTGCTAAATCCGGAGATTGCCTCGGTATCCCGCCGGTCCGGCGACATCAGATTCCTCATCGCGGCAGCGAAGACTGAATCGTCAAGTTCGTCCAGGTCGCGGAGCGACAAACTAGAACAGTTGGGCAGTTGGCCTGCCAGTTCGTTCTCCTGCTGCTCCATAGCAAACTCCAAGCCTGACGCGTCACAGTCCGGTGTCCGGATCAGCATACAAGCTGACGTGTCGCCCCGGGTACGGGGACGGCGCCGCCAGGACAGTTGGAATGGTTATCATCGTGAGACATAATTATCTGATGAATGCGTTTAGTCTAGGTGGCCGGTTTTAGTTCCTATTCTGGCGTGCAGCGAAATTGACCGTATCGACGCGTCGTTCAATGTTCGGATTGAACGCCGTGATTGGGAGGCGGCCCGGTGACCGGTACACAGCCGAATGAAGCGCGAAGGTCAACGGCGCGCCCTGAGGTGTGGGGCAAGATTCCGCCCAGAAACAAGAACTTCACCGGCCGGGAACACCTTCTCGAAAAACTACGCTCAGGGATGACGACCGGAAGCGCCGGTCAGGTCACGGTGGTCCTTCCCAAGGTGCTTCCCCATGCCCTCCACGGGCTGGGCGGTGTCGGGAAGACGCAGATGGCCGTGGAGTACGCCTATAGGTATGGCAACGAGTACGACCTCGTCTGGTGGATCTCCGCAGACCAGCGCGTGCTCATCCGCTCGTCTCTGGCCGCGCTGGCCCCCTACCTCGACCTCCCGTCGGCGGCGGCGATCGGCGTGGAGGACGCCGCCAACGCCGCGCTTGACGCCCTGCGACGCGGTAAGCCGTACGACCGTTGGCTGCTCATCTTCGACAACGCGGACGAGCCGGAGGAGATCCGGGACGTGATCCCGGACGGGCCGGGCCACGTTCTGATCACCTCACGCAACCACCGGTGGGAGGACGTTGTCGAGGCAGTCCCGGTTGACGTCTTCAGCCGCGAGGAAAGCATCGCGTTCCTCTCCAAACGGATCCGCAGGGCGATCGCTCCGGAGGATGCCGACAGACTCGCTGATCAGCTGGGAGATCTCCCGCTGGCGCTGGAACAGGCCGGCGCCCTCCAGGCCGAGACCGGCATGCCCGTCGACGAGTACATCGAGTTGCTGAATGAGCACACCAGCCAACTTCTCAATGAGGGCAAGCCGACGGAATATCCGGTTTCGATGACGGCGGCATGGAATCTCTCGGTAGGCAGGCTCAGCGAGCGGCGACCGGAGGCCATCGAGCTGCTGCGTTGCTGTGCGTTCTTCGGTCCGGAGCCGATTCCTCGCGATGTGTTCAGTCAGCGCATCAGAGACCTCAGTCCTGGGCTGGCCGAGCTGCTCGCCAATCCGATCATGCTGAGCCGTTCGGTAGGAGAGCTGGGCCGCTTCGCCCTCGCGCGCATCGACCCGGGCAGCCGGACCATCCAGGTGCACCGGCTGATCCAGGCGCTCGTACGTGACGAGCTCGAGGGCGAGGAGAGGACCAAGCATCTCGGGGATGTTCACAGGTTGCTGACCGGCCTTCAACTGGGCAATCCCGAAGAATCGGCGAACTGGACCCGTTATGGCAGCATCCTGGGGCACGTCGTGCCCGCCCGGGTCCAGGAGAGCCGAGACATCAAGGTGCGCGACTTCGCGCTGAACCTGGCGCGATACCTGTACATGTCCGGCGACGGTTACGCCCAGGAGTTCGTCAACCTCTTCATCTCCCAGTGGGAGAAGGACTCCGGCCCCGCCGATCCCCACGTGCTCAGGGCCTATCGCGAGCAGGGCAACATCCTTCGCCAACTGGGCAAGTACAACGAGGTCTACGAGCTCAACCAGAGGACCCACGCCAAGATGCGGCAAGTGGGCACACCCGATGACGAGCTTCTGCTCCTGATCAGTGGTATCGGCGCCGACCTGCGTGCGCGAGGAGACTTCGCCGCGGCTCTGCAACATGACGAGGACTCGGTACGTCGGCACGAGGTGGCCTTCGGCCCGGACGATCCGCGTACCCTGCGCGCGAAGAACAATTTGGCCCTGGACTACAGTCTCACCAGCCAGTTCAAGCAAGCTCGCGAACTGCACGAGATCGCCTTCATCGGGCTGCAGGACGCGCAGGCGGGAGCGGCCACGGTCCTGGTCCACTGGAACGCGCTCGCGCGCGCGGTCCGCCTGAGCGGCGACTATGCCGAGGCCTGCGACCTGGGTGAGGAGGCTCTCGCCTTCGGCTTGGAATATCTCGGCGGCGAGCACCCGGCGTACCTCTGGACCGCCAAGGACCTGTCCATCGCGTGGCGGAGGCTTGGCGAACTCGGCAAGGCACTGGAGATGTGCACCGACGTGCACGCTCGCTATGTCCGAAGGTATGGCCTTGACCACCCCGACTCGCTGGCCGCCGCCATGTCCCTTGCCAACCTCCAGCGCAACAACGGTCAGGAGCGGGAGGGACTGGAACTGGCGGCCGACACCGTCAAGCGGTATCCGCGCGTCTACGGCACCGAGCATCCTTACTATCTCGCCTGCACAGGCAACCTGGCGCTGCTGTACCGCACGTGCCAGGACCCGGAGAGAGCCCGCCACCTGAACGAGGAAACGCTGGAGAACATCGAACGAAGCCTGGGGCGCGTCCACCACCATTACTACCTGACTGTGGCGACGAACCTGGCGAGCGACCTGGCGGCGCTGGGCCACTACGTCGAGGCCGTGGAGCGTGGCCGGGACACCAGCCGCCGGCTGACGGAACTCGTCGGCCAGAGCCATCCGATGGCCCTCGCCTGCACCGCCAACCTTTCGGCTGACCTCAAGCACCTCGGCACGTCAGAGGCCGTCGAAGAGGCGGAGAGTCTCCGGGAGGAGACTCGCGTCCGGTACGAGCAGAAGCTCAGGCTGGAACATCCCGACGCCATCGCCTTCCTCGAGGGGCGGCACCTGGACCTCGACTTCGACCCTCCACCGATCTAGCAGCACGTACCTGGAGACCGGCGATGGTCTCGTCTCGCCGCCGGTCCCGGTATCTCATCGAACGGGCTGTTCAGCTATGCGAGTGACGGCAGTTCGCCGGCCAATGGTTCGCCGTTGCGGTGGCGCCAACCAGCCAGGTGCCGGTCGGCCGAAACACGAGCTCGGCGGGTGGCCTCGGGTGGGACGTCCTCATCGCACATGGCGACCATGGTGTCCGCCATGGTCGCGGTGAACAGCTCGCCCTCGGCGGTGAGCCGACCGCTCGACCGCAGCGCGCGGATCGCCCCCCTCGTGCCGTCGCGCCAGCGAGCGAACTCGGTGTGAGCACGAAGCAGCAGATCCTCCTCGTGCCATTCCTGGCGTTCCACTCCCCAGAACGCCGCGATGCTCATGTGCGCGTACGCTCCCTGGAGCAGGCCACCCAGCGGGCGCGGATCATCACGCCAGGGCGCGTAGTAGCGGTTACCGTCGTCCGGCTCTATCAGGGGGATCAGGTCCAGCAAGCCACTCAGCTTCGTGTGCTGGGACTCGTGCGCCAGGGTAACCGCGAACGAGTGCGGGTCGGGTGGCGTGGAGAGCCCGATGTTGCCGAAGGCCAGTTTGGACGTGGCGCTGGAGGTGCCGTTTTCCGGCCCGAGCAGCGGTGTCAGCACCGTGACCAGGCTGATGATCTCCTCGGACACCTGACGGTGCCGGTCGAGGAGAATCTCCCAGGCGGGCTGGAGCGTCGACACCCATTGGTGAAGTTCCGCCTCGCTCAACCGGCCATCGGTACGGCTCGCGCCCAGCATCCGCCCAGGGTCGAGGTCGTCGATGACGAACTCGACCTCCACGCCACGGTGCGAAGCACGGATGCGACGCAGGCCTTCCCACAAGGGGTCCGCACCGACGCGTATGGTCACCCCACCGCAGTGGATCTCCGCCTCGCCGTCCTCCGTGTGGACGACGGCGAACCTGCTGCCCCCAGGGACGAGTGCTCGGCCGAGGGACGGGAGTACGACCGCGCCGTTCACCACGGGCACCTCGATCGTCTCCCCGCGCCCGGACCGGATCGCCGCGACCGCCCCGAGCGCCGCCATACCTGTCGCGCTCGCCCAGCGGACGGAGGGTGTGTGACCACTGAGCGCATGAAGCGTCCGCAGCCCCCAGGACGCGACGGTCGGATAGCGAAGTACCGCCCTGGCCACCTCAGGCGCGGTTTCCTGCACGTCGGCGAGCAGATCGTAGGCGTGCCGCACTCGAGAGACGTCGTCCTTGGCCAGATCGCGAATCCCGCGGAGGAGCAGCAGACGTTTGCTGTCCTGCGCGGTCCACAGGTGCTCGACGGCGTTGCGGCCGCCCCCACCCGCGGCGAGTTCGAGAAACATCTCTCTGGGCAGGAGATGCGGCGTCAACGTCATGGCGGGAGATTGCCTCTCTGCGGGTCGAGCGATATCTGAGAAGCGCGGACGGCGATCGCGGGAGGACATCGCGCGCTCCACATGTTTGATGAGCCGGAAGAGGTCGCGGCAGTAAACGCTGGGATTGGCGAATCCGGTGCCAGGACGATAACGGTGAGGATAGAGCCCCCCGCCGCAGACGCGCCGTATCTCGCACGAATGGCATTCATGCGAGAGCGCGCGTTCGCCGATCTGCCGAGCGGCGATCGAGGGCAGCATGAGGGCGGCGTCGAATGCGTGTGAGCCGACGTGCAGCGGCGTTCGGGTGGCTCCGTCGTAGGCTGACTTGAGACTGTCCACCTGCTCGATCGCGCCGTCGGTCTCGATGACGACGACGGCGACGGGGGAGAGCCCGACGACCTCGCTGCGCGAGGGGCGTCCCCGTACGAGACGGATGATCTCCTCGAACAACCGGACCCGAGTCTCGCGCTCCCGCGCGCCCTGCCAGCGGTCGAAGACGGCGATGAGCCAGTCGCCGTAAGGTGTGTCCTCGCTGTCCACGCGACGGCCCGGTGGGGGTGTCTCCCAAGTGCCGTGCGGCAGCAGAAAGTCCACGGTCGGCGGGCTGTGAGCCAGCAGGGCCTCATACGTGCCGACGGGGTCGTTCCGCAGGTCGACGGTGCAGAGCAGCCCAGTGAACAGGCGCCGGAAGGCGGCGGAGGTGAGCTTGCTCAGTCCGGCGTGGACCTGGTCGTAGCTGCTCTGCCCCGCCGGACCGCGGCGGTGGCGGTCGTTGGCCTCGCGGTCGCCGTCGAGGCTGACCGCGACGAAGACATCGAGCTCGTCGAACAGCTCAAGGAAGACGGAGTTCACGAGCACGCCGTTGGTCTGCACCTGGACGTTCACCGACACGTCCGGGTCGACGGCGGAACGTACGGCGTTCACCGCGTAACGGATGTGGTCGGCGCCGGCGAGCAGGGGCTCACCGCCATGCAGAATCACCTCCACCCGCGGCAAATGGTTCGTCCTGGCGTGTTCGGCGATTCGTGTCGCGACGGAGTCCATCGTCGACTGCGACATCCGCCGGGGCTGGCTGCGCCATCCCTGGTCGGCCATTTCATAGATGTAGCAGTAGTCGCAGGCAAGATTGCACCTGCTGTGAATTTTAAGGACAAACTGGCGGAAAGGTGTGGGGGACCACCCGCTCTCCAGCAGAGCGTTGACGTCCAGGTCCATGGGCCATTCGACGTGTGGGGCAGTCTTTCCGGATTCCGAACTCACGTCTACCAACCCTTAGGGAGATCCGAGCACCGCGACACGACAATCCATTCATCGACTTTCGGGAACGAATAAAGTGCATTCGTCGAATGAAGATTGATGTATCGCCTGCGGGCAGCGAAGATCGTCCGCTAATCCCAGCGTCACCCCCTGCGACACGCCGCGATCTTATCCCCGTTCATCAGTGTGCGAAGGCATATCGACGCGGCCACGGACGGGACATCGAGGCGGGCGGGGCGTGCTGGCGCCGGGTTCCGCGGACCACAGCGGCCTCCCGCCGCGATGTAGCCGTCGAGCGGGAGGCGGGGGTTGGGCGGCGTACTGGGTCCAGGAGGAGCCTCCGTCAGGACTGCTGGATTCGAACCATGTTGCCTGAGGGGTCGCGGAAGGCGGAGTCGCGGGGGCCCCAGGGGCGGTCGATGGGTTCCTGGAGCACTTCGGCGCCGTACGCCCTCACCTTCTCGAAGGTGGCGTCCAGGTCGTCGGTGCTGAAGACGATCATGGGCAGGATGCCCTTGACCAGAAGCTCCTGCAACGCGTCGCCGTCGGCTTGGGAACGGCCGGCGTGCGGTTGCGACAGTACGAACTCCAGGCCGGGCTGCGTCACGCCGCCGAGGGTGACCCAGCGGGACACGTCCGAGCCGACGTCGTTGCGCACTTCCAAGCCGAGGGCGTCGCGGTAGAAGGCGAGCGATTCGTCCAGGTCGTTGACGGTGATGTGGCAGTACTGAAGTGCGAGGTTCATGCCGTCGACGCTAGGTGGCGAAGGCTGCGGGGCGCTTCTTCATTCCTGCTCGGACCGCTGTACGGGGTCTGGGTTGAGGCGGGTGATCAGGGTCGGCGTACGGCGGGCCACCCGGGAGCGATACTTAAGGGAGAATTAAGCACACTTAAGGTCGAACTTCGGGTCTCGACTCGATCGCCGTAACGTGTCAATCTCGGGTCGAGATGAAAAGAGCATTCGCCCTGGGGCTTCTGTTACTGGCGGCCGCCTGCGCCGCGCCCGAGACCGAGGCGCCGGCCAACTCCGAGGACGTCATGTTCCTGCAGATGATGATCCCGCATCATCGGCAGGGCATCGAGATCGTCAAGCAGGCTCGGGCCAAGCCCGTCCCGGAGCAGCTCAAGGTGATGGCGATGGCGATCGAGTCCACGCAGGGGGACGAGGTCAAGAAGATGATGGAATGGTTACGCTCCTGGGACCAGCCGACCGTCGCGCCTTCGAGTGCCCACGATCATCATGGCGGGATGCCGGAGACGGACCGGGAGAAGATCGAACGGCTGGCGAGGTCGAAGAACTTCCAGCCTGACTTCCTCAACCTGCTGATCGCGCACCAGGATGACGCCATCCAGATGGCGAAGATCGAGACGATGAACGGGATCAACCCGGACGTGAAGCAGTGGGCCGACCAGATCAGCAAGTCACGCAAGGCCCAGATCGACCAGATGATGACCCTGCTCAAGGAGAAGCCGTAGAGCCCGCTTGGCGGGGAAGAAGCGGTGGGGTCACGTGGATGCCCCGGGCAGTTTCGTGGCGAAGTCGGTGACGGTCTTTTCGTAGGCTTCCGGGTCCACGTTCCATGATCCGACGTGTCCACCCCCCTGCGTACGCATCACGTTCACCAGATCCGGCCGCACCCGGGCGAACTCCAACGCCGGCCCAGGCGGTACCCCGGTGTCGGCGTCGTCCACGAACAGCAGGACCGGCATCCTGAACTCCTGGGCATGCGCCACATGATCCAGCTCCGCCAGCGAGATCCCGGTCCGCCGCTCGATCACGAACCGGCCCACCGAGGCCAGCCACAACGGCACACCCTGCTCGCGCGCTCCCGCCTCGATCGGCCCCTTCCAGTCCATGACCGGACTGTCCAGGATGATCCCCCTGATCGGCTCCTTGGTGAGCTTGCGTGCGGCCATCGCGACGATCCCGCCGCCCATCGAGTACCCGTACAGCACCACCCCGCTCGCCCCCTGCGAACGCGCGTAGGAGATGGCGGCCGCCACCTCCTTCCACTCCGAGGCGCCCAGGTGGAACTTCCCGTCGGGCCCGGCCGGCGCCCCGGTGTCGTTGCGGTAGCTGATCCCCAGCACCGGCATCCCCAGCCTGTGGAAGGCCGGGGTGATCCGCAGCGCCTCGCCGGCGTTCGCGTTGCGCCCGTGCACCGCGATCACCCACGTCTTCGACCTGCCCTCCGTCTGCCACGCCGGGAACTCGCCCAGTTCCGAGCGGATTTTCACGCTCTTGTACGGCAGGCCGAGCGCCGACTCGGGATCCTCGTTCCCCCACATCCACCGGTCGAGGTAGCCGCGGACCCCGGGCTTCAGCCGGCCCCGCCGTACCTTGAGGACCTCGCGTGTCACCGTCCCGGGACCGGTGGAGATCACCTTGCCCAGCGTGGCGTTGCCGTCCTTCCACGTCAGCCCGTAGGTGCCGGGCGCGGCCGTGTCGCCGCCGCCCTTGAGCGTGACCTGGTCGCCGGAGGCCTCGGTGACTTCGAGCGGGTAGGTGTTCTGGCCGCCCGACGGGTCGATGACCATGCCGGAGTAGTACCAGCCGGCCGCGCCCAGTCCGGCCGTGCCGAGCACCAGGAGAACGGGCACCGTCCACGCCAGAAACCTTTTCATGGCGTGCAAAATACTCCCAAAGCACTCGTAGACGCAGTGCACATAAGGTGATTAGATGACTTGATATGTCGGCCGAAGTCACCCGTCCCACGCTCTCCGACGCGCTGACCGAGCGCATGCTGGAGCTCATCCGTACCGGAGGTCATCGTCCGGGCGACCGGCTGCCCTCGACCAGGGAACTGTCCCAGCGCTTCGCTGTCACCACCCCGACGCTCCGCGAGGCGCTGCGCAGGCTCGAAGCCACCGGCGCGATCGAGATGCGCCACGGATCCGGCATCTACGTCGGCTCCGCGATCGAACGTCTCGTCATGCCCAACCCCAACATGCGCGAGATGCGCGGCGCCCAGCTCCTGGAGCTGCTCGGCGCCCGCATCGTCATCGAGCCGCCGCTGGCGGCCATGGCCGCGCAGCACGCCACCGCCGAGGGCATCGCCGCACTGCGCACGATGCTCGACGAGGCGGCGCTCCACCTGCGCGGCGAGGACGCCGAACTGCACGACGCCAACATGACCTTCCACCGGGCCACCGCCCGGCTGGCCGGAAACGGCGTCCTGCACGAGATCGTCGACTCGCTGCTGACCGTGCACGCCAACGAGCAGCGGGAGATCCTGCAGATCTTCGATGACCGGCGGCGTGACTACGACGAACACCTGGCGATCCTCGAAGCGATCGAGGCAGGTGACCCCCAGGCCGCTGAGCGGCTGATGAAGGCCCATCTCGCGGACGTGAAGAGCGTCGTCGAGCTGAGGCTGCACCATCCCCCCATGGAGTAAGGAGTCCGGCATGCGCACTCTGGCCGCGCTCGGATTGGCCGCCACCCTGACGCTGGCGGCCTGCGGTGGCAACGACGCCGCAGCACCGCAGAAGAAGAGCGAGCTGTCGCTCTACAACGACAAAGGCGCCTGGAGCAAGTATTTCGACGGCATGGGCGCCCTGTCCAAGCAGCAGATCAGCCTGTCGATGAAGCCGGTGGGTTACACCGACTCGGCGCAGTACCAGGCGTTCATCAAGGCCTCGTTCCGCACCGACGTGAAGCCCGACCTGTTCACCTGGCAGACCGGGGGGATGCTCGAAGAGATCGTCAAGCAGAAGCAGGTCGCCGACACCACCGCCGTCTGGCAGGAGGCGATCAAGGCGGGTGACCTCCCGCAGGATCTCGCGCCCTACTACACGGTCGGCGGCAAGCAGTACTGCGTCCCGCTCAACGTCGCCTACTGGGGCATGTTCTACAACATGCCGGTCTTCGAGAAGCACGGCGTCAAGCCGCCGACCACCTGGGAAGAGCTGATCAAGGCCGCGGACACGCTGAAGAAGGCCGGGGTCACGCCCTTCTACCACACCAGCGTGTTGTTCTCCTTCGTCTGGTTCGAGCAGCTCATGGCCGGAATGGACCCCGACCTGTACGACCGGTTGTCCACCGGCAAGGCCAAGTACACCGACCCGGGTGTGGTCGCGGTGATGGACAAGTGGAAGGAACTCATCGACGCCGGATACTTCGTGAACGCCGGTGACAAGACCGACCCGGCGGACCTGCTGAAGACCGGCAAGACCGCCATGGTCTCCTTCGGCACGTTCTTCAACACGAGCATGACCACCCGCAGTATGGCGCCCGGCAAGGACTACGGCTTCTTCGTCATCCCGAACGTCAACACGTCCCTGCCCAAGACCTCGGTCATCTTCGAGAGCGGTCCGCTCTGCGCGCTGGACAAGGCCGCCGACCCCGAGGCCTCGATGAAGTACCTCAAGTGGTGGACGAGCGCCGGGGCCCAGGAGAAGTGGGCGAGCAGCAGGGGCGACGTCAGCGCCAACCCCAAGGTCACGGTCAAGGACGAGGCGCTCAACGCGATCACGAAGGACGCGGGCAGCGGCAAGTACCGCCTGGTCAACCGCTACTTCGAGGCGACGCCGCCGCCGATCCTGTCGGCCGCGCTCGACGGCTTCGGCAAGTTCGTCTCCGACACCAGCACCACCAAGGAGGTGCTGGAGACGATTCAGAAGGCCGCCGACGAGTACTGGAGCACGCACCAGTGAGAAACGCCCCCATTCTCGGGCGGTTCAGGGGCGGGTACGTGGCCCCGGCGGTCCTCCTGGTCGCCGGGCTCCTGTACGCGCCGTTCCTGTGGACGGCCTACCTCAGCCTCACCGCCTACGACGGCCTGGCCGACCCCGAGTTCGTCGGGCTGCGCAACTTCACCCGGCTCTTCGACGACCCGGCGCTGCTCACCTCGACCAGGAACACGCTGATCTGGGTGGTCGGCACGATGGTGCTCCCGGTCGGGCTGGGCCTGCTGGTGGCGGTGCTGTCCTACGACATCAGGGGCGGGGCCTGGTTCCGGGTGCCGTTCATGCTGCCGTACGCGCTGAGCGGCGCCGGGCTCGGCATGGTCTGGAGCCCGATCCTGTCCCACGACGGCATCGCGAACCTGCTGCTCGGCACCGACACCGCGTACATGCAGGAGGCGCCGCACAACACGGTCGCGATGCTGCTGGTGTGGACATGGCAGCAACTCGGCGTGAACACGCTGTTGTTCGTGGTCGGCCTGCAGTCGATCCCGAAGGCGCCGATCGAGGCGGCCAGGCTCGACGGGGCGTCGGGCTGGTCGTTGTTCCGGCACGTCATCTGGCCGCTGATGCGCCCGCTGACCGCGGTCGTGGTGGGGCTGGCGCTGGTGGCGGGACTGAAGACGTTCGACATCGTCTGGGCGATGACGCAGGGCGGCCCCGGACGCAACTCCGAGACGCTGGCGGTGATGATGTACCGCGAGACGTTCGTCGCCACCAAGTACGGCTACGGCTCCGCGGTCGCGGTGCTGCTGACCGTGGTGGCCGGGCTGGCCTCCTGGCTCTACCTGAGGAGGCAGGTGCGATGATGCGTCGTCTCGTGCTGGTGGTGCTCGGGCTGATCTGGCTCGGCCCCACCTACTTGCTGCTGGTCAACGCCTCGCGCCCGGCCGACGCCTACGACCCGGCCAGCGCGTGGGTCCCGTCGGGCGACTTCGCGTTGTTCCAGAACTTCTCGGCCGCGCTGGAGCGGGCCGACCTCGCCCAGAGCCTGGCCAGCACCGCCCTGTACAGCGTGGTCTCGCCCCTGCTCGGCGTGCTCGTCGGCGCCATGGCCGGGTACACGATCGTGGTGCTCAGGCTGCGCTTCGGCTTCCTGTGGTTCATGCTCATCTTCGGCGGCACGATCTTCCCGTCACAGATGCTGCTGGTGCCGCTGTTCATCGGCTACAGCGACGCCGGCCTCTACGACGACCGCGTCGGCATGCTGCTCCTCTACACCGCGATCAACGTGCCGCTGGCCGCGTTCGTGCTGCGCAACTTCTACTCGGGCGTGGCCTTCTCCATCTTCGAGGCCGCCAGGATGGACGGCGCCTCGACGTTCCGCATCTTCTTCCGCATCTACCTGCCGCTGTCGATGAGCGCGCTGGCCGCGGTCTTCATCCTTGAGTTCACCTTCATCTGGAACGACCTGATCTTCGGCCTGGTCCTCACCCAGTCCGAGGGCGTGCGACCGGTCATGGTCGCGCTCAACGGCCTGATCACCGACGTCTACGCGGGCACGCCCGTCCCCGTCGGCCTGGCCGCGGGCCTGATGGTCTCGCTGCCGACGGTCGCGTTGTTCCTCGCCACCCAGCGCCTCTTCGCCAGGGGCCTTTCTCTAGGGAGTGTGTGATGACGAGCCGGTTGCTGCAGAGGAGCCTCGGTTCCCCGGACTACGACGGGATCAGGCAGGCGCTGCGGCACGACACCTCGACCCCGGTGATCAGTGTGCGCGGCCTTGAGGTACGGCTGGCCGTACTGCCGTTGTTCACCCATGACGGGCGCCAGGCGGTCAGGGTGTCGTGCACCGGACTGATCGGCTCCGATCTGGTCGTGTCCCTGAAGGACGTCGATCAAAAGACCGGCGCCGACGTCACCCTGCTGGTGCCCGAGGTGACCGAGCCCAGGACGTTCACGCTGGAGGTGCGCGACGCCGCGGGCGTGATCGGCTCGGCCGAGGTCACGGTGACGCCGCAGCGCAAGTGGAGCGTCTTCGTCGTGCACCACTCCCACCTGGACATCGGCTACACCGACCCGCAGGGCACCGTTCTGCGCCACCACCTGGAGTATCTCGACGCGGCGGTACGGCTGGCCGACGAGACCGCCTCGTGGCCGGACGACGCCAAGTTCCGCTGGACGGTCGAGTCGTCGATGCCCGCGGCGAAGTGGCTGGCCGCCCGCCCCGCCGAGCAGGTGGAACGCTTCAACAGGGCGGCCCGCGAGGGGATCATCGAGGTCACCGCGCTGCCGTTCCAGCTGCACACCGAGGCGTGCTCGACGGAGGAGCTCTACCGGCAGCTGCGCCAGGTCTTCGACTTCCCGGTCAAGTCGGCGATGCACACCGACGTGCCCGGCGCCGTGGTCGGGCTCGTGGACGCGCTCAACGCGGCCGGCGTGCGGTATCTGGCCGCGGCGCACAACTGGGCCGGGCGGTCGGTGCCGTATCTGCACGGCGGCGACAAGCTGACCAGGCCGTTCTGGTGGCAGGCGCCGTCGGGGCGGCGGGTGCTGGTGTGGTTCACGGACACGCCGCACGGCATGGCGTACATGGAGGGCAACACGGTCGGGCTGACCGACTCCTACGAGCTGGCCGACGACCTGCTGCCGCGTTACCTGTCGGCGCTGGCCACCCGGGGGTATCCGTATGGGCCGGGGACGTTCGGGTGGCAGGGGCCGGACGCGCCGCGGGAGCCGTACGAGCTGGATGTGCTGCATCTGCGGGTGCAGGGTGCGCACGCCGACAACGCGGGGCCCTCGATCGTTCCGGCGTCGATCGCGCGGCGCTGGAACGAGCAGTGGGCCTGGCCGAGGCTGCGCTCGGCGGTCAACAGCGACTTCTTCGAGCACGTCGAGGAGCGGTACGGCGACCGGCTGGCCGTGCACGAGGGCGACTGGACGGACTGGTGGGCCGACGGGCTCGGTTCCGGCGCCCGTCCGCTGGGTTACGTACGGCGGGCGCAGTCCTCGCTCAGGGCGGCCGAGACCCTGCACACGCTGGCCGGTGTCGACGCCACCGAGCAGATCTCGCTGGCCTACGACAAGGTGGCGCTGTTCAACGAGCACACCTGGGGCGCGGCCAACCCGTGGGAGGACGCTGAGGAGGCGGGCGACTCGGGCGGGCTGCAGTGGACCAGGAAGTCGGCCGGGGCCTACGACGCCCAGGACGACGCGGCCGATCTGCTGCACGCGGCCGTCCGCCGGTTCGGCGCGGCGCTGAGCGGGGAGGGCGCGGCTTCTTTCGCGGTGTTCAACCCGGGCACGCACGCCAGGACCGACGTGGTGAAGGCGTTCCTGCCGCGCGATCTCGTGCCCATCGAGGCGCCGATCGCGCTGAAGGACGCCAGGACGGGGCAGATCCTGCCCCACCACGAGGAGGTCGTGCTCCCGGAGGACTGGCCGACGCGGCCGATCGGGCGTCACCTGCACGCGGTGGTCCCCGACGTACCCGGATACGGCTACGCCCGCGTGGACGTCGTGGCCGCCGAGACCCAGGCGCCGGAGCCGGTCGAGATGGGCCAGGAGCCGGTGATCGAGAACGAGTTCTACCGGGTCACCTACGACCTGCGCGAGGGCTACGTCCGCTCGATCTTCGACAAGGTGGCCGGTCGCGAGCTGGTCAACGCCGACGCCGCCGCCGGTTTCGGCCAGTACGTCTACGACCGCTACGCCACCGCTCCGCATTTCAACCACATGTCGGGACACGTGGGCGCGCACGACCGCACGCTGCTCGGCGACCGGGCCATCGCCAGGAACGCCGCCGTGGTCAAGGCGCAGCGCACCGCGGTCAGCGAGAAGCTCGTCGTGGAGTTGCAGGGCAAGGGCGTCGACTGGCTGCGCACCACGATCGAGCTGCACAAGGGCGTGCCCAGGCTCGACCTGACCTACCAGCTGGCCAAGCAGGGAACTCCGGCGAAGGAGGCGGTCTTCCTGGCCTTCCCGTTCGCCGCTGGCGCCCCGGCGGCCTGGGAGCTGACCGGTGGCGTCGGCGGGCCCGGAGTGCCCCGGGTGCCGGGCTCGGCGGAGTACATGCTGCCGATCCGCCACTGGATCGCCTACGAGGACCCCGAGCTGACCATCGCCTGGGCCACGATGGAGGCGCCGCTGGTGCAGCTCGGCACCATCCACATGCCGTACGCGCCGTTCCCGCCCACGCTGGAGGAGGAGGCGGGCACCGTCTACTCCTGGGCGCTCAACAACATCTGGGACACCAACTTCCCCGCCCAGCAACAGGGTGAGACCACGTTCCGCTACGCCGTCACCTCGGAGGCCGGAGCCGAGGCCAGGCGCCTGGGCGCGCGAGCCGCGGCGGGGCTGACCGAGCCGTTCATCGGGGTCCTGACGACCGGCGCGGACATGGCAGCGCACGAGTACGTCCGCGTCGACCACCCCGATGTGCTGGTCACCTCACTGGGCCGGTCGGCGGACGGCGTGGTGGTGCGCCTGCAGTCGCTGGCGCAGCAGCCGGTGGAGGCGCGCGTGACGCTGCCGGGCCTGCGCGCGGCCCAGGTCAGCTCGGGGCTGCTCACCGACCTGGCGCCCGCGGCGGTCGACGGCGAATCGGTCAAGGTCGTGCTGCCCGCCTGCGGGGTGGCCGCCGTTTGGGGGACTTGTGAAGATCGTTGACATCCGGGCGACCACCGTCGCCGTCCCGCTCGAAGCGCCGCTGCGGCACAGCAACGGCGCCCACTGGGGCCGATTCGTCCGCACGATCGTCGAGGTCGAGGCGGACAACGGGCTCGTCGGGCTGGGCGAGATGGGCGGCGGCGGCGAGAGCGCGGAGGCCGCGTTCAGGGCGTTGCTGCCCTACCTGACCGGCCACGACCCGTTCCAGCTCGAAGCGCTCCGCTTCAAGATCGCCAATCCCACCGCCTCGCTCTACAACAATCGCACGCAGTTGCTCGCGGCCGTCGAGTTCGCCTGCCTCGACCTGGTCGGGCAGCACCTCGGGGTGCCCGTGCACGACCTGCTCGGCGGGCGCGTACGCGACGAGGTGGCCTTCGCCTCCTACCTGTTCTTCCGGTACGCGGCCGAGGGCCACGAGGAGATCAGGACCCCCGACCAGCTGGTGGAGCAGGCGCGCGAGCTCAAGCGGGACCATGGCTTCACGGTGCACAAGCTCAAGGGCGGCGTCTTCCCGCCCGGCTACGAGCTGGAGTGCTACCGGGCGCTGGCCGCGGCCTTCCCGGAGGACCGGTTGCGCTACGACCCGAACGCCGTGCTCTCGATGGCCGAGGGCCTGCGGTTCGGCCGGGCCATCGAGGACCTCAACAACGACTACCTGGAGGACCCGGTCTTCGGCCTGGAGGGCCTGCGGCAGGTCCGCGAGCAGGTACGCGTGCCGCTGGCCACCAACACCGTGGTGGTCAACTTCGAGCAACTGGCCTCGAACGTCCTGCGGCGCAGCGCGGACGTGATCCTGCTGGACACGACCTTCTGGGGCGGCATCCGGCCGTGCGTGAAGGCGGCCGGCGTGTGTGAGACGTTCCAACTGGGCGTGGCGGTGCACTCCTCGGGCGAGCTGGGCATCCAGCTGGCGACCATGCTCCACCTGGGCGCGGTGCTGCCCAACCTCGGGTACGCCGCCGACGCCCACTACCACCAGCTGCGCGACGACGTGATCGAGGGCGGCAAGCTGCCCTACGTGAACGGCGCGATCGCTGTGCCCTCGGGCCCCGGGCTGGGGGTCCGGCTGGACCGGGACAAGGTGGCGCGGTACGCCGAGCTCTACCGGGAGAGGGGCGGCTATCCGTACGACCGCGATCCGGGCCGTCCGGGGTGGTACGCGCAGGTGCCCAATGAGCGCTTCGCCGACCCTGATATTTCAGCAGAAGTCCGGACATAGTCTCATCCCATGACGAACACCACTCCCGCTGACAACCTGGTCACCACCTTGCACACCCTCGCCTCCGGCCAGCCGTACACGGCCAGGACCGGGACCATGGTGCTGCGGGAGGAGACGTTCACCGACGGCGCCTTCGACGGTCACCAGGCCAAGGCGGAGATGTTCGTCACCGCCTACACGCTCGACGGCGCCGACCCCCTGACGCGCCCCGTCACCTTCGCCTTCAACGGCGGGCCCGGGTCGTCGAGCGTGTGGCTGCATCTCGGGGTCCTCGGCCCGCGCCGCGTGGTCATGGGCGACGCCGGGGCGTTGCTGCCTCCGCCGTACGGGCTGGCCGACAACGCCGAGACGCTGCTCAACGACAGCGACCTGGTGTTCATCGACCCGGTCTCCACCGGTTTCTCCCGGGCCGCCGAGGGTCACAAGCCGGACGCCTACCACGGCTTCACCGGCGACGTGGAGTCGGTGGGGGAGATCATCCGGCTCTGGACCACCCGCAACGGGCGCTGGATGTCGCCCAAGTTCCTGGCCGGGGAGTCCTACGGCACGCTCAGGGCCGCCGCGCTCGCCGACCACCTGCAGACCCGCTACGGCATGTACCTCAACGGGCTCATGCTGATCTCCTCGGTGCTCGACTTCATCACCGGTGAGTTCAACCCGGGCAACGACCTGGCCTACGCCCTCTACCTGCCCACGTACGCGGCCATCGCGCACTACCACGGCCTGCACGGCGAGCGCACGCTGGCCGAGGTGCTGCGCGAGGCCGAGGAGTACGCCGCCCGCGACTACCCGTGGGCCCTGGCCCGCGGCAACCGCCTCACCACCGAGGAACGCGCCGCCGCGGTCGCCAAGGTCGCCGCGCTCACCGGCCTCGGCGCGGACTACGTCGACCGGGTCGACCTGCGCCTGGAGCACATCCGCTTCTTCACCGAGCTGCTGCGCTCACGCCGCCGGATCGTCGGCCGCCTCGACGGCCGCTTCACCGGCTGGGACGAGGACGGCGGCCGCGAGCACTTCGACCGCGACCCGAGCATGAGCGCGATCGTGGGTCCCTACAGCGCCGCGCTCAACCACTACCTGCGCGCCGACCTCGGATACACCAGCGACCTGCCCTACGAGATCCTCACCGGGCGGGTACAGCCCTGGTCGTACAAGGAGTTCGAGGGCGCCCACGTCCACGCCGCCGACAAGCTGGCGGCGGCCATGCGGGACAACCACCACCTGCGCGTCCACGTGGCCTGCGGCTATCACGACGGCGCCACGCCGTACTTCGCCGCCGAGCACACCTTCGCCCAGCTGCGCATCCCGCGCGAGCTGAGCGGCAACGTCGAGTTCAGCTACTACGAAGCCGGCCACATGATGTACGTCCACGAGCCGAGCCGCCTGCGCCAGTCGGCCGACCTGGCCGCCTTCGTCGCGGGCTCACTCCGGTAGCGCCACCGGGACGCCCGACAGCAGGCCGCCGTCCACGCGGTGCTCGGAGCCGGTGATGAACGAGGCCCGCTCACTGGCGAGGAACGCGACCAGCTCGGCCACCTCCGCCGGCTGGGCCACCCGGCCCAGCGGGTGGGAGCGGCCCCACTCGGCCACCATCTCCTCCCGCGTGCGCTCGCCGCGCCACAGGTCCGCGGCCCAGCGCAGCATGGGCGTGTCCACCGAGCCGGGGCAGACGACGTTGGCCCTGATGCCGTCGGCGGCGTGGTCGAGCGCCATGGACCTGGTCAGGCCGAGCAGGGCCGCCTTGCTGGTGGAGTAGGCCGCCACCCGCGTCTGCGAGGCGAACGACTGGACGGAGGCGACCACGACGATCGCCCCGCCGCCCCGGGCGCGCAGATGCGGGACCGCGGCCTGGCAGGCCAGGTAGACGCCCTTGACGTTGACGTCCATGACCTCGTCCCAGGTCTCCTGCGGGGTGTCCTCGACGGTGCCGTAGCGCTGCACGCCGGCGCAGGTCACCACGATGTCAAGGCCGCCGTACCGCGACACCGCCAGTTCGGCCAGCTCGCGCATCCGCCCGGCGTCGCGCACGTCGGCCGCCACCCCGGTCGCCCGCTCGCCCTCGACCGGCACGCCCTCGCCGAGGCCGCAGAAGACCACCGAGGCCCCGCCGGCGACCAGCCGGTCGACGACCGCGCGCCCGATCCCCGTGGAGCCGCCCGTCACCAGAGCGACCTTGCCCTCAACGTCATTCATGCCAGTACCTCCGCGCGCCATCTCAGCACCTTGCTCTCGTACGGCCCCAGCGCCATCGCCGTGCCGTTGCCCACGGCCGCCGCCAGCCCGTCGGTCGGCATGCCCGCGAACGGTTCGAGCCCGAGCACGTAGGCCCGGCCCCACCAGGGATAGTCCACCGAAGCGCCGAACTCCTGCCACATCCACAGATACGGCAGCACCTCGGCATCCCATTCCACCCGCATGCCGATCTCTCCCGAAATCTCATACCAGCCTTCGGGAAAGCCGGTCAGATACAGCACGTCGCTCGGCGAGCCGGGCGCCTGCACCACGGCGAGGTCGGTCGTGCCGCCGCGGCCGTCGGGCACCAGCGGCCAGTCCCAGGGCCCGCCCGGCGCCACCCTGCGGCCCGCCGGGTTGATGGCCGTGTCGTGCGGGACCACCTTCACGCCGCCGGGCAGCCTGATCCGGTGGCCGGGCTTGAGGAACGGCGCGCCGTACACGATGTGCTGGCCCCACATGGCGTGCAGGGGCAGGCCGCTGTCGTTGCTCGCGCGGCCCTCGACCTCCAGCGCCGGCGATCCGGCCGCGAGCGTGAGCGTCCTCTCCAGCCGGTACGGCAGGCGCCGGGTGCGCACGCTGAGCCGTACCGAGACGAGCTCGGGCGTGTCGGCCACGACCGCGCACTCCCACGGCAGCCCCGACACCTCGCCGTGCTGGGCCAGGCGGGCGCCCCGGTAGAGGCTGGGCGCGCCGCCGCTGGGGAAGATCTCCTGCCAGCCGCCCTCGTAGTGGTCGATGAACTGGGCCACGTCGTCGGCGGCGCCCTGAAGGTGCGCGGCAGGGGCGCGCAGGCCCTGCGGGGAGAGCCAGACGAAGTCGGTGTCGGTCGGCTTGTGCAGAAACTCGAGGACGTCGCCGCCCTTGCCCGGCAGGACGGTGACGCGGAGAAGCTCGTTCTCCAGCGTCACCGCGTCCATGCCGTCAAGGGCGAAACGACGAAGACGGGCGGCCCAGTTACGCGTCAACCGAACCTCACGTCGATGAACCTCGGGCGGTAGATCGACACGTCGCGATAGTGGTCGGTGTTGACGAAGCTGTTGACGTTGTAGGAGACCACGAGGCCGTCACCGGCCACGCCGGGGTGGGCGTGGGCGTTGTAGGTGAAGATGTTCCCGTTGGTCTCGGGGGTCGTGTAGAGGACCTGCTTGCCGGTGAACGGACCGGTCGGCGAGCAGGAGGAATAGGCCACGATCTTGGCGCTCAGCGCCTCGGTCGTGTCGTGGGTGATCAGGACGTAGCCGTCGCCGACCTTGGTCACGCTGTACTCGTTGGCCACGCCTGCCATCATGCGCGCCGAGTCCTTCTCGGACGGCGACCAGGTGCCGGAGGCGGTCCGGAACTCCCAGCGGCCCAGCAGGCTCTCGCCGCGGACCCTGGCCAGGTGCATGTACTTGGTCGCGCCCTTGTCCTCGACGCCGTAGACGTAGGTGTGGCGGCCGTCCTTGAGGATGCCGGAGGCCCAGGCCACGCCGTTGCCGGAGGGCAGGTCGTGGATGCTGATCGGGCGCTCCATGCGTCCCTGCGGGAAGCGGGCCACGACGTTGCGGTGCCACTTCCAGTCCCAGGCACCGTCACCGAAGCGCTCGTACTCCTGGTAGGTCACCTCGACCAGGCCACCGGCCAGCGTCACGTCGCCGGCCCAGTACCAGTGCTTCTTGTCGCGGGGCGGCATCACGGCGGCGGGCTTGCCGGGGCGGCCGCCGTAGATCGTGCGCAGCCGTCCTTCGCGCTCCAGCGCGAAGGTGTTGTTGAGGAACACGGTCGTGCCGCCCTCCTCGACCACCGGCGGCCGGGACCCGTCCGGGTTGACCTGGCCGAGGAAGGTGTCGGAGAAGACCCAGAGTTCTTTGCCGCTGGGCAGGCGGACCGAGTAGGTGCCGTCGGCACCCGTCCAGTCGTCGAGCCGGGAGTTGTCGTTGCCGTAGTTGCTGAACAGGCTGGTCAGCCGAGGGTTGATCGACGAGCCGCGGAATTCGGGCGCGCAGTTGGCCTCGGCGGCCATGGCCTGCTGAGGCAGGAGGAGCGCGAGTAGGAAGGGGACTAAGACCAGGCGCAGACGCTTCATCACACATCCAGGGGGGGAGGAGGTGAGCCGACTACAGTTCTAGTCATCAGATGACTTATTGTCTACCCCCGAAAACCCGGATGACCCGGCCCGGCCCCGGCAGGTAGCCTGCGCGAGGAGATGGGGGAGGGATCGGAAGATGGGTCACGTCGAGGTCGGACACCTGACGTACGTGCTGCCGGATGGTCGGCCGCTGCTGAACGACGTGTCCTTCCGGATCCCCGACGGGGTAAAGGCGGCGCTCGTCGGGCCCAACGGGGCAGGGAAGACGACGCTGATGCGGCTGGTGGCAGGCGATCTGCAGCCGGTCGAGGGGAGCGTGGCCAGTTCCGGCGGGCTCGGCGTGATGCGCCAGTTCATCGGCAGCGTCCGTGACGGCTCCACCGTGCACGACCTGCTGCTCAGCGTCGCGCCTCCGCCAGTGCGGGAGGCGGCGGCCAAGCTGGAGCGGGCCGAGCTGGCCATGATGGAGCGCGAGGACGAGAAGACGCAGCTCCGCTACGCCCAGGCCATCACCGACTACACCGACGCCGGTGGCTACGACATCGAGGTGCTCTGGGACACGTGTACGGTGGCCGCGCTCGGCGTGCCGTACGACAACGTGAAATATCGGGATGTGGCCACCTTGTCGGGCGGCGAGCAGAAACGGCTCGTGCTGGAGGCGCTGCTGCGCGGCCCCGACCAGACGCTGCTGCTCGACGAGCCCGACAACTACCTCGACGTGCCGGGCAAGGAGTGGCTGGAGGCCCAGCTCAAGGAGACGTCGAAGACGGTCCTGCTGGTCAGCCACGACCGGCAGCTGCTGGCCAACGCCGCCGACCGGATCGTCACCGTGGAGTCCGGCAACATCTGGATCCACGGCGGGAGCTTCACCACCTACGCCGACGCCAGACGGGCGCGCAACGAACGCCTGGAAGAGCTGCGCCGCCGCTGGGACGAAGAGCACGCCAAGCTCAAAGCCCTGGTCAACATGCTCAAGAACAAGGCACGCTACAACGACGGCATGGCCCCGGCCTACCACGCCGCCCAGACGCGGCTGCGCAAGTTCGAGGAGGCGGGCCCGCCGGAGGAGACGCCCAGCGAGCAGAACATCCGCATGCGGCTCAAGGGCGGCCGCACCGGCAAGCGGGCGGTCATCTGCGAGGAGCTTGAGCTGACCGGCCTGATGAAGCCGTTCTCCACCGAGATCTGGTACGGCGAGCGCGTCGCCGTCCTGGGTTCCAACGGCTCCGGCAAGTCCCACTTCCTGCGCCTGATCTCCGGCGACGACGTGCGCCACACCGGCGTCGCCAGGCTCGGCGCGCGGGTGGTCCCGGGCCTGTTCGCCCAGACCCACGCCCGCCCCGACCTGCGCGGACGCACCTCGGTCGAGATCGTCATGACCGAGCACGCCAGGCTCAAGAACGAGGCCATGAAGATCCTGTCTCGCTATGAGCTGGCCGGGCTCATCGCCGACCAGCGCTTCGAGACGCTGTCCGGCGGCCAGCAGGCGCGGCTGCAGATCCTGCTGCTCGAACTGTCCGGCTCGACGCTGCTCCTGCTCGACGAGCCCACCGACAACCTCGACCTGGCCAGCGCCGAGGCGCTCCAGGTCGGCCTGGACGCCTTCGACGGAACCGTGCTGGCGGTCACCCACGACCGCTGGTTCGCCGCCGACTTCGACCGATACCTGGTCTTCGGCGCGGACGGCACCGTTTACGAGGCTCCTGAGCCGGTGTGGGATGAGACGCGGGTCGTGCGCCCACGTTAAAGAATGGGTACGCCATGCGCGTGTCTCACGCATGACGTACCCATGCACCGGCTATCACGGCAAAGTGATCCTGCGTAGCCGAACCGTCACTGTCCTCGCACTCGGCGCGATCTTCCTGACCGGGTGCTCAGAAGAAGCGCAGCCTGCCCAGCTCAAGCCGCTGGCGCTGAAGGAGCAGGTGTCCAACACCGTCAAGACCGCCTCCGGCTACGCCGTGAACTGGGCCGGAGTGCTCACCAACGCCAATCCCTGGCACTTCGGTGAGCACGTGGTGGCCACGGTGATCGGCCGTGACGCCTCCGGCGCCGAGGTCGTGCGCATGGACCAGCCGCTGGACGCGGTCCCGCCGGGCGGCTCGCTGTCGTTCGCCGGCCAGGCCAGCGCCTCGGAACGGCCGGCCAAGGTCACCATCGAGTACCGTCCCGCGCAGTGGCGCGCGGCGGCCAGGATCGCCTCGGCCTTCCGCGCCTTCCCGGTGTCGGGCGTGCAGACGCTCAAGCAGAAGGACGGCACCTACCTGGTCACCGGCTACGTGGACAACCCGTACGCGCTGCCCGCCAGCAGCCTGGTGGTCAACGCCCTGCTGCGCGACCCGGCGGGCAAGCTGGTCGGCGGCGGCTACGCGTTCGTGGACGACGTGAAGGCGGGCGCGCCGCCGCGCTTCATCCTCACGGTCGAGGGGCTGGCGCCGGGGGCGAAGGTGGCCAAGACCGAGGTGGTGGCGCGTACCTGGGGCTCGACCGGCCGGCCGTTCGAGGAGCTGGCGCTGGCGGGTGCGGTGCCGGTGCACACGGTCATGCCGACGACCGAGCCGTTCGCCGTGGACCGCGGGCGCACCGCGCTGCCCGGCGACGACCACAAGGAGTGAACCGCCGCGCCCAAGGGCGCGGCGCTTTCGCAACAATTCCTTTTTATTCGGACTTTTTATCGGCGGGCCATTCTGTCATTAGCGCTGAATCGGTAGAACTACTAGTTACCAATCCATTACCTTCAGCAACATGACTGACCGCGTCCTGGTCGAGGCTCTCCGCGCTGACGACCCGGGTGCTCTGGCTGCGCTCTACGACACGTATGCCGAGGGCATCTACCAATACTGCTGGTCCCTGCTCCAAAGCTCCGACAGCGCCCAGGTGGCGCTGCGCGACACGCTCATCGCCGCGGAGGCGCACATCGGCGCGCTGGCCGAGCCGGAGCGCCTGCGCCCCTGGCTCTACGCGCTGGCCCGCGGCGAATGCGCCCGCCGCCGCCTGGCGACGCCGCAAGCCGCGCGAACGCCGGCCGAGGCCCCGGAGCCGGACGACCCCGAGGACGCCGACCTGCGGGTCATGGCGTGGAACGCGGCGCAGGGCCTGCCGGCCGGCGACCGCGAACTGCTGGAGCTGAGCACCCGCCACGGCCTGCCCATCCACGACCTGGCCGCCGTCCTCGGCGCCGCGCCGCGCCAGGTCGAGACCGCCGAGGAGGAGGCCCGCGAGCGCCTGCGCGACGCGATCACCGCCGAGTTCCTGGCCAGGAAGGGCCCCTACGACTGTCCGCGCCGCGCCGACATCCTCGCCGGCTTCTCCGGCGAGCTCACCGCCGAGATGCGCAGGCAGCTCGTCCGGCACGTGGCCCACTGCGACCTCTGCGCCCCGCACCGCAACCGGCAGATCTCGGCCGCCAAGGTGTTCGAACTGCTCCCGGCGGCCAGGCTGCCGGCATCGCTGAGGGTCCGGGTGATGAGCTGCTTCATCGACCCCGAGCTCCTGCCGTACCGCCGCTACGTCGCCAGGCGCTCGGCCGCCCTGGACGCCGCCGGCTTTCCCGGCCCGGGGGAGAAGAAAGCTCGCAAGTGGCCTCAGGCGCTGGCTGGCGCGCTGGCGGCCGTAGCCACGGTGATCGCGATCGGCGTCGTCTTCCACCAGTTCGGAACCGAGACCGGCGGCCTGTCCGGCCTCGCCACCGGCGCCTTCCCCGCCACCGGTGAGCCGCCCGGCATCAGGCTGCCCTGGGCGCCCGACCCGCAGGACACCGCGATCCAGGTCGAACCGATCCCCGACAGCACCGCCACCCGCCCCGTCGGCGTCCTGGCCGCCACAGAACCGTCCGCGGTCACGCCGCCCGCCACCGACTCCACCACCGACCCCGCCACCGCGCCGCCCACCCGCGCTCCCTCCTCGCCCGCACCGGCCACCACCGCGCCCGACTCCCCGCCGGCCGCCCCCGACCCGGGCGAGCCCGGTGACCCCGGCGGCGTACCCGGAGCCGGCCGGCCCACGAGGGACCCGCAGGGCCGCCCCACCCGCACGCCCTGCCCCACCACCCCCGCGCCGACCGCCACCCCCACGCACAAGCCCACCAAGACCCCCGCCCCGTCGGCGACGCCCACGCGGACACCCACCCAGACCCCCACGCCCACGCCGCCCGTGGAGACCCCCACCGCCGCCCCCGACCCGACGGCGAGCTGAGCGGTGGAGGCATTCGAGCTGCGCCACGACTCGCACCTCGGCTGCCGCGTCTGCCCGCTGACCGTCCGCGACGAACTCGCCGCGATGGTGCGCAGAAGCCACTGCGTCGCCTGGCCCACCTGGCTCGACCCGGGCCCCCGCATGCTGCGCGACCTGCTCGAACTGTGCCGGTTGCGGACCGCGCGGGGTCTGGCCGTCCTGTCCTGGCTCGCCGGTGGCGAGCCGCCCGCCGAGCTCGACTGGCTGTGGACCTCCCGCCGCCTCACCGGCACCCGCCAGGAGCGCATGTACGGCGCCGCCGCCACCGTGCCCGACCCTGTGCTGGGCCTCGTGCTGGCCAACTGGACCTGGGCCCTGGACACCACCCACGGCGGCCGGGTCACCGCCCCCTACCTCGCGGGAACCGCCTATCCCGGCGACGGCCACCTCGCCGCGGCCGCCACGATGACGCTCTTCCAGACCTACGACCGCCACCAGGAATCGCGCCCGGCCATCGCCGCCGCCTGGGCCGCCGCCCGGGTCAGCGCCGACTGGTGCAAAGCCGCCGAACTTCACGCTGCGTATGGAAGCCAGACACCTGTCTTCACCTATCCCCGTGGTGCGAAACCTCCCCCTATCGGCGTCCGTCCATGGATAGAACGCCTGTTTCGCCTGTGATGATTACGTTGCGTGTGATTCATGTGTGCGGTGAGTGACGAACGGGCACTGAGTGCATAGAGTGACCGAGAGCGAGGGGGATCTATGCACTCCGTCAGAGCCGGACTCCTGGTCGCCTGCCTGATCGCCACCCTTTGCCCGCCCGCCTACGCGGAACCGCGGCCGTCGGCCGACGACGTGGCCGAGGCGCGCGACGCCGTACGGGACAAGAACAAGGCGCTGGGGGCGGCGGCCGCGAAGCTCGCGGCCGCGCAGAGCAGGCTCGACGAACTCGACGCGGCCGCCGAACGGCTGGTCGAGGCCTACAACGGAGAACAGGTCAAGCTCGCGGCGGCCAAGGTCGCCGCGGCGGCGGCACGGACGCGGCTGCTGGACGCCGAGACGATGGCCGAGACGGCCAGGGCGGACGTGGCGGCGATCGCCGCGCAGGCCTACGGCGGGTTCGACCTCGCGCGGCCGATGCTGACCATGATCGCGGACGGCGGCGACGGCTTCCTGCACCGGGCCTCGGTGCTGGAGCAGATGGGCGGCGAGCGCACGCTCGTCCTCGACCGCATGCGGGCCGCCGAACGCGTGGCCGAGATCCTGCGCGAGCAGGCCGACGACGCCCAGACCGCGCAGCAGGACGCCATGGAGCGCGCCGAGGAGGCCAAGACCGCCGCCGAGACCGCCCTCGCCGAGCAGACGCGCGAGACCAGGACGCTGCTGGCCACCAAGAAGAAGCTGCAGGACCAGGTCGACTCCGCGCGCAGCCTCGCCGACCGGCTGGCCAGGGAACGCGCCGCCGCCTTCGAACGCACGAGCTTCGGCGCCGGGGCGATACCGGTGTCAGGGGCCGGGTCCACCAACGGGGACATCGCGGCCAACTGGGCGCTGACGCAGCTCGGCAAGCCGTACGTGTGGGCGGCCGACGGGCCCGGCAGCTACGACTGCTCAGGGCTGACCATGCGGGCGTGGGAGCGGGCCGGGGTCCGGATCGACCACTGGACGGGCACCCAGTGGACCTCGGGACCCCACGTGCCGCTACGCGAGCTGCGCCGGGGTGACCTGCTGTTCTTCGGCCGCATCACCAGTGATCCCGGCGACATCCACCACGTGGGCATGTACATCGGCCGCGGCCTCATGGTGCACGCCCCGCAGACGGGTGACGTCGTCAGGATCGCCTCCATGTGGCGCCGCGACCTCGTGGGCGCCACCCGCCCCAGATGAGATCCGTCAGTGGTGGCCCTGGTCCTTGAGGCGCTGGAAGGAGCGCTTGATCTCGACCTCGGCCTCCAGGCGGCCGACCCAGTTGGCGCCCTCCACCGACTTGCCGGGCTCCAGGTCCTTGTAGACCTCGAAGAAGTGCTGGATCTCCAGCCGGTCGAACTCGGGCACGTGGTGGATGTCGCGGATGTGCTCCATCCTGGGGTCGGTGGCGGGGACGCACAGCACCTTGTCGTCGCCGCCCTTCTCGTCGGTCATGCGGAACATGCCGACCGCGCGGCAGGTGATGTAGCAGCCGGGGAACGTCGGCTCCTGCAGCAACACCAGCGCGTCAAGGGGATCGCCGTCCTCACCGAGGGTGTTCTCGATGAAGCCGTAGTCTGCGGGGTACTGCGTGGAGGTGAACAGGAGCCGGTCAAGCCGGATCTTCCCGGTCTCGTGGTCCACTTCGTACTTGTTCCGTTGCCCCTTGGGAATCTCAACGACAACGTCGAACTCCACCGCTGTTCCTCCGCTCAACCCCCCGGGCACCCCCGGCTGGGCGTTAATGTCTCGTAGGCGAACTTCAGGAGAGAGGGACAGGCGACGTGGTACGGCGCGAGCGTTGGGTGGCGGTGGTCACTCTCGTCCTGCTCCAGGCCACGACGATCGCCACCGGTGTCTACGCGGTGCGGAACGACTTCAGCCTGGCGGCCCTGACGAGGCAGGCCCCGCACCCAGCCGATCAGCCGACCGCGTCTCCTTCCGTCCCGGTGATCACCGCTGGACCAGTGCTGGCCTCGGGTGGAGACGGACCTCTCCCGACTAAGGGTACTTTGACGCAACAGCTCACCGATGCGCTGGGTGACAAAGCGCTGGGGAAACGCGTCGGAGCCGTCGTTCTGGACGCGGCGACCGGCCAGCGCGTCTTCGCCGCCAACGCCGACATCGGCATCGTCCCCGCCTCCACCACCAAGATCGTCACCTCGGCCGCCGCCCTGGCCTCGCTCGGCCCGGACACCCGCCTGTCCACCCGCGTCGTCCAGGGCAGGACACCCGGCTCGATCGTGCTCGTCGGCGGCGGCGACCCCATGCTGTCCGGCCCGGCGGCCAAGCCTGCCACCTACCCGAAACCGGCCTCCCTGGCCGTGCTCGCCGCCCGCACCGCGGCCAAGCTGAAGGAACAGGGCGTCAAGAAGGTCACGCTCGGCTACGACTCCTCCCTCTACACCGGCTCGCCCATCGGCCCCGGCTGGAAACCCAGCTACATCCCCGACGGCAACGTCGCGCCCGTCCACGCGCTGGCCATCGACGAAGGCCGGCAGAACCCGGCACGCTCCCAGCCCCGCGTCGCCAACCCGCCGCAGTTCGCCGCCGCCGCCTTCGCCAAGCTCCTTTCCAGGTACGGCATCGCCGTATCGAAGGGCATCGCCCCCGCCAAGGCCGGCCAGAGCGCGGCGGAACTCGGCAAGGTCGACTCCCCGCCCGTCTACGCGCTGGTCGAGCACGCGCTCACCTTCAGCGACAACGACCTGTCCGAGGCGCTGGCCAGGCAGATCGCGCTGAAGGAAGGGCAACCCGCCTCCTTCGAGGGCGGAGGCAAGGCGGTGCTGGCCGTACTCAAGAGACTGGGGGCCTCGCGCGGCATCCAGGTGTACGACGGCAGCGGCCTGTCCACCAAGAACCGCATCAGCGCCGACGGCCTGGCCAGGCTCGTGGCGCTGGCCGGCTCGCCCAAGCATCCCGAACTCCACGCGGTGGCCTCCGGCATGCCGATCGCCGGGTTCACCGGCACACTGGGCAACGGGCGGCGCTTCTCCGGCTCCGACAGCAAGGGACAGGCCGGACTCGTCCGCGCCAAGACCGGCACGCTCAACAACGTCAACACGCTCGCCGGCCTCGCCACCACCAAGGACGGGCGGCTGGTCACCTTCGCCTTCATGGCCGACCAGGTTCCGCTGTCGGCCGAACCCGTCCTGGACCGGCTCGCCGCCATCGTCGCCCGATCCTGACGCGAGGCCGTCGCGGGTCGGCCTCCGACCACGTACGGTGGTAGGCATGCAGGTGATCGACTGGGATCTGGCCGTATCGACCGGCACGCGCCTGGTGCGCCCCGGGCCGCAGGTAAGCCGTGAGGAGGCCAGGCAGGCGGTCACAGAGCTACGCACTCTCTCCCGCGAGGCCGAGGGCCACGTGCGTGACTTCACCAAAATCCACACCGAGACGCCCCCGCAGCCGGCGACCATCGTCGACCGGCCCGGCTGGATCAGGGCCAACGTCGAAGGCTTCCGCGTCGTGCTGGAGCCGCTGACCGAGCGCATGGGCAACAGCGACAACCCGCCGCCCGCCATCGTGACGGCCGTCGGCTCGCGCATCACCGGGGTCGAAGTGGGCGCCGTGCTGGCGTTCCTGGCCTCGCGCGTCCTCGGCCAGTACGAACTGTTCCTCCCGCCGGACCCGACCGGCCAGGAGGCCGCGGGCCGCCTGACGCTCGTCGCGCCCAACATCGTGCACGCCGAGCGCGAGATGAACGTGCACCCGCGCGACTTCCGCCTCTGGGTCTGCCTGCACGAGGAGACGCACCGCGTGCAGTTCACGGGAGTGCCGTGGCTGCGCGAGTACGTGCGCTCGCAGATGACCGAGTTCCTGCTCGCGTCCGACCTCGACCTGCCGACGATCCTGGAACGGCTGCGCACCGCCGCCGACACGGTCGCCGACGTGGTACGCGGCGGAGACGGCAGCCTGATCGACGCCATCCAGTCACCGGCCCAGAAGGAGATCCTCGACCGCCTGACCGCGGTGATGACGCTGGTCGAGGGGCATGGCGACTACGTGATGGACGCGGTGGGGCCCTCTGTGGTCCCGTCGGTGGCCGACATCCGCGCCAAGTTCGCCTCGCGCAGGGAGAGCACGTCCAGGCTGGACAAGACGGTACGACGGCTGCTGGGCATCGAGCTCAAGATGAAGCAGTACGCGGAGGGCTCGGCCTTCGTCCGCCATGTGGTGGGGAAGGTGGAGATGGACGGCTTCAACAAGGTGTGGACATCACCGGAGACGTTGCCCACCATCGCCGAAATCGCCGACCCGGACGCCTGGATCGCCCGCGTAATCGGCCAACCGGCCCTGGACTCCTAAAAGGCAAGGTGCTTCTACGCGCGAAGGGCAAGGCGCTTCGCGCGTTTGGCCAGTCGAGCTGAAGCCCGACTCCTGGGTGTCCTCGCTGCGCTCGGGCTGCCTGCTTGGGCCCCACCCCTTGCCCGGCTAGGCGGTGGGCACGCTCCTGCCCACCCTGCCGGAGGCGTGGTGGGCCGGGTAAGCACGGCGCCCGGGGCGTCGGTGGGCCCCTACCTTGCTGCCCGGTTGGGTGGTGGGCATGCTCCTGCCCACCCTGCCGGAGGCGTGGTGGGCCGGGTAAGGGCACGATCAAGGGCGACAAGCTGGTCAAGGTCTCTGATGCCTTCGCCGCGCGCTTTCGGGGCTATTCCTGGATCAAGCCCGTCAGCACCATCTCCTGAGTACGGCCGGGCTGGTGGAGCGAGCTAGGGCCAAGGCGGTCCTGCGCCGCTGGAAGCGCTCCGCGTCGAGAACTCCGGCTGGGGACGTCACCGTCGCGCCGCCTGAACGGCCGGCCATCAAACCGAACACCGCCCGGGGCGGGGACAATGGGCGGCATGGGGCCGCATCCAGCCGTAGCCGACGTCCGGCGAGCTGTCAGAGAGGTCCTGGGTGATCTGCCCCAGGGTGACCTGGTACTGGCCGCGTGCAGCGGCGGCGCCGACTCCCTGGCCCTGGCCGCGGCTCTGGCTTTCGTGGCGCCGAGGATGGGTCTGCGGGCAGGGCTGGTGACGGTGGATCACGGTCTGCAGGAGGGTTCGGCGGAGCGGGCGGCCGGTGTGGCCGCGCTGCCACTGGGGCTGGACCCCGCGGAGGTGCTGACGGCGGAGGTGGGCACCGAGGGCGGACCGGAGGCGGCGGCGAGGGACGCGCGGTACAAGGCGCTCAAGGAGGCGGCGGCCAGGTTGGGCGCGGTGGTGGTCCTGCTGGGCCACACGATGGACGACCAGGCGGAGACGGTGCTCCTGGGGCTGGCGCGGGGCAGCGGGCCGCGGTCGTTGTCGGGGATGGCGAAGGTTCAGGGGATCTATCGGCGGCCGTTCCTGGAGCTGGGGCGGAGTACGACGGTGTCCGCCTGTGCACAGCTGGGCCTGGAGCCGTGGGAGGACCCGCACAACGAGGAACACCGGTTCACCCGGGTGCGGGTGCGCAAGGCGGTGCTGCCGGTGCTGGAGGGCGAGCTGGGGCCCGGAGTGGCTCAGGCGTTGGCGCGGACGGCCAAGCTGGCTCGCGACGATGCCGACGCGCTTCAGGAATGGGCGGAGAAGGCGTTCGAGGATTGCGCTCTAAGCGATATCCCGGGGAAGGTGACGCTGGCCGTACCGGCGCTGGAGGATCTTCCCGGCGCGGTCCGGCGGCGGGTGATCAAACGGGCGGCGACCGACGCCGGGGTGCCTTCTGGAGCCTTGTCGGCCGTCCACGTGCACGCCGTCGAGCGGCTGATCACCGAGTGGCGGGGGCAGAAGGGCGTTGACCTGCCCGGGGGTCTGACCGCCGTGCGGCGGTATGGGACGCTGATACTCGCCATCAGACCCATCCCGTAAGGAACTCGCAGGTGGACGCTGCCGACATGGGCCACGACCTCGAGAAGGTCCTCATCCCCGAGGACGAACTCCAGGCGAAGATCAAAGAGCTTGCCGGCCGGATCGACGAAGACTACGCGGGCCAGGAACTGCTGCTCGTGGGCGTGCTGAAAGGGGCGGTCATGGTCATGGCCGACCTGGCCAGGGCCTTGCACACCTCGGTGCAGATGGACTGGATGGCGGTGTCCTCCTACGGCGCCGGCACCAAGTCGTCGGGTGTGGTCCGGGTGCTGAAGGACCTGGACAACGACATCATGGGCCGCCACGTGCTGATCGTCGAGGACATCATCGACTCCGGCCTGACCCTCCACTGGCTGCTGGAGAACCTGAAATCGCGCAACCCGGCCTCGCTGGAGATCTGCGCGGCGCTGCGTAAGCCGGACGCGGTGAAGGTGCCGATTGATGTGAAGTATGTCGGTTTCGACATCCCGAACGAGTTCGTCATCGGCTACGGGCTGGACTACGCGGAGAAGTACCGCAACCTGCCGTTCATCGGCACGTTGGCTCCGCATGTCTACACGTAACTGTCTGTGCGGCATTTCCGACATTGCACGCAGGGACCGGGAACATCGCTCTACCTGACGTACGTTGGTAGGGCAAGGCCGGTCTAGCGGGCGGTGCCACCGCGCGTTGTCCGGTGTACCTTCTGACGACGGGAGGGTGACCACGTGGTCCCCTTCGGGTAGTCAGTAGTCGCGGTGTCGGATGCCGCGGCCCCGGGCCCTGCCCGGGGTTTCCAGGCCATGGTCAGGAAGGGACGGGCCCGCAAGGGGTTCCGCATCGGATGGATCTCAAGCGATTTACACGTGGGCCACTGCTGTGGATCCTGGGCATCGTCGTGCTGCTCCTGCTCGTCACCCAGCTGTGGAGCGGCGGTGGCAACTTCAAGCAGGCCGACACGTCCACGGTCCTCGAGCAGATCCGCACCGGCAACGTCAGCAACGCGAAGATTGTTGACAAGGACCAGCGGATCGAGCTGACCCTCCACAACAAGATCACCGTCAAGTCGGGCGACGCCCCGACCAACATGATCCAGTCTGACTGGGTCACCGGCTACGGCCCGACGCTCACCGAAGAGCTGAACAAGCAGGTGGGCGCCGGAAAGACCAAGAGCTTCACCACCGAGGTGCCGCAGGAGAACTTCCTCGTCGGCCTCCTGGTGAGCTTCCTGCCGATCGTCATCATCGTGCTGATCTTCCTGTTCATCATGAACCAGATGCAGGGCGGCGGCTCCCGGGTGATGAGCTTCGGCAAGTCGAAGGCCAAGCTGATCACCAAGGACACTCCCAAGACGACGTTCGCCGACGTCGCGGGCGCCGACGAGGCCATCGAGGAGCTCCAGGAGATCAAGGAGTTCCTGCAGGCCCCGGCCAAGTTCCAGGCGATCGGCGCGAAGATCCCGAAGGGCGTGCTCCTGTACGGCCCGCCCGGCACCGGCAAGACCCTGCTGGCCCGCGCGGTGGCCGGTGAGGCCGGAGTGCCCTTCTACTCGATCTCCGGTTCCGACTTCGTCGAGATGTTCGTCGGCGTCGGCGCCTCCCGCGTGCGCGACCTGTTCGAGCAGGCGAAGGCCAACGCCCCGGCGATCATCTTCATCGACGAGATCGACGCCGTCGGCCGCCACCGCGGCGCCGGTCTGGGCGGCGGTCACGACGAGCGCGAGCAGACGCTGAACCAGCTGCTCGTCGAGATGGACGGCTTCGACGTCAAGGGCGGCGTGATCCTCATCGCCGCGACGAACCGGCCCGACATCCTCGACCCGGCGCTGCTGCGCCCCGGCCGTTTCGACCGGCAGGTCACCGTCGACCGTCCCGACCTGGAGGGCCGCAAGGGCATCCTCAAGGTCCACGGTCGCGGCAAGCCGTTCGCGCCGGAGGTCGACCTGGACGTCATCGCCCGCCGTACCCCTGGATTCACCGGTGCGGACCTCGCGAACGTGATCAACGAGGCGGCGCTGCTCACCGCGCGCGCCGACCAGAAGCTGATCTCGATGGACACCCTTGAGGAGGCCATCGACCGCGTCATGGCAGGGCCCGAGCGCAAGACGCGGGTCATGTCCGACAAGGAGAAGAAGATGATCGCCTACCACGAGGGCGGTCACGCGCTCGTGGCGCACGCGTTGCCCAACAGCGACCCCGTGCACAAGATCACGATCCTCTCCCGCGGCCGCGCGCTCGGCTACACGATGACGCTGCCGATGGAGGACAAGTTCCTCGCCACCCGCTCGGAGATGATGGACCAGCTCGCGATGCTGCTCGGCGGCCGCGCGGCGGAGGAGCTCGTCTTCCACGAGCCCACCACCGGCGCCTCCAACGACATCGAGAAGGCCACCGCCGTGGCCCGCCGCATGGTCACCGAGTACGGCATGAGCGAGCAGCTCGGGGCGCGCAAGTTCGGCAGCGGTCAGGCCGAGGTGTTCCTGGGCCGCGAGATGGGCCACGAGCGCGACTACTCCGAGAAGATCGCATCCACGATCGACGAGGAAGTCCGCCGGATGATCGAGACGGCGCACGACCAGGCGTGGGACATCCTGGTCGAGTACCGCGAGGTGCTCGACAACCTGGTGCTCGAACTCATGGAGAAGGAGACCCTCTCCCGCCAGCAGGTGGTGGAGATCTTCTCGTCCGTGGTCGTCAAGGAGCACCGCCCGTCCTACGCGGGCTACGGCAAGCGGCTTCCGTCGGACCTGCCGCCCATCCTGACGCCGAAGGAGCAGTCGGCCAACGGCTCGCTCACCGCGGGGCACCAGGACGCCCTGCCGTCCGGGGACAGTGCGTGAACGTAGATCAACCAAGGATCGAGAAGGCCGTCCGGGAGATCCTCATCGCCATCGGCGAGGACCCCGACCGTGACGGCCTCCTCGACACCCCCTCCCGGGTCGCACGCGCTTACGCGGAACAGTTCTCCGGCCTGCGCCAGCAGCCGGAGGACGTCCTCACCAAGGTCTTCGACGTCGACCACGACGAGATGATCCTCGTGCGCGACATCGAGGTGTACTCCACCTGCGAACACCACCTGGTCCCTTTCCACGGGGTGGCCCACGTCGGCTACATCCCCAACGAAAAGGGCCAGGTCACGGGCCTGTCCAAGCTGGCCCGCCTGGTCGACGTCTACGCCCGCCGCCCGCAGGTCCAGGAACGCATGACCTCCCAGATCGCCGACGCGATGATGCGCGTGCTGGAGCCGCGCGGCGTCATCGTGGTGATCGAGGCCGAACACCTGTGCATGACGATGCGGGGCGTGCGCAAGCCAGGCGCCAAAACCCTCACCAGCGCGGTCCGCGGCGACTTCCGCACCAGCGACAAAACCCGCGCCGAGGCGATGAGCCTCATCATCGGCCGCTGACCGCCCTTCCCCAGTCAGAACAACCCGCCTTAGGGGTTACGGCAAGCCCAGGGAACCCCACCCGCCGCACCCCTCGGCGGCCTTCCAGGGAAACGGCCGTCCACCTCACGGGTGTCCCGCCGTTACGTCCGCCCGGTCGGCCGGGCACACGACCCCACCCCGGCCACCGCACATCGGCACCGCCCCGCCGGCGCCGCATCCCGCCGCACCGGCGCCTCGGAAGTACCGCCCCGAGAGAGCGGGCCCCTGACGGAAGGGGCGGGCGTTACGCTGACTGGGCTGTGGCGGATATACACGTGATCCTGCGACGCGGCCACGAAGACAGCCGGCCACTGAGAGTTGAGAGCGGCGGGGAAAGTGCCACCCACGACATCGAGAGCGAACCACCACCGCCTAGGCTTGGGGGCATGATGAGGGTGCCGGGACTGCCTGCCGAGGATCGGTGCCTCGTCATGGGTGTGGTCAACGTCACGCCCGACTCCTTCTCCGACGGCGGGTTGTGGTTCGACGAGGCGGCGGCGATCCGGCACGGGCTTGAGCTCGTGACCGAGGGCGCCGACATCGTCGACGTGGGTGGGGAGTCCACGCGGCCGGGTGCCGCGCGGGTGGCGTTGGATGAAGAGCTGGCCAGGGTGGTTCCGGTGATCCGGGCGCTGGCCGGCGAGGGTGTCGCGGTCAGTGTGGACACCATGCGGGCCGAGGTCGCCAAGGCGGCCGTCGAGGCGGGTGCGCGGCTGGTCAACGACGTGAGCGGCGGGCTGGCCGATCCGGACATGCCGCAGGTCGTGGCCGCCACCGGTGTGCCGTACGTGGTCATGCACTGGCGTGGCCACTCCCATGACATGGACAATCGGGCCGTCTACGAGGACGTGGTCACCGAGGTGGGTGAAGAGCTGGCCAAGCGGGTCGACTACGTGCTGGCCGAGGGTGTTTCCACGGAACAGGTGGTGCTGGATCCGGGGCTGGGGTTCGCGAAGAACGCCGAGCACAGCTGGGCGGTTCTGGCCGGCATCGAACGGCTGGCGGAGCTGGGGTTCCCGCTGCTGGTCGGGGCGTCGCGCAAACGGTTCATCGGGCGGCTGCTGGCCGACGCCGACGGCACTCCGCGTCCGTTCAGCAGGAGCGACGACGCCACTCTGGCGGTGACGGCGCTGGCCGCGCGGGCGGGCGCGTGGTGCGTGCGGGTGCACGAGGTAGGGCCCAACGCGGACGCCGTGCGTGTGGCCGCCGCATGGAAGAGAGCCGAAGGATGAGCGTCGACACCGCGGCCATCGAGACGGTCAACCAGGCCTTCTATACCGCCATAGAGAACGCCGATCTCGACAAGATGACCGAGATCTGGGCCGAGGACACGATCAGCGATCAGGTGAGCTGTGTCCATCCTGGCTGGTCGTTGCTGGCCGGGCGCTCCGAGGTGCTGCGGTCCTGGGCGTTGATCATGGCGAACACCACGTACATCCAGTTCGTGCTCACGGACGTGAGCACCGTCGTGCTGGGTGACGTGGCGGTCCTGACCTGCGTGGAGAACATCCTGACCGCCGGCGAGGAGGGCGAGGCCAGCTTCGCCGCCGGGAAGGTCGTGGCGAGCAACGTCTACCTCCGTACGCCGCAGGGCTGGCGGTTGTGGATGCACCACGGCTCACCGGTGCTGCAGGGCGAGGACGACGAGGAAGAGGGCGAGCTTGACCGCTGACCGCATCACGCTGAAGGGCCTGCGCGCCCGGGGCCGTCACGGGGTGCTGCCCGCGGAGCGCGAGCTGGGCCAGGAGTTCGTGGTCGACGCGACGCTGTTCCTCGACACCGCTCCGGCGGCGGCCGGCGACGACCTCACGCTGACCGTCCACTACGGCGAGCTGGCCGAGGCGCTGGTCAAGGTCGTCGAGGGCGAGCCGGTCGAGCTGATCGAGACGCTGGCCCAGCGGCTGGCGGACGTCTGCCTGGCTTCCGCACTGGTGGAGCGGGCCGAGGTGAGCGTGCACAAGCCGGCGGCGCCGATCCCGCTGCCCTTCGACGACGTCGTGGTCACGATCGAACGGAGCCGGCCATGAAAGTGGTTCTCGCGCTGGGCAGCAATCTCGGGCAGCGCTTCCAGACGTTGCAGGGCGCGGTCGACACGCTGTTCGACGCGCCGGGGCTGGAGTTTCTGGCGGCCTCGCCGGTGTATGAGACCGATCCGGTGGGCGGGCCGGAGGGGCAGAAGCCGTACCTGAACGCGGTGATCGTCGCGGAGGCGAAGTTGCAGCCGCAGATGCTGCTCGACCGGGCGCAGAGCGTGGAGAACGCCTTCGGCCGGGTGCGGGAGGAGCGGTGGGGCGCGCGCACGCTCGACGTGGACCTGCTGGTGGTCGGCGAGGTGATCAGCGACGACCCCGAGCTGACGCTGCCGCATCCGCGGGCACACGAGCGGGCGTTCGTGCTGGTGCCGTGGGCTCAGGTGGATCCCGACGGTGAGATCCCCGGGCGGGGGCGGGTGGCCGATCTGCTGGCCGGCCTCGACCGGACCGGGGTGTGGCTGCGCGAGGACCTGAAGCTGCAGGGGCCGGCTTGAGGCCCACCAAGCCCGGCGTGCTCGTCGGGATCGTCGTCGTGCTGGCTCTGCTCACCTGGATTCTGGTGCGGCAGGTCTACTCCGATCTGCCGGTGATTCCGTGGACCGCGATTCCGACCGTGCTGCTGCTGGCCGTGGGCGAGGCTTACAGCGCGTGGATGACGCGGGCTCGCATCGCCCGCAAGCCGGGCACCAAGCCGGTGGAGCCGCTGGCGGTGGCGCGTCTGGCCGCTCTGGCCAAGGCTTCGGCGTACGTGGGGGCGGTGTTCGCCGGGATCTTCGCCGGGTTCTCGCTGCACACCATGTCGCTGCTGACCAGGCAGACGCCGCGGGCGGAGTTCTTCGTCGCCACGGGCTCGTTCCTGGCCTTCGTCGTGCTGATCGGCGCGGCCCTCTTCCTCGAACACTCCTGCCGTATCCCGAAGGACCCGGAAGCGGAGCGTCAGAGCCCCAGGTAGAGGATCACCGTGTGTTCCACCTCTGCTAGCTCGTCTCGGCCGAGATAGTAGAGGGGCGGATCCTGGATGAAACTGGTGTCCACCGTGCGGATTTGATCGACAAGAAAGCGCGTGCGTGTCCCCCCGAGCTCGATCTCGGGTCTGAAGAGCGATGCCTGCGCCTTCGTGGAGGTCGGGATGACCGTTGCCACCGTCCAGGACTCTGTCGAAGGACTGAGCACCAATCCGTAGCGTCGCCCGCGTTGTTCGTGCCCGCGTTTCGCCTCCCCGAAGTCCACTCGGTAGACCGCGCCGCGGATCACCAGGCGTCCTCTTCGTCCGAGAGGTCTTCGTCGGCCAGTCGCGCCATGTCAGCTTCTGCTTGCCGCATCCAGACTTCGCGGTCGAGCAGGCGAAGTGCCCGCCGGATGACGTCGCTGGTAGTTTCACCCTCGCTCATGGCTGACTTGATGATGCGCTCGTCGTCCGGTGTCGCCCGGAAGCCGATGTTCGTCATGGCTCCAGGTTACGATGGCGTTCAACGATTGTCAGGCATTTGCTGAACGCTGCGGCGCTTGCGGCCGAACAAGTAGATGACCGGGAGGGTGCAGATCAGGGGGCCGAGGATGGCCAGTGGGCGTTCCAGCCACCACGTGAAGTCCGGTGGGATGGTGCCGCCGAGCGTACCGAACAACCACCACCCGAGCCCCAGCGCGATCGCCATCCCGGTCGTGTGGAACAGGAACAGCGGAAGCGCGAACCGGTTGATGGTGTCGTTGACCCGCTTCCATCCGGGCTTTTCCAGCACCCGCTCCATGGCCGGGCGCAGCACCTCGACCAGGCCGATCTGGAAGATGAGCAGGGCGACGATGACGAAGGTCGGCGGCGCCATGTTGGACCACTTCTCACCGGGTACGCCGACCATCGAGCCCGGGTAGATGCCCGAGTAGACCAGCCCGATCAGCATGAACAGGCCGGTCCAGAGCACGCCGACGTCGTAGCGGCGGGGCAGCGCGACCACGCGGTCGTAGAAGAAGCCGGCCTGGTGCGCCAGCCCCCACACGATGATCATGTTGAACCAGCCGGCCCACTCCAGGTGGTAGCGGAACCGGAGTACGTCGACGACCAGCGCCGCGCCGCCCAGCCAGATGAGGGCGAGCACGTCGTAGCGCCGGTGCAGCCACAGCGCGACCGGCAGCAGCGCGATCAGCGTCAGGTAGACCCCGATGAACCACAGCGGGCTCAGCACCAGCAGCACGACCCGCCACGTCCAGGGCGGGGCGTCGAACACCGTGGTGGCGACGGTTCCGATGGCGATCCACGCCGCCGACAGTCCGAGCGCGGGCAGTGCCAGCGCCCGCAGCCGCCGCCAGACGAAGGCGCCGATGCCGACGCCGCGCTCGCAGGCCCGGTTCCAGGACAGCAGGTGGACGTGCCCGCCGACGTAGAAGAACAGCGGCAGCACCTGCAGCAGCCAGGTGAGGATCCACAGCCCGGTGGTGAATCCGAGCGGGCTGGTCGGCGAGGGCCCGTCCGGCGTCCATTGCAGGATCGTGAACGCCCAATGCCACACCACGACGACGATCAGGCTCAGAGCGCGCAGCCAGTCGACGTATTTGTCGCGTTTCACTTGTCGATGTCACCCACGACGAAGAACATGGATCCCAAGATCGCCACCATGTCGGCCACCAGGTGCCCCGGCAGGATCTCGCGCAGCACCTGGATATTGCTGAAGGAGGCGGAGCGCAGCTTCATCCGCCACGGCGTCTTGTCCCCCTTGGAGACCAGGTAGTAGCCGTTGATGCCGAGCGGGTTCTCGGTCCAGGCGTAGGTGTGGCCCTCGGGCACCTTCAGCACCTTGGGCAGGCGCTGGTTGATCGGGCCGGGCGGCAGCGAGCGCAGCTTGTCGACGCAGGCCTCGGCCAGGTCGAGGGAGACCTTCACCTGGTCCAGCAGGACCTCGAAGCGGGCGTAGGAGTCGCCGGCGGTCCGCGTGACGACCTTGACCGGAAGTTCGGAGTAGGCCAGGTACGGCTGGTCGCGGCGCAGGTCGATGTCGACCCCGGCGGCTCGGGCTATGGGGCCGCTCACGCCGTACTGCATGATCGTGTCGCGGTCGAGCACGCCGACGCCCTTGGTGCGCGCCAGGAAGATCTCGTTGTGCAGGATGAGGCCCTCGATGTCGGGGACCTTGCGGCGGGTCATCGCGACGGTCTCGGCCACGCGGTCCAGCCAGCCGAGCGGCAGTTCTTCCTTGAGCCCGCCGACGCGGTTGAACATGTAGTGCATGCGCCCGCCGGAGATCTCCTCCATGACGGCCTGGATGCGCTCGCGCTCCTCGAAGGCGTAGAAGAGCGGCGTGATCGCGCCCAGCTCCAGCGGGTAGGAGCCGAGGAACATCAGGTGGTTGAGCACCCGGTTGAGCTCGGCCAGCAGCGTACGCGCCCACACCGCCCTGACCGGGACCTCCATGCCCAGCATGCGCTCGGCGGCCAGCACCACGCCGAGCTCGTTGGCGAACCCGGACAGCCAGTCGTGCCGGTTGGCCAGCATGATGATCTGCCGGTAGTCGCGGACCTCGAACAGCTTCTCCGCGCCCCGGTGCATGTAGCCGATGATGGGCTCGGCGCTGGAGATCCGCTCGCCGTCGAGCGTGAGCCGCAGCCGGAGCACGCCGTGGGTGGAGGGGTGCTGGGGGCCGATGTTGAGGACCATGTCCTCTGTGGCCAGTTCCTTCGCCCCTGCGCCGATCCCGATGATGCGCTCGGTCATTTCCCCATGCTCCCACCGGCCTCGCGCGCGATCTACTGTGCGGTCCTTTCATTCTGTACGGCGCGCCCAGGCGTAACGGGCCGTTCAAGAGACGGTATGGGGAGGAGTCGCAGGTCAGAGGGGTGGGGGACAATTACCACAACGGGGGGAGAAACCACCATGAAGCTAGCTTTCGACCTAGCTGCCCTGATCTCGCGGGTGACCATCGGCGTGATCTTCGTGGCCCACGGGTGGCAGAAATGGCAGAACGGACTGGGGCCGACGTCACAGATGTTCACCCAGTCCGGCGTGCCCCAACCCGAGCTCGCGGCCGGTTTCACGACCGTGGCCGAGCTCGTGGGCGGCAGCTTCCTGATCATCGGACTGCTGACCCGCCTGGCCGCGCTGGCCCTGTTGTGCGTCAGCCTGGGCGCGATCATCTTCGTCCACGGTCAGAACGGCATCTTCGTCACCGACATGGGCTGGGAGCTCGTCGGCGCGCTGGGCGCGGCCTGCCTGCTCCTGCTGGCCGCCGGGGCGGGCCGGATCAGCGTCGACAGCATCGCCCGCACGATCCTGAGCAGGCGCGCGGCCGACCAGACGCTGCCGGAGTCGACCGGGAGCGGCGCGACGACCACGCCCATGCCCACGAACGTCCGCACCGTGCGGGACGTGCCGCGCACCGAAACGGAACCGCCCGCCAACGGGACGCAGCCGCCCACCGGGACGCAGGCGCCCGGCACCCGGGCAGAGCAGCCGCCCACGGGGACGCAGGCGCCCGGCAACGGGACGGAGTCGCGCGCCGACGTGCCGCGCCAGCCCACTCCGCCACCCGCCACGAGCAGCGGCGCGGCCCTGAGCGACGACGACATGAAGGCGCTCGACGCGCTGATGTCCGACGACCAGCCGAGGAAGAACCCGCCCGAGTGACGATCAGCCGAGGAAGAACCCGCCTGAGTGACGCCTAACGGGCGGCGAGGTCCCGCAGCGCGGTGATGAGCCGGTCGACGTGCTCGTCGGTGGTGCCGATGCCGATCGAGGCGCGCACCGCGGAAGCCGTCCCGTCCTCACAGCCGCCGTCGGCGGTACCCAGCAGATGCCGCACGAAGGGGTGCGCGCAGAACTTGCCGTCGCGCACGCCGATCCCGTACTCGCCGGACAGCGCCTCGGCGACCTCGCGCGCGCTGTAACCGTCCACGATGAAGGAGACGATGCCCACACGCGGGTGGTCGGGACCCCACAGCGACAGCTCCCGCACGCCCTCGATCGAGGCCAGGCCGTCACGCAGCCGCGCGATCAGCCTCTCCTCCTCGATGACCAGCGGCGCCCAGCCGGTCGCGCTCAGCGCGTCGCACGCCGCGGCCAGCGCGATCGCGCCGATCACGTTCGGGGTGCCGGCCTCGTGCCGGGGCTCGGGGTCGTCGTGCCACTCGGTGGACTCCCCGTCCGCCCCGACCGACTTCACCGCGCCGCCGCCCTTGAGGTACGGCTCGCCGCTCGCCAGCCAGTCACGGCGCCCGATCAGCACACCGGCGCCGAACGGCGCGTACAGCTTGTGGCCGGAGAAGACGACGTAGTCCAGGTCCAGGGCGGTCAGGTTGAGCTGGCGGTGCGGGACGAGCTGGGCGGCGTCGACCAGGATGCGGGCGCCGTGCCGGTGGGCGATGTGCGCGAGGGCGGCGATGGGCCACAGCTCGCCGGTGACGTTGGAGGCGGCGGTGACGACGAGCAGCTTGGGGCCGGAAACGGCGGCGAGGGCCTCGTCGGCCTGGCGGACGGCCTCGCCGGGGAAGGCGGGCGGCGCCAGCCGTACCGTCTTGTTCCAGGGGAGCAGCGAGGCGTGGTGCTCGCTGTCGAAGACTACGGTGGTGGTGCCCGCGGGCAGGACGCCGGCCAGCAGGTTCGTGGCGTCGGTGGTGTTGCGGGTGAAGATGACCGCGTCGTCGGGGCGGGCGCCGGCGAAGGCGCGGACGGTGTGGCGGGCCTGCTCGTAGCGGGCGGTGGTGAGCTGGGAGGCGTAGCCGGCGCCGCGGTGCACGCTGGAATAGGCCGGGAGCGCGGCGGTGACGGCGGCGCTGACCGGCTCCAGACAGGGGGCGCTGGCGGCGTAGTCGAGGTTGGCGTAACCGACCAGCTTGCCGCCCTTGACCGGGACCTCCAGGTCGGCGCCGAGCACGGCCGGGACGGCACGGGCCTCGCCGTGCCGGGGCTGCTGCGACTGGGTCTGGGCGGGGACGGAGCTGAAGATGGTCAGCGTGGACACGGCAAGTCTCCTGGGGTCGTCGGGACCCCCTGGAATCGCCACGGAGCCCGCGCTTGCCCGCCACACCTCGTGACGGACCAGGTCCTCACCCGGGGCACCCCGCCGCGGACGCGAGGGTTGCCGGCCAGCTAGCCGGGGCTTGTCGCTGGCACTCATGACCTACACGCAGCACTATAAGCGACACCCGGCCATAAATAGCAACCCCTTAACGCTGCGGCCCGTCGTTGACCACCTCAGCAGGGTGGATCATCCCAGGCCAGCGACATATCCGAACTACTAAGGAGGATCGTGAACTTCTGCGGGGGTTAGGTCGTTGGTACCGGGAGATAGTTCCCGACAACGGAGGTGCGGAGATGTGGGACTGGGTAAGCAACCCGGAGATCTGGATCGGGTTCTTCACCCTGGTCGCCCTGGAGATCGTCCTGGGAATCGACAACATCATCTTCATCTCGATCCTCGCCGGGAAACTCCCTGAGCACCAGCGCGACCGGGCCCGGGTGCTCGGACTGGCCGCCGCGCTCATCAGCCGTCTGCTCCTGCTGCTCGCCCTGTCGTGGGTGGTCAGGCTGACCGAGCCCTTGTTCGCCGTCTTCGGTCATGACATATCCGGCCGTGACCTGATCCTCATCCTCGGTGGCCTGTTCCTGCTGGCCAAGAGCGTCACCGAGATCGGCCACAGCATGGAGCTGAAGGGCGACGACGGCAAGCCGCGCAAGGCCGCCTCGTTCGCCTCGGTGATCATCCAGATCATGATCCTCGACATCGTCTTCTCGCTCGACTCGGTCATCACCGCGGTCGGCATGGTGAACGAGCTGGGCGTCATGGTCGCGGCGGTGATCGTGTCGGTGCTGGTCATGCTGTTCGCCTCCGGCCCCATCAGCCGCTTCGTGGACAAGCACCCGAGCATCAAGATGCTGGCCCTGTCCTTCCTGGTGCTGATCGGCGTGGTGCTCCTCGCGGAGGGCTTCGGCCAGCACATCTCCAAGGGCTACATCTACTTCGCGATGGCCTTCTCGGTCATCGTCGAACTGCTCAACATCAGGATGCGCAGCAGGCAGGCCAAGCGGTCCGAGCAGGAGAACGCCCAGGACGGCAGCTCGTAGGATGAAGCGGTGCGCTTTGACCCGTGGAATCCGGATTTCGTGGCCCATCCTTATGACGTCTACGCCGAGCTGAGGCGGGCTGAGCCGGTCAGCTTCTTCGAGCCGACCGGCCAGTACCTGGTCTCACGGCACGCCGACGTCAACGCGCTGCTGCGTGATCGCCGGCTCGGCCGTTCCTACCTGCACGTCGCCGCGCACGAGGAATTCGGGCAGGAGGCGCCGCCGGACTTCCAGGAGCCGTTCTGGCGGGTGGTCAACGCGGGCATGCTCGACGTGGAGCCGCCCGTCCACACGCGGTTGCGCCGCCTGGTCTCCAAGGCGTTCACGCCGAGGATGGTCGAGTCGCTACGGCCGCGCGTACGGGCGATCGCGGGTGGGCTGGTGGACGCCTTCGTGGCCAAGGGCGGCGGCGACCTGCTCGCCGAGGTGGCCGAGCCGCTGCCGGTGACGGTGATCGCCGAGATGCTCGGCATCCCCGACGCCGACCGGCACCTGCTGCGTCCCTGGTCGGCCGACATCTGCGGCATGTACGAGCTGAACCCGTCGCCGCAGGCCCAGCACACGGCGGTCCGCGCGGCGGCGGAGTTCGCCGGCTATCTGAAGGACCTGGCCCGTGAGCGCGGGCGGCAGCCCGGCGAGGACCTCGTCAGCGCGCTGGCCCAGATCGAGGAGCTGACCGAGGACGAGCTGGTCGGCACCTGCGTCCTGCTGCTCAACGCCGGCCACGAGGCCACCGTGAACGTCACCGGCAACGGCTGGTGGTCGCTGTTCAGGAACCCGGCCGAGCTGGAACGGCTGCGCGCCGACCACTCCCTGCTCCCGACGGCGATCGAGGAGCTGATGCGCTGGGACACGCCGCTGCAGATGTTCGAGCGCTGGGTTCTGGAGGACATCGAGGTGGAGGGCGTGGCGATCCCGAAGGGCGTGGAGGTGGCGCTGCTGTTCGGCTCCGCCAACCGCGATCCTGAGGTCTTCCCCGACCCCGACCGCCTGGACGTGGGCCGGGCCGACAACCCGCACATCTCCTTCGGCGCCGGCATCCACTTCTGCCTGGGCGCGCCTCTGGCCAGGATCGAGCTCATGGAGTCCTTCGGCGCCCTGCTGGAGAAGGCGCCGAAGCTGGAGCTGGTGCGCGAGCCGGTGTGGAAGCCCGGCTACGTCATCCGCGGCCTGGAGTCGCTCGAAGTCACGACGGGGTGATCGCCCGGCCCTCTGGGTCGCCGGAGGTCACGACGGGCTGATCAACCGGTCGCCGCCGAACATCCCGGCCGGGTCGTGCCGCTGTTTGACCTCCGCCAGCCGCCGCAGGTGCTCGGGCGTGAAGGCCCGCACCACCTGCTCCGGCGCGCCCATGAAGTTGAGCGGCACGAACCCGGTCGCGCTGCCCGCCAGCGCGGCCGAGAACCGATCGCCGAAAGCCGCCACCTCGGCCGCGGCCCGCTCGTCCGGAATCATGCTGACGGCCGCGAGGCCGAAGTCGCCCTGCCAGTAGCCAAGCCCGGCGTCGTCGGCGTGCGGGAGCCCGGCCACGTGCCTGACCAGGATGAAGACGTAGGGCTCTGTTCCGCGCGGCGCCACCTCCACCAGGTAGTCGATCACCGCGTCGGACAGCTCCGTCACCATCTCGCCCCGCGTCGTGTAGGGCAGCGGGTCGACCGGATCCCGGGTCACCGCGTCGATCTCGGTGAAGGGCAGCGGCCCGGCCATGTCCACGGCCAGGCCGGGCACCGCCCGCATCGGCGCGACCAGGTCCTCGGCGCCGGGGCCGGTGGCGCACAGGCACACGCGCGCGAAGGAGCGCCCGCGCATCGGCTCGGGCACGAAGGGCGCGTCCGGCAGGTGGATCGTCCCGGCGGCCGAGGTGACCGAGACCGGCAGGTCCGCGGTCCACTCGCGGTAGGCGGTGAGCACCTGCCGGGTCAGCTCGACCGGCCAGAACAGGCCGCCGCCATAGAGGCTCGGCTCGCGGAGGAGCTTGATCCGCAGCGCGGTGACCGCGCCCAGGTTCGGTCCGCCGCCGCGCAGCGCCCACATGAGGTCCGGCTCGCCGGAGTCGTCGAGCCAGCGCAGGTTCCCGTCGCCGGTGACGATCTGGGCGGCGGTGATGGCGTCGCAGGCCAGGCCGTACTGGCGGGACAGGAAGCCGAGCCCGCCGCCGAGGCTGTTGCCGACGACGCCGACGTGGGTGCTGGATCCGGTCAGCGGCACCAGACCGTGGGGGTGGGCGGCGGCGATGACGTCCTTCCACGTGGCGCCGGCGCCGACGGTGGCGGTGCCGTCGGCCGGGTTGATCTCGACGCCGGTCAGCTCGGAGGTGACGATGAGCAGGTCGCCGGCGCCGGCCGCGCGGAGCGCGCCGTGGCCGGTGTTCTGCACGCGGACCCGTAGATCGTGGGCGGCGGCGTAGCGGACCGCCTCCCGGACGTGCTCGGGTGAGCCGGCCAGCACGGTGAGGGAGGGTTCGTGGGTGACGGCGAGGTTCCATGAGGCGGGAGCCGCGCGGAGCAGTCCCCTGGGCAGATCCATGAGAGTAATCGTCTCATGGCGGAGAGTGATCATCTAGGGGAGTGATCACGCCTGCTGCTGGAGCCAGCCGAAGCCGCCCAGGCCGCGGGGGTCGATCAGCTCGCCCTCCTCGGAGGCGCGCGCCAGCGCCCGCAGATATCCGCGGGGGTCGGTGTGGGCCAGGTCGAGGGGCGGGCGGGCGGCGGTGATGCCGAGGGTGCGCAGCGTGTCGCGCTGTGTGGACAACGTTGTGGATATCGCGCCGGCTCGCTCGCCGGCCGCGGCGCAGGAGTCAAGTGCCACGTGTGCGGTGATGTCGCAGGTCCCGTCTGGTATGGGCGGGACGACCGAACCGTCGCGGTATCCGGTGAGCGTTCCACAGGGCGGGCGGTTATCCACAGGGTGTGAATAGTCGACTGCCACGGCCAGGCCGCGGGCCAGCCGTACGATGACCGCCGCCCACGCGGCGTCACGGGCGCGGCCGATCTCCGCGCGGGCGCCGACGCACGACAGGGGCCACCAGCGGGCGAGCCACTCCTCGTCGGCGGGGTGGGGCGGCTCGCCGAGGCGTTCCTCGCCGGTCTCGGTGTCGACCATGACCAGGCGAGGACCGTCTGCGGTGTGCTCGGCCACGTCGAGCGGGATGTTGTCGAGCCACTCGTTGGCGATCGCCAGGCCGGTGATGCCGCCGGGAATGGTCTGCGACCAGGCGATGCGCTCGGGCAGGTGAGACGGCCTGGCGGAGAGGTCGACGGCGGTGACGTTCAGGCGTACGGCCAGCTCGGACGGTGCGGCCGCCAGCACGCGGCTGACCAGGACCCCCTCCCCGGCGCCGACGTCGACGAAGTCGAGTCGCTCCGGGTGGCCGAGCTCGGCGTCGACCCGGAGAAGGAGCGTGAGCGCCGCGTCGGCGAACGCGGCCCCGGCGCTGACCGAGGTGCGGAAGTGGCCGGAAGGGCGTTCGCGCAGGTAGAAACCCCTGTCGCCATAGAGTGCGCGCTCCATCGCGGCACGCCAGGTGAGCCACATTCCTGGACTATCTCATGACCGAGAGCCGACACGCACAGTGATGTCATGACTACATATTGTGGCGAGATTGCGCTATCGTTACTCATGGTCACCGACGATCGTCCCGGCCCGCCCCCCAGCGGGCTCGGTCCGGTCGCACCGGTCGGCCGAGTAGGTAGCTGAAGCGGCCACCCGGGGCCGCGTCACCGAGAGGAGCCCCCCAAATGCTCAAGAAGACCTTCGTCGCGGCCGGCGCCTTCGCCATGCTGGCCCTGGCCACCCCAGCCCAGGCCGACCTCGTCACCTCCGGTAACAACGGCGTGCTCTCCGGCAACCAGGTGTTCGCCCCGGTCCGGATCCCGATCAACATCTGCGGCAACGCCGTGGCCGTGCTCGGCCAGGCTGTCGCCGGCTGCAAGGGTGGCGCGCACACCAGGTAGACGGACGGAGGGCTCGGACCGGTTATGGCAACCCGGCCCGAGCCCTTTTCGGCCGGCCAGTCGGCGGATGGCCGGTCGATGGTGCACTCCCAAGGGGGTAGCACATCGTCATTGCGGGCGTCGGGTCCACTATGGGCTCGGCGCCCGCTGCCATGCGATGAAAATCCCCTCTCCTCATCTCTCCCGACAGGGGGTGCACGTTTTGTATGCCCTTGTCGGATTTGTCGTTAACGCAACATGCGGTAAAAGCCCGGTCACCTGTGCATGGCAAGGCTCCAGTTACGCTGGTCGGCAGTGTCAACAGCGCGACAGGGACAGGACGACATGGACGCAGGTGATCGCCCGGCACGGCTGGCCGTCGGCGTGGTCGGAGCGGGCAAAGTGGGCTCGGCACTCGGTGCCGCGCTGGCCCAGGCCGGCCATCGCATCGTGGCCGCCAGCGGGGTCTCCGACAGTTCCCAGCGCTGGGCGGCGGAGCGGCTCGGCGTCGCCACCTCCAGGCCCGAGGACGTGGTCGCGGCCGGCGAGCTGATCCTGCTCACGGTGCCCGACGACGCCCTGCCCGGTCTGGTCGGCGGCCTGGCCGCCACCGGCGCCGACCTGCGCGGCAAGCTGGTCGTCCACGCCAGCGGCGCCTACGGGCTGTCCGTGCTCGACCCGGCGGCGCGAGCTGGAGCGCTCCCGCTGGCGCTCCACCCGGTGATGACGTTCACCGGCCGTGACGACGACATCAACCGGCTGACCGGCATCTCCTACGGCGTCACCGCGCCCGACCCGCTGCGGCCGATCGCCGAGGCGCTGGTCATCGAGATGGGCGGCGAGCCGGTCTGGATCGCCGACGCCGACCGCGCGCTCTACCACGCCGCGCTCGCCGGGGCGGCCAATCACATGGTGACGCTGATCGCGGAGTCCTCGGAACTCCTGGAGGGCATCGGCGTCGAGCATCCCGGCCGCATGCTCGGCCCGCTGCTCGGCGCCGCGCTCGACAACGTGCTCAGGCTGGGCATCGCCGGGCTGACCGGGCCGGTCGTGCGCGGTGACGCCGGCACGGTGCGCAAGCACGTGGACGCCCTCATCCTGGCCGCGCCCGAGGCGGCCGACGCCTACATCGCCCTGGCCCGGCTCACGGCCGACCGCGCGCTCGCGGCGGGTCTGCTCAAACCCGAGGAGGCGGAGAGGTTGCTTGACGCGCTGGGCGGCAACATATGGACCTGACAGGGACCGGATGGCCCTGATCGTGGCATAGGAGGCTGTGGCGTGGAGCTGATCGTCGCGCGCAATCGCGCTGACCTGGTCAAGACCCGGGGAGAGGGCAGGGTCGCCCTGGTTCCGACCATGGGGGCGCTGCACGAGGGGCATCGAGCGCTCATCCGCGAGGCCAGGGCCCTGGCCCCCCAGGTGGTCGTGAGCGTCTTCGTCAATCCCCTGCAGTTCGGCCCTTCCGAGGACTTCTCCCGTTACCCGCGCACCCTGGAGGCCGACCTCGACGTCTGCCGCGCGGAGGGTGTGCGCGCGGTCTTCGCCCCGGCGGCAGAGGAGATGTACCAGCCCGACCGGCAGGTGAGCGTCTCCTCCGGGCACATGGGCACGATCGTCGAGGGCGCGGTACGACCCGGGCACTTCGACGGCGTGCTGACCGTCGTGCTCAAGTTGTTCAACCTGGTGCAGCCCGACGTGGCCGTCTTCGGCCAGAAGGACGCACAGCAACTGGCGATGATCCGGCGCATGGTGTCCGACCTGGACCTGCCGATCGAGATCGCCGGCATCCCCACCGTGCGCGAGCCCGACGGCCTGGCGATGTCCAGCCGCAACCGCTACCTGTCGCCCGGCGAGCGGCGGACCGCGCTCGCGCTGTCGCGGGCGCTGTTCGCCGGCGCGGCCGAGTCCGTGGAGGCCACGCCGGCGCGCATCAAGGCGGCGGCGCGGGCCGTGCTCGACGGGGCCGATCTGGCCCTCGACTACCTCGTGCTGGTCGACCCGGCCACGTTCGCCGAGGTCGGCGAGTCGTACACGGGTGAGGCGGTCCTCGCCGTCGCGGCGAAGGTCGGCGGCACGCGGCTCATCGACAACGCCGTCCTGCGCCTGTCCTGAAAAGGTCCCACCCCGGCGACGGGTCACTTGTCGGGAGGGGTTATCGTCATATTGACGAAATTCCCTCGATGAGGAGACCCCCATGAGTGGACCGGCGATCCCCCTGCGGCTCAGCGCGCCGGAGCCCGGCTGGACCCGCGAGGCCGACGTGGTCGTGGTGGGCTCGGGAGTGGCCGGGCTGACCGTGGCGTTGCGCCATGCTGAGCTACGGCCCGAGGCCAAGGTGCTCGTCGTCACCAAGGACGTGCTCGGGGAGGGTTCGACCCGGTTCGCGCAGGGCGGGATCGCGGCGGTGCTCGACCCCGGCGACAGCCCCGAGGAACACCTGAACGACACGCTGATCGCCGGGGTCGGGCTGTGCGATCGGCGGGCCGTACGCGCTCTTGTGACCGAGGGGCCGCAGGCGCTGCGTCGGCTGATCGCGCGCGGAGCCAGGTTCGACCTGACCGACGGCGGAGAGCTGCAGCTCGGCCGCGAGGGCGGGCACCGGCGCGACCGGATCGTCCACGCGGGCGGCGACGCGACCGGCGCCGAGGTGCAGCGCGCGCTCGTCGCGGCGCTGCGCGAGCGCGGGATCGAGGTCATCGAGCACGCGCTCGTGCTCGACCTGCTCAAGGACGGCGCCGGGCGGGCCGCCGGGGTGACGCTGCACGTCATGGGCGAAGGCGCGAGCGACGGCGTGGGCGCGGTACGCGCGGGCGCCGTCGTGCTGGCCACCGGCGGAATGGGACAGGTCTACCAGTCGACCACCAACCCGCTGGTCTCCACCGGAGACGGAGTGGCGCTCGCGCTGCGCGCCGGGGCGGTGGTGCGCGACCTGGAATTCGTCCAGTTCCACCCGACCGTGCTCTGGCTCGGCGAGGACGCCACCGGCCAGCAGCCGCTGATCTCCGAGGCGGTCAGGGGCGAGGGCGCGTTCCTCGTGGACGAGCACGGCACGCGCTTCATGGAGGACGTGCACGAGCTCGCCGACCTCGCCCCCCGCGACGTGGTCGCCAAGGCGATCATGCGCAGGGCCGGGCAGGTCTACCTCGACGGCCGCCACTTCGGCGAGGACAAGTGGCGCACCCGCTTCCCCACGATCCGCGCGCTCTGCCTGGAGCACGGCATCGACCCGGCCAAGGAGCTGATCCCGGTCGTGCCCGCCGCGCACTACGCCAGCGGCGGCGTCCGCACCGACCTGCACGGCCGCACCTCCATCCCCGGCCTGTACGCCTGCGGCGAGGTCGCCTGCACCGGCGTGCACGGCGCCAACCGCCTGGCCTCCAACTCGCTGCTGGAGGGGCTCGTCTTCGCCGAGCGCATCGCCCAGGACATCCAGCCCACGGTACGGCCGGCGCCCACGGACCCCCAGGCACAGGAAGGCCTGTTCGACCCGCGCGTCCGCCCCAGGATCCAGGCCCACATGAGCAGGGGAGCGGGCGTGCTGCGCGGCCGCGAGTCGCTGGCCCTGACCGCGAAGGCGCTCGGCGACGCCCGCTGGACGCCGGTGCGGGTGCTGCCGTGCACCGAGGCGTGGGAGACGACGAACCTGCTGACGGTGGCGACCGTGCTGACCGCCACCGCGGTGGCCCGCGAGGAGACCAGGGGCTCGCACTGGCGCGAGGACTTCGGCGAGCGCGACGACGAGCGCTGGCTGGGACATCTGGACGTGCGACTGACCGAGGAAGGCTTGCAGATGACTTACACGCCGCACGGGCTCGCGCTGGACACCGGCGCGCCCGAGATGCAGGACGTGATCGACCGGGCGCTGGCCGAGGACCTTCAGGAGGCCGGTGACGTGACCAGCCTGGCCACGGTCCCGGCCGGGCACCGGTCGGCCGGGGACGTGGTGGCCCGCGAGGGCGGTGTGGTCGCGGGGCTGGCCGTGGCCGAGGCGGTCTTCGCGCGGCTGGGGGCCAGCCGTACGACGAGGCTGGTGGAGGACGGGCAGCGGGTCGCGGCGGGAGAGGTGCTGATGACGGTCGAGGGGCCCACGCGGGCCCTGCTCACGGCCGAGCGGACCGCGCTCAACCTGCTCACGCACCTGTCGGGCATCGCGACGCGGACCGGCGCCTGGGTCGCGGCGCTTGAGGGCACCGGGGCGCGGGTGCGCGACAGCCGTAAGACGCTGCCGGGGCTGCGGGCGCTGGAGAAGTACGCGGTGCGGGCCGGAGGCGGGGTCAACCACCGCATGTCGCTGTCGGACGCGGCGCTGATCAAGGACAATCACGTGGTCGCGGCCGGGGGAGTCGGGGCGGCGTTCAAGGCGGTCAGGGAGCGGTACCCGGATCTGCCGGTCGAGGTCGAGGTCGACACGCTGGAGCAGCTGCGGGAGGTGCTGGCCGAGGGGGCCGCGGTGGTCCTGCTGGACAACTTCACCGTCGAGGAGATGACGCTCGCCGTACAAATCACGAAAAATCAGGCGAAGTTGGAGGCCAGTGGAGGACTGACCTTGGAAATGGCCCGTGATGTGGCTGAAACTGGCGTTGACTATCTTGCGGTGGGAGCGCTTACGCATTCCGCGCCGGCCCTGGACATCGCACTGGATCTACGGGGGTAATTGATGCTGCTCACGATCGACGTCGGCAACACGCACACCGTGCTCGGTCTCTTCGAAGGCGAAGAGGTGATCGAGCACTGGCGGCTGGCCACCGACGCCCGCCGCACCGCCGACGAGATCGCCGTCGTGCTCCAGGGGCTGCTCGGCCAGTCACCGCTGCTCAAGGGAGCCGACGTCAGCGGCATCGCGATCTGCTCGACCGTGCCGTCCGTGCTGAACGAGATGCGGGAGATGTGCCGCCGCTACTACGGCGACGTGACCGCGGTGATCGTGGAGCCCGGCATCCGCACCGGCGTGCCGGTCCGCATGGACAACCCCAAGGAGGTCGGCAGCGACCGGGTGGTCAACGCCCTGGCCGCCATCGACCAGTACGGCGGGCCGTGCGTCATCGTCGACTTCGGCACCGCCACGTCCTTCGACGCGGTCTCGGCCAAGGGCGAGTACGTGGGTGCGGTCACCGCGCCCGGCATCGAGATCTCCGTCGACGCGCTCGCCGCGGCCGGCGCCCAGCTCCACAAGGTCGAACTGATCAGGCCGCGCTCGGTCATCGGCAAGAACACCGTCGAGGCGCTGCAGGCCGGCATCATCTACGGCTTCGCCGGCCAGGTCGACGGCATCGTCGAGCGGATGGTGGCGGAGCTGGCCGACGACCCGGACGAGGTGACCGTGGTGGCCACCGGCGGGCACGCCGCGCTGGTGGTGGGGGAGTCGCGCTCGATCGACGTGCACGAGCCCTGGCTGACCCTGATCGGCCTGCGGCTCATCTACAACCGCAACACGACGTGAGCGAGCGGCCCCCCGCTCGGGAATGGGGGCCGCTCGCGGCTTGCGGGCGTCGTTACTCGGACTCGGCCGTGTACAGGTACTTCCACGAGCCGCACTTGGTCGGGTGGCTGCTGTGCGGGCCGATCTGGCAGACCTTGACGCGCAGGCTGAAGACGTCCTCCTCGGAGAACGCGTACTTCTTGTAGCCGGGGTAGCCGCAGTACTTCTTCGTGTAGACCGTGGACCAGTCGTAGTCGAAGTCGCTGGCCTGGAACTTCACGTACGCGCACTTGCCACCCTGCTTGTAGGTGCGGGAGTCGAGGTCGTAGAGCCGGCCCGTCACGGAGACGGTGTTGGACTCCTGGTGCTCGTCCCATTCGACGCCGACCCAGCCGTGTGACTTGGCCTGGTAGTGCTTGGAGTAGACGGGTCCCCAGTACGAGCTGTAGTCGTAGCTCGACGTGCTGGCGGAGGCGGCGGTCGGCAGGCTGAGGGCGAGGGCGGAGGTGGCGGCAACGGCGAGGGCGCCGATCGCGATCTTCTTTATCATGGTCTCTCTCCTGGAACCCGGAGGTGCTGTGCTCCATTGGTAACGGAGAGTTCTTGCAGCGCCCCTGCAGGGAGCCGACGAGCCCTTGCAGTTCGCCATATCCCCTACCCTTTGTTCTTGTGAGCGACGAACTTCCCGAGCAGATGCGCATCCGGAGGGAGAAGCTCGACCGCCTCCGCAGCGAGGGCGTCGAGCCCTTCCCGGTCAACTTCCCCCGCACGGCGACGAACGCCGAGGTCAGGGAGAAATACCAGGGCCTGGAGCCGGACACCGCCACGGGAGACAGGGTCGCGATCGCCGGCCGGGTCATGCTCAACCGGGTCGGCGGCAAGCTGTGCTTCGCCACCCTGCGCGACGGCTCCGGCGACCTGCAGGTCATGGTCTCGCTCGACAGGGTCGGCGAGGAGTCGCTGGCCGCCTGGAAGAGCGACGTCGACCTCGGTGACCACGTCGGCGTCGAGGGCGAGGTCATCACCTCGCGCCGCGGCGAGCTGTCGATCCTGGCCGACTCCTGGCAGATCACCGCCAAGTGCCTGCGCCCGCTGCCCGAGAAGCACCTCGGCCTCACCGACCCCGAGGCCCGCGTCCGCCAGCGCTACGTCGACCTCATCGTCAACGACGAGGCCCGCAGGATGGCCCACCTGCGCAGCGCCACCGTCCGCGCCGCGCGCGACTTCTGGCACGAGGAGGGCTACCTCGAGGTCGAGACCCCGATGCTCCAGCCCATCCACGGCGGGGCGACGGCGCGGCCGTTCAAGACCCACATCAACGCCTACAACATGGAGCTCTACCTTCGCATCGCGATCGAGCTCTACCTCAAGCGGCTGGTGGTCGGCGGCATCGAGAAGGTCTTCGAGATCAACCGCAACTTCCGCAACGAGGGCGCGGACTCCACGCACAACCCCGAGTTCACCATGCTCGAGGCCTACGGCACCTACCTCGACTACAACGACATGGCCGACCTGACCCAGCGCATGTACCAGAAGTGCGTCGTGGCGGCGCTGGGCACGTCCGTGGTGGAGCACGACGGCGTCGAGGTCGACCTGGGCATCAAGGAGTGGCCGCGCATCACGCTCTACGGCTCGGTCTCCGACGCGCTCGGCGAGGAGATCACGACCGAGACCTCGCTTGAGCAGGTCCGGAAATATGCCGACAAGCGGGACATTCACTGGGACCCGAAGTGGGGCCAGGGCAAGCTCGTCCAGGAGATCTTCGAAGAGCTGGTCGAGCACACGCTCATCCAGCCCACCTTCGTCATGGACTACCCGCTGGAGACCTCGCCGCTGGCCCGCAACCACCGCGACAACCCGCTGGTCACCGAGAAGTGGGACCTCATCGGGTTCGGCACCGAGCTGGGCACCGCCTACTCCGAGCTGAACGACCCGATCGAGCAGCGCCGCCGCCTGGTCGAGCAGTCGCTGCTGGCCGCCGGCGGCGACCTTGAGGCGATGCAGCTGGACGAGGACTTCCTTCAGGCCCTGGAGTACGCCATGCCGCCCACCGGCGGCGTGGGCGTCGGCATCGACCGGATGATCATGGCCTTCACCGGCAGGAACATCCGCGAGACCATCCTGTTCCCGCTGGTCAAGCCCACCAGCTGACCCTTCACGGGGTGAGGACGACCCGCCCGCGCTGCCCTCCTGCCGACAGCCGCGCGTAGGCCTCAGCCGCCTTCTCCAGGGGGTGGGTGCCGGCCAGGCGCACCGTCAGCCGGCCCGCCTCCGCCCAGCGGGCCACCTGGGCCAGCTGGCCGGCGTCGGCGCGTACGTACACGGTGGAGACGTGGATTCCGCGCAGCGGGATCGGCGCCGCCCCGGCGGCCACCGCCACGTACGCGCCCCCGGCGCGCACCGAGTCCAGCGCGCTGAGCCCCACGATCGCGGCGTCGACCACGCCGTCCACCCCGCCGGGCACCAGGGCGCGCACGGACGCGGCCAGATCCGCGTCCCGAGGTATGAACCACTCCGCCCCGAAGCCGCGCACCAGCTTCTCGTCGCCGGCACCGGCCAGTCCCGCGACCCGCAGCCCGTGCGCGGCGGCGATCTCCACCAGGTAGCCGCCCAGCGCGCCGGCGGCCCCGGTCACGAGGAGCGTCTGCCCGGGAGTCAGATCGGCCAGGTCGAGGGCCTGGATGGCGGTCAGCGTGTTCAGCGGCAGCGTGGCGGCCTGCTCCGGGGTCAGCCCCCCGGGCGCGGCGGCGACCTCGGAGACGTCGAGCAGCACGTACTCGGCCTGCGCCTTGTACGGCGGCATCAGCCGGTCGGACAGCCCGAACACCGCCTGCCCGGCCGTCAGTCCGCCGACCCCCGGCCCCACCTGGTCGACCACTCCGGCCACGTCCCATCCGAGCCCGTACCGCTCCATGGGGTCGGTCAGCTTGTAGCCGGGCAGCGTCCCCGAGGCGGTGAACAGGTCGACCGGCTGCACGGCGGCCGCGGCCACCTTCACCCGTACCTGCCCGGGTCCCGCCTGCGGCACCGGGACCATGACGATCTCCACTTCACCCTCGTGCCCGACCAGCGCTCGCATCGTTGTCATGCGGCCACGGTAGGAAGGCTTACTCTCTTTTGGTAAGAAGGCACCTGAAGGTGCGTAAGCAACCCGGAGGAATGCCGTGCCCACCCAGTCGGCCGCGGACAGGCGCGCGGCAGCCCGCCTGGCCTACGACGCGTACATCGCCAAGTGCCCCTCGCGCCAGCTCCTCAGCACGCTCAGCGACAAGTGGGTGAGCCTCATCCTCACCGCGCTCGCCGGCGGCTCCCAGCGCTACAGCGACCTGGCCAGGACCATCGCCGGTGTCAGCCAGAAGATGCTCACCCAGACGCTGCGCAGCCTGGAGCGCGACGGCTTGGTCTCGCGCACGCTCACCCCGTCGGTCCCCGTGCGCGTCGACTACGAGCTCACCGATCTGGGCCGCAGGCTCCTGCCGATCGTGGCCGCGATCAAGGAATGGGCCGAGGCGCACATCGAGGACGTCCAGGCCGCCAGGACCCTCTACGACAACCGCACCTGAAGCCGGGCCAACCCCCTCAAAACCACGTTCTCCTTGTACGGCGGCGCCTCCTCGACCAGCTTCAGCTCCGGCGCCGCCTCGGCCAGCGCCCGCAGCGCGATCTCGCCCTCCATGCGCGCCAGCGTGGCCCCGAGGCAGAAGTGGATCCCGAGCCCGAAGGCCAGATGCCGCTCCGGCGCCCGTCCCGGATCAAAGCGTCCCGGATCAAAGCGTCCCGGATCGAAGCGGTCCGGGTCGGGGAAGACGGCCGGGTCGCGGTTGGCCGCCCCGACCAGCGCCATCACCGGCGTGCCCGCGGGCACCGCGGTGCCGCCCAGCTCCGCCTCCCGCAGCGCCGTCCTGGCGGTGAGCTGCACCGGCGGGTCGTAGCGCAGCACCTCCTCGACCACCGGCTGGGGATCGTCCGCCGCGCGGTGGAGCATGCCGTGCCTGGCCAGGTTGAGCACACCGTTGGCGATCAGGTTGACGGTCGTCTCGTGCCCGGCGACCAGCAGCAGGACGCAGGTGGCCAGGAGTTCGGCCTCGGTGAGCTCCTGGACCTGGGTCAGGGCGCTGAGCAGGTCCTCGCCGGGGCGTACGCGCCGCTCGGCCAGCAGTTCGCGGAAGTACGCGCGGAACTCCAGACCGGCCCGCTCGGTGGTGTCCGCCTGGCCGGAGGGCAGCATCGGGTCGAGGCTGCGGGCCAGCGTCTCGCTCCAGCCGCGGAAGCGCTCGTAGTCCTCGGGCGGCACGCCGAGCATCTCGGTGATCACCAGGACCGGCAGCGGATAGGCGAACTCGGCGACCAGGTCGGCCTCCTCGCCCATGGCGCCGAGCAGCTCCGCGGTGATCGCCTCGATTCTGGGGCGCAGCCGTTCGAGCATGCGGGGCGTGAACGCCCGGCTGACCAGAGCCCGCAGCCGCGTGTGGTCGGGCGGGTCGAGACGCAGGAAGGACACCTGCGGCCGGTCAGGGTCATCGGTGCCCGGCGGGACGTGTCCGTGGCCGAAGCGGGGGTCGCGCAGCATCGCCGAGACGTGCTCGTGTGATGTGGCTACCACCAAACCGCCGCGGGTATGAAATAAATCGCCACGCTCGCGAAGCTCCCGATACTTTCCGTACGGGTCACGCCGGAACCCGGGATCGAACGGATCGAATCCCAGCACGTCGGCGGGGGTCAGTGTCGGTGACCGAGGGGCGTTGTAAGGATCAGTGAGATCGCTCATCGTGCCCCGAAGTGTGACGACATATGGCGAGTAGTTCACATAGGTTTGATCATGTCAATACAGCTGGTCAAGCTGGGCAATTGTCGAGCTTGACGACCTTTCCTGAATGCGTTTACCGTCTGCGAGACGAGCGCGTTGCGCGGTCCGATACGTCTGCGAGTTCTGCTGTTGGGGGGAGGGCTCCCGATGGATGTGCTCACCGAGGGCGTTGAGCTGAGCCACGCCGATTTAGCCTTGCTCGCCGAGCTGGCCAAGGGAGTCACGGTCGATCGGGTAGGGCGCCGGCTGGAGATCAGCGGACGCACGGTACGCCGCCGTTTGCGAGGGATATGCGACAGGATCGGTGTGGCCACCGCCATCGAGGCGGTGGCCTGGGCGGCACGCCGCCAGCTGATCTAGCAGGGCTGAGACCCGACCCCGCCGGTTCGACCGGCGGGGTCGGTTTTGGCTGGCATGGGGTCCTGGTTCCGTCTCTTCGGCGGGGTCAGTTCGCGATGCGGACCGCGCCCGCCCACGGGCGACGGGAGATCGACGCCAGGCGCACGACGTCGCCGGTCTGCGGCGCGTGCACCATCATGCCGCCGCCGACGTAGATGCCGACGTGGTGCAGGTCGCTGTAGAAGAACACCAGGTCACCGGGGCGCAGCTCCTCGCGCGAGATGCGGGTGCCGGCCGTCCACTGGTCGCCGGTGTAATGCGGCAGCGAGATGCCGACCCGCTGGTAGGCCGCCATGACCAGGCCGGAGCAGTCGTAGGAGCTGGGACCCTCCGCGCCCCACACGTACGGCTTGAGCTGCTGGGTCAGCGCCCACCTGGCCGCCTCGGCCGCCTTGCCGGCGCCGGCGATCGGCAGGCTGACCCGCACCGCGCGGGTGCCCGGCCGCCCGGCCTCGCCGATGGCCCGCTGGAACAGGTCGCTCTCGACCTTCTTGACCAGCTTGCCGATCTTGTCGCGCCGCGCGTCCAGGTCCTCGACGATCTCGGTGACCTTGTCGATGCGGGTCTTCGCCTCGGACTGGGCCTTCTCGGCCAGTTCCCTGGCGCGGGTGACCTGGTTGACCTCCTCGCCCTGCTGCTGCTCCAGCGCGTAACTGGTCGCGGCGCGGTCGAGGAAGAGCTCGGGGTCGTCGGAGGCGGCGAAGGCGAGGGCGCGGCTGAAGCCGCCCATCATGTACTCGCTCTGCGCGAGCATGCCCGCCCGCTGGCGCTTGGTGGCGAGATCGGCCTCACTGGAGGCCAGCGTCTTCTTGGCGGCGTCGACGGCCTTCTGGGCGTCCCTGAGCTTCACGCGCTGGCCGTTGAACTGCTCGCTGAGCGTCTCGATCTCCGTGTGGAGCTTCTCGGCCTGCTCCGACAACTGCTTGAGCGACGGCTTCGGGTCGGCGGCTGCGGAACCGAGAGGCGTGACGGTGAACGTCACCGCGGCTACGGCTGCCGTCAGGACGACCAGCCGCTTCTTGATGCCTGGTTCGGGAGGGCGGGCATGCTTGCCCGCGGGCTTCCCTTCACGGTTACGCGTGCGCTTCACCAACCAGCTCCTCTCGTGGCCGCCTACCGGGTTAGCTGACGGGTTCGGGCCGGAGCAGCCCTACCGAGCCGTGGCTCGGATTCACCCCGGATGGCCTGCGGCCACTGGCGGGTCCCCGGCTCCCCAGGGGAGGGGATTAGGCGTGCCGCCGCGCGTAAGGACGCGGGTGACATCGACGCTGGACACTAGTGCACTCCAGGTTCGTGCTCAACCAGAACTGCCAAGTCTGTTGAGGTTTCACAACCGAAGTGTCACGGGGGGATCACGTGCTCCGCCGTACTGGAGCGACTTTATGTGCGCTTTGCGGGTGCATGGGACGTACGTGAGGTTCGGCGTCACCGGGGGAATCATTGCTCGTCACCGGCTATTCGCCTGGTGGTTGAGGGGGAGACGGCTGTTGTCGGGCATGCTCGTCCACTGGATGAGATGGTTGAGGAAGTAGGTGGGCAAATAGGGGGCAGCCGTAATTGCGTCTGTACTCTGAAGTGCCATGGAACAGGTCGCCGAACGGGCGGTACCCGACATCGAGGTCGTCGTGCGGCGAGCTCGCACGCCGGACGTCCGGACGATCAGGCGCCTGGTCGACACCTATGCCGGAGCCGGGCCGCGCCTGCTGGAAAAAGCCACGGTCACTCTTTACGAGGACGTCCAGGAGTTCTGGGTGGCTGAGCGTGGCGGGCAGGTCGTCGGATGCGGTGCCCTGCACGTGTTGTGGGAGGACCTCGCCGAGATTCGCACCGTGGCCGTCGACCCCGACGCCCGCGGTCTCGGGGTCGGGGGCCAAATCGTTACCGCTTTGATCGGAACGGCCCGCGAACTCGGGCTGGGGCGGGTGTTCTGCCTGACATTCGCGGTGGATTTCTTCGCCGCGCATGGGTTCCGCCCGATCCAGGGCACGCCGGTATCTCCCGAGGTCTATGCCGAGCTGCTCGCCTCCTATGACGAGGGCGTAGCCGAGTTCCTCGACTTGGAGCACGTCAAGCCCAACACCCTGGGCAACACCAGGATGCTGCTCCACCTGCCGTCGTTTGACTCGGACCTCGACCAAAGGGAAAGGTGATTGTAGATACCTATGTCGATACGTTGGGCAGCGAAGGCATGTGTCCTGACATGTGCCACATGCACACTCGAAGCGAGGTGACACGGTGAGCACCGGACAGCCGCCGTATCCACAGGACGACCCCGGCGACAACTCCGGGACTCCCGAATACGGACAGCACAACGCGGGCCACGCACAGGGCGAGCCCGACCCGGACGTGACCGTCGTGGGTTACCGCCAAGACGGCGACCCCTACGGCCAGCAGGGATACGGACAGCAGTCCGGCTCCCAGCCGGGTTACGGTCAGCAGCCCCAGTACGGCCAGCAGCAGGGATACGGTCAGCAGCAGCCTCAGTACGGCCAGCAGCCCGGCTCGCAGCCGGGTTACGGCCAGCAGCTTGGTTACGGCCAGCAGGCCCAGCAGCAGCCCGAGTACGGCCAGCAGCCGGGCTCCCAGCCCGGTTACGGCCAGCAGCAGCCTGGCTACGGCCAGCAGCCCGGTTACGGCCAGCAGGCCCAGTCGCAGCCCGGCTACGGCCAGCAGCAGCCCGAGTACGGCCAGCAGCCCGGTTACGGCCAGCAGCCCGGCTCCCAGCCGGGTTACGGTCAGCAGCAGCCCGGCTATGGCCAGCAGCCTCAGTACGGTCAGCAGCCCGGCTCGCAACCTGGCTACGGTCAGCAGCAGCCCGGCTACGGCCAGCAGGCCCCGTCCGGGCAGCAGTACGCCCAGCCGGGTTACGGCCAGCAGCCTGGTTATGGTCAGCAGCAGCCGCAGCAGGGTTACGGCCAGCAGCAGCCGCAGGGCTACGGCCAGCAGGGCTTCCAGCCCGGCTACGGCCAGGCCTACGGTCAGCCGGTGGGCGTCCAGCCGCCCGGCGCGCCCGCGCCGCTGGCCGAGTGGTGGCAGCGTCTGGTCGCCCGAATCATCGACGGTGTGCTCTTCGGCATCGTCTACTGGGTGATCACTCTGATCATGGCCGGCATCTTCCTGGCGACGTACAGCTCGCTCGACGGTTCCAGCTCGGGCTTCTTCGGCCCGGTGCTCGTCGGCCTCATCTCGGGTGTGCTGGTCGGGGCGGTCTACATCGCCTACGAGCTGATCATGACCAAGATGAACGGGCAGACGGTCGGCAAGATCGTCATGGGCATCAAGATCGTCCCGGTCGGCGGCGCCATGCCGCCCGGCGGGCTGTCCACCGACGTCGCGATAAAGCGGGCCGGCGTGACGTGGGGCGGGTACCTGATCTCGGGCATCCCGTTCCTCGGCTGGCTCGGCTACATCTTCGTCGCGCTGAACGGCGCCTCGCAGCTGTGGGACAAGCCGCTGCAGCAGACGTTCGCCGACAAGGTCGCGCGTACCGTGGTGGTCAAGATCAAGTAGTGGTCGTGTCATGGATTCAGGGGTCACCGCCCGGTGGCCCCTGTTTCATGTGGCGCCGTGCCGTACCAGAATGAGGGGACAGCCGACCTAAAGGCCGTCGAGAGGTTGAGGCTATGGCCGCGCCCGCCCAACGCGCAGTGACCGCCGAATGGTGGGAGCGGCTGGTCGCGCGCCTCATTGAGGCCCTGGTCTTCGGCGTGTTCTATTACATTCTGTTCATCGGGCTGTGGACACTCTTCCGGTCTGTAGGGCTGCTGGAGGTCTTCGAGGGCCGCTGGCCCGAGGTCATCGCCTGGTTCGGCGCGGGCCTTGTCTATACGCTCTACGACTGGGTGTCGCATTCCGCGGGCGGCCGCACCTTCGGGCAGGCGATCATGCGGATTCGCGTGGTTCAGGCGGACGGCGCCGTTGTCACCTCCCATGGGCTGCTGAAACGCTCGCTGCTGTATCCGGGGCCGACCATGTTGATGGGCATTCCGGTGCTCGATCTGGGGGCCGCGGTGATCGCCTTCGGCGTGGGGATGCTCATCCTCATCGACCGTCCCCAGCTGCGCGGTCCCCATGACCGGCTGGCGGGAACGCGGGTGGTCAAAGACCTGCGCGAGCCGGGGCGGGCGGGATAGCCCAAAAAATTTCCCTTGATCCGGTAAGGAGCCTGGAGAGACTGGCATTAGGCTGTCAGTCGCCCAGGTCACCCCTTGTCGGCGACCTGTCGCACGGGTGGCATCCGCGTGGCGCCATGGTCGGGCGGCGGCGGTTGTCCGCCACACGGCCCCCGCACGCGGCGCCGCGCCCGAGGTGTTCAGTCGGCTCCTGGGAAATCTGTCGCCGTGGAAACCCCGATCGGCGCGCGGGCCGAGGGCGAATGGAAGGCCTTACGGAAGCTTTGGCGGCCGCCGTGACACCGGCTGGAGTCACCGGCCCCTTCGACTTTGGCGTGCGCTGAAGACGTCCCGCCGACCCTCGCCGGCCGGCGGCCAAACCGCCAGGATCGGGTCGAGAACCACAACTGATCCGCGAGTCAGCCGAATCCGTGTCTCGCTGAATTGTCTTAGCGTCTTTCCGGGTATATGTTTGGGCAGGCGAATGAAACAATGCTCCGGGAAAGGATTGCGTAGATGGCCAAGCAGATCCAGGAGATTCTCATCGATGACCTCGATGGGGGCGAGGCCAATGAGACGGTCAGCTTCGCTATTGACGGCGCTTCGTATGAGATTGACCTCAGTGACGTTAACGCCAAGAAGCTGAGGGATGCGCTCTCGCCTTTCGTGCAGCACGCTCGGCGCGGCGGTGCCGTCTCCACGCGTCGTCGGGGTCGTGGCGGGCAGCGCGCGATGACCCGCGAGAAGAGCTCCGAGATCAGGCAGTGGGCCAAGGCTCACGGCCTGCCCGTCAGCGAGCGCGGCCGAATCGCCTCCACCGTGGTGGAGAAGTACGAAGCCGCGCACTAACCGCTGTCGCGATCGACCATGCGCTTATGACAGTTGCCTAGAACCCCGGCGACTGCCATAAGCGCATGATCGTTTTTTAGGGCACTCTTTGTCCTGGTTTGCGCGTCTCGCATCGTGGACCTGGGGGCCCATTGTGCCGCATTTGGTACCCGTGATTCCTGACGATTTCGCTCCGCCGTACCGTGCGAGTACTCACTCCCCGCAGCCGGATTTGCCGATGCACTCGCGGTTTACGCGTCCTTGATTCCTGAATGCCGATCAGTGCGGAGTCGCTGGCTGATCGCATGCCAACCGCTTGCCGGGAGGCCATAGGATGTCAAGTACGGCTTACGGATGTGTCCGGCGCCTCGTCGTGGCGGTCCGTACGCGTGGCGGGCGGTAATTTCCCGACGGTCCGCCGAGGGCGTCCTAAACCTCGTTCGCTTGCGGCGTATCGGGAACACACCACCCCCGAACGGTAGTTGGATGGAGGGTGAACGCCCTGCTCTCGGGGAACGTCTCTGCTATAGAGCGTGTCAGCGGCAGTGGGCACGGTTCGCCGAGCCAGGGCTAGCATGCGGGATGACGGGACCGGACTAAACCGGCCTGACTGACCGCTCTGTGAGGAGCGACGAGATGTTCGAGAGGTTCACCGACCGAGCGAGGCGGGTTGTCGTCTTGGCCCAAGAAGAGGCCAGGATGCTCAACCACAACTACATCGGCACTGAGCACATTCTTCTTGGTTTGATCCACGAAGGTGAGGGCGTTGCCGCCAAGGCTCTGGAGAGTCTCGGCATCAGCCTTGAGGGTGTGCGCCAGCAGGTCGAGGAGATCATCGGCCAGGGCCAGTCGGCTCCGTCGGGGCACATTCCTTTCACCCCGCGGGCCAAGAAGGTCCTCGAGCTGTCGCTCCGTGAGGCTTTGCAGCTGGGCCACAACTACATCGGAACCGAGCACATCCTGCTCGGTCTCATCCGCGAGGGTGAGGGTGTGGCAGCCCAGGTGCTGGTCAAGCTTGGAGCCGATCTCAACCGTGTCAGGCAGCAGGTGATCCAGCTGCTGCACGGCTATCAGGGCAAGGAACCGGCGGCCGCGGGTGGACCGCAGGAGTCGGCTCCGTCGACGTCCCTGGTGCTCGACCAGTTTGGCCGCAACCTGACCCAGGCCGCCCGCGAGGGCAAGCTGGATCCGGTCATCGGCCGCGAGAAGGAGATCGAGCGGGTCATGCAGGTCCTCTCCCGGAGGACCAAGAACAACCCCGTTCTCATCGGCGAGCCCGGCGTCGGCAAGACCGCCGTCGTCGAGGGGCTCTCCCAGAAGATCGTCAAGGGCGAGGTGCCCGAGACGCTGAAGGACAAGCAGCTCTACACGCTTGACCTCGGCGCTCTGGTCGCCGGCTCCCGCTACCGCGGTGACTTCGAAGAGCGCCTGAAGAAGGTGCTCAAGGAGATCCGCACGCGCGGGGACATCATCCTGTTCATCGACGAGCTGCACACGCTCGTGGGTGCGGGCGCCGCCGAGGGCGCGATCGACGCCGCCAGCATCCTCAAGCCGATGCTGGCCCGCGGTGAGCTGCAGACCATCGGCGCCACCACGCTCGACGAGTACCGCAAGTACCTCGAGAAGGACGCCGCGCTGGAGCGCCGCTTCCAGCCGATCCAGGTGGCAGAGCCGTCGCTCAGCCACACGATCGAGATTCTCAAGGGTCTGCGCGACCGCTACGAGGCGCACCACCGCGTGTCGATCACCGACGACGCGCTGGTCGCCGCGGCCCGCCTGGCCGACCGCTACATCAGCGACCGCTACCTGCCCGACAAGGCGATCGACCTCATCGACGAGGCCGGTTCCCGGATGCGCATCCGCCGGATGACCGCTCCGCCGGACCTGCGCGAGTACGACGAGAAGATCGCCAACGTCCGCCGCGACAAGGAGTCCGCGATCGACGCGCAGGACTTCGAGAAGGCGGCTGCCCTCCGCGACCAGGAGAAGCAGCTCCAGCTCAAGCGCGAGCGGCGGGAGAAGGAGTGGAAGGCCGGCGACATGGACGTCGTCGCCGAGGTCACGGAAGAGCTCATCGCGGAGGTCCTCGCCACGGCGACGGGCATCCCGATCTTCAAGCTGACCGAGGAGGAGTCGCAGCGCCTGCTCCGCATGGAGGACGAACTCCACAAGCGGATCATCGGCCAGGACGACGCCATCAAGGGTCTGTCCCGCTCCATCCGGCGCACCCGCGCCGGCCTGAAGGACCCCCGCCGCCCCGGTGGCTCGTTCATCTTCGCCGGCCCGTCCGGCGTCGGTAAGACCGAGCTGTCCAAGGCGCTGGCGGAGTTCCTGTTCGGCGACGAAGACGCGCTGATCATGCTGGACATGTCGGAGTTCATGGAGAAGCACACCGTCTCCAGGCTGTTCGGCTCCCCGCCCGGCTACGTTGGGTACGAGGAGGGCGGCCAGCTGACGGAGAAGGTGCGGCGCAAGCCGTTCTCCGTGGTCCTGTTCGACGAGATCGAGAAGGCCCACCCCGACATCTTCAACTCGCTGCTGCAGATCCTGGAAGACGGTCGCCTGACCGACGCCCAGGGCCGCGTGGTCGACTTCAAGAACACGGTCATCATCATGACCACGAACCTCGGCACCCGTGACATCTCCAAGGGCATCGGGGTCGGGTTCGCGAAGGCGAACGACGCGGAGTCCAACTACGACCGGATGAAGTCCAAGGTCCAGGAGGAGCTCAAGCAGCACTTCCGGCCCGAGTTCCTCAACCGTGTCGACGACATCGTGGTCTTCCACCAGCTCACGCCGAAGGAGATCATCAAGATCGTCGATCTGATGCTCGCCCAGGTGTCCGAGCGGCTGAAGGACCGGGACATGTCGCTGGACGTCGCCCAGGACGCCAAGCAGCTCCTGGCCGACCGCGGCTACGACCCCGTCATGGGGGCCCGGCCGCTGCGCCGTACCATCCAGCGTGAGCTGGAGGACTCGCTGTCGGAGAAGATCCTCTACGGCGAGCTGCGCGCGGGCCAGGTCATCAAGGTGACGATCGAGGGCGAAGGCGACAACGCCAAGTTCGTCTTCACCGGCGAGACGGCACCCACCGAGGTGCCCGACTCGGCGGCGGCGATCGCAGCGCCCATCCAGAACTGACCGAGCTCAGTCCGCAAGAGCCCCCCGTGGTTTTCCACGGGGGGCTCTTCGCGCTCTCAAGCCGCTCTCACCCCTTTGCATCCGTTACGGCAAGCCTGGTCGGCCCCGCCCGCCGTCGTGCCTGCCCGGCCCTCCAGGGGCACGCTCCTCCGCCTCACCGCTCCCCGCCGTGACGCGCGCACACGTGCCCACGCTCCGCGGGCCCAGGGGCACAGGGGGCCCAAGGCGCGGTGACGGTGTCCAGTGGTGCGTCGCTGACCCGGACCTCCGGAGCGCCATCGTGCCCGTGCCCTGCGGTTGACGCCCACGGGTGTGTGGCTCCGATGGGGTTGGTTTGGTGGGGTTGTGGGGTTCGGGTGGAAGGGTTTCGGTGGCGGGGTGGGGTGGGCGGCAATGTTTCCGAATCGTTGGGCGGACGGGGTGTATCACCACGGCAGGTAGTACTACACTGCGTAGAGCATGAGGTCGCCAAGTCTCGTCCAAGTGCGCCACAAGAAGGTGCGCCTACCGTGAGGCTGCTCCCTGGGGAGTAGTGAGGAATCAACTCAGGGCGGACGCGTGGGTCACCCGGGAGCAGACATGCTCGGACAAGGGCCGCGCTCTCCCGAGGCGGGCGACCGGAACAACACCAGTGCAAGCCGTGGAGGAAGCCGATGCGCCTGCGTCACGACGACGGAACGCTCGTTCACCTGGCCTACAACGCAGGCGTGCACCCCGCGGAAGACCTCGAGAACCTGATCGCCCACCTGACCCGCTACGCCGTACCGGTGCGCAAGCGGCTTGGGGTGGAGCGCATGGGAATCGGGCTGTGGTTGTCGCCCGCCGTGGCCGATCATCTGACGGCTGACCGCATCGAGCTGGTACGCCTGCGCCGTTCCCTGGAGGAACGCGGTCTGGAGGTCGTCAGCCTCAACGGGACGGGCGGCCGCAACCAGGAGGTTCCCGGCCCCGACTGGGCCAAGCCCGAGCGCTACCGCTACACGATGGCCCTGGCCAAGATCCTGGCGTTCCTGCTGCCGGAGGACGTGCGGTTCGGGAGCATCTCCACGATTCCGATCGGGTGGCGGCGCGACTGGCCGTCCGATCTGCACACGATCGCCACCAAGCGGCTGGAACGGCTGGCGCGCGAGCTGCGCGGCATCTACAGCGTCACCGGCAAGACCATCCGGGTCGGCTTCGAGCCGTGGCCCGGGTGCGTGCTGGAGACGACCGAGCAGGCCCTGGAGCGGGTCTGCGGCATCGACTCCGAGCACCTCGGCGTCTGCCTGGACGCCTGTCACCTGGCCTGCGGCGCGGAGGAGCCCGGCGCGGCGCTGCGCGGCCTGGCCGCCGCCGGCGCCCCCGTGGTCAAGCTGGGCCACGTGCACAACCACACGGACGAGAACCCGAGCACCGGCGCCGTCCTTCACGACACGCTGACGGCGATGCTGTCCGGGGCGGTCAACGGTACGGCGCACATCGAGGTCGAGACCCACAACCTCATCGTCCCCGGCCGTGCCAAGGGCCCCGGCGCCCTGGTCTCCCTCCTCGCCGAGGAACTCGACTGGGCCCGCACCAACCTCACCAGCCTCGGCCTCCAGCTCGCCGCCTAGCCTCCTTCGGCCTCGTCGGGCCGGCGGTTCTGGCTTCGCGCGCCGGGTTCCCGCGTCACAGGCCGCCGAACCAGCCCGGGATGTCCAGGCGGAAGAAGTCCGGTGGCGTCATCGTGCGGAGGTCCTGTTCGAGGGCGCGTAGCCGGTCCTCGCCGAGGGTGTGGGACCAGGTGCGCCTCAGGTCGTCGAAGATGGCGGCGGACTTCATCAGCGCGTCCACCCCGTACGGGGTCAGCTTGACGATTTTCCGGCGGGAGTCGGCCGGGTCGGTGCTGCGTTCCACGTAGCCGAGGCGTTCCAGCGTGTCGATGGTCTTTCCCGCGGCCTGTTTCGAGACGCCGAGCGTGCGGCCGAGGTCGACGGCGGTGGTGCCGTGGGGGCCGACGGCCTGCATGACGAAGCCGTGCATGGGGCGAACGTCCGGGTGGCCCTGGCGGGCGAGCTCGGCGTGCAGCTCGTCGATGATCATGCGGAACGCCATGAACAGACGCAGCGGCAACTCGAAGCCCGGGGGCTCGCTTGACATGATAGACAACCTCGTTTACCTTATGGACAACTTGGTTGTCTATTTTACATGAGGAGAACGCCATGACAGTGGTTCGCAACGCCGACGCCCGTGTGACCGAGACTCCCGGAGGCGTCATGACCACCCTGGCCTCGCCCACGCAGGGCGGCGCGAGCCGTTCCCTGTGGCGGGTGGAAGTGAAGCCGGGCGGCCAGGGGCCGCTGCACGACTTCGACGTCGAGCAGGTGTGGACCTGGATCGCCGGGAGCGCGACGGTGTCGCTGGGTGAGGAGACGTTCGCGGTGGCGGCCGGTGACACCGTGATCATGCCCGCGCGCACGGCCCGCCAGATCGTGGCCGACGGCGCCGAGGGCTACACCGCCGTGGTGACCGCACCGGGCGACGCCCACGCCTTCGGGGCCGACGGCAAGGAGTTCGGCACCCCGGCCTGGATCGCCTGACCCACCGAAGGTGGCCCTCCGCGCCTTCAAGCCCGCACGCCATCGGCCATGGGTCACGTGGGGAGTTGGTAGGTGCCGTCGTCCAGGTGTTCGGCCAGGCCGTCGGTGATGAGGCCGTCCAGGGCGCGTTCGCGTTGGACGTGGTCGTCCCAGACCACGTCCAGAGCTGACTTCGGGACCGGGCCGTGGGCGGCGCGGAGCACGGCCAGGAGGCGGCCGCGGCATTGGCGGTCGGTCCCGGCGTACGTCTGGCCTTTGCGGGCCGGGCCGTCGTGGGCCGGTTTGCCCGTCAGGCGCCACGTGCACAGGTCGGAGATCGGGCAGTCGGCGCATTTGGGGCTGCGGGCCGTACAGACCAAGGCGCCCAGTTCCATGACGGCCACACCCCAGCGGGGCGCGCCCAGGGCGGGCAGGAGGGCTTCGGCGAGGCGGCGCTCGGCGGCGGAAGTGGCGGTCGGCGGGTACTCGTCCCCGCGCACCGCGCGGGCGAACACGCGGCGGACGTTGGTGTCCAGGACGGCGTGGCGGCCGCCGAAGGCGAAGCTGGCCACGGCGGCGGCGGTGTACTCGCCGATGCCGGGAAGGGCCAGCAACGTCGCGTGGTCGGAGGGGACCTCGCCGCCGTGCTCGTCCGCGATGGCCTTGGCGCACGCGTGCAGGCGCAGCGCGCGGCGCGGGTAGCCGAGGCGGCCCCAGTGGCGCACGGCCTCGCCGGGCGGTTCGACGGCCAGAGACTTCGGAGTGGGCCAGCGTTCCATCCACTCCTGCCAGATCGGCAGCACCCGGACGACCGGCGTCTGCTGCAGCATGATCTCGCTCACCAGCACGCCCCACGGCGTCGCGTCATCGGCGCGCCAGGGGAGGTCTCGGGCGTTGTCGGCGTACCACTCCAGAACGGGGGTGTGTAGGAGGATCGGCTCGATCACCCGCCTTAGCGTACGCGGAAAGGGTGACCGACGGCGTGTCGTCACCCTCGGTGGCCACAGAATTACCATGCTGTGCGTATGGATTCGGATGCGATGCGTGGCGATGGCGGCGACGTCTACTGGCGTCGGCGCATGAGCGTGCTGGTCGGCGTGCTGGTGGTGGTCGCCGTCGTGGCGTGGGCCTGCTCCAGCGGCTCCAGCGGTCCGCAGCGGACCTCGAGCGCGCAGACCGCGACGAGCAGTGGTCCGCCCGCGGCCGATCCGCTTCTGGCCGGCTTGCGTACCCTCGCTCTCGGTACGGCCAGCCCCAGCCCCACCCCGTCCCCCACCAAGAACCCCGCCACCACGGCCCCGGCCAAGGTGAAACGCCCCGGGGCGCCGTGCGAGGAAAGCGACCTGGTCCTCAACCTGCAGGGCAGGCAGGACGTGTACGGCGCCGGCGCCATGCCCAACCTGATGGCCACGCTCGTCAACACCGGCCAGGTCATGTGCACGACCGACGTGGGGCCGCGGACCATGGAGATCCGCATCACGTCCGGCGAGGACCGCATCTGGTCGACGGCCGACTGCGTGAGCGGGGAGACGGGGACGGCGCAGAAGCTGGAGCGGGGGATCCCGTTCGTGCGCACGGTGGACTGGGACCGCAAACGCTCCCGCACCGCGTGCACGGCCGACGGCCCCACCGCCCTGCCCGGCACGTACGTGGCGGTGGCCCGCCTGGGCAAGCTCAAAAGCCCCCTGGTCGTCTTCCACCTCCGCTGATGGGAGCTACCGGGAGAACAGACAGCTGCTACACGTAGCGCTCGAGGATGCTGGACTCGGCGAGGCGGGAGAGGCCCTCGCGGACGCTGCGGGCGCGGGACTCGCCGACGCCGCCCACCGCCTGGAGGTCGTCGATGCTGGCCGCCAGGAGTTTCTGCAGGCCGCCGAAGTGGTCCACCAGGCGGTCGACGACCGTGGCGGGCAGGCGGGGGACCTTGGCCAGCAGGCGGAAGCCGCGCGGGCTGACGGGGCTGTCGAGGGTCTCGTTGCCGCTGTGGCCCAGGACGTGGGCGACGGCGGACAGGTCGAGGAGCTCGCTGCCGGTGAGGTTGTCGAGCGAGTGGAGTGACTCGGCGAAGTTGCGGTGGCGGCGGCCGGCCGGGGCGGGGAGGTAGTCGCGCACCACCAGTTCGCGTTCTGAGTCGACTCCGGCCACCAGCTCGTCCAGTTGCAGGGACAGCAGGCGGCCGTCGGTGCCGAGTTCGACCACGTAGCCCTTGATCTCGTCGCTGATGCGGCGGACCATCTCCAGCCGCTGCGCGACCGCGGCCACGTCGCGGACGGTCACCAGGTCTTCGATCTCCAGCGCCGACAGGGTGCCGGAGACCTCGTCGAGGCGGTGTTTGTAGCGTTCGAGCGTGGCCAGTGCCTGGTTGGCGCGCGACAGGATGGCGGCCGACTCCTCCAGGACGTAGCGGATGCCGTCGAGGTAGAGGGCGATGATCCGCATGGACTTGCTGATCGCGATGATCGGCAGGCCGGTCTGGCGGGCCACGCGCTGGGCGGTGCGGTGGCGGGTGCCGGACTCGTCGGTGGGGATGGAGGGGTCGGGCACGAGGTGGACGGCGGCGCGGACGATTTTGGCCTCGTCGTGGTGGACCACGATCGCGCCGTCCATCTTGGCCAGTTCGCGCAGGCGGGTGGGCGAGAACTCGACGTCGAGCAGGAACCCGCCGCTGCACAGGTCTTCGACCGAATCGTTGTAGCCCAGCACGATCAGGCCGCCGGTCTGCCCGCGCAGGATCCGCTCCAGGCCGTCGCGCAGCTGTGTGCCCGGCGCCACTGCGGCCAGGGCTTCGCGACGGCGGTCGTCAAGACTCCTGTCGTTTGGCACCTGACCCCCGTGTAGATATGTCAACTTCAGCTTAGCGGGGCTATGTGACGTGTGTGAGTGCGTCCCACACGTTCTCCGCCTGGACGACTTCGAACCCGGGCGCGAACGACACCGGCCCGACCGGCACCAGCGAGCGCTGGCCGGCGCGCTTGTTGCCGGATTCTTCGAGCGATCCGGCGGGTACGAGCGCGCGGGTGAAGCCGAGCCGCGCGGCTTCGGTGAGCCGCCTCCGGACGTCCTTGACCGGCCGCAGCTCCCCGGCCAGCCCGACCTCGCCGAGAGCGACCAGACCGGAAGGCAGCGGTTTGTCACCCGCCGCACTGGCCACGGCGAGCATAACGGACAAATCCACCGCGGGGTCGGCAATTTTCAGCCCGCCGACCGTGGCGGTGAATACGTCGCACCCGCCCAGCTTGGCGTTGAGCCTGCGTTCGAGTACGGCCAGCACCAACTGCACCCGGTAGGAGTCGAGCCCCGAGGTGGTGCGCCGGGGCTGCTGCGCCTCGGTGCGCGCGACCAGCGCCTGGACCTCGGCGGGCAGCGGCCGGGTGCCTTCGACGGTCACGGTCACGCAGGTGCCGGGGACGGGCTTGCTGCGCTGGGAGACGAACAGCCCGGTGGGGTCGGTGATGCCCTCGATGCCGCGCTCGTGCAGGTCGAAGCAGCCCACCTCGTCGGTCGGCCCGAAGCGGTTCTTCACCGCGCGCACCAGGCGCAGCCGCGAGTGGCGGTCGCCCTCGAAGTTGAGCACCACGTCGACGAGGTGCTCAAGCGTGCGGGGCCCGGCGATCGAGCCGTCCTTGGTGACGTGGCCGACCAGCACGGTCGCCATGTTGCGTTCCTTGGCCAGCCGGACCAGGTTCGCCGCGACCTCGCGCACCTGGGTGACGCCGCCGGGCACGCCGGTGGCCTGCGCGGAGCCGATCGTCTGCACCGAGTCGACCACGAGGAAGCGGGGCTGGACCTTCTCCACGTGGGTGACCAGCGCGGACAGCTCGGTCTCCGCGGCCAGGTAGAGGTTGTCGCGCAGCGCCCCGATACGGTCGGCGCGCATCCTGACCTGCGCCGCCGACTCCTCGCCCGTGACGTAGAGAACGGTGGCGCGCTGGGCGATGGACGCGGCCGCCTCCAGCAGCAGCGTGGACTTGCCGATGCCGGGCTCGCCGGCCAGCAGGATGACGGCGCCGGGCACGACCCCGCCGCCGAGGACCCGGTCGAGCTCGCCCACGCCGGTGGTGCGCGCGGTCGCGAGCTCGGCCTTGACCTCGCCGATCGGTACGGCCGGCCCCGTCGTGGCTCCGGCCCGCACGACGTGGACGCCCTTGGCGCCCTCCTCGTCGACCGTGCCCCACGCCTGGCACTCGCCGCAGCGGCCGACCCACTTGAGCGTGCGCCAGCCGCACTCGGTGCAGCGATAACCCGTCGCAGTCTTGGCCATGCGGAGCAGGCTAGCGGGCGGGGGCGACAATCTTCGTCAGGAAGGCGGTCGTGCGCGGCTGGAGCTGCATGCTGCCTTCCGGGACCCGGTATCCGGGGATCACCGACATGTCGTACTCCTGTTGGTAGATGCGGATCTTGGCCTCGCCCGCGCGGAGCGTCAGCGTGACCTCGACGCCCTCGGCGGGCGGCGCGTGGAAGGCGAACCCGGCCCGCTCGCCCAGCTCGCGGCCCGCCACGGTGATCTTCGGCCGCTGTCCCTCGACGTCCAGCCCGACGACCGGCGCGGCCCCGGACGGGGTCAGGCGGAGCGCCATGGTCCTGACCTCGCCGGAGGTCGTGTCCTTCAGCACGGTCAGTCCGGGCGCGCGCAAGGGGGCCGCGGGGGCCCGGCTCGTGGTCAGGTCCTCCTCGCCGAAGAACCGGACGCCGTCGGCGTCGCCGCCACCGGGCCGTCCCCAGCGCGCCTCGCCGGTGCCGGCGTCGATCGCGTAGGAGAGGTGCTCCTGGCGCGGGTGGGCGGCGTCGAAGCGGTCCGCGAACAGTCCCGCCGCGATCAGCGCCGCCGCCGCGACGGGCAGCCCCACCCACACGGTACGGCCCGGCGGCCGCGCCACCACGGGCAGCGCCAGCAGCAGCAGGAGCGCGAAGTGCGGAGCCGACAGCATGCCGCCGATGCCCAGCCCGATGTCCAGCGAGGTCAGCGCGGTGCCGCCGAGCATGACCGCCGCCGGCGCCAGCCCGGCCGTCAGCGCCACGATCCCGCCCCGCGGCAGCTTCAGGGACACCAGCCACCCGAGCGCCGCGAACAACGCCGGCCAGGCGAACACGTGCGACCCTCCGGGCAGCAGCAAGGCCGACACCATCCCGAGCGACGCGACAAGAAGCAGCCCACCGCAGGCCGGCCCGCAGAGCACCGGCCCATCCGACCGGCGGCGGAACAGCGACGCGCACACCAGCACGATCGCCGCCGTGAACACCAGCAGAGCCGCCCAGTACAACCAGGGCCGGTAGGGGTCGCCGGTGAACATCATCGTGTAGTCGGGCCGCAGCGCCCCCAGCAGCGGCCACAGGGCGTATCCCCAGGCCCCGGCCAGGACCACGGTCACCAGAGACATCCCCAGCCCGGCGAGGGCCCCGGGCCATCTCACCAGCCCCCGCCGCCGCATCACGAACACCACGGCCAGAGCCATCACGAGGGCGAGCGCCGCGATCGGGATCTCCAGCCATCCCGGATACCTGACCAGCGCCCCGGGCACGGTGAAGAACACCGACTCGCCCGCGGACTCCAGCGTGCCCAGGTCCTTCGACCCCAGCGCCGCCGCCACGGCCAGCGCGTTGTCGCCCATCTGCTGGAGACTGCCCCGGTCCAGGTGGGCGGGGTCGTCGAGCGGGGTGTGGTAGTACGCGCCGCCGCCGACGAAGGCCGAGTCAAGACCCATCCACCGGGCCTGTTCGAAGACGTGGAAGTCGGTGTTGTTGGGCAGCAGGCCCATCAGGGAGGCGAAGGCGGAGTCCGCGGCGGGGTGCGGGGCGGCGGTGCCGTACACGTCGATGAGGCCACCGGAGGAGCGGAACATCTGCACGGTGCCGCGCACACCGCGGGCCTCGTGGTTGAGCACCACGACGGGGCCGTCGAAGCGGTTCTGGCGCGCGAAGGCCTCGGCGCCGAGCAGTCCTGCCTCCTCGGCGTCGGTGAGCAGGACGACGACGTCGTTGCGGAGGTTCGGCGGCAGGGTGCGGGCGACCTCCAGGACCGCCGCGGTCCCGGCGCCGTCGTCGGCGGCGCCGGGCGCGCCCGGTACGGAGTCGTAGTGGGCGGCCAGGATGATCCGGCCGGTGGAGGCGGTGCCGGGGCGGGTGGCGACGATGTTGCGGACCCGGCCGACGGGCGTGCTGCCCGTGTAGGTCAGGGGCAGCACGCCGACGCCCTCCTGGACGCGGGTGTCGAAGCCGATTTCCTTCAGGCGAGCCACGAGGTGGTCGCGGACGCGGTCGTTCGCGGCCGAGCCGGTCGGGTGCGGCGCCTTCGCGACCACCCGCACGTCCTCGAAGGCGCGGGCCGCGCTGAAGGCCGTGGCGCCGCTCCTGGGCGGCGCCAGGTCGAACATCGTGACCGCCACCAGCGCGGCCAGCGCGAGAAGACTGAGAACTCGGCTCATGACCGGCCACGTTAGGACGGTCACTCAGCGGAGCGGATCGCTCGCGATGAGGATCCGAACTACACAAAAGGGACTACGCGAGGCCCAGTTCGCGCTCCAGCAGGCGCTTGGGCTTGGCGCCGATGACCTGCTTGACCGGCTCCCCGTTCGCAAAAAGGATCATGGTCGGAATGCTCATCACTCCGAAGCGGGCCATGATCTCCGGGTTCTCGTCGGTGTTGAGCTTGCCGATCGCCAGGCCGCGCGTGGCCTCGATCTCCTCCAGCACCGGGGCGACCATACGGCAGGGCCCGCACCATTCGGCCCAGAAGTCCACGAGCACCGGCTTGTCGCTCTTCAGTACCTGCTCGTCGAAGTTCTCGGTCGTCAGCGTGATCATTTCTCTCCCTTGAAGACACATCCGGAGCACAGTTGCGCGGCCACCTCGGCACGGCGGGCGAGCAGCGTCCGGATCTCGGAGTCGATCTCCTCCAGCTTGCGCCGGTAGACCTCCACAGAACCGGCGCAGTCGCCGCCGGAGGAGTGGCCGGAGCGCAGGCATTCGACGAACGGACGGGCGTCGTCCAGCGTGAAACCGTTGGTGAGCAGTGTGCGGATCTCGCTGACCAGCCGGACGTCGTCCTCCTGATACTCGCGGTAGCCGTTGGCGGCGCGCCGGGCGCTGATCAGGCCGTGCTGCTCGTAGTAGCGCAGTGACCTGGTGCTCACGCCCGCCCGTCTGGCCAGTTCACCGATCCGCATGCCTCCACGCTAAACGTTGACACCAACGTCAATGTCAATAGGTACGCCACCGCAGCACGTTCGGATAGGCCACTTCCAGGCCCGGAGTCTCCCGGATCGCCTCGGCGGCCACCTCCGGCGTGAACTCGATGCGCAGCACCGCCTCCAGGTCGGCCCGCCGCTCGAAGGACATGCGCAGGTCGAGCGGACGGCGCAGCCAGCCCTGCCGGGTCCAGAAGGTCTCGACGGCCGTGGGGGAGTAGCTGGGCACGGTGCGCTGGAACCAGCGGCCGAAGTCGCCCCGGGTGGCGTCCAGGTCGACGACGAAGGCGGCGCCGCCCCGCCGTACCACGCGGTCGAGTTCGCGCAGGCCCGGCTCGCAGCCGGGACCGAAGAAGTACGCCCAGCGCGCGATCACGACGTCCACGCTCGCGTCGGGCACCGGCAGGCTCTGGGCGGTGGCGCGGTGCACCTCGACGCCGGGCAGGCCCGCGCAGCGCCGCAGGGCCAGCTTGACCAGGTCGCCGTGCGGCTCCACGCCGATCACCCGGGCGGCCTCCGCGGCGAGCGCGGGCAGGTGGTAGCCGGTGCCGCAGCCGATGTCGAGCACGACCGCGCCGTCTCGCGGACGGATCTCCCGCATCGCCGCGTCGGCCGCGCCATCGGGGTCGACGGCGCGGTTCTCCAGCTCGTAGACCTGCGGCGTGTTCCATATGTTGGGACTCGGGATGGCGCCGTGGGCAATGCGTGACATGGGTCAACCGTAGGCGCATGCGCCACGCCGCAGCCTCGCCCCGCTTAGGCTGGCAACGTGGCTGACGTCATCCGCGTGCCCAATGCGAAGATCGCATTGTCCACTGCTTCGGTATATCCGGAACGCACACCCGATGCGTTCGAACTGGCCGCGCGCCTGGGTTACGACGGGGTCGAGATCATGGTCGGCGCCGACCCTGTGAGCCAGGACATCGACGTGATCGAGCGGCTTTCGCAGCACTACGAGGTGCCCGTGCTGGCCATCCACGCGCCCTGCCTGCTGGTCACCCAGCGTGTCTGGGGGCGCGATCCGTGGGCCAAGCTGGTCAGGGCGCAGAAGGCCGCCGAGCGGCTGGGCGCGCAGACCGTCGTGGTGCATCCGCCGTTCCGCTGGCAGCGCGACTACGCTCGCGACTTCGAGACCGGCCTGGCGCGCATGCGCGAGGAGACCGACATCGTCTTCGCGGTGGAGAACATGTTCCCGCTGCGCGCCCGCGGCAACGACGTGGTGCCGTACTCGCCCGACTGGAACCCGGTCGACTACGACTTCCCCCACGTCACGCTCGACCTGTCGCACACCGCGGTCTCCGGCTCCGACGCCATGGAGATGGCGACCAAGCTGGGCGACCGGCTGGCCCATCTCCACCTGGCCGACGGCCTCGGCACCACCAACAAGGACGAGCACCTGGTGCCGGGCCGCGGCAACCAGCCGTGCGCGCCGATGCTGGAGCGCCTGGCGAGGAACGGCTACGACGGCCTGGTCGTGCTGGAGATCAACACCCGCAAGGCGGCCTCGCGGTCCGAGCGGATCGACGACCTCGCCGAGGCGCTCGCCTTCGCCCGGCTGTACCTGGCGGCGCGCACATGATCGAACGTGAACTCGGCAGGGTGTTCGACCGGGTCGCCGAGGCCTACGACGCGGCCCGCCCGCACTACCCCGACGAGGTTTACGGCGCCGTGTCCGAGATCACGGGGATCGAGCTCGCGGGCGCGACGGTCGTGGACGTCGGCGCGGGCACGGGCATCCTGACGCGTGCCCTGCGGGCCCGCGGCGCGCGGGTGCTGGCCGTGGATCCGGGCGCGGAAATGCTCTCCTACCTGGTCTCCCGCCTCTCCGGTACGGCCGGCGTCGCCGCGGTCGTGGCCGACGGCAACGCGTTGCCCGTGGGCGACGCCAGCGCGGACCTGGTCACCTATGCCCAGTCGTGGCACTGGCTCGACCCGGCCGTCTCGATCGCCGAGGCCCGGCGGGCGCTGCGCCCCGGCGGCGCGATCGCCGCCTGCTGGAACTTCGCCGACGCCGGCCAGGCCGAGTGGCTGGCTGCCTACGAGGCGAGGCTGTCGGCCGAGGCGCCGCGCTACTGGGGCCCGGCGCACGAGAAGTGGTCGCCGCCGCCGATCGCCGCCGCCTTCGAGGTGGTCGAGGAGCGCTGGATCCCGTGGAACCGGCTGGTCGGCATCGAGGAGTTCCTGCTCGACCTACGTTCCCACTCCTACATGGCGGCGCTGCCGGCCGAGCTGGCCGACGAGCTGGTGGAGCGGCGCCGCGGCGAGCTCAGGCTGGCCTTCCCCGACGGCATGCTGAGCGTGCCGATGCGCGTCTACCTGGCGGTGGGGAGATGACCGTCAAACGGCGCCCCGGCCGTCGGCCGGGGTCCGCGGACACGCGGGGCGAGATCCTCACCGCGGCCAGGACGGTCTTCGCCGAGAAGGGCTTCGACAAGGCGACGGTTCGGGGCATCGCCAGGGAGGCGAAGGTCGATCCCGCGCTGGTGCATCACTATTTCAACACCAAGGAGGGCATGTTCGCCGAGGCCATGCAGCTCCCGATCAATCCGGAGGAAGTGGTGCCGGCGCTCCTGGAGGGGCCGCGTGAGGAGGTGGGCGAGCGGCTGGTCCGCCTGTTGCTCACGCTGACCTCCGAGGAAGAGGCCCGCCAGCCGGTGATCGCGCTGATGCGCTCGGCGATGACCAACGAGGCGGCGCTGGCGATGCTGCGGGAGTTCATCACCAACGCCCTGCTCTTCCGGGTGGCCGACGGGCTGGGCGTGCCGCACCTGCGGATAGAGGCGGCCTTCTCGCAGATGTTCGGGCTGGTGATGGCGCGCTACGTGCTGCAGCTGGAGCCCTTGGCCACCGCCGACGACGAGGAGCTGGTGGCGCTGATAGCGCCGACGATTCAGCGCTATCTCACAGGCTAGAGCATTGTTCTAGAAGGCGGGTTGACCTTAGGGTGGGTCGCGTTGGGCCCGGAATGTTACTCGCGGGTAGGATTCTGGGCAGACCTGGTCATTGCGTGGATGACCGGCAACCGTACGCTGGCAGCCAACGCCGTCTGTGGGAGGACCCGTGCTCTGGGTAGCCGTGCTCGCGCTCGTCATGACCGTGGCGGCGGTGGCCGTCGCGGGCCGCAGGGCCCTGTTCCTGTTCAAGCTCGCGACCGTGGGACCACCGGCCCCCGAACGCATCGAGTACGCCAAGACCCACGTACCCGATGAGCTCAAGGCCCAGATCGTCGAGGTCTTCGGGCAGAAGAAGCTGCTGAAGTGGACGCCGTCCGGCGTGGCGCACTTCTTCGTCATGTGGGCCTTCTTCATCCTGCTGACCGTCTACATCGAGGCGTACGGCGGGATCATCCAGGGAGCTGTCACCGGGCGGCCGAACTTCCACATCCCGCTGATCGGGCAGTGGTCGGCGCTCGGCTTCCTGCAGGACTTCATCGCGGTGGCCTGCGTGCTCGGGCTCATCGCGTTCGCGGTCATCCGGATCAAGAACTCGCCGAAGACGCTGGGCCGCAAGTCCCGCTTCTCCGGTTCGCACCTGGGCGGCGCCTGGCTCGTCCTGTTCATGATCTTCAACATCATCTGGACGTTGTTCCTGGCGCGCGGGGTGGCTTCGGCCAACGGCAACCTGCCCTACACCGGCGGCGCGTTCGTCTCGATCGCGCTGGGCGAGATCCTGCCCGCCAGCGCGCTGCTGGAGGAGATCGCGCTGCTCCTGCACATCGGCTTCATGCTGGTGTTCCTGGTCATCGTGGTGAACTCCAAGCACCTGCACATCTTCACCGCGCCGCTGAACGTGTTGTTCTCGCGTCGCCCCGACGGCCTGGGCGCCGCCTCCGAGCTGCGGGTGGACGGCAAGCTCGTCGACTTCGAAGACGAGGACCTGGACCCGGAGAAGCTCGGCCGGGGCAAGATCGGCGACACGACCTGGAAGGGTTTCCTCGACTTCTACTCCTGCACCGAGTGCGGACGCTGCCAGTCGCAGTGCCCGGCGTGGAACACCGACAAGCCGCTGTCGCCGAAGATGCTGATCCTCGACCAGCGCGACCACGCCTTCAAGGTCGCCCCATATCTGCTGCAGGGCGCCGACACCAGCCACGCCGACACCGACGTGCTCGCGCTGCTGGAGAAGCCGCTGGTCGGCGAGGAAGGCATCATCCACCCCGACGTGCTGTGGTCGTGCACCAACTGCGGCGCCTGCGTCGAGCAGTGCCCGGTGGACATCGAGCACATCGACCACATCCTCGACATGCGCCGCTACCAGGTGATGGTGGAGTCGTCGTTCCCGTCCGAGGCGGGGGTGATGGTGAAGAACCTGGAGAACAAGGGCAACCCGTGGGGCATGTCCGAGATGAAGCGGGCCGACTGGATCGAGGAGCTCGACTTCGAGGTCGAGCTGGTCGAGGACAAGATGCCCGAGGACGCCGAATACCTCTTCTGGGTCGGCTGCGCCGGCGCCCTGGAGGACCGGGCCAAGAAGACCACCAAGGCCGTCGCCGAGCTCCTGCACATCGCGGGCGTGAAGTTCGCCGTGCTCGGCCCGATGGAGGCCTGCACCGGTGACCCGGCCCGCCGCCTGGGCATGGAGTACCTGTTCAACATGCTCGCCCAGCAGAACATCGAGACGCTGAACGAGGCCGGGGTCAAGAAGATCGTGGCCACCTGCCCCCACTGCTTCAACACGCTGGCCAACGAGTACCCGCAGCTCGGCGGCACCTTCGAGGTCGTCCACCATACCCAGCTGCTGTCGCACCTGGTCGACACCGGCAAGCTCACGCCGGTCACGCCGATCGAGGAGAAGATCACCTACCACGACCCGTGCTTCCTCGGCCGCCACAACAAGGTCTACTCCCAGCCTCGCGACATCATGTCGAAGGTGCCCGGCGTGCAGACCCAGGAGATGCACCGGCACAAGGACCGCGGCTTCTGCTGCGGCGCCGGCGGCGCCCGCATGTGGATGGAGGAGCGCATCGGCAAGCGCATCAACACCGAGCGCGTGGACGAGGCGCTGACCACCAACCCGGACACGGTCTCGACCGCCTGCCCGTTCTGCATGGTGATGCTCGGCGACGCCATCAACGAGAAGAAGAACAGCGGCGAGGCGAAGGAGTCGCTGGAGGTCGTGGACGTGGCGCAGCTCTTGATCAAGTCGGTCAAGGGTGTGTCCTGACGCGGGAAAGTCGGACTCCTTCACAGCCCTTGTGGAGGAGTTTCGCACGTCAGACCGGTCAAGCGCCGGAAATCCGCCATCCACATAACGGGAAAATCACGGTAACCTCAACGTCGCATGGCTTCATTCGACGGGGAGGGGGCTCGCGATGCGCGTCGTCGTCACAGACGCGGAAGTCACTCTGGCTGACGTGCTCTCCCTGCGACTCGCGATCGACGACCCGCTCGATGAAGGCACCGAACTGGTGCTGCGCCATCGGGGAACGGGCGTCGAGCGCGACGTGGTGCTCGGCAAGCCGGGAAGCAGGTCGCGCGAGGCCACGCTCGCGGTCTCACTCGCGCCGCTCGGCCTCATCGCCGGCAGATGGGACGCCTACCTGCGCCACGACGGCGCCAGGACCAGGCTCAGGAGCGTGGACCCCGGCTTCTCGCTGGACCACCTCGACACCTACGCGCTGTGCAAACGCACCTTCGCCTACCGCTCCTACCGCACGCGCAACGGCTTCCTCGCGCTCAAGATCGACGAGGCGGAGCCCGTGGCCGAGGTGCGCTCGGTGTGGTTCAGGGAGGGCCGGTTCGAGGTGATGGGCCTGCTCGCCTTCACCGGCCTGGACGACGACGACGCCCGCCACGAGGCCAGTCTCGCGCTGCGCCGCAGGCAGTCGGCCGCGCACCTGTCCGCGCGGGCCACCGTCCAGGGCGTGCGATTCCACGCCGCGGTCTCCCTCGTGGACGTCATCGCCGCAGACCCGGAGGCCTCCGGCACCTGGGAGCCGTCGCTGGAGGTCGAGGGACTGCCGGAGCCGCTGCGGCTGGGCTCGCGGCTCGACGACGTGGACGGCAAACGCCGCCGCCTGCACTATCCGGCGACCAAAGTGGACGGCGTGCCCGTCCGGCCCTGCTACACCGCCGACGACGAACTGCGGATCGAGGTGGGCGGGTGAAGGTCAGCCTGATGCTCCCCTCCGCGTACGGCATGCGCGGCGACATCCGGTCCACCCTCAACCTCGCCAGCGCCCTCGCGGAGCGGCACGAGGTCGAGGTGATCAGCATCAGGCGGCAGAAGGAGAAGCCCTTCTTCCCGGTCGGCTCCAAGGTCAGGCTCCGCTCGGTGGTGGACGTCCGGCCGGGCGTCAGGCACCTGTTTCCCAGCGGGCAGATGCGCACGGAGGTGGCGCTGTGGCGGACGTTGCGCGGGCTGAAGAGTGATGTTCTGATCACGACGCGGCCAGCATTGTCTGTCCAGGCCGCCAGGTACGGCCCGCGCGAGATCCTCCGCATCGCCCGCGAATGGGGCCGGCCCTCGGTGCCCGCCCCGGTGCGCAAGTTCTACCCCCGGCTCGACGCGGTCGTCACGGCCACCGAGTCGGCGCGGGAGGAGTGGACGCGGCTGGTCGAGGGCGGGCCGGAGGTGCTGGCCGTACCGGACGCGCTGCCCCGGGGGCCGTGGCCGCGCTCGCGGATGGACAACCGGATCGTGGCGGCGGGCGGGAGGTGGGTGCCGGCCAAGGCGTACGACCGGTTGATCAGGGCGTTCGCGATGGTGGCCGACAAGCGTCCCGACTGGCGGCTGCGGCTCTATGGCGGCGGGCCGGAGGAGCGGCGGCTGCGCGCGCTGGTGCGCGAACTGGATCTGCACAATCACGTGTACTTCATGGGCACCACGCCCGATCTGGCCGGCGAGTTCGCCAAGGCCTCGATCGTGGCGACGACCTCGCGTACCGAGGACCTGGGGATGACCGTGCTGGAGGCGATGGGCTGCGGGGTGCCCGTGGTGGCCTTCGACGGGGCCAGGGGGCCGAGCGAGTTCGTGGCGACCGGCTACAACGGGGTGCTCGTGCCCGAGGGCGAGGAGCGGCTGTTCGCCGCGGCGCTGCTGGCGCTCATCGACGACGAACGGCGGCGCCGTTCGCTGGCCGCGGGGGCGCTGGAGACGACCGCCCGCCACTCGGCCGACGGCGTGGGCGAGCAGTGGGAGAAGCTGATCAGCGAACTTCGCTGAACGCGGCCCGCGATACCGCTTACGGGTACCGTAGGACCATGCATGGGTACAGCGGAGACAAGCAGGCCTATCTCACGCGGCTGCGCCGGGTCGAGGGCCAGATCAGAGGCCTCCAGCGCATGGTGGAGGACGACGCCTACTGCATCGACATCCTCACACAGGTCTCCGCCGCCACGCGGGCGCTTCAGGCCGTGGCTCTCGGGCTGCTGGAGGAGCACATCTCGCACTGCGTGGCCGACGCGATCAACACGGGAGGACCGGAGGCGGACGCGAAGGTGAAGGAGGCGTCCGCGGCCATCGCGCGTCTGGTTCGCTCCTAGTCGAAGTGACTAGTCCTGTCACCGCGGTCCCGGACCCCTGGGGAGTCCGGGACTAGGTCTTTGTACTGGCCCATTTCAGTGACTCGCTGAAGTCCGCAATCCGAGCGCGTCGTCGAGCTCGGCCAAGGTGAGTCGCCGGTCGCTGATTGCCACGGCGGTCAGCACCTCGGCGTAGAGTGCAATCTCGTCCAACGCGACACGATCGTGGACCCGATAGTCCAGGTCATCGTGCCCCACCGCGTCGTCCTTCCTTCCGCAGCCCACACCCTCTACGAGGTTACGGCCCGGGGCCCTTCAGGCGACATGGCCCATCGGGGTCATTCCTTTCTGTACCGCCGGGCCCCATCAGGATCATTTCCCGTTTCCGAGATCACAATTCAGCCAATGCCCGGTTGTTCAGGAGAAAGAACGATATAGGGGGAGTAAGAGAGAAATTACGGTATTAGTGGTTTACGGGTGGATGTCGTCGCGCTCGTGCACGAGCCTGCGGACGATCGCCCGCGCCCCGGCCAGACCTTCCTCCGGCATCCGCGCCCCCGTCAGCCTGCACCACGTCAGCCCGGTCGCGTACGCCGCGCCCAGCACCGCCGCCGCCGAACCCCTGTCCGGCGGGGCGACCACCACCCCGCGCGCCGTCGCCGGCGAGGTCGCGCGCTCCGGCCAGCCGCCCGTCGCGCCCGTCCACAGAAACGCCGGTACGGCGAAGCCGTCGGGCTCGGTGTGCTCCCCGTACTCGGCGACATGCGCGGTGAGCTCGGCGTAGGCATGGCGGACCCGGTGGTCCAGCCAGTCGTGCAGCCGATCGCCCGCCCCCGGCAGGTCGGTCAGGAAGGACGCCGCCGCCCTCGGCGCGTCTGAGGTGAACGCCAGGGACTCCACAAGGTCGTAGACCGTGTGGCGGAAGGCGGTGCCGGGGTCGGTGTCGGGCAGGATCCACCTGGCCAGGTCGGCGGGTACACGGGCCAGCCACGCCCGCCGTACCGTGTCGTCGCCCCTGAGAGCCGCGGCGTGGTCGAGTGCGGGCTGGTGGAGCAAAGGCTTGAGCATGGCCAGCAGCGCGTGGGCACGGGGGGCGAAGCGCGGGTCGTCGGCCAGGATCTGCGCTGTGTCGGCCATGAGGGCCACCAGCCGCAGCCCGGCCTTCCCCGGAGTGTCCTTCCCGCTCCGCGCGCCGCCGGACGGTCCTGAGCCGCCGCCGTGGGAGTGCTCGGTCGTGCCGTACGCGGAGTGGCCCGTCGCGTGGGGACCGGACACCGAATGGCCAGACGTCGAGTGGCCGGACGTCGAGTGGCCGGGAGCCGGGTGGCCGGGGCCTGTGGAGCCGGGGGGCTCGTCCGGGCGGGTGTGCCAGGGGTAGGGGGCGGACAACTGCGAGGGGTCGGACCGGCCGATGGCGCGTACGCGCTCCGCGTACAGCGTGACCAGGGCCTCCAGGGAGGGGCGGGTGAGCCAGCGGACCCACTCGTCGCCGGGCAGGGGCCGCCGCAGGTACTCGCCGAAGATGGTGAGCAGGCGCTCGTTGCCGTCGAACGCGGGCGCGTACGCGCACCACATGATCGTGCCCCAGACGGCGGCGACCGTGCTCGGGACGTCGGCGGCGAAGACGTCCCTGAAGGAGGTCAGCGGGTAGTCGAGCTCCGACTTGCGGCCCGCACGACGCAGCAGGACCCGGATCTCCTCGGTGAGGCCCGGGTGCACGTCGGGGCCGATGAAGGCCTGGGTGGACCCGTCCGGGCCGATGAAGTCGGCCCCCGTGGGCAGCAGGCCGGGGTTCAGGACGGGCGAGCCGTGGCGGCCGGTGCGGACGGGCAGGCCGCGCGGCGGGGCGGCCAGGTGCCAGCGGCCGTCGCCGGGGTCGTGGAGGTACCAGCGGGCGTGGGCGCCGAAGAGCCAGCGGCCGCCGTCAGGGGTGACGACCGTCATGGTCGCCAGCGCCTCGGCCCTGAGGTGATCGGGGAGCCCGGCCCAGCGCGGGTTCGCCACGAGCGCGCGCACGTCCGCTTCGACGGCCGAGAAGGGGTCCAAGGGGTGCACGGCGGCCATCGTACTTCGCCGGTCCGCCACGGTCGGCGGCAATAGGGGGCAGAATGTCCGTTATGACGATCGGAGGGGGGACGCCGAACGGTGTCTGATCGCCTTGGCCATATAGGAATCCGGGGTACGCGCGAACGTGGCCCTGTCGTCGTCGGTGAGCTCGCGCACGACCTTGCCGGGGACGCCTGCCACGAGCACGCCCGGCGGGATCGTCTTGCCGGGGCCGACCAGCGCGCCCGCCGCCACGAGGGTGCCCGCGCCGACACGGGCGCCGCCGAGCACGATGGCGCCGATGCCGATCAGGGCGCCGGTCTCGACGTACGCCCCGTGGACCATCGCCTTGTGGCCCAGGCTGACCCGCGGCTCCAGGATCGCCGGCTCTCCCGGATCGGAGTGCAGGCAGCAGAGGTCCTGGACGTTGCACTCCTCCCCGATCTCGATCCGCTCGTCGTCTCCACGCAGGACGGAGCCGTACCAGATGGACGCCGCGCGGCCCACGCTGACGCGGCCCACGACGACGGCCCCTGGCGCTATGTACGCCTCGGGATGAATGTCCGGAACTGCCCCGTTGTCCAACGCTGCTATGTACACCCGGGACATCGTAATTCCTGCCCCAGGTGTGGCGTTCCGGTTGCGGACGTGGGCAGATGGCAGGAAAGTCGATTCCTGACGTCTCGTCGTCAGACACTCACAAATTGCAGTCCCCCGCCTCACGCAGACCATAGGTAACCCCCATGAAAAACCAGCACGAGAGCATCCCCGATCTGATGCAAGAGGACACCTTCGAGGTCGTGATGCGCGGCTACAACCGCCGTCAGGTCCACGACTACATGATGAGAACCCGCAATCAAATCCGAGATCTCGAAGAGCGGCTGGCACGGGCGATCGACCAGGCGGAGCAGGGTCGCATCGAACTGGCCGAGGCCAGGCGGCGCATGGTCGAGGCGCCGCAGAGCTACGAGGACCTGAGCCCGCGCCTGGCGCAGATCCTCAAGCTGGGCGAGGAGGAGGCGGCGGCCAAGAAGGAGGACGCCGCCAGCGAGGCCGCCAGCGTGCGGGAGAGCGCCAGGTCGGAGTCCGACCGCATGGTCACCTCCGCCCGTGAGACCGCCGACAACATCCTGACCTCGGCCCAGGCCGAGGCCGAGCGCCGCGTGGGCGAGGCCACCTCGGCCGCCGAGCGCATGCTGGCCCAGGCCGGCTCTGACGCGGAGGAGACCCTGACCACCGCGCGGGCCGAGGCCGAAGAGGCCCTGCGCGAGGCCAGGTCGGAGGCCGACCGTGCGGTCACCGCTGCCACGACGGAGTCCGAGCGCCTGGTCGAAGGGGCGCAGGCCGAGGCCGAGCGGACCACGAACGCGGCCAGGGCCGAGGCGGAGCAGACGCTCGACTCGGCGCGCGGAGAGGCCGAGTCGACGCTGACGGCCGCGCAGCAGCGGGCCGCCTCGCTGGACGAGCACGCCGGGCGCCGGGTCAGTTACCTCACCGACACCCATGGCGAGGTGGTACGCCGCCTGACCGAGATCAGCGCGGTGCTGGGCGACCTGATGCGCAGCGAGTCGGCCGCCGGGCCGCTGCTGGAGGGGCCGCCGGCCGTTCCCGCCGACGAGGCGCTCACGCTTCCCGCCCAGGAGACGCCCGCGGCTCAGGACGTGGTCACGTTTCCGGCTCAGGAGGAGCCCGCCGTACCCTCGCAGGAGGACGTGCGGGTGATCGTGGCCGACTCGATCGAGGAGCCCCAGCCCCAGCCCCAGCGGGCGAGTGACGACACGGACGTCAACATCGGCGGGTTGACCGACGTGCGCAAGTGACCGGCGGTGTCGCGGGCCCCGCTACGGCGGGGCCTGCGTCATGTCCAGGTACGCCCGTCCGCGCGGCGAGACGCGATAGCCGGTTTCGAGGCTGATGGTGAGGCCGAGGTTCTTGAGCTTGCGGACATTGATCTTGAATTCGCGCAGTTCCTGGCCGATCTCGGGAGCGAGGTCGCCGGCCCGCACTCCGGGGCGCTCGGCGATCAGGCGGAGCGTGGGCAGAGCCCAGGGACCGAAGCGGGCCATACGGGTACGAAGGCCGGCGAGATCGTCGGGGGAGAGCTCGGCGGAGTCGGCGAGCGCGTCGCGGGGGTCGCTCGCGTCGGCGAGGTGGAATGCGATGCGGTGGATCGGGTCGTCACCGCGGGCGTCGAGGTCGCGGCGGAGCGTCGCGGCGTCGGGGAAGCCCGCGGCGCGGGCGTCGGCGTCGGTGATGGCGGTGACCACCTCGACCGAGGAGACGCCGGCGATGCGGCCGTCGCCCATGCGGTAGCGGCCGCCGGGCTTGACCTGGCTGCGTTTCCAGCGCCGGAAGGCGAGGGTGACGGTGCCGTCGGCGATGCCTTCGCGCAGGCGCTGTTCGAAGAGCATGGGTCCGACGCTACTCCGTGGGCGGAAGCCTCCGCCCCCGATAGGGTCGGAGGCTTCCGCGACCTTGGCCCCGTTCTTTGGTGGCCCGGTGCCGGAGCCGCCGAGACGCTGGACCCGGCACCGGGCTGCTCATGTCGCCTGAACCGGCTGAACCGTGAGAACGGTCCAGCCGTCAGGCGGGCGGCGGGGTTCCCGCTCGCCTCTGCTGGTCCCGGAGCTGGTCGCGCAGACCGTCCGGGTCGTCGGCGTCGATCGTCATCGCGCACCCGGCATCACGCTGCTCGGCGCTGAGCGGGTGATGCCGAGTGGCCCACCAGCGTCCCGCGTCGCTCCGCCAGATGGTCCAGTGCGGAAACTCCCGGGCGATCTCCGCGAGGTGCCGGTCAAAGGACATGACCACCCTTCCCGGGACCCGCTGCTAGGCGATGATTCCTTCCCTTCCGACGATGGGGTACCTCTCTAGAGAAGGCAAGATCCGCGAGAGACAGGTCAACCTATCGCTTGACATTTCGGCTTGACCTAAGCATCGAAATCGTACTGAAGTACATAGGCTGCGGAGTCCAAAACCATCTCGTTCAGCTCGACCGGAAGTCCGCCGGAGGTGTAGGCGGTCCGGCAGACCTCGATGACGGGGGTGCCGCCGGGCAGGCCCAGGAGCCCGGCCTCGCGCGGGCGGGGCATCCTGGCGCGTACCTCCTCGGTGAAGTGGGCCGGGGGCAGCCCGAGGTCGCCCAGGCGGGCGTAGACGCCGCCGGGGCCGGTGTCGGCCACCGTGATCGCCGAGCCCTCGACCAGCGCGGCGGGGAAGTAGGAGGTGGCGAGCTGGACGGGGCGGCTGTCGACCGAATAGCGCCGCCGCCGTACCCAGACCTCACCGCTCTCCAGCACCGCTGAGACGTCTTCCGTGGCGTTCTCCCTGGCCACCTCCACCTCGTCGACAGTGAACGGACGGCCGCGCGTGTCGGCGTCCCAGATCGCCCGCCCCTGCCCCCACTGCTCGCGGGACAGGCGGCGGGAGCCGTGTCGTCGGATCGGTTTGAACAAGCGCACGTAGACCCCCGAACCTCGCTTGGGTACCGCCAGCCCTTCGTTGATGAGTACGGCAAGCGCCTGCCGAGCGGTGGCGCGTGCCACGTCGTGCTCTGCCATGAGCGCGTTCTCGCCCGGTAGCCGATCCCCGTCGCGCAATTCGCCGGCCATGATCCGCGCGCGGAGGCCGTCGGCGATCCGTCGATAGATGGGGGGCTCGTGGGGTACCGGGGATTCAGACACGTTTGACCACCCTCTGTCACCAACCGGGTTTGGCGTCTCCAGAGAACTTGCCCCGTCTTGTCCACGATCGCACAGATACGCAGGTTGGTCGCGTGCTTCTTTTGAGTGGATCGTGCCTGTGTGGTGATCTTCGGGGGTTTTCGCGGGCCGTTACCTTGGAACGGTCCTGCCCGGTATTGCGGGGGCCCACCAGCGGCGAGTAATCACGGCAGCCAGTACGGCCCCGGCCGTGTTGACCAAGACGTCGTCGGTGGCTGAGTCGCGGCCCAGTCGCAGGCCGTACTGGAGGGACTCGACGGTCATGGAGGCCAGTGCCGCGATGAGGGCGATGCGCGCCAGAGAGGTGAAGCGCGCCGAGCGGACCGGGAGTAGTCCCCCCAGGGCGGCGAATACCAGTAGATTCCCGCCAACCTGCACGAATGCCGTCTCCCACGGCCCGGAGGCGAGGTCGATCAAGACCTGGAAGGGGGCGAGTTCGACCGTGTTCCGGCGGCTGGAGGGGGTGAGGATCATCCAGATCCAGGGCGCGGTGCCGATGACGATCCCGACGTCGGCGACCGCGCTGCGGAGGGGCGCGGGATGCCCGCGGCGAGCGCGGCCGCGGGTGAGATGGAAGATCGCCAACGCCGCCGCCGGAACGGTCAGAAGCGTCGCGATGATGACATTTCCCCACATGGTGAAGATCTCTGTCACGGCTTCATCGTGGGGTACGGGGAAGTGGCGTACCAGACAGGGTGTGTGGGGGCCGTGTGCAGCTTCTGTGCACGCCTATTACGGTCGGACCGGAATGTGGTTCCCGAGAAAGTCGACGGCCACCCGCCAGAGGTCCGCCGCGGCCTCCTCGTGGTAGAAATCCGGGGCCTCATGGTTGTGGAATGCGTGTCCGGCCCGCTCGTCCACGTGCACCCGGACGTTGGGGCGGCCCGCCGCCGCCCGCTCCACCTCGGCCACCCGTTCGCGGGGGATGTAGGGGTCCTGGCCACCGAAGGCCAGCAGCAGGGGAGCTTCGATGCGCTCCATGAGGGCGAGGGTACCGGGCACCTGCGAGCCGTAGAACGACAGCACCGCGTCCATGGGCTCGTCGGCGGCCAGCGCGAAGTTCAGCGAACCGCCCAGGCAGATGCCGAGCGAGCCGACGCCGCCCGTGACCTCGGGCAGCGCGCGCAGGTGCGCCAGCGTCGTGCCGCTGTCGGCCACGCCCTGGGCGCCGTCGAACCGGCTCGCGACCTCGATCGAGGCCTGGAGCCCCGCCATGTCGTGGGCGCCCTGCCAGTTGCGCCGCACCCGCCAGAACAAGTCGGGGGCGGCCACGACGTAGCCGAGCGCGGCCAGGTCCTCGGCGACCTTCCTGATGTACGGCCCGACGCCCCAGACCTCCTGCAGCAGCAGGATGCCCGGCCCGCGGCCGGAGTCCGGCAGCCAGACGTGGACGTCGAAGGAGCCGTCATGGGCCTTCACCTGATCGATACGAGTCCGCATAACAGGCAGCGTAATTGGCATAGATCGCCCGCAGGGGAGACGATGACGAGAGCCCACCATCAGGCTGGAGTGATTCAGATGCACGATGAATGGTCGGAAGCGGTGGACGTGCGCACCCAGGCGGCCGACCGGCTGCTGGACGCGGCCACGTCGGGCAAGCCGTGCCCGCCGGTCCGCGACCTGGTCGGGTCGGTACGGGACGGCTACGCCGTACAGGAGATCAACACGCGGCGCGCGCTCCAGGAGGGGCGCAGGCTCGTCGGCCGCAAGGTCGGCATGACCAACGCGGAGGTCCGCGGCAGGTTCGGCATCGGTGAGCCGGACTTCGGGATGTTGTTCCAGGACCGCTGCCATCTCGACGGGCAGCCGATGCCGATCGGGGACTTCCTGCAGCCGAGGGTCGAGGGCGAGGTGGCGTTCGTGCTGAAGGAGGATCTGGAGGGCGGGCCGTTCACCACCGCCGAGGTGATCAGGGCGGTGGACTTCGCGCTCGCCGCCATCGAGGTGGCCGACTCCCGGATCGAGGGCTGGGACATCACCCCGGCCGACACGATCGCCGACAACGCCTCAAGCGGCGCCTTCCTCCTGGGCGGCGACCCCCGGGATCTGCGCGGGCTCGACCTGCGCACGGCGGCCATGACGATGACGCGCAACGGTGAGCAGGTGTCGTCGGGGTCGGGGGCGCAGGTCATGGAGCACCCGCTCAACGCGCTGGTCTGGCTGGCGGGCGCGACGGGACGCTCGGCGTTCCCGCTGCGCGCGGGCGACGTGGTCCTGACCGGGACGCTGGGGCCGTTCGTGGAGGCCGTCAGCGGGGACGTCTTCGAGGTGCGGATCGACGGGCTCGGCTCCGTGCGCGCCGTGTTCGGGTAGGGAGGAGCGGGAGACTTCCGGTGGTACTGCCGGGAGTACGGGGCCCAGGCGCACGAGGTGGAACTCCAGGTACGCGACGTCGTCAAGGACCTGCCGCCGGTTTTCGCCGCCTTCTACGCCGACCAGGCGGCGCGGACCTGCCGCGACTGCGGAGCGCTGCATTCGGGCAAGGGATGGCGCTCTTCCCTTCTGCCGCCGCACGCGCGAGGATCTCGGAAACGCTAGCGGCAGCGGGAGCCTCCGATGAGATTTGCCTTGCTCGCTCTGGCCGTCGCGCTGGCCGCAGGGTGCGGTGGCGCGGCCACTCAGCAGGCGGCCGACGACTCCGTGGTGAAGGTCGGCGCGATCATCTCGCAGACCGGCGTGTACGCGGCGCTCGGTGACGACATGGAGGCCGCCATGCGCCTCTACCTGGACGAGCACGGCGGCGAACTCGGCGGGAAGACGGCCAGGCTGGTGGTCGCCGACGACGCCGGCACCCCGGAGACCGGCCAGCAGAAGGCCAGGCAGCTCACCCTGCAGGACCAGGTGAACGTGATCACCGGGCTGATCGCCTCCCCGGTCGCGGTGGCCGTGGCCAAGGAGGCCGACGCCCAGAAGACGCCCGTGGTCATCGCCAACGCCGGCGCCGACGCGCTGGGCGGCCCCGGCGTCTTCCGCGTCTCCTACACCAACTACATGCACGGGTACGCGGCCGGCCGCTACGCCGCCGAGTCGTACGGCAAGGACGGCGCGGTGCTCATGGGCGCCGACTACTCCGCCGGCACCGAGACGCTGAAGGGCTTCGCCGAGGGCTACGCCAAGGGCGGCGGCGCCAAGCCGCTGAAGCAGATCCTCACCCCGTTCGGCAAGACCCAGAACTTCCAGCCGTACCTCAGCCAGATCCCCGCCGAGGCGAAGTTCCTCTACGTCTTCTACGCCGGCGGCGAGGCCATCACGTTCGCCAAGAACTTCAAGCAGTTCGGCTACGACACCAAGCTCAAGCTCCTGACCTGCCAGAACATCACCGACGAAGACGTACTGCAGGCGATCGGAGCCGACGCGGAAGGCATCACCAGCGTCGGCCTGTACTCGCCCGCCCTCGACAACCCGGACAACCAGGCCTTCACCGCCAAGTGGAAGGCGAAGACCGGCAAGAACCCGTCGGTGGTCGCGCTGCAGAGCTGGGACGCCATGAGCCTCATCGACCGGGCCGCAGGGCGGGGCGGCGACCTCGCCCAGGCACTGGGCCAGGTGGGGGAGATCGCCAGCCCGCGCGGCCCGTTCACGCTGGACGCCAAGCACAACCCCGTCCAGAACTGGTACGTCCGCGAGTACTCCGGCGGCGTGAACAAGGTGATCGCCACCATCGCGCCGGAGGCCTCGTGAGCCTGCTCGTCAACGCGTTCGACGGGCTGGCGTTCGGGGCGCTGCTGTTCGTGCTCGCGGTCGGGCTGACGCTGATCTACGGCATGCTCGACGTGCTCAACCTGGCCCATGGCGCGCTCTACATGGCCGGCGGCTACGTCGCCTTCCTGCTGCTCGGCGGGGTCTCGGTCTCGCTGGGCCTATGGGCGGGGGCCGCGCTGCTGGTTGCCGCGCTCGGCGTGGCGCTGGGCGGCGTCCTGTCGGCGGCGATCCTGCCGCTGCGCGGGCGCGGCCATCTGGACCAGGCCCTGCTCACGCTGGGGCTGGCGATCCTGCTCTCGGAGTTTCTGCTCGGCGTGGTGGACCGGGGGTTCCATACCCTTCCGCCGCCCGGCGGGCTGGACGGGAGCGTCCTCGGCAGCTATCCGGTCTACAGGGTGGCGGTGATCGGGGCCGGTCTGGTCATCGGCGGGATCGTGTACTGGGTCTTCGAGCGGACCAGGGCGGGGGCGCTGGTCCGGGCCGCGGTGGACGATCCCGGGATGCTCGCGGCGATCGGCGTGGACGTCGCGCGGGTCCGATTATCGGTCATGCTGGCCGGCTGCGGGCTGGCCACGTTCGCCGGGGTGCTGGGGCTGCCGCTGCTCAACCTGCGGGCCGGGCTGGACAGCGAGGTGCTCGTGCTGGCGCTGATCGTCATCGTGATCGGCGGTCTCGCCTCCGTCCGCGGGGCGGTGGTGGGAGCCCTGCTGGTCGGGCAGGTGCAGACCGTCGGGGTGGCGCTGGTGCCGGAACTGGCGGCGTACCTGCTGTTCGCGGTCATGGCGGCGGTGCTCCTGTGGAACCCGTCCGGGATGTTCGGGCGGGCCAGGTGAAGGCGATCCTGGCCGCCGCCGTGCTGGCCGCGATGCCGTTCGTCCTGGGGGCCTACCAGCTCAGCCTGCTCACCGGCGGGCTGGCCTACGGGCTGATGGCCGCGAGCCTCGCCCTCCTCGTCGGACACGCGGGGCTGCCGTCGCTGGGGCACGCGGCCTTCCTGGGAGTGGGCGCCTATGCCGCGGGGCTGACGGCCAAGCATCTCAGCGAGTCGGCGGTGGTGCAGCTGAGCGCGGCGGTGCTGGCGGGGGTGGTGTTCGCGCTGGTCACCGGGTGGTTCGCGGTGCGTACTCGGGGGTTCTTCTTCCTGATGTTCACGCTGGCGATCGGGGAGATCGCGGTCCAGGCGGCCACGCGGGCCGGCCGGGTCACGGGCGGGGACAACGGCCTGGCCGGCATTCCGGTCAGCACGTTGTTCGGGCTGGAGACGGCCATGCCGTACGCCGTGGTGTTCTACTGGTGGGCGCTGGCGGTGGTCGCGGCCGGGTTCGCGGTGCTGGCGGTGGTGCGGCGCGGGCCGCTCGGCGCGGCCATCGCGGGCACGCGCGAGAACGAGGCGCGGATGGCCGCGTTCGGTTACTCCGTTCCGGGGGTACGGCTGGCCGCCGTCACCGTGGCCGGAGCGGTGTGCGCGGCGGGCGGCGCGCTGGTGGCGCAGAAGGACACCTTCGTCGCCCCGACCCACCTGGGCGTGGGCGTCTCGGTGCTGCTGCTGGTCATGGTGCTGCTCGGCGGGCGCGACTCGCTGGCCGGGCCGGCGCTGGCCGCGGCCGGCCTGATCGCGCTGCGCGAGGCCACGTCAGGCGCGCTGGGCGACAAATGGCTGCTGGTCGAGGGGGCGTTGTTCGTGCTGTGTGTCTACCTGCTGCCCGAGGGGCTCGCCGGGCTGTGGAGGAAACGTGCTCGTGCTGCGTGAGCTGACCGTCCGCTTCGGCGCGCTGGCCGCCGTGGACCGGGTCTCCCTGTCCGTCGAGGAGGGTGAACGGCGGGCGCTCATCGGGCCCAACGGCGCGGGGAAGTCGACGGTGTTCGCGGCGGTCGCCGGGGCGCTGCGGCCGTCGGCGGGGCGGATCGAGTTCGCCGGGCGGGATGTGACCAAGCTCTCCGAGTCGCGCCGGGCCAGGCTCGGGATCGGGCGGACCTTTCAGCACAGCAGCCTGTTCACCGGGCTGACGTGCCTGGAGAACGTGTCGCTCGCCGTACGGGCGAGGCAGGGGCTGAGGCTGCGGGCGTGGCTGCCGCGCGGGCGGCGCGCGGAGATCGAACGGGAGGCGGCCGGGCACCTGGCGGCGATGGGCGTCGAGCCGGGCGGTCCGGCCGGCGCGCTCTCGCACGGGCAGGGGCGGCGGCTGGAGCTGGCGATGGCGCTGGCGGCGCGGCCCAGGCTGCTGCTGCTCGACGAGCCGGCGGCGGGCATGTCGGCGGCCGAGAGCGCTGAGCTGGCCTCGCTGGTGCGGACGTTGCCCCCGGAGCTGACCGTGATGATCGTGGAGCACGACCTCGACCTGGTCTTCGCCGTCGCCTCACGGGTGACCGCGCTGGCGGCGGGCCAGGTGATCGCCGACGGCACGCCCGCGCGGGTTCGGGCCTCGCGCGAGGTCCAGAAGGCCTATTTGGGGACATGATGCTGACCGTCCAGGACCTCACCGCCGGATACGGCACCGCCCAGGTGCTGCACGGCGCCGATCTCACCCTCGGCGAGGGCCGGGCCGTGGCCGTGCTCGGGCGCAACGGGGCAGGCAAGACCACGTTCGTGCACGCGCTGATGGGTTTGGTCAGGCCATGGGCCGGGTCGATCAGCCTGGCCGGGCGCGAACTGTCCGGCCTGGACACGCGGCGCATCGCCCGCTCGGGCGTGCGGATCGTCCCGCAGGGGCGCCGGGTGTTCCGCTCGCTCACGGTCGAGGAGACGCTGGCGATCTCCCGCGTTCCTGGCGACTGGACGGCCGAACGCGTTTACCAGATCTTCCCCGCCCTGGCCGCGCGCCGCCGCCACCGCGGCGACCAGCTCTCCGGGGGCGAGCAGGAGATGCTGGCCATCGGGCGCGCGCTGCTCGGCAACCCGCGGCTGCTGCTGCTCGACGAGCCGTCGGAGGGCCTGGCGCCCCGGCTGGTCGAGGAGTTCGGCGTCGTGCTGGCGGGGCTGCGTGAGACGGGGATCTCGGTGGTGCTGGTCGAACAGAACCTCCGGCTGGCGCTGGAGGTCGCCGACGAGGTCAGATGCATGGTGAAGGGCCGGTTCGTATACGCGGCGGCGGCCGGGGAGTTCGCCGGTGACGACGCGGCGATCGCCGCGTACCTGGGAGTGGGGTCGTGAGGACGGACCTGTGCGGGGGGCGGGTCGTGAGGACGGATCACGTCGCCTAAGATTAGGTCTGCCCACAAGGCATATTTGTGTTCACCCGCGTTCTCGTGCGGCCTGCGCACCAGCGGGTTGGCGGGAGCGCGCCCCCAGTGCTTCCGGGAGACCCCCGCCATGCTGCTGACCTTCTCGGTCACCGCCCTGATCATGATCATGATCCCCGGGCCCGACGCCGCGCTCATCATGCGCAGCTCGCTCGCCCACGGCCGCACCGCTGGGCTCCTCACCATGACCGGTGGGCTGCTCGGGCTCGGAGTGCACGCCGTCGCCGCCGCGATCGGACTGTCGGCATTGCTCGCCGCCTCGCCTACCGCCTTCTCCGTGTTGCGGTGGCTGGGGGTGGCGTACCTGTTCTGGCTGGGCGTACAGGGACTCAGGGCCCGTGCCGCCGTCGCGCCGGTCACCGAGCCCGCCGCCGCGGGTACGGGGCTGCGGCACGTGCGCAACGGGTTTCTGTCGAACCTGCTCAACCCCAAGGTGCTGCTGTTCTTCGTGACGTTCTTGCCGCAGTTCATGGAGGGGGCGGCGCCGATGCTGCTGTCGGCGATCTTCGCGGCCCTCTACGCGTTGTGGTTCAGCTTCTACAACGTGGTGGTGGACAAGGTGGGCGCGTTGCTGCGCCGGCCGAAGGTGCGCGCGCGGGTGGAGCGGGTGACGGGGGTGCTGCTCGTCGGGTTCGCGCTACGGCTGGCCGTCCAATAACCCTTCGCGCTGTTACGGCGGGCCGCGCGGGTATCGCCTTTGGCGTTGCCACCGCTGGCGGCTTTTGACGCTGCTACGGCGGGCGGTCCAAGAGCTTGATGGCCCGTTTCGGGGCGATCGCCCGGTAGCTCTCCTCGACCCAGTCGAGCAGGATCTCGGTCTCGGGCAGCTCGCTCATGAACGGGACCGTGACCCACCCGGCCTTGCCGAGACCGTAGCCGCTGGGCTCGGCGCCTTCGACGGTGAGCGCGTGGCCGTGGGTCTCCGACAGGAGCTTCACGCCGAAGGTCGGGTCCCACTTCTCGGTCGGCTCGTCCATGCCGAGGAAGAGGAACACCTTCTTGTTGACCTTGATGACCGATTCGCCCCATGGATGGTCTTCATGAGTCTCCGGCAGGCCAAGTGCGAAATTTCGTAGCTCGTCTCTTATGTCGTGCCAGTCGCGCATGTGGTAGACGCTATCCCGTGACGGTCGACGAACTCATGGACATCCTCACCCGCTGCGAAGACGCCTGGGACAGCCCCGACCGTACCGGCGACCCGGTGGCGCTGCTCGACCACGGCCTGCAGGTCGCGGCCGTGGTGCGCGAGTGGCATCCCGACGATCTCGAACTGCAGGTCGCCGGGCTCGTCCACGACATCGGCCACCTGCTGCATCCGGGCGACGAGGCGGGACACGCGAACGCCGGCGCCGACGCCGTCCGGCCGCTGCTGGGCGAGCGGGTCGCCGGCCTCGTGGAGCTGCACGTGCCGGCCAAGCGCTATCTGGCCACCGTCGAGCCGTCGCGCGCGCTGTCCCCGGAATCCGCCCGGACGCTGGAACTGCAGGGTGGGCTGATGTCCGACGCGGAGGTGGCCGCCTTCGAGACCCACCCGTACGGCCTGGCCGCCGTCACCCTCCGCCGAGCCGACGACCTGGGCAAGGTGATCGGCCTGACCAGGCCGCCCCTGGAAGAACTGGGCACGTGGCGCCCCATCATCGAACACCTCACCCACCCGCTTCCGGCTTGACCCCCGACCGACGCATCAACCACGATGTCCCTCCGTGTCGGAGCGCCGGACGACCTGCCGTTGTGCTGTTACCCGGTTCGGAGGGCGCCCGTCAGCCGTGGCCGGCGCCATGGCCCCGCCGCCTGACCCGCGGCAGACCGGGCCGTCCCCTCGAACCTGCCGGCTGAGATACTGACCGGCACGGATTGGGCTGCCCGGCGAAGGGAAAGGCTGTGCGTCAGGCCATCGACACCGCGCTGCTGTCCATCATCGGCTACGCCAACCAGGCGGTTTTCGCGATCTCCAGGGGCCACGTGGTGCTCTATCGCTTCCACGGCCTGCCGGGGGCGCTCCTCACCGTCACCGGCCAGGATGAGCACGTCGGCGAGACCATGATGGTGGGCTACCTCCCCGACGGTGACGAGTACATCGTCCTGGCGACCGAGGCCGAGACCGCGATCTCGGCCGCACTACAGACGGCCACCGCCGCGACCCTCTTTGATCAGCAGGTTCCCGTCGACATCACCATGCTGACCGACGCCACAGAACGCACTGCCGCGCTCAAGCGGGTCCTCAAGCAGGCTTCCCTTTCCGAACGCCACGAAGCGACGAAGCACCACGAGATCCCCATCGCCCGACTGACACCGCACGACCAGCCCACACCCCGTAGCCCGGTCGCCATTGCCAGGCTGCCCTGAAGACGTTCACCCGCTCCGGCTATCACTGAGTGGGCCCCAAGGGCCCTGCTCCACCCGGGAGACTCCTGTTCACCGAGTCCCTTTCCTTGCTCGGCAGGCAGGCATTCTCGGGGCGGCTCGATGGTGGTTTGTCCTTGCACGCCGTTGGTCCTATCCCCGGATGGGGGCGCGCCGCACATCCCCGGGCTCCAGGCTGTCGACGGCGCTTGCTGCGAGTTCATATCTTCCATGTATGTCGCAAGCTGAAGACGCGAAGCCCGGCAGCTTACCGATGATTGGCGGCATCTTGCTGCTGCTTCTTTCCGCGAGCCTCGCCGGTGTGGCATGGGTGGGCTACGAACGTGGCGTTCCCGGCGTGCCGGACACACCTCCCGAACAGGCAGGAGGAGTGGTCTTATATGCGCCGCCCGACGTTGAATTCGATACCTGGGTCTCCTATTCCCAGAAGGGCTCCCCGAACAGCCCCCTGGCACCCCTGGAAGGGGACTCCATCCTGATCCAGATCAGGTTCACCACCACGCACCGGTCACCGTTCGTGATCGTCGCTGGTTTTCGAGGCGACGCCCGGCTCACCCAGAGCAGCTTCCCCGGTGAGAAGGCGTTTGACGTGGACGAGGCCACCATCGGCAGGTATGACGACCGGCTCTTCTGGCCCTTGAACGGTCAGCGGGGCCTCAGCGGCGAAGGCGACAACGCGCCAGGCCCCACCACTATCCGATACACCTACAAAATCGCCGAAGAGACGGTCACCGCCGGAAACACCATGGTCATTGCCGGTGGCGCGCTCGCCCATCCGGTCTTCAGCTCCGACAATGCGAGAACCGCGATACGCACCAAACGCCTCTACCAGGTGGCCCGCTGCCCAGCATTGAACGACCCGGCCGCGGCCACGTCTTTCAGTCGCGAGCAATGGCTCAGCGCGGTCCTTCCTGCCTGCCGATCCGATTCCGGCCTCACCGATGAGGATCGGCGACGCAATCGCCGCCAGAAATCCGCGATCAATGTCGTACCCGCGTTCTCCAACCCCCGGCTGGACTTCGTAACACGCCCTGTCTCGGGCGATACCGTCCTCGGCTGGCAATTCCCAGGTGACGAGACGGCCCGCGTCAGCGCCAGCTTGACCGACCTTGATGAGGAAGCCCGCGGACAGTCCTCTTTGTTCGCCTCCGGCGTCGCAGTCGGCCTGGCCACCAGCCTTTTCCCCGGCAGCGTGAAAATCATCTACGACCAGCTCAACCAGCGACGCCGATGGCGGCGACAACAGGCACGGCAAGACCCGTTGCCGGACCAATCCATGTAGGCACGGCCGACTCCGGCGCGGCTGGATCAACTCGCACCCGCGCCGCGCGGACGACTTGCCGTCGGGCAGGAGGCGGGATCGCCAAGGCCGGGCACGACCATTGTGACGACGCGCAAGACCTGACGGCGACCGTCGGGGACCCAGAGCCCAGACCATTTGCATGCTTCTCGCCGAGAGGGCGCCTGAACAACTCAGCTCGAAACCGTTCAGACCAAAGGGTCGTGCCGCACGCCAGGACCTGTCCTGGCACGTGAGCTTCATTCGGAAGGGACCGGTATGTCGGCAAAGGTGCCAGCCGCCGCGGCCACGGGTGATCAGCTTGAGGGCATGGGCACCGCACCGACACCCGGATTCCGGCAGCTGCGGAGCCTCCCCGATCAAGATGGTGGTGCAGGCCGGCCTCTGGCGTTTGGTCACGTGGTGTTCTTGTACGCCGCTGGTCATGCCTGGGCTTGCCCCCTGATTGGGGCGCGCGAGCGGAGCGACCACCATGCTTTTAGGGGCGGTATTCGGCCAGTTTGGTGGCTATCTTGTCGCGGATGCGGTCGCGGGCTTCCTTGCGGGGGACGCCGGACATGAGGAGGCGGTCGTAGTCGGTGTCCAGGTGGCGGATCGAGGCCACCACCGCCAGGGTGATCGCGTTCTCGTCCAACGCTCTTGCCGCTGCTGACCGGCCCACTCTGCCGCTGCCGCGTTGTCCCGCGTGCTCGGCGATTTCGCGGGTTCGTTCGGGTGGGCAGCCGGGGAAGAGGCGGGCTATCTCGGTGGCCATCCGGGTCTGGTATTCGACGTCCTGCTCCGCCCGCCTTACCCGGTCGCGGTCGCGGCGGCGTAGCCGTACCTCTTCGTCGGCCAGGCAGGACTCCTCGGCCAGCGCCAGGGCGGACTCCTCCACCAGCACGCCCACGCGCTGGTAGATCTTGCGTCTGCGGTTGTACTCGACCACCACGGCGGACAGGCCGCTTTCCTTCTTGGCTCGGCGGCTCAGTGTGGCGTTTCCTGCCGGTAGCAGGACCAGGCGGTCCAGGTCCGCGCACGTGAGGCAGTGCGGGCGCTCCTCTTCCATGATCAAGTAGTCGCCGGTGTCGCCGCATTCGGCGCAGGTCCAGGCGTCCACTGGCTTCACGGCCACCAGGTCGGGGGCTTTGGCCTGGCGTTCGGTGATCTGTTTGACGCGGGCTTCGCTCAGGTCGGGGGAGAGCCAGTGGGTTCTGTAGGGCTCCTGGTCTCCGTCTCTGGTGAAGCGCAGGTCGCGGCGGTCGCGGCTGCCGGACACGTACGGCGTCGCCACTGGCCGCAGCCCCTTGCCCAGCGCCCATTCCCGCAGGTGCGCGGCGGCGTCGAGCAGCCGGTCGTCGTCCACCGCGGCCAGTTCGGCCAGCGTGGCGGCCCGGCCCTGGCGCCAGGTGTCGACGTGCCGCGTGTGCAGCCAGCGCAGGCCGGTGACGACGTCGACGAAGGTCACGTATTTGCGGTGGGTCAGCGCGATCTCGGCCGCTTCCGCCACCCGCCGCGCGAGGTTGGGCCTGCTCACCCACCCAGCATGCCGCATCCTGAGACCGTGTGGTTTTGGGGGTAGATGCCAATCCCTTGGAGTGATCGCGGCAAAGAAGCGAAGTGTGCGACTGATCTGTTTTGCCGCAATCCTGCTCGCCGTCTCATGCGGGCTCACCGCTTCCTGTGGGCTCGCCGCCTCCTGCGGGCTCACCACCTCCTGCGGGCTCGCCGCCGCCACCCCGAGGGTGTCCGGCGCCTTCGGCACCAAGCCGGTCATCAGCCTGCCGACCGGGCGCCCGGACCGGGAGCCGCGGGTCACCGTGCTCTGGGAGGGCGGCGGGCGGGTGACGCAGAAGGGCGACGTGGTGGTCACCGATGTCGAGGTACGCCGCTGGGAGGGCAACAAGCCGTACATGAACACCTACGACACCCGCCAGCCCGCCACCGTGGTGCTCGGCGGCGGGCAGGTGCCGGACGCCTGGCGCGAGGCGCTGGCCGGGCACGCGGCGGGCAGCCGGGTGATGCTGGTCGGCCCGGCGGGCGACGGGGCGCCGACGGGCGTCGGCCCGGGGGAGACGCTGGTGGCGGTCTTCGACATCCTCGGCGGCTACCCGGCCGACGCCCGCCTGCTCGGGGAGGGGCTGCCCGAGCTCCCGGCGGACCTCCGGGCGCCGGGCCCCTCGCGCACGCTCATCGACGGCTCCGGTCCCGTGGTCGAGGCGGGAGCCAAGGTCGTGGTGCAGTACGTCGGCGCCAGGTGGCCCGCGCGCACGGTCTTCGACTCCTCTGTCCGGCGCGGCGGTCCGCGCGGCTTCACGCTCGTACCCGGGGCGGTGCCGCCCGGCTGGGTCGAGGCGCTGACCGGCAGGGCCGTCGGCAGCCGCGTGGCCGTCACCGTCCCGGCCGCCAAGGGCTTCACGACCACGGGCGGCATCGGCGTTCCTGGCGGTGGACCGCTCCTTTATGTCGTGGACATCATCGACACCTTCTGACGGGTCTGGACAACAGGTGGTGCGGGCTGCGCAATCTTGACCGGTGAGCCGCACCTTCAACCTGGCCGACCTGTTCGAGAGCGTGGCGCGGGCGGTGCCCGGCCGTACGGCGCTGGTCGCGGGCGAGCGCCGCCTCACCTACCGCGAGCTGGACGAACGCGCCACCAGGTTCGCCTGCCACCTCAGCGGGATGCGGGTCGGGCGGGGTGACAGGGTCGGCATCCTCGCGCGTAACCGGGCCGAGTGGAAGGAGAGCGAACTGGCCTGCTTCAAGCTGCGCGCGGTGCCGGTGAACCTCGACCACCGCTGCCGCGAGGACGACCTCACCCACGTGCTGCGCGACTCCGGGTGCGCCGCTCTGGTGGGCGAGGCGGGTCTGCTGCGGCGGGTGCCGTGGTTCACGAACACGATCGCGTACGGCCGGCCGTACGAGCGGGCGGTGGCCCTTCCCCGCACTCTGCCGGAACCCCAGGAGCGCTCCGGCGACGATCGCTACCTGATCTACACCTCCGGCACGACCGGCCGCCCGAAGGGTGTGCTCTGGCGGCAGGAGGACGTGTTCTTCGCCGCGATGGGATCGTTCGTGAGTGAGCCGGTCGCCTCGCCGGAGCAGGTCGCCGAGAACGCCGCTGCCGGGGCCGGGCTGCGGATGCTGGTCTGCGCGCCGCTCGCCCAGGCCGCCGGGCAGTGGCTCGGCTGGACCTGTCACACCACGGGCGGCACGCTCATCCTGTGGACCGGGCACGGCTTCGACCCCCGCGCGGTCGTCCGGCTGGCCGAGGCGGAGCGAGCCCAGGTCATGGTGCTGACCGGTGACGCGATGGCCAGGCCGCTGCTGGCGGCGGTGCGGCCGGGGGAACTGGCCGGGCTCATGGCGGTGGTGACGGGCGCGGCGGCCATGTCGGGGCGGACCAAGGCGGGGTTGCGGGCGGCGGTTCCCGGTCTCGCGGCGATCGTGGACGCGCTGGGGGCCGCCGAGTCCGGGCTGGCCTGCCAGGCGATGGGCGCGGGGTTCGGGCTGGCGGACGGCGCGGCCGTACTGGCTGATGGTCTTGAGCCCGCCGCGCCCGGTGAGGAGGGGGTGCTGGGCAGGACCGGGCGGGTCGCGCGCGGCTACTGGAACGGCGCGGACTTCCCGCGCGACGCCCAGGGCCGCAGGTGGGCGGTGCCGGGCGACCTGGCCAGGGTCGAGGACGACGGGAGCGTCACCCTGCTCGGCCGCGCGGCCAACGTGATCCGCACCGGCGGAGGGAAGGTGCGCGCCGAGGAGGTGGAGGCGGTGGTGCGGACGCATCCGGCGGTGTATGACGCGGTGGTGGTCGGCGGTCCCGGGCAGCGGGTGACGGCGGTCGTGGCGCCCGTCGCGGCGCTGTCGCTGGAGGACCTGGCCGCGCACTGCGAGGGGAGGCTGGCCGCGCACGCGGTGCCGGGGGCGTTGCGGCTGGTCAGCGAGATCCACCGGAGTCCGGCCGGCCAGCCCGACTACACGTGGGCCAGATCCGTGGCCGGCACATAGAAGGGGAGCGCGGCGAGGCGCCGCGCTCCCTCAGGAGGTTTCTAGCCGCAGTGTTCGAACGGGCTCGTGTAGGTGGAGCTGCCCGCGGAGCCTCCCCACTTGACGCACTTGTCCGGTGCGGCAGCTCTGACCGGTCCGGCGTAGTAGGAGAAGCTGCCGGAGTCGGTGGTCCTCGGGCTGCCCTGGACTTCAAGGAAGGCGCTGGTCGCGGTGGCCGTGCCCAGCGACGTGTGCTTGATCGTGACCACGCAGTTGTTGCCGTTGGTCGGGTTGTAGAGCAGGTAGACCGTGCCGGCGCTGCCGAGCGCCTGCGAGTCGATGATCTTGTAGCCGCTGCCGCAGACCGACTCGGGCGTGTGCGGGTTGCCGCTGCCGCCGGTCACGTAGCTCATGTACTTGTTCCAGTCCCAGTTCGGGCCCGGGTCGGTGTGGTCGTTGCCGGGCACCTCGACGTGGCCCACGATGTTCGAGCGGGTCTTCGGGATGCCGTAGCGGTCGGCGATGTTGCGGGTCAGCGCCGCCGACGCGCGGTACATCTGGTCGGTGAACCACGAGGCGTCGCTGATGTAGCCCTCGTGCTCGATGCCGACGCTGTTGGTGTTCGCGCCCTTGACGTGCCAGGCGATGTCCTTCTCGCGCACCATCTGCGTGATCTGCCCGTCGGACGAGCGGACCACGTAGTGGGAGGAGACCTTGGCGGCCGGGTTCTTGAACCAGGAGATCGTCCCGGCGTAGGAGCCCTGCGCGACGTGGATGACGATCTTGTTGATCGCCGCGCTGGACGGGCGGCTGGCGACCGTGTAGTTGGAGGAGCTGGCCGCCGACCACAGCGCGCCGGGGTAGTCGACCGCCGCGGCGGCGAACGGCGTGTAGTCCTCGCCGCGCTCCGGCTGCACGGCCTGCGGCTTGACGCGCACGCCCTTGGCCTCGAAGCCGCTGGACAGCGCCTCGTAGACGGCGTCGGCGTAGATGGTGGCGGTGCTCTTCGCGCCGCCGTACGCGCCGATCGCCGCGTACCACCGCGCCGGGTCCTTGCGCGCGCTCGCGTCCATGCCGAGCGCGTCGGCCTTGGCCCGCAGTACGGCGGCGCCGCCGAGCACGTTCGCCGCGTCGTCGGTCCTGAGCTGGTCGGCCGGGGTGGAGGTGAGCTTGGCCGCCTCCTCAAGGGCCTTCGGAACCAGGTGCATCAGGCCGTATCCGCCGCTGGCGCTCGGCTCGCCCCGGTGGCCGTCGAGGTGGGTTTCTGCGTAGGCCAGCGCGGCGAGGAGGTCGCGCGGGACGTCGTAGCCGCTGGCCGCCTTGTCGAAGGCGTCGGCGAGCGGGCTGGATTCAGCGGAGGCCGTTGCGGCCTGCTGGCCGGACATCACGAGAAGTCCGGCCAGCAAGAGGATTCTCAGTTTCATGATCCACAGTGCTCGAAGGGAGAGTCGTACACGGCTGTTCCGGCCTTGCCGCCCCACTTGACGCACTTGCCGGGGGCCGCTGCCCTGACCGGGCCCGCGTAGTAGCTGAAGTTGCCCGAATCCGTTATCCGGGCGCTTCCTTGGACTTCCAGGTAGGCCGCGACCGGGGAGGCGGTCCCGAGCGAGGTCTTCTTCAGCGTGACCACGCAGTTGTAGCCGTTGGAGTTGTTGTAGAGCAGGTAGACGGTGCCGCTGGTGCCGAGGGCCGCCGAGTCGACGACGCCGTAGCCGGCGCCGCAGACCTGCTCGGGGGTGTACGGGTTGCTGGACCCGCCGCAGTTCCTGGAGGTCAGCGTCTGGACCGGGTAGCCGAAGGTGGTGCCGTTGAAGACGGCCTTGCGGATGTTGCCCGGGTAGCCTTCGCCCTGCCGTACCTCGTAGTGCAGGTGGGCGCTGATGTTGTTGCCCGGCTTGCTGGTCTTGCCCACCGTGCCGATCTGCTGGCCCTGGGAGACGGCCTGGCCGGCGCTGACCGAGCGGACGTTCAGGTGGGCGTAGTAGGTGGTCCAGCCGCTCCCATGGTCGATCTTGACCAGGTTGCCGTAACCGTTGGTGGAGCCCTGGTGCGCCGAGATCACCACGGTGCCCGACGCGGCGGCGACCACGGGGTCGCCGAGGTCGGCGTCAGCGCTGCCACCGCGGTTGAAATCGATCTCCCACGACTGGTGCGCGCTGCTGGCGCTGGAGTTGCCCGTCCAGCTCTGTCCACAGGGGAACGGCAGCTGGAAGTTGGTGGCAAGGATCTCCGCTTCCGCGGAGAACGGCTCTGGGTCGGCCGACGCGACTGACCCTGTGGTCAGCATCGCGCCGAGGCTGAGTAAGAGGGTGACGCCTGCGACCACTGCTCCTCTGAGCTTCATGGTGATCCTCTCGGGGGGTTCTGGGATCTCTGAGACCAGGGTGTGCATAAGCCGCACAAGAAACGTCCAGAACAGATACAAAGGGCTGTCAGGTCTCCATAAAGGAGCGGATGCGGTCATGTCGGTCACTTTTCATGTGCTCGGACCGTTGGAAGTCAGGTCCGCCGGCGACCCCGTGCGGGTCTCCGGCAAGAAGCCCCGCATGCTGCTCGCCACCCTCCTGCTGAACGCCGGACACGTGGTGGGCGCCGACCAACTCGTCGAGATCCTCTGGCCGGAGCGGCCGCCGCGCTCGGCCCAGGCCAACATCCGTACCTACGTCAGCTCCTTACGCACCGACCTCGGCGGCGGCCACCTGCGCGGCGACGGCAGCGGCTACGCCATCGACGTGCCCGGCGGCGCGCTCGACCTGCTCGTGTTCGAGGACCTGGTGACCCGCGGCGACTACGCCGGCGCGCTCGCGCTCTGGCGCGGCGCGCCGCTGGCCGACCTGCCCGGCAGCCCGCTCTGGGACCGCCGCCTCGAACCCCTCCTGGAGGTACGGCTGCGCGCCGCCGAGAACCTGATCGCCCACCACCTGGAAAGCGGCGACCAGCCCGGCGCCATCGCCCTGCTGAGAAGCCTGATCGCCGAGCACCCCTACCGCGAGGACCTGTGGCAGCAACTCCTGCTGACCCTGCACCGCGGCGGCAGGAAGGCCGAGGCGCTCAAGGCGTACGGCCTCATCCGGGCCCAGCTCGTCGACGAACTCGGCGTCGAACCCGGGGCCGACCTGCGCCGGGCCTACGAGACGATCCTCGCCGACGAGGGCACGCCGGTCGTGCCCAGGCAACTGCCGCCCGACGTGCCGGACTTCACCGGGCGGGCCGAGCCGCTCGCGACCCTGGCGGAGCCGTTCGAGGTGGCGATCGTGTCGGGGCCGCCGGGGGCGGGCAAGACGGCGCTGGCCGTACATGCCGGGCACGCGCTGCGGGAACGCTACCCCGCCGGGCAGCTCTACCTGGACCTGGCCGGAAGGGAACCCGCCGAACTGCTCGCCGAGGCGCTGCGGGCGCTGGGGGTGGACACGCCGCCGCCCACGGCGCACGAGCGGTCGGCGCTGCTGCGCACGGTGCTGTCCGAACGGCCGATGCTCATCCTGCTCGACGACGCCGACGGCGCGGACCAGATCCGGCCGCTGCTGCCCGGCAACGGCTGCGCGGTGATCGTCACCAGCCGCAGGAAGATCACCGAGCTGCCCGGCGCCCTCCAGCTCGACCTGGGCGAGCTGCCGCCCGCCGACGCGCTGCGCCTGCTCGGCCGGATCGCCGGCGGCGACCGGGTGGCCAGGGAACCGCGGTCCGCCCGCGCGATCGTGGCCGCCTGCGGCGGGCTGCCACTGGCCGTGCGCAGCGCGGGGGCCCGGCTGGCCGCCCGGCCCGGGTGGTCGCTGGCCGTACTGAAGGAAAGGCTCGAAGAGGACCTGCTCGGCGAGCTCAAGGAAGTACGCGCCAGCCTCGACCGTAGCTACGCGGCGCTGCCCGACGAGGCGGCGCGCACGCTCGGCACGCTCGGCCTGCTCGGCGGCCAGGCGCAGCCCGGCTGGGTGGTCGGCGCCGTGCTCGACCGCCCGCGCGCCGACGACGTGACCGACCTGCTCGTCGACGCCAACCTGCTCAGGCTCGTCGGCACCGACCCCGTGGGCCAGCCGCGCTACGTGGTGCCCGGCCTCATCGGCGCCCACGCGCTCGAACGGCACGCCGACCCAGCAGCCCTCGGCCGCGTGCTCGCGGCATGGACGGCCACCACCGAGCACGCCATGACCCGCCTGCCCACCGTCGTCTTCAGCCTCACCTCCGACCGGGCGCCGCGCTGGCAACTGCCCGCCCGCACGCTCGACCGGCTGACCGCCGACCCCACCGGCTGGTTCGAGGCCGAGCACGACACCCTGGTCGGCGCCGTGCGCGTGGCCGCCGAGGCCGGTCTCGCGGCGTCGGCGTGGGGGCTGGCCGCCGCGATGGTCCCCTACTTCGACCTGCACTGCCACTTCGACGCCTGGTCCCGCACGCACGCGCTCGCACTCGCCGCCGCACGCTCCTCAGGCGACAGGTACGGCGAGGCCGCCATGCTCAGAGGCCTGGCCCAGGTCAGCCTCTACCAGGACAGATACGAGGAGTCGGCCGGCCAGTTCAGCCGCGCCCGCCGCATCTTCCGCGAACTCGGCGACACCAGGGCCGAGGCCACCACGTTGTGCGGCCTCGGCGCCGTGCGGCAGTTCCGGGGCGACGTGGCCAAGGCGCTCGGCCACTACCGGCGGGCGCTCGCCATGTTCCTGGCCGCCGGCGACCAGAACGGCGAGGCCTTCGTCCGCCAGGCCATCGGCCGCCTCTGCCTCAGGAACGGCGACCTGGCCCAGGCGGGCAAGTGGCTCAAGCAGGCCATGCGGCTGGCCCAGGAACTCGGCGACTCCCACCGGGAAGGCTGCGTGAGCCTGCAGATCGGCCGGCTCCAGCAGGCCGTCTCCTTCCACCGGCACGCCCTCGACATCTTCGAATCGCTCGGCGACCGGCACTGCGGCGCCTACGCCAGGCAGAGCCTCGCCGGGCTCCAGGTGGCACGCGGCGAGTGGGCGCCGGCCTCCGCCGGTCTCGAACGTTCCCTGGAGGTCTTCCAGGAACTCGGCGACCGCAGCGGCGAGGCGCAGACCACCGAGATGCTCGGTGAACTGCACCGCTCGGCCGGACGCACCCATCTCGCCAACGACTACCTGGAGCACGCGAGCACGCTGCGCCGCAGCCTCTAGTTGAGGTCGGCGCGCAGAATGCTGTACAGAACACCGTCCTGCCACTGGCCGGCCCGGAAGCCGATACCTCGAAGGACGCCCTCCCTCGTGAACCCGGCCTTCTCCAGCGCCCGCTGCTCGGCCAGGTTGGACAGCTCGGTGGCGGCCTGGATCCTGTTCACCGTCGAGTGGTCGAACAGGTATCCGACCAGCAGCCGCTGGGCGAGCGTGCCGTAACCCCGGCCGCGGGACCCGGGAGCGACGATGAGTCCCATCTCGTAGCAGAAGGAGACCCTGCTGGTCATCTTCTTGTGCCACGACACGAAGCCGAGCCGGTCGTCGTCTCTCGTGATGATCAGATAACCGCCCTCGTCGTTGAGGAAGCCGTTCTCCTCCCAGCGCCGGCGGTGGTGGTGCGGGTCGTGCCAGCCGTACCACTGGTGGGCCCCCGAGCCCTCTAGGTCGTTGGTCAGGTGATTGAGGAAGGGTAGGTCGTCTTCGCGCACAGGACGCAGTGAAACATCCATGATCAAGACAGTACGCGGCGGAAGAGGCGCCTGAGACGGGATTCCTGACGAATGCCTTCCAGGGACGCCAGGCTGTCCGCGGCGGTGGGCCGCTTGGCCGGAGCGTCGTCGAGCATCCTGGCCACGACCTCGGGGACGTCCTTGGCGTCCGTGTCCTCCGGCAGGCCGCCGGTCAGGAGCTGGTAGGCGATCACCCCCGCGGCGTACACGTCCGAGGCCGGGGTCATGCGGTCCGGGCCCTCCTGGCACTCCGGCGCCACGTAGTGCATGTCGAGGACGTTGCCGAGTTCGTGGGCGACGGTGAAGTTGCGGGCGCCCGGCTTGGCGTAGTCGAAGCCCGTCAGCACCGCGTGACCCTCGTCCGTCACCAGCACGCTGGCCGGGGTGAGGGCGCGGTGGATGACGCCGTTGGCATGGGCGTGGGCCAGGCCGCGCAGCATGTCCTGGACGACGGTCAGGCGGGCGCTCTGCCGTACGTGCAGGGCCTGGCCGTGCACGTCGTCCAGGACCAGCACGAAGCGGCTCTCGTCGTCGATGGCGAAGAAGTCGCGGGAACGGACCACGTTCGGGTGGGGCGGGATGCGGGTCAACGACTGGTAGGCGTTGGCTATGCGCTGGCGTTCGGCGACCCGGCTCGGCTGGTCGGCCAGGGGGTCGGCCTGGTAGACGCGGAGCAGGACGGTCTCGCTGCCGGGGAGGGTGGCGTTGAAGGCCCGGTACTCGGTCACCTTGGCGTCGCCGCCCAGTTGTTCCTCCACCTCCCAGTTGCCGAACCTGGGTGGGGCGGTGCTGCGCCGTACGGACTGGTGGAGGGCGTCCAGGATCGCGGTCACATAGAGGCGTACGTCGGGGCTGCCGCCGCGGCGCACCCGCGTCACGTCGGCCAGCGTGGAGATCAGGGCGTCGAGGTCGGCCACGTTGACGGCGTCGCGGCCGGACGGGTCGTGCAGTTCGGCGTCGGGCGAGGTCAGGACCACGAGGCTGTCGACGTAGACGCGCTCCAGCCTGCGGTGGGCGTCGACCAGCAGGCCCTTGAGCGCCCTTGCCGTGCCTCTGAGCTTGGTGACCGGCGAGCCGACCGCGCCGCCGCGCTGCGGGAACCACCGTCCGCCCGAGACCTCGATACGGCCCCGCGTGCCTTTGACGTCCACCACCACGAGGGAGTGGGGCGTGAGGACGATCAGGTCCACCTCGAACAGATCGTCGCCCCGGGGGACCTCGACGTTGTGCAGCAGGAGCCAATCGTGGGGGGCGTGGTCGCGTAGGTGGGCGATCACCCTTCGCTCGGCGTCGTTGACCGGAATGCCTCCGCCGACGATCTCTGCCATAGGGGCCATCCTCGCACGCCCCCCACCCACTCCCCGCCCGCCTCCAGCCCGCTGGGACCCGCGCCCCTCGCCGCCCGCATCCGCCGAAGACCCCAACCTCGTACCTCCTCGCCGCCCGGCTCCCTGGACCTCGAAGGGCACCCCGACCCCGGGGCAGGACGCCGCAGAGACATGGAGCTGTGGGCCCCCGGACAGCGGAGCTTGAGGGCGCGGGGTCCGAAGGCGCAGGGAGCGCAGGGATCGAGGCTCGGGGGCACGGGGTCCGGGGTTAGAAAGCGCGGTCCTGTCCCGGAGGGCGGAGGTCTCGGGAGGCGGGAGCTTGTGGGGAGATGGACCATTTCGAGAGTTGACAGCATGCTGTCGTCATGACAGAATACTGTCATGACGAAAACAGTTCACCACGCCGTGTACGACACCCTCGCCGACTGGGAGACCGGGCACGCCACCGCCCACCTCCGCAACGGTGCCTGGCACCGCGAGCCCGGCGGGTTCGAGATCGTCACGGTCGGCGAGACCCTCGACCCGGTCGTCACCTCCGGCGGCATGCGGATCGTGCCCGACATCACGCTCGACCAGCTCTCTCCCCAGGACAGCGAGCTGCTGATCCTGCCCGGCGCCGACACGTGGGTGAGCGGGGAACTTGACGCGTTCGGGCGCAAGGCCAAGGAGTTCGTGGCGGCGGGCGTCCCGGTCGCGGGGATCTGCGGCGCGACGGTGGGGCTCGCGAGGCAGGGGCTGCTCGACGAGCGCGCGCACACCAGCAACGTGCTGGAGTTCCTGACGATGACGGTGCCCGGATACAAGGGCGCGGAGCTCTACGTCGAGGCCGACGCCGTAACCGCGGACACCGTCATCACGGCGGGTGCGACCGAGCCCGAGGCGTTCGCCCGCGAGATCTTCGCCCGGCTCGGCGTCTACGAGCCCGAGGTGCTGGACGCGTGGTTCCGGCTGTTCAAGAACAGTGACGCCTCGGCCTTCGCGGTGCTCGAGGCCGCCGGGCAGTCGTGAGCGAAGAGGCGGATCTGCTGTCCGGGAGCGCGATCACCTCGTTCCGGCTCAACGGCCAGTTCCTCGCGATCGCCGAGGAACTGGCCCGCCCGGCCGGGCTCACCGCCGCCTGGTGGCAGGTGCTGGGCGCGGTGCTGCGCGAGCCGCTGCCGGTGGCGGGCATCGCCCGCGTCATGGGGATCACCCGGCAGAGCGTGCAGCGGATAGCGGACCTGCTGGTGGAGAAGGGGCTGGCCGAGTACCTGCCCAACCCGGCACACCGCCGGGCGAAGCTCCTCCGGCCCACCCCCGAGGGCTTCTCCGCCGTGGAACGGATCGGCCCGGACCACCAGAAGATGGCCGAACGGATCGCCGACGCGGTGGGCGACGACTGGCCCGCCTGCCTGGCGGCCATGGAACGGCTCTCGCAAGCCCTCGACACCCTCACCGACCAGCAACGGTAGCCACCCCAACGCCCGCCATGGCTCCGGCCACGGCGGGCTTGGGGGTGTGGTGGTTCCGTCTCCATCAAGTGATTGACTGAGGGAAATGTCCGGAATATGGTGACTGGGTGCATCCCCAGGAGAACATCGTCAAGGTGGCCACGCAGCTGTTCGCGGCGCTCGGCTACGACGGCACCTCCACCCGCCAGATCGCCGACGCGGCCGGGCTCAACATCGCCACCGTCAACTACCACGTGGGCGGCAAGCGCGAGCTCTACCTCACCGTCATGGAACGCGCCCACACCGCCGAGCGGGCCACGCTGGAAGCGTCATTGGCCCGGTTGTCCGGGGCCGATCCGGTCGAAGCGATCCACCGCCTCGTCGACGACTACCTCGACTTCTGCCTTGAGCACCCCGAGGTGCCCGCGCTGTGGATGCACCGCTGGCTGTCCGACGCGAGCGACCTCACCGACCTGGAACGCCAGTACGTACGCCCGCTCGTCGACGCCGTCACCCGTGCCCTGGAACCCGCCGTCACCGCCGGGGTGATCGACCGGGGCGTGGACGTCGAGATGGCCATGTGGTCGGTCATCTGGTGCGTGCACGGGTTCGCCAAGGGCGGGATCCTGGACGCCGACGGCAACCGCAGGGGCGCGGGCGACCGGGCCGCGTCCCGCCGCTTCCGCACCCACCTGCACCAGACCGTCCACCGCACCCTCGCCCTCCCCGGCATCCTGCCGTGACCCCGCCGCCCAGCAACGGCCCACAAAAGCCACAAACCGACGGCACCCAGCAAGGGCTCGGCCGGGGCAGGTTGTTCGGTTATGGGGTCGGGTCCGTCGGGACCGGGGTGTTCTCGGCGGTGCCCGGCCTCCTGCTGCTCTACTACCTCACCGACGTCCTCGCCGTCCCGGCCGCCATCGCGGGCGCCGTGCTGGTCGCGCCCAAGATCTGGGACGTCCTGCTCAACCCCCTGGTCGGCGCCGCCAGCGACCGTGAGGCCGTACGCACCGGCCGCAGGACCAGGCTGCTGCTGGCCGGCGCGGTCGCGCTGCCGGTGGCCTTCGCCCTGATGTTCGCGGTACCGGCCGGTGGCACGGGGTTCGCCGTGGCCTGGGCCGGAGGAGCGTTCCTGCTGGCCGCCACGGCGTTCGCGTGCTTCCAGGTGCCGTATGTCGCGCTGCCCGCCGAGATGGCCGGGGACCAGCGCGGCCGGACCAGGATCATGTCGTGGCGGGTGGTCTGCCTGACGGCGGGCATCCTGGTGGCGGGCGGGCTGGCCCCCGCGGTGGTGGATCTGGCGGGCGGCGGCAGGGCCGGGTACGCGGTCATGGGGGTCGCGGTCGGCGCGGTCATGGCGGCGGCCCTGGTCGGGGCCACTCTGGGCACCCGCTGGGTCACGTCGAGTCCGGGAAAGCACCAGCTCGGCCCGGTCGCCGCGTTCCGCATGGCGCGGGGGAACCGGCCGTTCTTCGCGCTGCTGGCCGCCTTCGTGACGCAGGCTCTCGGGGTCGCGGTGATGCTGGCCGGCGCCCCGTACGTGGCCGCGCACCGGCTGGGCGACTACAGCCTGACGTCGCTGATGTTCGTCTGCCTGGTCGGGCCGAGCCTGCTGGCGGTGCCCGCCTGGTCCCGGCTGGCCCGCGCCTACGGCCATGTGCGCTGCTACGTCGCCGCCACGCTGGGTTTCGGGCTGGCCGCGCTCGGCATGGTCCCGGCGATCGCCGCGCGCTCGCTGGCCGTCACCCTGGCCCTGACCGCCCTGGCCGGGGTCTGCTACGCCGCGCTGCAACTGCTGCCGCTCTCGCTCCTGCCCGACACCGTCCACGCCGACACCGCCCGCACCGGCCAGGCGCAGGCGGGCGCGTTCACCGGCCTGTGGACGGCGGGGGAGACGGCGGGGCTGGCACTCGGGCCCGGCCTGTTCGCCGCGGTGCTCGCCCTGTCGGGCTTCACCTCGGCCGCTGCCACACAAGCCGCCACACAGGCCGCCGTGCAGACCGAGCCGGCGCTCACCGGCATGCTGCTCGGCTTCACCGCGCTCCCGGCCGCGCTCATGCTGCTCAGCCTTCCCCTCATCAGCTGGTACGGCCAGCTCGCCGTACCCCGTGCAGAAGCCCAGAAGGAGACCGCGTGAGGACCGCCGAGGAGTTGCTGGCCGAGATCGCCGCGCTGAAGCGGCACGACCTGCCGGTACGCGGCGGCCAGGTGACCGCCTACGTCTACGACACGGGCCGGCCGGAGGTGCACGATGCCGCGGCCCGCGCCTACTTCGAGATGCTGGAGGTCAACACTCTCGACCCGACCGCCTTCCCCAGCGTGGCGGAGATGGAGAAGCAGGTCGTCGGCGAGGTGGCGGCGGTGCTCGGCGGCGGGCACGGGATCTTCACCAGCGGCGGCACCGAGTCGATCATGCTGGCGGTCAAGGCGGCGCGGGACGCGGCGGGACGGGGCAGGCCGAACATGGTGGTGCCGGTGACGGCGCATCCGGCCTTCCACAAGGCGGCGCACTACCTGGGCGTGGAGGTCAGGGCGGTGCCGGTGGATCTGGAGACGTTCAAGGTGGCGGCGGCGGCCGTACGGGAGAGGATCGACGGGGACACGGTGCTGGTGGTGGCGTCGGCGCCGTCGTATCCGCAGGGTGTGGTCGATCCGGTGGCGGAGGTCGCCGCGGTCGCGGCCGCGGCGGGGGTGCCGTGTCACGTGGACGCGTGCGTGGGCGGGTGGCTGCTGCCGTGGCTGCGGGAGGCGGGGGCGGAGGTGCCGCCGTTCGACCTGTCGGTGCCGGGGGTGACGTCGATCTCGTGCGACCTGCACAAGTTCGGCTACGCGCCCAAGGGCGCCTCGGTGGTGCTGTTCGCCGATCCGGCGATGCGCAGGAAGGCGTACTTCGCCTCGGCGGCCTGGCCGGGTTACACGGTGATCAACGCGACCGTGCAGAGCTCGAAGTCGGCGGGGCCGCTCGGCGGCGCGTGGGCGACGCTGCGGATGCTGGGTCACGACGGGTACCGGGAGCTGGGGCGGGACACGCTGGAGGCGGCGCGGCGGCTGCGTGAGGGGCTGGCGGCGATCGCGGGGTTGCGGGTGCTCGGGGATCCGACCGGGTCGCTGATCGCGTTCACCTCAAGCGAGATCGACGTCTTCGTGCTGGCCGACGAGGCGCGGGCGCGCGGGTGGTTCATCCAGCCGCAGCTGTCGTACGCCGGAATCCCCGCCAACCTGCACATCACGGTCACCGGCGCCACGCTCAAGGGCGTGGACGCGATGCTTCAGGTGATCGCGGAGTCGGCGGAGGCGGCCAGGGAACGCGGACCGGCGCAGGTGCCGGACGGCCTGGTCGAGATGGTGGCTGAGCTGGATCTCGACGCGCTCGGCGACCGGGAGTTCGGCGACCTGGCGGCGGCGGTCGGGGTGGATCTCGGGGGCGGCGGCCAGCCGGGGATGGCCGTGGTCAACACGATCCTGGACGCGCTGCCCGCGGCCAAGCGGGAGGAGATCCTGGTCAGGTTCCTGGCGGTCATCTACACCTGACACGATGGGCCCATGGCCAAGCGTCCCTGTCCCTGCGGGCTGCCCGCCCTCTACGCCGAGTGCTGCGGGAAGCTGCATCGCGGCCAGGCGCGGGCGGTGACCGCCGAGCAGCTCATGCGCTCGCGCTACAGCGCCTTCGCCGTCGGCGACTCCGCCTACCTGCTGCGCTCCTGGCACCCGCGTACCCGGCCCGGCCGGGTGGAGATCGAGCGCGGGCTGCGCTGGGACCGCCTGGAGATCGTCGCGGCCACGGCGGGCAGCGCGATCCACACCGAGGGGACCGTGGAGTTCCGCGCCCACTTCACCCAGGCGGGCACGGCGGGCTACACGCATGAGGTGAGCAGGTTCGTCAGAGAGGGCGGCGCCTGGGTCTACCTGGACGCCGCCCCCTCCTAGCCACCTAGGCGAACGCCCAGGTGAACAAGTGCATGGCGCCTTCGGGAACGGGTCCGAAGGTCAGGCTGCGCACCTGCTTCGACGGGTCCAGCGCGATCGGCTGGGCGGCGAACAGATACGACGGGATCGGCTGGAAGGCCCACGAACCGCCGAACAACCGGTTGGGGAGCGTGGCCACGATCTCGTTGCCGTGTCGCGGCTGGGCGCTGCTGAAGTTCAGGATCCAGTCGCTGAAGCCCAGCTTGCCGGTGCCCGTGGTGCCATCGGTGTAGGTGATCGTGACGTCCACCTCGGGGTAGCCGAACGTGGCCGAGCCCAGGAACGCGACCTTCGAGGCCCCGGCCGGCGCCTTCACCTCGACCGGCCCGTTGCCCACCCGAAGATGGTCCCACTCGCCGGGCTTGCGGTCGGGCCAGGTGAACTCGAACTCCTTCCACTTGTACGGCTTGCCGGGCACGAACCCGTTGGCCGCCAGCCCCTCGTTGGAGTAGCTGAAGTTGAAGCCGTCGAGGTTGGCGATGCCCGGATGGTCCGGGTCGCCGACGCCGGCGCCGTTCTGCGCCCAGGCCACGGTGCCGCGCTGGGCGACGTTGAGCCGCACGCCCGCGCTCACCTCACCGGCCACGATGTCCCCTGTCGTAAAGTCCACCTCCTGGAACCCGGTGGCCATGCCGGGACTCACCGAGATGACCACCTTCTGCGTGGCCTTGCCGCCCGCCGGGACGCGCAGGGTCCCCGAGGCCGGCGTCACGGTGATCCCGGCCGGCGCCTTGGCCGTCCAGGCGACGGTCTGCGCCCGCCCGGACGACTGCACGGCCAGCTCGCTGCTGAAGCTGCCGCCCGGCTCGACCGGACCGCTGCCCGGACTCAGCCCGGCCAGGTACGTCTTGACGCCGTCGCCGAAGCTCGGGGGCGCGTTCCAGGGCTCGCTGCCGAACTGGGTGTTGGGCTGGGTGCCGAGCGTGAAGTCCAGCCGCCCGCCGCGCTGCGCGAACGACTCGGGCAGCCAGGCCTTGCCGGTGGCGGCGCCGTTCACCCGCAGTGTCTGCACGTAGGGGTTGGTGGCTGCGCCGGGCGCGTTGACCGTGATCGTGCCCTGCGGCCTGGTGACGGTGACGCTGTCGAACAGCGGCGTGTTGACCATCAGCTCGGCCCGGCCGGGGATCGCGGGGAAGAGCCCCATCGCCGACCACACGTACCAGGAGCCCATGGCGCCCAGGTCGTCGTTGCCGACCAGCCCGTCGGGGCCCGACTTGAACAGGTCCTGCTGCACCCGGCGCACGAGCTCCTGCGTCCGGTACGGCCGGCCCGCCCACGCGTAGAGCCACGGCGTGGCCAGCGAAGGCTCGTTGCCCAGGTAGGCGAACGGCTCGTGCGGGCCGGCGTTGAGCTTCTTGAAGAAGGCGTCCAGGCGCGGCACCACCTGAGCGTTGCCGCCCATGACGTTGAACAGCCCGCGCACGTTGTGCGGCACCATCCAGTGGTATTGCGCCCCGTTGCCCTCCACGTACAGCTGCATGCTGGCCGGGTCGAACGGCGAGACGAACGAGCCGTCCTTGGCCCTCGGCTGGATCCAGGCGTTGGCCGGGTTGTAGAGGTTCTGCCAGTTCTGCGACCTGGCGTTGAACTCCTGCGCGATCTGCGTCTGCCCGAGCCGGGCGGCCAGTTGCGCGATGCCGAAGTCGGCGACCGTGTACTCCAGGGTGGTGGCGGGGTCGATCGGCACGTAGCCCTGGCTCATGTAGGCGGCGTTGCCGGGGCGCTCGTCGTAGCCGAGCAGCGGGCTGCCGATGTCCTGCGGGCCGACCCTCCTGGCCGCCTCCGCCATCGCCTGGACCGCCTTCTGGGCGTCGAAGTCGCGGGCGCCGAAGGCGTACATGCTGGCCAGGATGGAGTGGTAGGGGTCGCCGACCATGACGCCGGTGATCGCGATCTGGTGGGACCAGCGGTCCCAGACGTTGCCGACGGCCTGGGCGTTGTCGTACATCGACTGTGCGATGTCGGCGCCGACGACCGGGTCGAGCAGGGCGATCAGCTGGACCTCGCTGCGGTAGATGTCCCAGCCGGAGAAGAGCGCGTAGTGGTGGCGGCCCGGCCGTACCTGCTTGGGCTTGTGGTCGAAGCCGGGGTACTGGCCGTCGACGTCGTCGGCGACGTGGGGCTGCAGCAGCGCGTGGTAGAGGTTGCTGTAGAAGGTGCGCTGACGGTCCTCGCCGCCGCCGGTGACCCGGATCTGGCCGAGCCGCTTGTTCCAGGCGGCGAAGCCCTGGTCGCTGATCTGGTCGAGGTTCTGCGCGCCGACCTCGGCGGCGAGGTTCTTCTTGGCGCCGTCGAGGCTCACGTAGGACAGGCCGACGCGCATCTGGACCGGCTGGCCGGGGTCGAACTGCAGGTAGGCGCCGGATCCCGGACCGCTCGTGACGACGTCGCCGTCGCCGACGGTCTCGGCGTTCGCGACGCGGGCGGGGCCGTTGTTCTTGACGCTGGCGGCGCCGGGGGTGACCGTGTCGTTCTTCCACGTGCCGTACGCGGTGACGGGCCGGTCGAAGGTGGCATGGAAGTAGACCTTGTAGCGCATAGGCGGGCCGCAGAAGCCGCCGGTCTGGATCCAGCCTTCGACGGTGTTGCCGCTGACCCTGGTCTCGCCGTCGTCGACGCCGTTGATGGAGCCGCTGGTGTTGAGCAGCACGGTGCCCGGCTTGCCGGTCGGGAAGCTGAAGCGGCCGACGCCGGCGCGGCTGGTGGCGGCCAGTTCCACTCCCACGCCAGTGTCGAGCGTGGCCGAATAGGAGCCGGGCCGGCCTTTCTCATTCTCGTGCTTGAACGTCTGGACGTAATCCCAGCCATTGGTGGCCGGGGAGCGGCCGATGACACCGGAGAACGGCATGATCGGGAAATCCTGGGCGCCGTTGCAACCGGGACCGGATATGTGCGTCATGGAGAATCCGCGCAGGCGGTTGTCCTCCCACGCGTATCCGCCGCCGGCCTCTCTGACGGTGTCAGGGCTCCACTGCATCATGCCGAACGGCAGGACGGCGCCGGGAAAGGTCATCCCTCCGCCACCGCCGTGCCCGAAGTCGGGGGCCGCTTCCTTGGTGCCGTGGAAGACGTTGACCAGGGCGGCAGGGTCGGTCTGCGGGGAATGGATGGTGGCCCCCGGCGGAACCGCCAGCGAGACCAGAAGCGCGGAAACGATAGGTAAGGACCATTGGGACACGTCAGTCCTCCAAAAGTGAAGATCCCGATATGGAAGCGCCTATGACGAACTCCGGTCAACGCGCAGAAAGGGCGGCAACAAGCTGTCATCGGTAACCGGACAATAAGGGTTGGCAGGGCGTTGTGATCTTGGCACTTTTGCCATTAACCACTGCCGAGCGTCAGGAAATCTCCAGCGATGACAGTTCTGTCAGAACGAATCACTGATACGAGAGCGCCGTCGGTCCGCCTTTCCCGCCTGCTCGACCCCGACACCGCCGTCCCGCTTCACGAGGAGGACGGCAGCGGCGTCACCGCTGTTCGCGGCCTGGTGGACGGGGCGCCCGTGGTGGCCTTCTGCACCGACGCCACGCTCAAGGGCGGCGCGCTCGGCGCGGCCGGGGCCCAGCACATCGTCGAGGCGATCGACGTCGCGGTGCTCCAGGGGTCCCCTGTGATCGGTCTGTGGCACTCGGGGGGCGCCCGGCTGGCCGACGGGGTGGAGTCGATGGACGGCGTCGGCCGCATGTTCGCCGCCATGACCAAGGCCTCGGGCGTGGTGCCGCAGATCTCCGTCGTGCTCGGCCCGGCCGCCGGCGCCGCCGCGTACGGCCCGGCGCTGACCGACGTGATCGTCATGACGGAGGACGCCCGCCTGTTCGTGACCGGCCCCGACATCGTCAAGACCGTCACCGGCGAGCAGATCGACATGGCCGGGCTCGGCGGTCCCGCCGCCCACGGGCCCAAGTCGGGCGTCGCCCACATCACGGTCACCGACGAGGAGGAGGCCTACCGCAGGACCCGCCGCCTGGCCGGGTTCTTCACCCGGCACGGCGCCTTCGACTTCACCGAGCTGAGCGAGCCCAGGGATCTCGGCTCCCTGCTGCCCGACTCGCCGCGCCGCGCGTACGACGCCCGCAAGCTCGTCCGCGCCATCGTGGACGACGGCTTCGAGGAGCTGCAGCCCAAGTGGGCGGGGAACATGTGCACGGGCCTCGGCCGCCTCGGGGGGCGCACGGTCGGCGTGCTGGCCAACAACCCGCTGCGCAAGGGCGGCTGTCTCGACTCCCTGTCGGCCGAGAAGGCCTCCCGCTTCGTGCGCATGTGCGACGCGCTCGGCGTCCCGCTGCTCGTCCTGGTGGACGTGCCCGGCTACCTGCCGGGCGTGGACCAGGAGTGGGGCGGGGTCGTACGGCGCGGCGCCAAGCTTCTGCACGCCTTCGCCGAGTCCGTCGTCCCCCGCATCACGCTCATCACCCGCAAGTCCTACGGCGGCGCCTACATCGCCATGAACTCCCGATCGCTCGGCGCCACGCGGGTCTTCGCCTGGCCGGGCTCCGAGGTGGCCGTCATGGGCGCCGAGGCCGCGGTCGGCATCCTGCACCGCAAGGTCCTGGCCGCCGCGCCGGAGGAGGCGCGGCCGGAGCTGCTGGCCCGCCTGACCGAGGAGCACCAGCGGGTGTCCGGCGGCGTGCAGCGGGCGCTGGCGATGGGCGCCGTGGACGAGGTCATCGCCCCCGAGACCACCCGGCTGCGGCTGGCGGAGGCTCTCGCCGAGGCGCCGTCGTCGAGAGGGCGCCATTCCAACATCCCCCTCTGAAAGGAGGCAGTCATGTCCCAGTTCAAGGTCATCCTGCTCGGCGGCCCGCCGCACCTGCCCGCCGACCGCCGGATCCAGCGGGTCGTCGCCGTCGAGGAGACGTTCAAGCTGCCGCTGGGCGCCGGGTACGAGCACTTCCGGCACCAGGGCGAGAACACCTCCGTCGACGGCGAGGACCTGCCGGTTCTGCGCTGGGTCATGCACACCGCCATCGCGGAGTGAGACCCGATCAGGTGTGCTCACGGGCCAGGCTCGTCGGCAGATCGGTGCGGCGGGTGACGCTGAGCTTGCGGAAGATCCTCGTGAGGTGCTGCTCCACGGTGCTGACCGTGATGAACAGCTTCCCGGAGATCTCGCGGTTGGTGAAACCCTCCGCGGCCAGCGTCGCCACCCGCAGTTCGGCGTCGCTGAGCACCGGGCTCTCGCCGTGGTGCTCGGGCTCGGGCGCCGGGTCGGTCCTGCGCCCGCGCGACAGGGCCCGGCTCAGCGGGGCGGCGTGGCAGGCTTCGGCCAGGACGCGGGCCCGCCGCCCGAGCATCCCGGCCCGGCGCGCCTCGCCCTTGGCGTGGTAGGCCTCGGTGAGATCGAACAGCGCTCTGGCCAGCTCGTACCGGTCGCCGCACGACTGCAGCAGGTCGCTCGACTGGCGCAGCAGCATCGGCCGGGTACGCGGCTCGCTCACCGAGGCCAGCACCCGCAGCGCGATGCCGTGGACCCGGTTCGACCGGCCGCGGCAGCGGGTCAGCTGGTCGTCGATGAGCCGGCGGGCCTCCTCGGTCTGGCCGAGCTGGATCAGCGCCTCGGCCGCGTCCACCCGCCAGGGCAGGAACCCGGGCACGTCCATCTCCCACTTGCGGATCAGCTCGCCGCAGTGCATGAAGTCGCGCAGTGCCTGCCTGGGCTGGTCGGCCGCGAGGTTGAAGCGGCCCCTGCCGTAGAGGTACTGCAGGCCGTAGCGCGTCTCCAGCATCGCGTCGGGAACGGGCTCGTCGAAGCGCGACAGGCACTCGTCCAGGCGGCCCATGGCGGAGCCGGCCAGCAGCAGGGTCCCGAGCGGGCTGCCGACGGCCACGCCCCAGCTGCCGGCCGGGATGATCTCCAGCGCCCGGGTGGCGTCCTCGGCGGCCGCGGCCAGATCTCCTCTGCGCAGCGCGATCTCGGCGCGGATGGCCGACAGCCGGGCCTGCCTGCTCGGGGCGCGGCGGGCCGCCGCCTCCTCGATGAAGGCGTCGCACCAGGGCGCGGCCTTGCCGGAACGGTCGGTGTAGGTGAGCGTCAGCAGGGCGCTCTCGACCGTGTCCATGGACATCTCGTCCAGGTGCGAGCCGCGCAGGATCTGCTCGGCCGTGGCGATCGTCTCCTCCTTCGGGCCCTCGGCCAGCACTCCGGCCAGCGCCTCCGCCGACTCCATCCGGCGGCCCACCCGCAGCGACGAGGCGGCGCTGCCCGCCTGCTCACGGGTCAGGCCGGGCAGATGCCGCAGGAACGAGGGGTAGGTGCCGCGGAACCACGGCCGGGCGGCGGCCACCTCCGCCACCGCCTCCTGATCGAGCCGGTCGGGCTCGGCGAGGTGGCCGAGCACCTCCTTGGCGTCGCCGGCGTGGCCGTGCCACAGCAGTGCCTTGGCCAGCACCACCGCGTCGGAGCCGCCCAGGTTGCCCTTGTGCAGGGCGTCGGTGAGCTCGGCCAGCTGGCCGGTCGGCGTACTGGGGTCGATGCGCCACTTGGCGCGCACCAGCATGGTCGCGATCCTGGCCCGCCGCCGCTGGTCGTCGCAGGCGCGCGAGGCGAGCTTCAGGTACTCGATCGCGATCTCCACGCCGTCGTCGCGCAGCGCGTGCGAGGCCGCCTCCTCCAGCACCGACAGCGCCCACGGCTCCTCCGCGTGCCCGGCCTTCAGCAGGTGCTCGGCCACGACGGCCACCGGCGCGCCCTCGTCGTAGGTGAGCTCGGCCGCCTGGCGGTGCAGGCCGACGCGCTCGCCGGGGTCGAGTTCGCCCAGCACGGCCGACCTGGCCGTCTCGTGGCGGAAGCGGCCCTCGTCGAGCAGGCCGACGCCGTCCAGGGCCATCAGCGCCTTGGCGGTGGCCGGCTCGCTCTCGCCGAGCAGCCTGCCCAGGCGCTCCGGCTCGCCCAGCACCGCCAGGCCCCTGGCCGTCACCAGCATGCGCAGGTCGGCCCGGTGCAGGCAGGTCAGGACGGCGTCGCCGTAGCGGGTGGCGGGGGCGCCGGTGTCCTGGAGGTCCTCCAGCAGCGCGTCGGCCAGCAGCCGGTTGCCGCCGCTGAGCTCGTGGCAGGTGGCCGCGTGCAGCTCGGCCGCCTCGGCGCCGGCGCGCTCGGCCACCCGCTCCGCCACGCCCTCCGCCGACAGGTGCGACAGGCGCACCGGGCGGCAGTGGGGCTGGCGCAGGACCTCGGTGTGGAAGAGGCTCTGCAGGTGCGGGCTGTGGTCGGCGGCGCTGAGGACCAGCATGATCTTGGCGAACCTGACCCGGCGCGCCAGATAGGACAGGCACAGCTGGGAGCCCCGGTCGGCGTAGTGGACGTCGTCCACCATGATCACCAGCGGGCAGCGCTCGGACAGGTCCAGCAGAACCCTGGCCAGCGCGTCCACGACCTGGACGTCCATGTGCTCGATGGCCTCCGAGCGCGGGTCCATGCCGAGCTTCGCGCGGGCGTCCTCGCGCATCAGGCCGAGCGTGGTCTCCTGCTGCTCCTCCGTCAGCGGTGCGCTGTGGATGAGCTGGGAGAGAACGCCCAGCGGGACCTCGGACTCGGCCCGGGAGCCGGTCGCGGTCAGCGGGAGCGCGCCCTGCTCGAAGACGCCTTCGGCGAAGCCGTACAGGAGCTTGCTCTTGCCGGTGGCGACGGCCCCGGTGACCATCGCGATGCGCCCTTTGCCGGACACCGTTTCGTCCAGCAGCGCGCGCAGAGTGGCCAGTGACATCGCTTCTCCCCGTTCCTAGTGCCCCACCGCGGCGACGCTCACGGCACGGCTGGTGTGGGTCTCGCGGACCAGGCGCGTCCCGGCGGCCCGAACGGCCAGGAAGGCGGCGGTGGCGATGTCGGCGTCGATGCCGACGCCCCAGGCCACCTCGTCGCCGAGCGCGCACTCCGCGTAGATCACGGTCTCTTCTCGCGAGCAGCCGCCGAGCAGCCGCTGGTGGGGTTCGAGCTCCTCGTGGTCGAGGGATCGGCCCGTACGGTGGACGACGCGCACCTGGATGCCCCAGGGACCGAGGAGCGCGCCGAGCGTGCGGAACGTGTCGGCCCGCGGGCCGCAGCGGTCGAAGGCCCCGTCCACGTACAGCGACGCGGTGATGGGCGTGTGCCAGCCGACCGCCTCGGAGGCGTCCCCGTGGTACAGGTACTCCTGCACGAACAACGTGCCGATCAGGCTCGGCGACAGCTCGCCGCCCATCGTGTCCGCGTGCGCCTGCACCTTCGCGGCCAGGTCGCTCTGCAGGCCGCGCGGCAGGTTCATGCCGTGCCACGCGCTCATTACGTAGGCGACGCCGCCCTTGCCCGACTGGCTGTTCACGCGCACGACCGCCTCGTAGGTGCGGCCCACGTCCTTGGGGTCCACCGGCAGGTACGGCACCCGCCACGGCAGCTCACCGGCGGGCAGGTCACGCGCGAGCGCCTGCCGTTCCAGCTCGTCGAAGCCCTTCTTGATGGCGTCCTGGTGTGAGCCGGAGAAGGCGGTGTAGACGAGGTCGCCGCCGTAGGGGTGGCGCGGGTGGACGGGAACCTCGTTGCAGATCTCGACGGTGCGCCGGATCGCGCTGATGTCGGAGAAGTCGAGCCCGGGGTCGACGCCGTGGGAGTACATGTTCATGCCGAGCGTCACGAGGCAGACGTTGCCGGCCCGCTCGCCGTTGCCGAACAGGCAGCCTTCGACCCGCTCGGCCCCCGCGAGCAGGGCGAGTTCGGCCGAGGCCACGCCGGTGCCGCGGTCGTTGTGCGGGTGGACGGACAGGCACACGTGCTCGCGCCTGGACAGGTTGCGGCCGAGCCACTCGATCTGGTCGGCGAAGACGTTGGGCAGCGAGCGCTCGACCGTGGTCGGGAAGTTCAGGATGATCCCGCGTCCCTCGCCGGGCTGCCAGACGTCCATGACCGCCTCGCAGACCTCCAGGGAGAAGTCCAGTTCGGTCTCGTTGAACAGCTCGGGGGAGTACTGGAAGGCCACGTCGGTGCCGCGCAGCAGGCGTTCGGCGCCGTCCATCATCACGCGGGTGGCCCGCACGGCCATCTCCTTGCAGCCGTCGCGGTCCATGCCGAAGACGACCTCGCGGAAGACCGGGGAGGTGGCGTTGTAGATGTGGATCATCGCGCGGTTCGCGCCCTTGAGGCAGTCGATCGTCTGCTCGATGAGCTCCTCGCGCGCCTGGGTGAGCACGGTGATGCGGACGTCGTCGGGAATGCGGTCCTGCTCGATGAGCATGCGCACGAAGTCGTGGTCGCTCCGGCTGGCCACGGGAAAACCGACCTCGATCTCCGTGAATCCCATATCCACCAGAAGCTCGAACATCATGAGCTTGCGCTCGGGGGTCATCGGATTGGCGAGGGACTGGTTGCCGTCGCGCAGATCCGTCGACAGCCAGCGCGGCGCGGTCCGAATTCGATTGCCGGGCCATGTGCGGTCGACCAGGTCGATGGGCGTGAATCCGGCGTAACGCTCGACACCCTTCATCGGTTTTCCTTTCGCAGGCCTTTTCAATGCAGAGCGGGGAGGTCGAACGTGGGCTTCACGCCCAGCTCGGCGTCCAGGAGAATGCGCAGCCCCTCGTAGGCGCGCCGGGCGTCGGTGCGCCGGCCGGCGCGCGTGAGCGCGGTTATGAGCTGGGAGTGGAAGGTCTCGTTCAGTGGATGCGCGGCGACGAGCGCGCGCACTTCCTCGATCAGCTCCGTGTGCCTGCCGAGTGTGATCCGCAGGTCGATGGAGGTCTCCTGGGCGCGCAGCCGCTGCTGGTCGAGCGCGGTCGCGGGCGGGCCGAGAACGAAGCCGAGCGGTACGTCGGCCAGGGCGGTGTAGCCGCTCCAGAGGCCGAGCGCCCGCTCCAGCAGCCGTTCGGCGGCGGCGGTCCTGCCCTCGCGGGCCTGCTCCCCTGCCCGCGCCACCAGGCGGGGGAAGACGAGGGCGTCGACGCGGTCCGCGTCGGCGTGCAGCACGTAGCCGGCGGGCCTGGTGACGACCAAAGGCCCCGCCGCGGGCCCGAGCATTCTGCGCAGGTAATAGATGTGGGTCTGCAGGGTCTTCAACGCGTCTTTCGGCGTCCTGGCCGGCCACAATTCATCGATGAACTGATCGAACCCGACAGTACGGCCGGCGTTGAGCGCCAACAGGGAAATGGCCTGGCGAATCTTCGGGCCACGCAGTGCCAGTATTCCAGCGTATTCGTCGCGCACCTCTACAGGCCCGAGCAGCTTGAAATCCGGCATGACATTCCCTATCGTCGCGTTGGGTCGACTTGAGGCGAAGCTAGCCGGGGTTTCGCGGGCCGGGCAAGATGGATTCCCGGGAGGTTGTAGTCCGGGTATCCGAGGAATCATCCGGGACTACAACTTTCGTATCACCCCCTTATCTTCGCGGGTGCCGGGGGCAAGAATCCGGCCATGGCTGGAGTAACCGCGTCAAGGAACGCGACAGGTTCGATCCCTTCGATGCTGGTGATGTGCGTGGCCGAGGCCAGGCCCGCCGTCCTCACCGTGTCCGCGATGCGCTTCCTCACCGGAGTGGTGCTGGCCCTGCCGGTGACGGCGGTGGCTCCAGAGCCGATCAAGGTGCTGCAGGGCGTCGCGGCGTGGGTCCTGTCGATCTTCGCCATCTACCTGTTCAACGGGGTCACCGACGTGGCGGGAGACCGCGTCAACGGATCGGCCAGGCCGATCGCCCGAGGGGCGCTGGATCCGGGGTCGGCGCTGTTCGTGGCGGGTGTGGCGGCGGTGCTGTCGCTGGCCGTCACGCTCGACCTGCCGGGCCCGATGACGCTGATCGTGGGGGCCAACCTGGTGCTGGGCTACCTCTACTCCGGCCCGCCGGTGCCGCTCAAGGGCAGTTCCGGCGGCACCGTGGCGGTGCTGGTGCTGTCCGGGCTGCTGTCATACCTGGGGGGTTTCACGCTCGCCGCAGGGGGGCGGGCCGTCGCCACCCCTATCGGGCTGCTGGTGTTCGCCGCCGCCTCCGTCTACTGGATGACGCTCGTCGGCGTGCCGGCCAAGGATCTGTCCGACCGCGAGGGGGACGCCGCGGCGGGGCGGCGCACGGTCGTGGTGACCAGGGGTGAGCGGGCCTGCAGGTGGTTCATGTCGGTGGCGGCATCTGTGCTGGTCGTGGCGTTGTTCGCGGTGGTCGTGCTGCTGGGGGTCGAGCTGGCCTGGGTGGTCGTGGCGATGGCCGCCGGGGCGGTCGCGGTGGTCGTGGCCGGCGCGGGGCGGGTGCGCTTGGGCGGGGGAAGCCGCCGCGAACAACGCCGGCCGTACCGCGCGTTCATGGCCACACAACACCTGGTTCACATTACCGCGCTGATATCTGGCATTTGACGTTATATGTTGCCAGGATGGCCGGGCTGCGAGATAGTTGAGTGCTCGGTCCCATGGGCGGAAGGGACATCCTTGGATGCGGCATACGGGGTTGGGGGCGACCCGGCGCGAATCGTTGACGCATGTCGGGAAGAAATCCTCGTCGAATTCGAGGCCGCCCTGCTCGCCGCCGGCAACGTTCTGTACACGGATCCGCAGGCCAAGCGACAGGCCCTAATGACCGCGCGTTACGTCCTGGACGATGTGGCGGCTACTCTCCGTGCAGGAAAGGTGCAGATTAACAACCTGTATAAATTCCATGCGTGGGAAGTGGGCAGCCGCCGTGCCGCCACCGGCGTACACCCGAAAGCTTCTCTTGAGGCAGGCTCACTTTTCTTTCGTGTCGCGATGACACGACTCGCCCTTCAGGTCGCCGCGGAATCGGAATCGCCGGCCGAGGCATTCACGCTGGTGGCCACCGGCATGGAGGAGAGCCTGTCGCTGCGCATCCGCGAGGCGTCGGAGAGCTACCACGGCTTCCTGCTCAACCAGGTCCACGAGGCGCAGGAGGACGAGCGCCGACGGATCGCCAGGGAGTTACACGACCGGATCGGCCACGGCATCAGCGTCGCGCACCAGCAGCTCGCGCTGGCCGAGGTCTACCGGGTCACCAACGCCGCCCGCGCCTCCACCAAGATGGGCGTCGCCCAGCAGGCCATCCAGGAGACGATGGAGAACCTGCGCCAGATGACCTCGGAGCTGCACCCCCAGGTGCCGCTGAAGAGCCTGGAGAAGGCGCTGCTCGGTTTCCTGGAGTCGGTCGAGGACGACACGGTCTCCGTCGGGCTCCACGTCAACGGCGACGAGGGCTGGGCCGACGCCCGGGTCCTCGACGAGGCCTTCCTGGTCGTCAGGGAGGCCGCCCGCAACGCCATCAACCATGCCGCGCCCACGATGATCCTCATGCGCGTGGACATCGCCCCTCACGAGCTCGTCGCCACCGTGCAGGACAACGGCAGGGGCTTCGACCCGGCCGTGGTGCGCGGCAAGGGCGGCGTCGGGCTGAGCTCCATGCGCGAGCGCACCGAACTGCTCGGCGGCCGGGTCACGATCTCCAGCGCCCCCGGCAGCGGGTGCCTCGTGGAGGTGTTCATCCCACTGAAGAAGCGGCACGATGACCACGACCCCGGGTAACGCGCTGATCTCCGTCGGCATCGTGGACGACCACGCCCTCTTCAGGGAGGGGCTGCGCGAGATCCTGGAGGCCGGCGGCGACATCGGCATCGTCGGCGAGGCCGGCGACTCGGCGGGCGCCGTCGCCATGGTCGGCGCCACGAAACCGGACGTGCTCCTGCTCGACGTCGAGATCCCCGGCGACGAGGTCACCGAGACCGTCGGCAAGGTACGCAGGATCTCACCCGAGACCCAGATCATCATCCTCAGCATGTACGACGGGCCGCAACTGCTCACCCGGCTGCTGGCCGCCGGCATCCGCGGCTACCTGCTCAAGAGTGTGCACCGGCACGAGCTGATCGCGGCGGTCAAGAGCGTGCACGAGGACCCGTCCAGGGTGGTGCTCGCGGTCTCCCGCCACAGCCTGGCGCACGTGGAGTCGGCGCCGCCCTCCGGCGGGCTGAGCGAGAAGGAGCTGGAGGTCCTGCAACTGGCCGCCCAGGCGCTCAGCAACGCCCAGATCGCCCGCCGGCTCGGCCTGGCCGAGGCCACCGTGAAGCGCCACATGCGCAACATCTTCGTCAAGCTCAACGCGGTCTCGCGGATCGACGCCGTCAACAAGGCCGTCGCGGCCTCGCTGCTCGCGCCTCAGAGCAGGAGCGAGGGCGAGTAGTCGGGGAAGATCCCGGTCAGCTCGTCGCGGGTCTCGCGGCCCAGCGCGACCGTGGTGGCGGCCAGGTTCATCTCCAGGTGCACCTGGTCGCGGGTGCTGGGCACCGGCACCACCCGCGCGTCCTGGGCCAGCAGCCAGCCCAGCGCCAGCCGTCCGGCGCCCAGGTCGAGCTCGGCCGCCGCGGCCTCCAGGCGGCGCAGCGCGGGCACGTCGCGCTCGGGCAGGAAACGGGCGTCGCCGTGACGCCAGTCGTGGGGTCCGAGCACGGCGGCGGATCCGATCCGGCCGGTGAGGAAGCCCCGGCCCAGCGGGCGGGCGGCGAGCACGCCCACGCCCAGCCGTTCCGCCTCGGCCAGGAGGGCGGCGTTGGCCCGCCGTACCCACAGGGAGAACTCCACCGCCAGCGCCGTCACGGGATGGACGGCGTGCGCCCGGCGCAGTTGCGCGGCCGTCGCGCCCGACAGGCCGATGTGGCGGATCTTCCCCGCGGCCACGAGCGCGGCCAGCGCGCCCATGCTCTCCTCGATCGGCACGCGGGGGTCCTGGCAGTGCAGGAAGTAGACGCCGACGCTCTCGACGTCCAGGCGCTTCAGCGAGGACTCGCAGGCGCGCTCCAGGTATTCGGGCCTGCCGTCGAAGTCGATCGTCCTGCCGAGGACGCGGGCGCCGCCCCTGGTGCAGACGACGACCTCGTGCCCGCGTCCGGCGACGGCCCGGCCGACCACGCGTTCGACCTGGCCGGCGGCGTAGAAGTCGGCGGTGTCGACGAGGGTCACACCGGCGTCGAGCGCGCGGCGGATCAGGCCGGCCGCCTCGTGCTGGTCGGCGTGGCCGTAGGCGCCGGCCAGGGCCAGGGAGCCGAGCCCCATGCGGGACACGGCCGGTCCCGCCCGCCCCAACCGCGTATAGCGCATCCTCCTTGATAGCGAATGCCGCTCAAAAAGCGGTCAAATTCCGGGTTAACTCGCACACCGTCGCCCCTATAGGACCGACCCCTAATTCCGCGAACCGGCCCCGGAATCATCTTTGCCGCCCTATTGGAGAATTGCCTCGCATGGGTAAGTTGGCTGGGTGATCGAGGACATCCTCCCCCCGGAGGTCGAGGCCTTCGAGACCTTCGACGATCCTCCCGGCACCGTGCTCTTTCCCGAGGAGGAGGCACTGATCGGGCGGGCGGTGGAGAAGCGCCGACGCGAGTTCGCGACCGCGCGCTACTGCGTCCGGCGGGCCATGGGGAAGCTGGGGATGGCGCCGGTGGCCGTGCTGCGCGGCCCGCGGGGCGAGCCGACCTGGCCGCCCGGCATCGCCGGAAGCATCACGCACTGCACCGGCTACCGGGCCGCCGCGCTCACCAGGAAGCCCGCCATGCTCGGCATCGACGCCGAGCCCGACGCCCCGGTGGGCGACGACGTGATCGAGGCGGTCTCGCTGCCGCACGAGCGCGACATGCTGCGCCGGCTGGCGGCGGCCAGCCCCGGGCCCTGCTGGGACCGGCTGCTGTTCAGCGCCAAGGAGTCCGTCTACAAGGCCTGGTTCCCGATGACGAACCGGTGGCTGGGCTTCTACGACGCCGAGATCGACGTGGACCCGTTCGGCGGCACGTTCTCGGCCCACATCATGGCGGAAGGCCTGCGGTGGCAGGGGCGGTGGCTGATCCGCAACGGCCTGATCGTCACCGCGATCGCGAGGATCGGGATGACATGATCAGATTCGGCGTGGTGCTCATCACCGAAGGCTGCTCCAGGACCGAGTGGATGGACAAGTGCCGGCGGGCGGAAGCGCTCGGCTACGACGTCGTCGCCGTCCCCGACCACCTGAACCTGCTGGCGCCCTTCCCCTGCGCCGTGCTGGCCGCCGAGGCCACCACGCGCCCGAGGATCGGCACGTACGTGCTCAACTCCAGCTTCTACCTGCCCGCGCTGCTCGCCAGGGACGTGGCCACCACCGCCCAGCTCCTCGGCGACCGGCTGGAGCTCGGCCTCGGCACCGGCTACGTGAAGGCCGAGTTCGAGAAGGCGGGCATCCCGTTCGGCACCGCGTCCTCCCGCGCCGACCGGCTGGAGAGCCTGGTCAAGGAGCTCGACGCGGCGCTGGGGGAGTCGGCGCCGCCCTTGATGATCGGGGGGCACGGCGACCGCATCCTGCGCCTGGCCGCCCAGCGCGCCCAGACGGTCAGCTTCACCGGCGCGCCGTACCGGGCCGAATACGGCAGGACCGCGCTCGTGGACGCGGACGCGCTCGCCGAGCGCGTGGCCTTCGTCAGGGCCGAGGCGGGCGGTCGCGAGCCCGAGCTGAACCTGTTGCCCAAGGCCACCGTGCTCACGCGCGAGCGCCGCGCGGGCCTGGAGAGCCTGCGCCGCTACGCGCCCGACCTCACGGCCGAGCAGCTCCTGGAGGTCCCGACGCTGCTGGTGGGCACGCCCGCGCAGCTCGCCGAGCAGGTCCTGCGCGACAGCGAGAGGTACGGCTTCGCCTACTTCACCGTGACCGAGGCGGCCATGGAGGACTTCGGCAAGGTCATCGAGCGGCTGCGCTGAGACTGTCGAGGCAGGCGCTCAGCGTGCGGGCCTGGACGTTGAGGTAGTAGCTGTGCCGCAGCAGTTCCACGACCTGGTGCATGGCCAGCCAGCGGAAGTCGGGGTGGCCGGGGGCCAGGTCGTCGCCGGTCTCCACGATCAGGTAGCGGTTCCTGGCGTGGTAGAAGCGCCCGCCCTCCTCCGAGAGCACCGTGTCGAAGCGGATGCGGCCGGGCGCGGCGCCCAGCACCTCGTCCAGGAACAGCGGGCGGGCGGCGGGCGGCAGGTGGTCGTAGTTCTCCGGCACGCACTGCACGGTCGGCGCCAGTTCCACCACGTCGGTGTAGCCGGGCTCGACGCGCGCGTGGACCAGCGCGTGCAGGACGCCGCCGATCTGGCGCACGAGGAAGGCGATGACGCCGGTGCCCACCGGCTCGATCATCGGCTGTGTCCAGCCGCTCACCTCGCGCCCGCTGGAGGAGACGCGCACGCCGATGATGTCGAAGAAGCGGCCGCTGTCGTGCGAGATCCGCCCGTCGTCGCGGCGCCATTGCCGCAGCCGGTTGAGCGGGATGGGCTCGGTGCTGATGTCGACGGTCGAGCGGATGCCGCTGAGCCAGCTCAGCACCTCGTCGATCCCGTGCACGGCGCTCTGGCGCGGGTCGCGGGAGCGGATCAACGCCGCGCGGAAGCCGTCCTCGCGCGGGAGCGGCGTCTCCAGCGCCGGCATGCAGGCCAGTACGGTGCGCGCGTCCATGTTCACCAGGTCGGGCACGGCCAGCATCTCGTGGACCCGTCCCAGCGGCAGCCACCGGAACCCGTCGAGCACCTCGACGTCCGCTGCGGTCTCCACGACCATGTTCCTGTTGCGCTTGCGGTAGAACCAGGCGCCCTGCTCCGACTGGCGCACGTCCGCCAGCACCCGCCCGCTCGGCTCGCGGAAGTGTTCCAGGTACGGCACCGGCCGCCCCTGGTGCACGCGGGTGTAGTTGCTCCTGGTGGCCTGCACGGTGGGCGAGACCTGGGGGCCGTCGTGGTTGCCGGGCTCGTTCTTGGCCTGCATCAGCAGATGCGGCACGCCGTTCACGCGTTTGACGAGGATGCCGAGGATGCCCACCTCGGGCTGGTTGATGATCGGCTGGGTCCAGGCGTCCACGGGGCTGCCGGGAAAGCGCACGTCGAGCCCCTGGACGGTGAAGAACTTGCCGCTGTTGTGGCTGATGTTCCCGGTGCTCTCACACCGGCGCCATCCGCCCAGCTCTTCCAGAGGAAGCCGCTCCACCGCCATCGCGGTGTGCTCGGCGACTTCCTCGAACCAGCTCCTGACGTCAAGAATGGCGGTCTCCTAACAACAGGCCTTTACCGCCGAAGCTCGCATGAGCCCTCATAACACCTCAACCCCTGCTTTTCGGTGATGGAAAATAGGGGTTATCTCTGGGACCGGCCATTCATACGCTCTTAGGGTGGACGCCATGACCGATCGTCCGGAAATCCGAGCCAGTGACCAGGATCGCGACAGAATTGCGGAAATGCTGAGAGTCGCGGTCAGCGAGGGACGCATCGACCTCGAAGAGCTGAACGAGCGCCTGGACCGCACCTACGGCGCGCGTACGCTCCGTGAGCTGGACGAGGTCGTCGAGGACTTACCCCAGAGCGGCCCGCCGCCCACGGCGCTGCTTCCCGCCACCGTGGTGGCCGCTCCGTTGCCCGCCGCCCACCCCGGTGACGTGCTGGAGCTGCACACGCGCAGCGGCAAGATCCGCCAGGACGGGCGCTGGGTGGTGCCGCCGCTCATCACGACCAAGGCACACAGGTTCGGCACCGTGCGCGTCGACTTCACCAGGGCCGAGTGCGCCTACCGTGAGGTGACCGTCGACGTGCAGATCACCTCGTGGTTCGGCGACGTCGTCATCGTCGCCCCCTACGACTGGTGGGTGCAGGACGACGCGGTGACCCGCCGGCTCCTCGGCGCCGTCCACAACAGGCCCATCGTCTCGCCCACCCAGGCCGCGGTCGTCGTGCGGCTCACCGGCTACGTGCAGACCGGTGACGTGTGGGTGAGGTACCGCCGCTGACGGCAATCTTCAGGAGGATCGTATGGCGTGCCGCATCTGTTCCGGCCGGCTCCGCGAGTTCGCGGACTTCGGCCGGCAGCCGATCTCCGACGCCTTCGTCGAACCCGGTGACCCACGCGAGGAGTTCTTCTTCCGGCTCGCGGTCGGCGTCTGCGAGAGCTGCACGATGGTGCAGCTGCTCGAAGAGGTGCCGAGGGAGCGCATGTTCCACGAGGGCTACCCCTACGTCTCCTCCGGCTCCTCGGTCATGCGCGAGCACTTCCACACGCTGGCCAAGCGGCTGCTGACCACCGAGCTGAGCGGCGATGACCCGTTCGTCGTCGAGCTCGGCTGCAACGACGGCACCATGCTGGAGGTCGTCGCCGACGCCGGGGTCAGGCACCTCGGCGTCGAGCCGTCCGGCGGCGTGGCCGACCTGGCCGCCGCCAAGGGCGTGCGCGTGACCAAGGACTTCTTCGAGGCCGGGACCGCCGCCCGCGTACGCGCGGAGGACGGCCCCGCCGACGTGATCTACGCGGCCAACACCCTGTGCCACATCCCCTACATGGACTCCATCCTCAGCGGCGTCGACACGCTGCTGAAGGTGGACGGCGTCTTCGTCTTCGAGGACCCCTACCTGGCCGACATCGTGGCCCGCTCCTCCTTCGACCAGATCTACGACGAGCACTTCTACTTCTTCTCCGCAGGCTCGGTGAGCCGGATGGCCGCCCGCCACGGCTTCGAGCTCGTGGACGTCGAGCGCCTGCCCGTGCACGGCGGCGAGGTGCGCTACACGCTCGCCAGGACCGGAGCCAGGACGCCCGCTCCCGCGGTCGCCGCGATGCTGGCCGAGGAGGACGAGGCCGGCCTCACCCGGCTGTCCGCGCTCGACCGCTTCGCCGCCACCGTCGAGGGCAACCGCGACCGGCTCACGGCGCTGCTGAAGGGGCTGCGCGCCCAGGGCGCCACGATCTACGGCTACGGCGCCACCGCCAAGAGCGCCACCGTGCTCAACTACTGCGGCATCGGCCCGGAGTTGCTCACCTTCGTCAGCGACACCACCCCGGCCAAGCAAGGACGGCTCACGCCCGGCTCGCACATCCCCGTGCTCGGGCCCGAGGCCTTCCGCGACCCCTACCCCGACTACGCGCTGCTGCTCGCCTGGAACCACGCCGAGGAGATCATGGCCAAGGAGACGGGCTTCCGCGAGTCCGGCGGCCGGTGGATCCTGTACGTCCCCGACGTCCACGTCGTGTGATGCGCCATCGCGAACTCGCCGTCGCCGGCGCCTTCGAGTTCACCCCTGCGGTCTTCCCCGACGAGCGCGGGTCGTTCGCCTCGCCGTACCAGGAGGGGGCCTTCATCGCCGCGACCGGGAAGGCGCTCTTCCCGGTCGCGCAGGCCAGCAGGAACGTCTCCCGGCGCGGTGTGGTGCGCGGCATCCACTACACGCTCATCCCGCCGGGCACGGCCAAGTACGTGTACTGCGCGGCGGGGCGGGTGCTGGACTACGCGGTGGACCTCAGGGTGGGTTCGCCGACGTTCGGGCGGTGGGAGGCGGCGGAGCTGAGCCTCGCCAACGGGCGCGCCGTCTACTTCCCGCCGGGCGTGGGGCACGCCTTCGCCGCGCTGGAGGACGACTCGGTGGTGTGCTACCTGCTGTCGGCGGAGTACCGCAAGGAGAACGAGCTCACGCTGTCGGTCTTCGACACCGACCTCGCCCTCGGCCTGCCCGCCGAGCCGGCGCCGGTCCTGTCGGAACGCGACGCGGCCGCCCCCACGCTGGGTGAGGCGGCCGCGCTCGGACTGCTTCCCGAGTGGTGATCTAGAGGTGGGGTCTAGAGCACCTCGCGCAGGGCGGCGATGACCTTCTCCTGCACCTCGACCGGGAGCGACGGGTACATGGGCAGCGAGAAGATCTGCCCGGCCAGCTCCTCGGTCACCGGCAGGCTGCCGGGACGGTAGCCGAGGTGGGCGAAGCCGGTCATCGTGTGGACCGGCCACGGGTAGGAGATGTTGAGGTGGATGTCGTAGGCGCGCAGCGCCTCGATGATCTCGTCGCGCCGGGGGTGGCGCACCACGTACACGTAGTAGACGTGCTCGTTGCCCTCGGCGGTCGCGGGCAGCACCAGCTCGGTGTCGCCCAGGGCCCGCTCGTAGCGTTCGGCGACCGCGCGGCGGCCGGCGAGGTAGGCGTCGAGGCGGGTGAGCTTCCGGCGCAGGATCTCCGCCTGCACCTCGTCCAGCCGGGAGTTGTGGCCCGGTGTCCGCACCACGTAGTAGGTCTGCTCCATGCCGTAGTAGCGCAGCCTGCGCAGGCTGGCGTCCACGACGTCGTCGGAGGTGATCGTCGCGCCGCCGTCGCCGTAGGCGCCGAGCACCTTGGTCGGGTAGAAGGAGAACGCCGCGGCCCGGCCCATCGAGCCGGCCACACGGCCGTGGTGCCTGGCGCCGTGCGCCTGGGCGCAGTCCTCCAGGATCACCAGGTCGTACGCCTCGGCCAGGCGCTCCAGCGGAGCCATGTCGACGCACTGGCCGTACAGGTGGACGGGCAGCAGGCAGCGGGTGCGCGGCGTGATGGCCGCCTCGACCTGCTCGACGTCCATGAGGTAGGTGTCGCGGTGCACGTCGGTGAAGACCGGGGTCGCGCCCACGCCGTCGATGGCGACGACGGTCGGCGCCGCCGTGTTGGACACGGTGATCACCTCGTCGCCCCTGCCGACCCCCAGAGCCTGGAGGCCGAGCTTGAGCGCGTTGGTGCCGTTGTCGACTCCGGTGCAGTGGCGCGCGCCGTGGTAGGCGGCGAACTCGGCCTCGAAGGCGCGCACGCTCTCGCCGAGCACGAGCTGGCCGGATTGGAACACGGTCTCGACGGCGTCGATCAGATCGTCCCGTTCGACGTCGTATTCCGGCAGGTAGTCCCAGACACGAGTGGCCATGACTCAACGTAATCACCGGGCCCCGTACCGGCGGTACCCCTATCACGGGGTTAGGGGTGACACGTTATGCCCCGTCCTCACTAGCTTTGTGCGTATGGCACGGCATTACCTCTTCATGTGTCAGCCCGATCATGGCCACGTGATTCCGAACTTGGCCGTGGTCGCCGAATTGGTGCGCCGGGGAAACCGGGTCACCTACGTCACCGGTGAAAGCATGGCCGACGTCGTCCGCGCCGCGGGCGCCACCGTCATCGGCTACGACTCCATTTATCACAAGGCCGATCTGCGTCGGCTCGAAGACGATCCGCTCGGGCTCATCTCGCTGTTTCTCGACGAGAGCCGGGTCATGCTGGAAAGCGTTGGATCTGAAAAGGCCGACGTGGTGGTGTATGACATCTCCGTTCTGCACGCCGGGCGGATTCTGGCGCGTAAGTGGGGGCGGCCGGCCGTACAACTCATTCCGGTTTTCGCGTCGAACGAACATTTCTCCTACCTTTCCTCCATCTACGGCGACGGCGGCGCCGGCGGCGCGCTGCCCGGCTGGGTGGACGACATGCTGGCCAGGACCGCCTCGCTCGCGCACGACCACGGCGTGGACGTGCCGCCGGCCGACCTGTGGTGGCAGGTGCAGGACTTCAGCCTGGTCAACCTGCCGCGCTCCTTCCAGTTCGCCGGGGAGACCTTCGACGAGCGCTTCGCCTTCGTCGGGCCCTGCCTGGGCGAGCGGAACTTCCTGTCGGACTGGACGCCGCCCGGCGACGGCCGCCCGATCGCGCTGCTCACCTTCGGCACCGTGGCCAGCAGCCGTCCCGACCTGTTCCGCACCTGCGTGCGGGCCTTCGGCGACCTGCCCTGGCACACCGTGGTGACCGTGCCGGAAGCCGTCGACCTGGGGCCGTTGCCCGCCAACGTCGAGGTCCGCCGCTGGGTCTCGCACATGAGCGTGCTGCGGCACGCCGACGTGGCCGTCACCCACGGCGGCATGGGCACCGCCATGGAGGCCCTGTACTGGGGCCGCCCCACGGTCATCGTCCCGGCCACCGCCATCGACGGCCCGCCCGCCCGCCGCGTCGCCGAACTCGGCCTCGGCCGCGTCGTCGACCCCGCCGAGCTGACGCCGGAGCGCCTGGTCGCCGACGTGCTCGCGGTCGTCTCCGATGACCGGGTACGGCAGGCCACCGCCGCCATGGCACGGGAGATCCGCGAAGCTGGCGGCACGACCAGAGCGGCCGACGAGTTAGAGCGGTACCCGGCATGAGCCGGCCCTTCGAGTTCGGCGTCCTCGGCCCGCTCAAAGTCGCCAAGGACGGCGCCGAGCTGCACATGAGCGCGAACAGGGAGCTGGCGATCCTGGCCAGCCTGCTGCTCAACGCCAACCGGGTGGTCAGCGTGGACCGCCTGGTGGAGACGGTGTGGGCGGGCTCCGCCCCGGCCAGCGCGTGGCGGCAGATCGCCATCTGCGTCTCGCGGCTGCGCCGTACGCTGGGGGCGGGTGTGATCGAGACGTCCAGCCCCGGCTACATGCTGCGCGCCGAGCCGGACAGCATCGACTGGCTGCGCTTCGGCGCGCTGGTGGCGCGGGCGCGCGCGACGGCGTCCGACGGCGAGCGCGAGGCGGCGGTCAAGCTGCTGCGCGAGGCGCTGTCGCTGTGGCGGGGCAACCCGTTCGAGGACATCAGGGGCCTGCGCTACGACGTCGCCAGGATGGAGGAGTCGAGGCTGGAGGCCATGGAGGCCTGCCTGGAGCTGGAGATCGAGCTCGGCCGCCACCACCAGGTGATCCCCGACCTGCTGGCCCTGGCGAACGAGTCGCCCTTCCGCGAGCGGGTGCGCGCCCAGCTGATGCTGGCCCAGTACCGCGCGGGACGGCGGGCCGACGCGCTGCGCACCTACCAGGAGACGCGCCGCTACCTGCTGGAGCAGATCGGCCTGGAGCCCGGACCCGCGCTGCGCCGCCTGCACGACCAGATCCTCAGGGACGAGGTCGCGCTCATGCGTCCGGTGCCGCGCGTCCCGGCGCCCGCGCAGGTGGTCCCGTCGCAGCTGCCGCCGCAGATCCTGCCGTTCGTCGGCAGGGAGCGGGAGTTGGCGGCCCTGGACGCGGCCCTGAGCCACGACCAGGCGGCGGCACCGGCCACGACCGTGGTCAGCGGGCCGGCGGGCATGGGCAAGACCGCCTTGGTGCTGCGGTGGGCGCACGAGCGGATCGACTGGTTCCCCGACGGGCAGCTGTTCGCCGACATGGCGGGGGCCAAGCCGGAGACCGTGGTCGAGCGGTTCCTGCGCGCGCTCGGCGTGCCCGCCGCCGACCTGCCCCTCGACGCCGACGAGAAGCTGGCGCTGTACCGGTCCTGGACCGCGCGGCGCAGGCTGCTGGTGGTGCTGGACAACGTCACCGACGCCGAACAGGTCGTGCCGCTGCTGCCCGGTGGCGCGCACTGCCGGGTCGTCGTGATCAGCACGGACCCGCTGGACGACCTGGTGGCCAGGCAGGGGGCGCACCGCGAGTTCGTCCGGCCGCTGCCCGCGACCGACGCCCGGCGGCTGGCCGACCTGCTGGTGGGCACGGCCCGCGGACGGGTCCTGGCCGCGACCTCGGGCAGCCCGCTGTCGCTGCGCCTCGCCGCGGCCAAGATGCGCACCCGCTCACGCCCCCACCACGACCCTGTGCGCCTCGACCCAGCAGCCCGCCACGATCCGACGGCCCGTCACGATCCCGTACGCCACGATCCGGCCCGTCACGATCCTGTGCGTCACGATCCGGCCCGCCATGATCCGGCCCGTCACGATCCTGTGCGTCACGATCCCGCACGTCTTGATCCGGCCCGTCACGATGCGGCTCAGCCGCACCGTGACCTGGCCCATCACGACCGTGCCAGGATCGTGTCCAGCGCCTCCAGCAGTTCCGCCTGCGAGGGTTGCCCGGTGCACGAACGCCACCCCACGTGACCGTCGGGGCGGATCAGCACCGCCCCGCTCTCCTCCAGGCCGTACTCCCCGGCCCAGGTCGGCGAGGTCAGCCCGCCGGACCCGTCGGCGGAGATCTCGACCGCCGCGATCACCACACCGCTCGACTCGGCCGCCTCCTTCGCCGCCTGCAGCCAGCCGCTCCCGGCCGGCGTCAGCAGCGTGAACCCGGGCCCGAACAGGTCGAGCGTGGAGATTCTGCCGTCCTCGCCGGTCAGCCAGGCGTGCGGGGCGCGGTGGCCGGGGCGGGCGGCGGGGACGTAGGTGCGGTAGGGGTCCTCGGGTCCGGGGGCGGGCGTGCCGTCGGCGACCACGGCCGCCGACTCGTAGTGGAAGCCCAGGACCAGGCCCTCCGAGCTGCGCCGGCCCGCCTGCTGCTCGATCGCCTCGGTCATCGACAGGTGCCCTTCCATCATGTGGAAGGTGATCAGCGCGTTGTTCAGGCTCTCGTCCACGGTCCTGGCCGCGATCGGGCGCCGCTCCGCGGTGTAGGTGTCCAGCAGGTACGGCCCCGCCGTACCGTGGAGCACGGCGGCGAGCTTCCAGGCCAGGTTGTGCGCGTCCTGGATGCCGCAGTTCATGCCGAACCCGCCCTGCGGCGTGGCCACGTGCGCGGCGTCCCCGGCGAGAAAGACGCGGCCCTTCTGGAAGGTGGTCGCCACCTTGGCCTGCTGCAGCCAGGGCATGACGCCCAGGATGTCCACCGGCAGGCCGGGCACGCCGACGGCGCCGCGTACCGCGTCGAGGCAGACCTGCGGGGTGAAGTCGGCGGGGCTGCCGCCCTCCTCGGGTTCGTAGCCGGTCTGCACCATCCAGCGCCTGCCGCCGTCCACGGCCTCGACCGCGCACGGCGGGTTGCGCAGGAACGACAGCGCGGCCCGGCGCTCGGACGGCAGGAAGCTCAGGTCGGCCTCGAACATGATGCTGATCATGTGGCCGAGCGTGGGCGGGCCCTCGACCTCGATGCCGAGCTGCTCCCTGACGCCGCTCCTGGCGCCGTCGGCGGCCACGGCGTAGCGGGCGCGCACCAGCGTACGGCCCCGCCCGTCTTCGACGACCGCCTCGACGCCGTCGCCGGCCCCGCGCAGCCCGGTCATCGTCGCGCCATAGCTGACCTGGGCGGACGGCATCGATTCCGCCAGCCGGCGCAGGATCACCTCCAGGTGGTCCTGCGAGCACAGGTAGGCGTAGGTGGGGCTCTGCGGCGCGTCGCGCTCGATCGCGGCCGCGGAGCGGATGAAGTCGTCGGAGGACAGCGAGCTGCCGACGCCCACGGCGAGGAACTCCTCGCGCGGCATTCCGGCGCGTTCGACGTCCGCCACGATTCCCCAGGCGCGGAAGATCTCCATCGTCCTGGTGGTGATGAGTCTGGCCTTCGGGAATATCGAGGTGCCCGCGTGTTTCTCGACGAGCAGCGTCGATATTCCGTGGCGCGAGAGCTCAATGGAGGCGGACAGGCCGACCGGGCCGCCGCCGACGACCAAAACTTCTACGTCGAGCTCGTCCATGATGCAAGGGTGATATATCCAATTTCCCCAGTCAATGCACTAATAACTGAATGATACAGGCGTGATATCGCCCTTTAGTAACTTGTTGAGTGAAGATCCAGATAATGTGCAGTCGAATTCCTGGAGAACGAAGATGCTCTTTGCCGAAGGCTCAGTGGCCCTGGTGACGGGCGCCTCACGCGGAATCGGCCGGGCGGTCGCGCTCGATCTGGCCAGAGAAGGCGCTCATGTCATCGTCAACTACGCCAGGTCGGAGCGGGACGCCAAAGAGGTCGTGGCGCTCATCCAGGAGGAGGGCGGCAGCGCCGAGGCCGTGCAGGCGGACGTCGCCGACGAGGACGCCGTGCGGGAGATGTTCCGCGGCATCCGTGCCGACCACGGCCGCCTCGACGTCCTCGTGACCAGCGCCGGCCTCACCCTCGACCGCTACCTCATCACGATGAGCCAGGAGCAGTTCCGCACCCCGCTCGACGTCAACGTCGTCGGAACCTTCCTGGCCTGCCGCGAGGCGCTGCGCCTGATGCGCAACCACAAGCGCGGCTCCATCGTGACGATCTCCTCCACGAGCGGGCTCGACGGAGGCTTCCCCGGCCAGACCAACTACGTGGCATCGAAAGGCGCGATCATCGCCTTCACCTCGGCCCTGTCGAACGAGGCCGCGCCCCACGGGATCAGGGCCAACGTGGTCGCCCCCGGCTTCGTGTCCACCGACATGACCCGCAAGGTGCCCACGGACATCAGGAAGCAGTACGAGTCCCGCATCCGCCTGGGCCGCATGGGCCGCCCGGAGGAGATCGCGTCGATCGTCAGCTTCCTCGCCTCGGACAAGGCGTCGTACATCTCCGGCTCCGTGATCGTCGCCCACGGCGGCGGCCTCGGCTGACCCCGGTCACTACTAGGAGGACAGATGACCATCGACGAGCTTCGCGCGAAGGCCGCCGAGCGCCAGCAGACCTGCACCCAGATCAAGAAGATGATCGTCTCCCGGCTCGACCTGGAGATCGAGCCCGACTGGATCACCGACGACCAGCCGCTGTTCGGCCGCGGCCTGGAGCTCGACAGCCTGGATGTGCTGGAGCTCTACGTGGCCATCGAGGCCGAGTTCGGCGTTGCCCTCTACGACAGCGAGATGGCCGTCTTCGGATCGGTCTCCCGCCTGGCCGACGAGGTCAACCCCGCGCTGCGGGCGTCATGACCGCGACGACGGCGCCGCCGGTCCTGACCGGCCTCGGCCACGACCAGATCCGGGCCGTGCTCCCGCACCGCTGGCCCATGCTCCTGCTCGACCGGGTCACCCGGGTCGAGCCGGGCGTCAAGGGCAGCGCCACCAAGAACGTGGCCGGCACCGAGCTGTGGTTCCAGGGCCACTTCCCGAACGAGGCGGTCCTGCCCGGCATCGTGATCATCGAGTCGCTGGCCCAGCTCGCCGGCGTGGTCTTCGCGCTGGCCGGCGCGAGCGAGATCAGCTACCTGGCCGGAGTCCGGTCGATGCGCTTCCGCCGTCCCGTGGTGCCCGGCGACCAGCTCGTGCTGAGCGCCGAGCGGACCGCGGGCGGCAGGGGCTTCGCCGAGTACAAGGTCTCGGCCCGGGTCGACGGCCAGATCGCCGCCGAAGGAAACCTCACGATCGCAGACCCGAAAGGTGTGAAGAATGGCTAGCGTCCTCGCGAACCTTCATCCGGAGGACACCGTCTACGGCGACGTGGGCGACGCCTCCCTGCCGCGGCGCTTCTCCGCCGCGCCCGACGCGCTGTCGGCCGAGTACAAGGTGCTGAGGGAGCGCGCCGCGATCCTCGACCTGAGCGCCCACCTGCTGATCGAGGTCACCGGAGCCGAGGCGATCGACTTCGCGCAGCGGGTGCTGGCCCGCGACGTGGAGTACCTCACCTCCGAGCGCTGCATGATGAGCCTGGTCCTGGACGAGTCCGGGCAGGTCGTCGACCAGGTCCTGGCCTTCGGCCGGGAGGACGGCATCCTGCTGGAGAGCTCGGCGGGCGCCGGCGCGCGGCTGCTGGAGCACCTGCGCACCCACAACGACGAGGGCGTCGAGATCACCGAGCGCGACGACCTGACCGTCCTCGGCCTGGAGGGCCCGTACGCCTGGGGCGTCGTCGGCCGCCTGATCGACGGCGAGCTGGCCGCGCTGCCGTTCGAGTCGGTCGTCGACACCACCTGGAACGACTCCGAGATCATCTTCGCCCGCACCGGCTTCACCGGCGAGTACGGCTACCAGATGCTCGTGCCCAAGGCCGCCGTGGGCGAGCTGTGGACCCAGTCGCTGGAGCACGCCCAGGCGGCCGGCCAGGACGCCCTGGAGCTGGCCATGCTGGAGGTACGCCAGCCGATCCCGCGCCACGAGGTCACCGGCGGCGCGAACGTGATCGAGATCGGCGCCAACTGGCTGGTCGACGTCACCAAGGACGCGTTCGTGGGCAAGGACGCCGTGCTCGAGGCGTTCGAGTCCGGCGCCGGCCGCCGCACCGTCGGCTTCGTCGGCGGCGAGGGCGTGCCGACCCCCGGCACCCGCGTGTACGCGGGCGGCGAGGACGTCGGCGAGGTCGTGCACGCCGTGCACAGCGTCGGCCTGGGCACCACGCTCGGCCTGGTCAGGGTGGACGCCGACCTGGCCGCCGCCGGTCTGGAGTTCACCGTCGCCGGTTCCGACGTCACCACGCTCACCAGCCCGTACATCGTGCCCAAGAGCTGGAGCATCCCGATCATCTGAAGGAGAAGGCAATGGCGCTGCGGCCCATCGTCGTCACCGGTCTGGGGATCATCTGCGCCGCCGGGCGCGACCCGGCCGAGTTCTGGCAGCGGCTCCTCGCTGGCCAGGGCGGTCTCGCCCCGGTCGAGGACGAGGCTTACGCGGTGTTCGAGGCCAGGTACGCCGGCCAGGTCCCGGACGCGTGGATCACCAGTCAGCTCACCGGCTCCGACGCCGACCTGGACCGCACCGCCCAGCTGGCGCTCATCGCCGCCAGGCAGGCGGTCGAGCAGGCGGGTCTGAGCGGGTTCGACCAGGACCGGTTCGGGATCATCCTCGGCAAGTGCCAGGCGACCCCCGACGCGGCCGGGCTCTACCAGCCCATGCACCGCACCCAGGACGTGGTCGCCGAGCGCCTCGGCCTGGGCGGCCCCCGCATCCTCGTCTCCACGGCGTGCGCGGCCGGCGGCAACGCCGTCGGCCTCGCCAAGGACAAGATCCTCACCGGCGAGGCCGACGTCGTGCTCGCGGGCGGCGTCGACCCGCTGCTCTTCGGCACGTACGCGGGCTTCGCCGGCCTCCAGGCCCTCAGCACGGGACCCTGCCGCCCCTACAGCCACTCCGACGGGCTCAACCTGGGCGAGGGCGCCGCCTTCCTTCTGCTGGAGCCGCTCGACCTGGCCCTGGCCAGGGGCGCGACGCCGCTGGCCGAGGTCGCCGGCTACGGGCTGTCGGCCGACGCCTACCACGCGACCGCGCCCGACCCCACCGGCCGGGGCGGCGCCAGCGCCGTCCGGCGGGCCCTGGCCGACGCCGGCCTCACCACCGCCGACGTGGGTTACGTCAGCGGCCACGGCACCGGCACCCCCGCCAACGACGCGATGGAGGCCAAGGTCATGCGGGTCGTGTTCGGCGAGCGCGCCGGACGGGTCCCGACCAGCAGCATCAAGTCGTACGTCGGCCACACGCTCGGCGCCGCCGGCGCCGTCGAGGCGGTGGCCAGTGTGCTGGCGCTGCGCCACGGCGTCGCGCCGCCCACGATCGGCTTCGACGACGACGCCGAGCCGCGCGACCTGGACTTCGTGCCCAACACGGCCAGGCCCATGCCCATCGACACCGTCGTCTCCAACAACTACGCCTTCGGCGGCAACAACGTCTCGCTGGTGCTGACCACCCCCCAGCCGCCACGCGAGTACGAGGAGTTCCCGCACCGCGAGGCCGTCATCACCGGCCTCGGCCCCGCCATCGGCTCCGCCACCGGCATCGCCGAGCTCAGCGCCGCCATCCTGACCGGTCGCGAGGCCACGGGCGAGGCGCCGACGCTCGAAGGCCGCACGTTCGCGCCGCGCTCGCTGTGGCGGCACATGAACCAGCTCTCCCGCATGGCCATCGCCGCCTCCCGGCTGGCCTGGGAGGACTCGGGACTCAAACTGCCCAGGAAGGAGCTCGACGACGTCGGCCTGGTCTTCGCGACCGGCGCCGGATCGGCGGAGAGCACCGGCGGCTTCGACGAGAGCATCGCGCTCAACCCCAACAAGCCGGCCGTGCTGAGCTTCTCCAACGTGGTGCTCAACGCCACCGGAGGCGCGGTCTGCCAGACGCTCGGGCTGCGCGGGCCGACCACCACGATCTGCAACGGCGCCGCCTCCGCCTCGATCGCGCTGGACTGCGCGGTCGAGATGATCAGAGCGGGCAAGGCGGAGGTCGTGCTCGTGGTCGCCGCCGACGAAGCCGCCTACGGTACGGCCCGGCCGCCGGGCGAGCCGGTGAAGGGGTCGGGGGCGGTGGCCTTCGTGGTCGAGTCCGCCGACCACTGCGCCGGGCGGGACGGCACGCCGTACGCCAAGATCCTCGGCACCAGCCACCTGCCGGGCGACCCCGAGCTCACCCGAGGCATCGACCGGTTGCACGGCGCCGAGCCCGCGCTCACCCGCGGTCTGGAGCGGCTGCGTGGCACGGAGCCCGCGCTGGTGCTGGGAACCGGTGGCGCGGGTGAGGCGGCGGCGGTGCGTACGGCGCTGCCGCACGCGGCGCTGACCACGAGCATCGGGCTGGCGGGCGACTGCCAGGCGGCCTCGGGCGCGCTCAACCTCGCGCTCGGCGCTCTGGCGATCCGCGACGGAATCGCCCCGGCGCACGCGGGCACCCCGGAAGAGCAGGGCGGGTTCGTGACCGAACCGGAGCTCGGTGCGCCGGTCGCGCGGGCGCTGGTGTTGTCGGAGTCGCCGGGATCGGTACACGGCGCCGTGCTCCTGGGGGCGATATGACCGCCCCGGTGGAGATCATGGCCGGCCTTCCGTTCGACGTGACCGAGACCGACCGCCTGCTGACCACCACCCGGTCGGTACGCCGCCGCCTGGACCTCGACAGGCCGGTGCCGCGCGAGGTGGTGGAGGAGGCGCTGGAGATCGCCATCCAGGCCCCCAGCGCCAACAACCACCAGAACTGGCGGTGGATGGTGGTCACCGACGACGGCGTCAAGAACCGCATCGCCGAGCTGACCTCGTTGTCGTGGCAGTTCCACCGCATGGACATGTGGACCAACGCCGGCCGGCGGCGTACCGACCGGCAGGCGCGCAAGAACTACGAATCGGCGCAGGCGCTGGCCGAGGCGATCGCCCGGGTACCGGTCCTGGTCATCCCCTGCGTGCTGGGGCGGCCGCCGGACATCTCGGCCATCGACGAGGCGTGGCGCCGGCGGATGGCGACCAAAGAGGACGACGACCCCGGCCACCGCTCCACCCACGGCTCCATGCGGGCCAGCATCTTCTACGGGTCGATCTTCCCCGCCATCTGGTCCTTCCAGCTCGCGCTGCGCAGCAGAGGGCTCGGCAGCACGATCACCTGCCTGCACGTGGCCCACGAAGGGCCGGTCGGCGAGCTGCTCGGCATCCCGTCCGGCGTCACGCAGGTGTGCATGATCCCGGTCGCCTACACGGTGGGCACCGACTTCCGCCCGGCCGATCGCGTCAGCGCCAAGGAACGCACGTTTTGGGAGAGGTGGGAGTCATGACCGACGTCGTCATCGTCGGCGGTGGCATCGCGGGAGCGTCGGCGGCGTGCAAGCTGGCCGCCGGAGGGCTCTCCGTCGTGTTGCTGGAGAAGCAGGAGAGCTACAACGACCTGGTCCGCGGCGAGTGGCTGGCCCCGTGGGGCATCAGGGAGGCCCAGCGCCTGGGCGTCTACGACTGCTTCGGGGCGGGCGGCGCCTGGGAGATCCGCGAGTGGATGACCTGGGACGAGGCGGTCGACCCGCATGAGGTCGAGGCCGTGGACATGACCCGGTTCATCCCGGGGATCGGCGGGCCGTACTCGTTCCCGCACCACCAGGTCTGCGAGCTCATGGCGGCCCAGGCCGCCGACAGCGGCGCCACGCTGATCATGGACGCGGGCAAGATCGAGGTGACCGCCGGCCCCCGCCCGTCGGTCACCTACCTGAACTCCGAGGGCCGCCGCGAGGAGATCCGGCCCAGGATCGTGCTCGGCGCCACCGGCCGCGGCTGCACCGTCGGCCGCCAGGTCGGCATCACCATGAGCAACCACATGCACCACTGGGGCGGCGGGGTGATGGTCGAGGGCCTCGACGACTGGCCCGCCGACGTCCAGGCGATGGGCACCGAGGGCGACGTCATGTTCATGGTCTTCCCTCAGGGGTACGGCCGCGCCCGCCTCTACCTCAACTTCGGCACCAAGGACAGCCGCAAGTACCGGGGCCCCGGAGCCATGGACCGTTTCCTCAAGGCCTTCGAGCTGGAGTGCCTGCCCGACCGTGGCCGTGCCGTCGTGGAGTCGCGTCAGGCGGGCCCGCTGTCGGTGTGGCCGTCGGTCTCCAGCGTGCCGGAGGGCCCGCCGCTGACCGAGGGCGTCGTGCTCATCGGCGACGAGGCGGGCAACGCCGACACCGTGCTCGGCACCGGACTGTCGTGTGCCATGCGGGACTCCAGGACCGTGTGCGAGATCCTCCTGGACTCCGACGACTGGTCGCCGCCGGTCTTCGAGCCGTACGTGAAGGAGCGCGAGTTCCGGCTGTCGCGGCTGGACTTCGGCGCCCAGATCATCAGCCGGCTGCACGTGGAGTTCGGTCCGGCCGCCGTCGAGCGGCGGCGCAGGGTCCGCAAGCTGATGGCGAAGAACTTCGCCGCGCAGGTGACCGGGTTGCTCAACATGGTCGCCCCCGAGGAAGTGCCCGAGTTCGGTTTCAGCGAGTTCTTCGCCGAGCGGTTGTTCAGGGAGTCCGCATGACCGAGAAGAAGCTCATCCACGTCAACGACGTGGACATCGCCTACGTGGACGAGGGGGAGGGCGAGACCGTCATCCTGCTGCACGGCTTCCCCGACTCCTCCTACCTGTGGCGGCACCAGATCCCCGCGCTCGTCGAGGGCGGCTTCCGGGTGATCGCGCCGGATCTGCGGGGCTTCGGGGACTCCAGCAAGCCGCAGGAGATCGAGGCCTACACGATGCAGACGATCGTCAACGACATCGTCGCCATGACGATCCAGCTCGGCATCAAGCGGCCGCACGTGGTCGGCCACGACTGGGGCGCCGCGATCGCCTGGATGTACGCGTTCCTGATGCCGCGCCGCATCGACCACCTGGCGGTGCTGTCGGTCGGGCACCCGGGCGTCTTCTCCTACCCGACCCTGGAGCAGCGCGCGGCCTCCTGGTACATGCTCTTCTACCAGTCGCCGGCCGCCGAGGAACTGCTCAAGCGCAACGGCTGGCGGCTGTGGAAAGAGATCATGGGCCGCGAGGGCGACTACGACCGGCACCTGCGCGACATGGCCAGGCCGGGCGCGCTGACCGCGGGCCTGAACTGGTACCGCGCCAACCGCTCGCCTGAGGCCGAACTGCGTCACCAGCGGCCCTTCCCGCCCATCTACGCCCCGACGCTCGGCATCTGGTCGACGGAGGACAAGGCGCTGCTGGAGGAGGGCATGGCCAACTCCGGCAAGTTCGTCAAGGGCCCCTGGCGCTACGAGCGCGTCGAGGACGCCGGCCACTACATCCCGCTCGACGCCCCAGAAACGGTCAGCAAACTCCTGCTGGGCTTCCTCGGCACGGAGCAGCCCGCAGAGCCGGAGCGGCGGCCCCGGCGCCGCCTCTAAGGAGCAGATCATGGTCGGCTACCTCTTCCCCGGGCAGGGCACGGTCCGCGTCGGCATGGGCGCGTGGCTGCGGCGCAACCCGGTGGCCAGGAGAGTGCTCGACGAGTTCGACGAGCGGCTGTCCCGGCCGATCTCGCCCATCTGCACGCGCGGGCCGCTGGACCGGCTGGTCTCCACCGAGCACGCCCAGATCGCCGTCACCGCCTGCAACCTGGCCACGCACGCCGTACTGGAGGACGAGGGATTCCAGCCGCACGTGGTCGCCGGGCACAGCGTCGGCGAGCTGAGCGCGCTCTACGCCGCCGGCGTCCTGGACCTGGCCGAGACCGCCCGGCTCGTGGAGCTGCGGGCCCGGCTGATGTCGCGGGTGAACGTCATCGGCGGCATGCAGGCGGTGATGGGCCTTGAGGTCGAGCAGGTCGAGGAGATGGTCGGGTGGGCGGCCGGACCGGACGAGCCGCTCGTCGTCGGGCTGGAGAACGCGCCCGGCCACGTGGTGGTCTCCGGCGCCATGGGCGCGCTCGACCGCCTGGCCAAGCTGGCCACCTCGGCCAGCAAGATTGTGGAGCTGGCGGTGGGCAACGCCTTCCACTCGCCGCTCATGGACCCGGCCGTGCCCGAGTGGAGCGCCGCGGTCGAGGTGGCCGCGATGCGCCCGCCGTCCGTGCCGGTGGTGCCCAACGTCACCGCGGAACCCACCACCGACCTGGACGTCATCAGGCGGGCGCTGGTCGGTCAGCTCACCGGGCGGGTCCTGTGGACGCGCACCGTGGCCGTGGTCGACGCGCTCGGCCCGAGCGTCGAGGTCGGCGACAGCAAGGTGCTGGCCGGGCTCTCGCGCCGCTCCGGCGCCCGCTGCCTCAGCATGGCCGAGCCCAGCACGCTGCGCCGGCTGGCCAGGGAGGTGGCGGCGTGAACCGGTGGGGCAGCGCGCTCGTCCGATTCGGCGGCTTCACCAGGCCGCAGGACCTGGTCGGGGCGATGGCGCTGGAAGCCGTCTACACCCCGGCGGAACGGGTCAGGTCGGGAGCCGGCCGGACGCTGCAGCACTGGGCCGGGCGCCTCGCCGGCAAGTACGCGGTCCTGCGGCTGCTGGACCTGCCGCCGACCGCCGAGCTTCTGGGCTCGGTCGAGGTGCTGCCCCGGCCCACGCCCGCGTGCGAGCAGTCGGCGGCCTGCCTGGACGGGCATCCGCCGGCCGTACAGCTGAGCGGGGAGCTGACCGCGCGGGCGAGGTCGGGGGAGCGGATCCGCATCTCGCTCAGCCACACCGACGGCCACGCGCTCGCGGTCGCGGTCGCGGCCGCGCGGCTTCCGGAGGACGACTGACATGGACGCCAGGAAGATCGCCGAGGAGCACTTGGACGCGTGGCGGCGCGAGGACGCGGCCATGGTGGCCGGTCGCGTCACCCGCTACGAGGACCCCGACTCCGGCGGGCCGCTGAGCGGCGAGGAGCTGGCCGCGCACGCCGCCGCTCTGATGGAGAGCTTCAAGGGCCTGCGCTTCGAGGTCGGGCGGATGACCGGCGACGCGGACGCCGTGACCGTCTCCTGGACGCTCACCGCCGACCACCGCGCCGCCTACCTGGGCATGCCCGCGACCGGCGGCGCCGCCCGCGTGTCCGGCACCGACCTGGTGACGGCCGACGGGCAGGTACGACGGATCTTCGACCGGCTGGCGCTGGCCGAGACGCTCGGCTACTCGGCGCGGTTCGTGCCGGAGGCCGATGACGTGCGCGAGTTCGGGGTGAGCGCAAGGACGGCGAGCGGGCGTACCGATCGGCCCGGCGCCTTCTCCCTGACCTGGCTGGAGATCCGCGACGCCGCGGAGGCGGCCGACGTGGACCTGCTCAGCGTCGAGATCGTCAAGTCGCTGCGCGCCTCGCGCGGGTTCCTCGGCGTGACCACCGTCGACGTCGGCAACCGCAAGTACACCCTGAGCGCCTTCGACCGGCCGGAATCGGTACGCGCCGTGCACGCCAGGCCCCACCAGCGGGCCATGCGCCGCTTCTTCAAGAGCGGGCTGTGCACCCGCGTCCACACGAGCATCTGGGTTCCCGCCAAGTCGCGGGAGTACGCACGCTGCCCGAGCTGCGAGTCGGTCGTCCCGGTCGGTGCCGGTACGGCCTGCGGCTGCGGATGGATCCCCGACGACGCCTCCCTGCTGTGAACCACACCTGTGAACGGAGCCCCGATGACCGACTTCACGACCGAGCACCGGCTGGACGGCGGGTCCAGGCCGGCCGTCGTCTTCATGTCCGCTTTGTTCGCCGGCGGCTGGATCTGGGAGCACCCCTACCGCCGCCTGGAAGAGCAGGGCTGGCCGGTGCTGCGTACCCACGAGGCCATCTGCGCGCTGGACCGCCGGGTGGCGGGCTCGATCGAGCGGCTCGGCGACTCCTTCCTGGCGGCCTGTGACGAGGCGGGCGCCGGCGAGGTGATCGTCTGCGCCAACTCGCTCGGCGGGCTGGTCGCCATCGACCTGGCCGGACGCTACCCCGAGCGGGTACGCGGCATCGTGGTCAGCGGCGCCCCCGGCCTGACCCCGGACCCGGACGTCGGCCTCAGCTTCGACCGGCGCGGCAGCGTGCAGCCCTTCGGCCAGGAGTTCGGCGACCGTATGCTGGCCGCGCTCTTCCACGACCGCTCGCGCGCCTTCTCCGACGAGCGCAAGGACGAGGTCGGGGAGATGCTGCGCCGGCCCGAGTCGATGGTCAGCATGGCCCGCAGCCTCAAGGCCACCCGCACCTACCAGGTCAAACCCGCCCTCGACCGGGTGGCCTGCCCGTCGATCTACATCTGGGGCCGCCACGACCGCATGACGCCGGTCGACCCGTGGCTGGACGTACTGGCCGGCTACCCGGTCGAGATCGTGGTCGTCGAGGACAGCGGCCACATCCCGATGATCGAGCGCGGCGACGAGTACACCGCGGCGCTGGAAGGCTTCGCCGGGCGTTGCGCGGGGGCGCTGGCATGAGCGTGCCCGCCGTCCTCCTTGGGGTCGACATCGTCGCCGCCGACCGGCTCGCCACGGCCGCCCGGCGCGGTGGCGAGACGTTCGACCGCGTCATGGGCGGCGGCGGGCCGACCTTCTCGGTCAAGGAGAGCTTCATCAAGGCCGTCGGCGGGCGTCCGCCGGGCTTCAGCTGGCACGACTTCCAGGAGACCGGCGAACGGCCGGCCGGCTGGGCCGGCCGCCTGCTCGACGAGGCCGCCGCGGAGCTGATCGCCTCCACCGGTCTCGACCTGCCCGGACGCGCGGTCTTCACCGTCAGTGGCGCCAGCGAGAAGGCCGCCCTCGTACGGCTCCCGCCGCACGCCGGCCGCGTCACCGGCGCCGCCCGCTGGGGTCACGGCTCCGGCCTGTTCGTCTCCCTCGCGATCGTTTACGTCCGTCGGAAGGGAACCCACTGATGCACGTGGTCAAGCCGGGCGAGTCCATCCAGCGCGCGCTCGACGAGTCGGGCCCCGGCGCCGAGATCCTCCTTGAGGAAGGCGTCTACGCGGAGACCGTCTGGATCAGGCACGACGACGTCACGCTGCGCGGCGCCGGCATGGGCAGGACGGTCCTGGTCCCGGGCGGCGACGTGCTGCCGGACATCCCCAAGCTGCACGACGCCGACGCGAGCGTGCTGAGCGGCATCAGCGCCAACGGCGTCGCCCGCGTGAAGATCTCCGGCCTGACCGTGCGCGGCTTCACCGGCGCGGGCGTCTACGCCCACACGGTCGCCGGCGTCGCGGTGCGCGAGGTGGAGGCAGCAGACAACGCCGTGTGGGGCGTCTACCTGCGCGAGTCGAGCGGGTGCGAGGTCGTGGCGTGCCGCGCCTACGGCACCCAGTACGGCGGCATCGCGCTGAGCTTCTGCCCGGACGCCGGCGGCGAGGTCACCGGCAACGAGGTCGTCCGCAACGCGTTCGGCATCTTCGTCGACAACTCCTCGCGCACGCGGGTGCTGCGCAACTCCTGCCACGAGAACGCGATCGGCATCATGCTCCTCAACCAGATCTACGAGGGCGAGCCCGAGGGCGGCGTCCGTGACTGCCTGGTGGCGGGCAACGAGCTGTTCGGCAACAACCTGGCGGCCGGCATCCAGCCCGACGGGCTCGGCGCGGCCGGGCCGCCGATCTCCGGCGTGGGCCTGGCGCTGATCGGCACCCACCGGGTGAGCGTGGTGGACAACCGCGTCCACGGCAACCACCCGAGCGGGGAGTCGGTCATGGGCGCCGCCTTCACCGTCGGCTCCTCCAAGGACTGGGGCGGCGACGACGCCTTGGACAACCACATCCTGTGGAACCGCGTCACCGGCAACAGCCCGCTCGACTACCAGCTCGGCTGCGATCTCGACCGGCAGACCATCTGGGGCAACCGCGCCGACAAGGGCGAGCCCGTGGACGCTAAGGGGTGGAACCCGTGAGCGCGACCCTGTCCTGCCACGGCCTGAGCAAGCGCTACGGTGACGTCGTCGCCGTACGGGACGTCGGCTTCTCCATCGCGCCCGGTCAGGCGTACGGGCTGCTCGGCCCGAACGGCGCGGGCAAGACCACGACCATCTCCATGCTGGTCGGCCTGCTGCGTCCCGACTCCGGGAGCGTCACGGTCGGCGGCGTGGACCTCGGCGCCGAGCCGCTGCGGGCCAAGGCCAAGATCGGCTACGTGCCGCAGGAGATCGCCCTCTACCCCGAGCTGACCGGCCGGGAGAACCTGCGCTTCTTCGGCCGCCTGTTCGGCCTGCCGCGCAGGCGGCTGGCCGGCCGCGTGAACGAAGTACTGGAACTGGTCGGCCTCACCGACCGCGCCGACGGCAAGCTCGACACCTACTCCGGCGGGATGAAGCGGCGCATCAACATCGGCGCCGCCCTCCTGCACCGCCCCGAGATCCTCATACTCGACGAGCCCACCGTCGGCGTCGACCCGCAGAGCCGCAAGGCCATCCTGGACGGCGTCGAGCACCTGGTCGCCGAGGGCATGGCGCTGCTCTACACCTCCCACTACATGGAGGAGGTCGAGCGGGTCTGCGACCGCGTGGCCATCATCGACCACGGCCAGATCGTCGCCGAAGGCACCCGGCAGGAGCTCGTGGCCATGGTCGGCAGCGCCGACAAGATCGAGCTGGTGCTCGACGGCGACGTGGACGCCGCGTTCGCGAAGCTCCGTACCGTCGAGGGCGTGCTGGAGGCGGCCAGGACCGGCGACGGCTCGGTGCGCCTGCTGGCCGAGGGCGGCAGGTACCTGCTTCCGGCGCTCATCACCGCCGTGGAGGGCTACGCCACCGTCACCGCCACCGAGGTCATCGAACCCGACCTGGAGGCGACCTTCCTCCACCTGACCGGCAGCACGCTCAGGGACTGAGGATGATGCGACCCCTGCTGACAGTGAGCGCCCTGGAGCTGCGTACGCGGCTGCGGGACGGCACCGCGCTGATCATCGCGGTCATCGTGCCGGTGGCGCTGGCCACGTTGTTCGGGCTGGCGCTCGGCGGCGACGACCCGCCGCTGCGCGCGACCGTCGGCGTCGTGGACCTCGACCGCGGCCGGCTGCCCGCCGACGTCCGGCGGGAGATCGCCGCGGCGGAGCAGTTCAAGGGCGTGCTCACGCTGCGCGACCTGCCGAGCGAGCAGGCGGCGCGGCGGGCCGTGGACAACGGCGGCGTCGGCGCGGCGATCGTGTTCGGCCGCGACTTCAGCCGCACGGTCGGCGCGGGCGGCGCGGGACAGGTCTCCGTGCTCACCACGCCCGAGTCGCCGCTGGCCGGAGTGGTGGCCAGGTCGCTGGTGGAGCGGATCGCGGTGATGGTGGAGTCCAGGGCGCTGACGGAGCGGTTCGCCGCGGGCCCGGCGCAACCGCTGAGCGTGGTGAGCGACCCTCTCGCCGGGGGCAAGGTGGACCTTTCCGTCTACTACGGCTCCGGCATGGCGGCGCTGTTCGCCTTCTTCGTGGTGGGCGCCTCCTTCCGCAGCCTGCTCACCGAGCGCAAGCTGGGCACGCTCAACCGGATGCGCGCCGGACCGCTGGCCCCCTGGGTGCCGGTCGCCGGCAAGGCGATCGTGGGCTTCGCGCTCGCGCTCTTCGGCGTCTGCGTGACCTGGGCCTCCTCGACACTGATCTTCGGCACCACGTGGGGCGACCCGGTGGCCGTCTTCGCGGTCCTGTGCGCGCACGTGCTGGCCGCCGCCGCGATCACCATGCTGGTCGCCAGCCGGGTCAAGACCGACGCGCAGGCCGACGGCGTGATCATGGCGGTCTCGTTCGTGGCCGCGTTCTTCGGCGGCAGCCTGGTGCCGATCCCCAACCTGCCCGACGCCCTGCAGGTCGTGGCCCTGTTCACGCCCAACGGCTGGACCTCGCAGGCGCTGGTCGGCCTGGCCGGCTCCGGTGACGGACTGGCCAGCGTGGCGCTGCCGATCGGCGTCCTGTGCGCGATCGCGCTGACCGCGGGCGGCCTGGCCGCCGCAGGACTCAAGAAGGGACTGCTCGGATGAGGCCCCGTCCCGTGCTGGCGCTCGTGCTGGCCAACCTGCGCCGCCACACCCGCGACAGGACCGGCCTGTTCTTCATGGCGGTCATGCCGTTCGTCTCGATCATCTTCGTCGGCATGGCGCTGGGCGGCGGCACCGTGGGCGAGCGGCTGTCCGTCGGCGTCGTCGCGCCCGGCGGCGACCCCGTCACCGCCGCGGTGCTGGCCGAGCTCCGCCGCCACCCCGACCTGGAGATCACGCCGGTGGCCGCCAAGTCCGAGCTGGAGTCGGGCGTGCGCGAGGGCTCGCTGGCCGCCGGTCTGGTGGTCACCCCCGGTTCGTCCCGCCTCGACCTCGTCGCGACCGAGAACAACGGCAGCGGCGTGGCCGCGCGCGCCGCCGTCGAGGTCGCCGTCGGCCGCGTCTCGGGCGTCCTCGCCGCCTCGGCCGCCGCCGAGCGCGCGGGCTCCACACCCCACCAAGCCGCCCTCCTGGTACGGCAGGCGCAGGCGCAGACCGGCCGCGTCACCGTCGTCGACACCGAGTCGCCCGGCGGCGAACCCCGCGGCTTCGCCTACACCGCCCCCGCCAACCTGCTCCTGTTCACGTTCATCAACTCCATGGCCGTGGCCGCCGCCATGGTCGAGAGCCGCCGGCTCGGCATGCTCCAGCGGGCGCTGACCGCCCCGGTGAAGCGCGGAGCCGTACTCATGGGCGAGGCGCTGAGCCGCTTCGCGGTCGCGATCGCGCAGGCCGCGCTCATCGTGGTGGTCAGCTCGCTGGCCTTCGGCGTGCGGTGGGGCGACCCGCTGGGCGTGGCCGCGGTGGTGGGCGTGTTCGCGCTGGTGGCGACGGCGGCGGCGATCCTGGTCGGCACGCTGCTGAACAACCCCGACCAGGCCCCGGCGATCGGCCCGTCGCTCGGCGTCGTGCTCGGCATGCTGGGCGGCTGCCTGTGGCCACGCGAGGCGGCGGGCGAGACGCTCAACACGATCGGCCACTTCTTCCCGCACGCGTGGGGCATGGACGCGCTGCTCGCGCTGTCGCGGCCGGGCACCGGCCTGCTCGCGGTGCTCCCCGAGCTGGCGGTGCTGGCCGCGATGGCCGCGCTGCTGCTGGGCGCCGCGCTCATTCTCTTCAGCCGGCGTACGAGAGCGGGGACCTGATCGCCATGCGCACCCTCGTCACCGGCGCGGCCGGCTTCATCGGTTCCGCCTATGTCAGGCACCTGCTCGGCCGTCCGGCCGGGCGGGTCACCGTGCTGGACAAGCTCACCTACGCCGGTGATCCGGCCAACGTGCCGGCCGGCCCGAGGGTGCGCTTCGTCAAGGGCGACGTGTGCGACACCGGGCTGCTGGCCGAGCTGGTCCCGGGCCACGACATGGTGGTGAACTTCGCCGCCGAGACCCACGTGGACCGCTCGATCGCGGGCGCGGCGGAGTTCGTCCGGACCAACGTGGCAGGCACCGAGGCGTTGCTGCGGGCCGCACTGGACGCCGGAGTAGGGCGATTTATCCAGATATCTACGGACGAGGTGTACGGCTCCATCGACACCGGCTCCTGGGACGAGACCTGCCCCCTGAAGCCCAACTCGCCCTACGCCGCCGCCAAGGCCGCCGCCGACCTCATGGCCCTGGCCTACCACCACACCCACGGCCTGGACGTGCGCATCACCCGCTGCGGCAACAACTACGGCCCACGCCAGTACCCCGAGAAGCTCATCCCGCTGTTCGTCACCAACCTCCTGGCCGGCAAGAAGGTCCCCCTGTACGGCGACGGCCGCAACGTACGCGACTGGGTCCACGTGGACGACCACTGCAGAGGCATCCTCCTTGTCGCCGAGAACGGCGCGCCCGGCGAGGTCTACAACATCGGCGGCGGCACCGAGCTGACCAACCACGAGCTCACCCACCTGCTCCTGCGGGCCTGCGGCGCGGGCCCCGACATGATCGACCACGTCGCCGACCGGCCCGGCCACGACCGGCGCTACTCGCTCGACGACTCCAAGATCCGCGGTCTGGGCTACCGGCCCGAGGTGCCCTTCGCCGAAGGGCTGGCCGCGACCGTCCAGTGGTACCGAGCGAAAGGCGGACCACGATGAAGGGGATTCTCCTCGCCGGCGGGCGCGGCACGAGGCTGCTGCCGACCACGCTGGCCGTCTCCAAACAACTCCTCCCGGTCAACGACAAGCCGCTCGTCTACTTCCCGCTGTCGGTGCTCATGCTGGCCGGCATCCGGGAGATCCTGGTCATCTCCACTCCGGAGGACCTGCCGCAGATCCGCCGGCTGCTGGGCGACGGCTCCCAGCTCGGCCTGCGCCTCGACTACACCGAACAGCCCGAGCCCAACGGCATCGCCGAGGCGTTCGTGCTCGGCGCCGAGCACATCGGCGACGACAGCGTGGCCCTGATCCTGGGCGACAACGTCTTCCACGGCTACGACTTCCAGGGCGTGCTGCGCCAGGAGTGCCGGGACGTGGACGGCTGCGTGCTGTTCGGCTACCCGGTCAGCGACCCCCAGCGGTACGGCATCGCCGAGACCGCCCCCGACGGCCGCCTGCTCTCCCTGGAGGAGAAGCCGGCCGTACCCAAGTCCAATCGCGCGGTCGTGGGCCTGTACCTCTACGACAACGACGTGGTCGACATCGCCAAGAACCTCGCCCCGTCCGCGCGCGGCGAGCTGGAGATCACCGACGTCAACCGCGACTACCTGCGACGCGGCAAGGCCACGATGGTCGACCTCGGTCGCGGCTTCGCCTGGCTGGACGCCGGGACGCCCGAGTCCCTGCTCCAGGCCGGGCAGTACGTGCAGCTTCTGGAACAGCGCCAGGGAGTGCGGATCGCCTGTCTCGAGGAGATCGCCCTGCGCATGGGATACATCGACGCCGAGGCCTGCCACCGGCTCGGCGTCGCACTGGAGAAGTCCGCGTACGGCCAGTACGTGATCTCGGTGGCCGAGCAGTTCGCAGAACAGGGGAGGTAGATCATGACGACGAGTGCGTTCTTCACGGGACGGGCGCCGGTCGAGGGGGACCACGTGTCGGCGGTATACCGATATGCGGCGCGTAAGGGGGCGATCGAGGCCGTCGAGGTGGCCGCGGCCGACCTGGGCATCGGCATCCATGAGATGCGGGAGGCGGTGGACCAGCTCGTCGGCAGCCGCCTGCTGCGGCCCGGCGACGGGAGGGGCCAGCGGTTCCTGCCCGTCGATCCCGAGGTGGCCGCCGCCTCTCTCGTGTCCTACGTGGAGCGGGAGATCTACCAGCGGCGGGAGCTGATCGACCAGATCAGGGAGCGGATCGACATCTTCCGCCAGGACTACGCCGGCGACGGCGCCACGCCCGGCGGCTCGATCGACTACCTGGTGGGCAGCATGGAGGTGCGCGGCTTCCTGAAGATGGCCGGTGACGCCTGCCGCGACGAGGTCCTGGTGCTGCAGTCCAGCGGGATCGACGGGGACGAGCTCGCCCAGACGTACCTGACGCTGCTCGGGCGCGGCATCTCCGTCCGGATCATCTGCCAGCACCGCAACCGTGCCGACCTCGCCACCCGGATGAAGATGAAGCGGCTGACCGAGGCGGGGGCCACGGTCTACACCGTCAGCCACATCCCGCGTTCGGCGATCGTCTTCGACCGTTCGCTCGTCGTGCTCTTCGGCGTGGCCGACGGCGAGGCGAACGTGGCGCGGGTGCACAACCAGGGAGTGGCCCAGTTCTTCCTGGACCTGTTCAACCACCTCTGGGAGACGGCCACGCCGCTTGAGGGCATCGAGGCCGGGTACGCCGACGTCGCCGACGACCTGCAGCAGTCCATCGCCGCCCTGATGGCCAAGGGGTACACCGATGAGGTGGTGGCCCGCAAGCTCGGCATGTCCGTGCGCAGTTGCCGCCGGCACATCGCCACGCTCATGCGGGACCTGGACGCCACCAGCCGCTTCCAGGCCGGCGTCCAGGCCGCCCGCAAGTTCCTGCCCAACGGCCACTGACTCACCTCCTTCCCGGGCCCGACGACCACACCGGCCGTCGGGCCCTTCCCGTTCCGGCACCCCCGGGCCGTTCCTTCCGGGTCGTAACCCCAAGCCCGCACTCCAGCGCGTGCCGCTCCTTCGGGGGTGCCGCCCTTTCGGGTGGTCCCTGGCTGGGTTGGTCGTGGCGGGGTCAGCGGTAGTGGGCGGAGGCGCCGGTGACGACCTCGGCGAGGCCCCTGGCGCGTTCGCACACGAGCTCCAGCCCCGTCACCAGATCCTCCTCCGACAGTTGCGGGCTCAGGCAGATGCGGACCGAGCTGTTGGCGTCGTCGGCCGTGACGCCGATTGCGGTGAGGACGTAGGACGGCTCCTGGGAGTCGGAGTTGCACGCCGACCCGGTCGACAGAGCCACCCGGTGCAACCCGGACACCAGGCTCTCCCCGCGGACCCCCGGCAGCACCACGTTCAGGACGTGCGGCACCGAGATGTTCGGGTCGCCGTTGAAGCGGAACCCCGGCACCCTGTCCGACAGCACCTTCAGCGCCACCTCGCGAAGGCGCGTGATGGCCGACCAGTTGTCGTTCAGGCGCCGCTGGGCCAGCCGGCAGGCCGCGCCCAGGCCGACGACCAGATGGGTGGGGATCGTGCCGCTGCGCAGTTCGTGCTGGCCGCCGCCGTACATGACGGGGCGCAGCCTGCGGCGCACCTCCCGGCGCGCGTACAGCGCGCCGACGCCCTTCGGGCCGTGCACCTTGTGGGCGGACAGCGACAGCGTGTCGATGCCCTCCGCGGTCACGTCGATCGGGATACGGCCGGCCGCCTGCGCGCCGTCCACGTGCAGCAGCGCGCCGGCCTCGTGGCAGAGCGCGGCCATCTGGGCGATCGGCTGGATGGTGCCGATCTCGCTGTTGACCCACGCCGCGGTGGCCACCCGGGTGTGGGCGTCGAGCTTGGCGCGCAGGTCGGCCAGGTCGGCCTGGCCGTCCTCGCGCACCGCCATCGTCCTGGTGTCCACGCCGCGGGCGGCCAGCGCGCCCCCGATCGACAGCGAGGACTTGTGGTCGGTCGGGCAGAAGACCGCGTTGACCGGCGCCCGGTCGTCGTGCTCGAACAGGCCGAGCAGGGCGACGTTGTTGCTCTCCGTAGCGCCCGAGGTGAAGACGATCGTGCTCGGGTCGGCGCCGAGCAGTTCGCCCACCGACGCGGCGGCCAGGTCGACGGCGCGGCGGGCGCGCTTGCCCAGGACGTGCGGCGAGGACGGGTTGCCGAAGTCCTCGCGCAGGTAGGGCAGCATCGCGTCGAGGACTTCCTCGTCCACGCGCGTGGTGGCGCAGTTGTCCAGGTAGATGATGTTCACGGAATCAGCTCCTGATGGTGCACACCGTGACGAGTCCACCGAAGATCTCGTCGGCCGACATCTCCCCGCTGCCGCCCGGGTCGGTGATGATGACGGTCATGCCGGGCAGGCCGTACAGGCTGAGGGCGATGTCGACGCCGGTCTCGACCGGGTTCAGGCACTCGCCGGGGGCGTAGACGAGCAGCGTGCGGTAGCCGGCGTTGTAGACCTCGGCCACCATCTCGGTCATCTCGCCGGCGCAGCCGGTGATGCCGCAGCTCATCAGCGTGCGGTAGTTGCCGTTGTCGTCGAGGAAGGAGACCTCGGGCTTGCTCTCGCCCGCCTCCAGGTAGCGCTTCTCCAGGCGGCCCTGCTTGACGAGCTTGGCGGCGGTCTTCTGGAAGCGGTACTTCAGCCAGGTCTCGGGGAAGGCCAGCGGGTGCTTCCTGCTGGGCAGCATGCTGTCGGGGGACAGGCCCACGCTGCGCAGCTCCTTCTCGTAGGAGGAGGGGAGCTGGTTGAAGCCCTCGTAGTACTCGGCGCGCAGCTCGCTTGCCGGCCGGCCGTTCTGGGGGACGTACTGCCAGTCGTTGATGAGCAGCAGCAGGCGGGCCTCGGGATGGTCGCGCAGCAGGTCCACCGACAGCCGCCAGGTGTAGCCGGGAAAGATGCCGACGCGGCCGGCGATGCGGCGCTTCATCACCTCGGAGTCCTGCTCTTCGATGATGCCGGAGACCAGGTTGCCCTCCTCGTTCTCGAAGAGCATGAAGTGGCCACCCATGATGACCAGGTCGGAGCCGGCGCCGGCGCCGGCCAGTTCGCGGTTGACGACGTCACGGAGCTCCTGCTCGGACGCCACCAGCTCGTGGTGCTTGGAAACGCTCATGATGTGACCACTCCGAGTCTGTTCCGATCTTGCGTGGAAAGGGGGACGAGCCGTCGGGCCAGCGCCCGGAGCGGCATGGGACCGGCGAGCTGGCAGACGTCGAGTCCGGTCCAGCCCTGGGCGCCCAGTTCTGCCAGCACGCGCGGGATCCGCAGGGCGCGGCCGCCGGCGAGCGTGTAGCTGCGCGTGAGGTCCGTCTTCCGCAGGCCGTTCACCTGCCGGACGATCTCCGCGAGATCCTGCTCGGCCGCCGGGTCGGCGTCCGAGGTTCCGAGGTACGGCCGCGCGCCCCCGCACCCGGCGGCGGTCTTCCCCTGCTCCGGCGCCTGGCCGCCCGGAGGCGTGAAGCCCGCGAGCCGGGCCGCTTCCGAGAGCCGGAGGCCGTCGTCGCGGGCGGCCACCAGCACGGCCTCGAAGCCGCGCAGGAACCGCTCCACCGCGTCGCCGTCCATGACCGTGGAGGCCGCGTGCAGCGAGACCGCCACCGCGTCCTTCCACTCGTCCACCCGCACGTAGGTGTCGGTGCCGGTGTGCGCCCACGACTCGGGCACCGGGTTCGAGGTGAACGCGGTCCGCGTGCCCTTGTACTCGCGGGAGGCCTGCTTGATGAAGTTGAACTCCGAGGCGAGCCGTACCGGATGGGCGCGGCGTGAGCCCTCGCGGGACAGCAGCTCGACCACCTCGTCGTAGGGCAGGTACGCGTGCTCCTGGGCGAGCGTGAACGCGGCCGAGACGCGCGCCAGCAGCTCGCCGAACGTGGGGTCGCCCGAGCAGTCCACCCGCACGAGCGTCGGCGAGAACATGCAGGTGAGCACGTCGCCGAAGGGGTGGGAGTCGCGGTTGCCGACGAACGACAGGTGCCCGACGGTGTCGCTGCCGGTGTAGGCGGCCATGGTCGCCGTGTAGGCGGTCAGGTGAATGAGGGACGGCCACGCCCGGTGCGCGGCGGCCAGTTCGCGGGAGACGGACAGGAGCGCGGGGGAGATGAGCGTCGCGTGGCGGCCCGGCGGGCCCTCCGGGCGGGTGCGCCGGGCGGCGAACAGGTCGTAGGGGAGCTGGGCGATCTCGTTCTCCCAGTGGGCGACCGCGCGGGCGGCGGTGACGGCCGCCTCCGCCGAGGCCTCGTAGCGCGCCAGGTCGGCCGGTTGGTGCCGGACCGGCTGGATCGCGGCCGGGCGGCGGCCGGCGAATCCGGCGCGCTGCATCCGCAGCTCGCGTTTGAGCTCGCCGATCGTCCAGACGTCGACGGCCAGGTGGTTGAGCACCACGACCATCTGCTTGGGCACGCCGCCGGTGGTGATCACGCAGGCGCGGATCGGCCACTCGGACTCCAGGTCGAAGGGGCGGCTCGACAGGTCCTCGACCACCTCGGCGGGCGAGGGGGTGCCGTCCCGCTCGGTGCTCACCTCGATCGCCCGGACCGGTCCAGGGGGGTTGACCTTCTGATAGGGGTCGCCGTCGCCGTCGAGGTGGAAGGTCGTGCGCAGCGCCTCGTGCCGGCGGGCCAGGTACGTGAGCGTGGCCCGGCAGTTGGCCAGCGTGATGCCCTCGTGCACGCCCAGCCTGAGCACGACGTGCGTCTCGTGGCGGTGAGCAGGGGGTAACTGGTGGAATCGCAGCCACATGTAGCGCTGACCCCAGCACAGCTTCGCAGTCTTCACGCTTTCAGAATTGGGTTTCTCTGGGGTTACCACAATGGGTGCGCGGTGGCCGCTAGGGGATAGCGAGAAGCTGCCACTAGCGGTACCCCTTATGAATAGGGGACGGTTAGTGGTAGGCAGATTTATTGCGAGGTGGCATATGTTGGAAATACCTGCTGACTTTCAGCGTCTCCTGCGTCCGCACCTGCCGTACGCCGATTCCGGGGCGTTCTCGGCCCGCGACGAGCTGGCCGGGCTCGGGCTCGACTCGATGGGCGTGGTGCAGCTGCTCGTCGACATCGAGAACGGCTACGCGGTCGCGCTGCCGGACGACATCCTGGACGAGGAGACGTTCGCCACGGTCGGCTCGCTATGGGAGGCGCTGGCCGTACATATCGGCTAGGGCGCGCCGGTCGACCTTCCCGTTGCCGTTCAGCGGCAGCTCGTCCAGGACGGTCACCGCGCGCGGCACCATGTAGCGCGGCAGGACCTGCGCGACGCCCCTGAGCAGGGTGGCGGTGTCGACGCCCGCGCCCGTGCAGGCGGCCTCCAGGACCAGCTCGCCGTCAGCGCCGGGCAGGGCCAGCACGACGGCCTCGCTCACGCCCGGCTGCCGGCGCAGCGCCGCCTCGATCTCGCCGAGTTCCACGCGATGCCCCGCGATCTTGACCTGCTGGTCCAGCCGCCCGTGGTGCACCAGCAGCCCGTCCTCCCAGGCCACCCGGTCGCCCGTGCGGTACCACTCGCCGAGGAAGCGGCCTTCGTCGTCGGCCGGGTCGAGGTAGCCGGGAAAGCGCTGCACGCCCTTCAGGCACAGCTCGCCGTCCATGACCGTGTGCTCCACGTGCGGGTACGGCACGCCGATCGGCACCGTCCCGTTGGCCGGCTCCGGCCAGTCGGCCCGCTCGGCGGGCAGGCGGTACTGGGTGCAGCTGATGGTCAGCTCGGTCGGCCCGTACAGGTTCTCCAGGACGCTGTGCGGCGCGGCCGCCCGCCAGGCGTCGGCCTGCTGCAGTGTCAGCGGCTCCCCGCAGAACAGGCTCCAGCGCAGCGACGGCATCGTGCCGGTCCCCAGCCGGCGCAGCCGCGCCGCCACCGAGACCACCGACGGGACCGAGAACCAGTGCGTCAGCTCGTGCCTGGTCACGAACGTCACCGGCTTGAGCAGGTCGTACTTGAGCGGCACGACCAGCGTCGCCCCGCTGCCCCACGTGGCGAACATGTCGAAGACCGACAGGTCGAAGGTCAGGTCGAAGGTCTGCGACACGCGGCAGCCGGGCCCCAGCTCGTAGCGCGGGATCACGTACGACAGGTAGGCGTCCACGCTGCTGTGGCGCAGCGGCACGCCCTTGGGCACGCCGGTGGAGCCCGAGGTGAACAGGATGTAGGCGAGGCCGTCCGGATCCTGGGCGCCCGCGGGCGCGGCCCGCCCGGCGGGCGCGGGCGTGGCGAGCACGAGGCCGGCGGCGCGCGCGATGGTCTCGTTGCGTGCCTGCGGCGCGGCCGGGTTCAGCGGCACGACCGTGCGCCCGAGCCGCTGGATCGCCAGGTAACCGGCATAGGCCAGCACCGTGCGGTCGGCGCGCAGCCCGACCCGGGGAGCGTCGCCGCCGATGCCGGCGGCGATCCGCCCGGCCAGCTCGTCGAGCTCGGCGTAGGTGAGCCGGTCGCCGGCCACCTCCAGCGCCACGGCGTCACCGTGGCGGGCGACGCTGTCGGCGAACCACTGGTACAGGGTCCGTGCCACGGCATATCTCCCGGAAGTGGCTCAGCGCGTGGGTCCGTCGGCCTCGCGCGGGAACAGGGACGGGTCGAGCTCCTTGCCGCTCCACAGCTCCTTGAGCCCGGTCTCCGGCTCGCTCACCGCCAGCTGGACCCCGTGGCCCACGCCGCGCAGGATGTCGAGCATGCCGTCGGCGGGGACGACGTCCGGGTCGGCGAGCATCAGCAGCGAGGTCCTGCCGCGCTGCACCTGCACACGGACGCGGAACGGCTGGCCGTACTGCTGGGCCAGCGGTGTCCACACCAGCTCGGCGGGGCTGTCGTCGGCCGGGTCGGCGACCTTGTCGTCGATCTGCAGGTAGTTGAACCAGCAGCGCAGCAGGTGGTTGAACCAGCAGCCGTGCTCGGGCCTGCCGTACTCGGCGGCCACCTCGGCCATGCGGTCGATGTCGTAGCTGCCGTGCCGGTAGGCCTTGGTGGCGGCCCAGTGCAGCCCGCGTACGTGCTCGGCGAGGGTGGCGCCCTGGTCGACGGGCAGGACGACCGGGACGAGCTGGTTGAGCGTGCCGACGGCGCGCTGGTCGCCGGCGGAGAACCGGTTGGAGGCCATCAGGCTCATCGTGACCCGGTCCGCGCCGGTCTGCCGGGCGACGCCCGCCGCGACCAGCGCCATCACGACGGCGGGTGCGGTGACGCCGAGGCGTTTGGCGGCCGCGTGGGCCAGCCCGCCGATGCGCCGCGAGTGGAGCGTCGCCTCCAGGCGGTTGCGGTAGGCGCGCGCGGGCAGCGTGGGCAACTCGTCCATGAGCCCGTCCTCCAGCACGCCGCGCCAGTGGCGCTCGGCGCCCGTCCGGCGGGCCGCCCACTCCTGCCCGCGCTGGGTCGGCGCCAGAGTGCGGGGGACGGGGCCCAGTTCGGCGGTGGCGTCCGGGTCGCCGGCCAGCGCGCGGAACTGTGTCCGCAGGTGCTGCACCGACCAGGCGTCGAGGATCAGGTGGGAGATCGACAGCGCGAGGAACTTCGGCTCGCCCTTCACGCAGACCAGCAGGCCGCGCCAGTTGAGGTTCCCCTCCATGGGGAATGGCCGCCCGATCAGCTCGGCCGCGGTGCGCTCCGCCTCCTGCTGGTCGCCGCCGTCGCGCTCGACGAGCTCGATCGGCAGCGCCACCGTCTCGTGCACTCTCTGGTACGGCACGCCGTCCCGCACGTGGTAGGTGGTGCGCAGCGCCTCATGCCGCTCGACCAGGGCGCGCAGCGCGTCCGTCACCCTGCCGAGCGTCAGCCCGCGCAGGTCCCACATCGCCGGCAGGTTCGCCTCGTGGATCCAGTCGTGCGGGTGCCGCTCGATATCGCGCCAGCTGAACAACTGGCCGAATGTGAGTGCAGCTTCTACGGGCATGTTGCCATTCATTGCCCAGCGGTGCCCACACCGTCAACCGTAGGTGGGCGGCCAACAGTTGCGGTAACTACGTGCCAGCGTCCTTCCATGTGCCTCAGCAAAGTCCGCGATTAGGGTCTTAATTACTGGCCAATAGTCGCGAATATTCAATACCCCGGCTTGAGGTGGCGCATTGATGGTTGGTGAGTCGAATCAGCTGGCTGGGATCGCCGTCGTCGGCATGTCCTGCAGGCTCCCTCAGGCTGCCGACCCGGCCCGGTTCTGGCACCTGCTGCGTGATGGAGTGGACGCGGTCACCCCGGCCCCCGAGGACCGGTGGCCGAACGCCGCCGGTTACCGCTTCGGCGGATTCCTGGAGGACGTCGAGGGCTTCGACGCCGCGTTCTTCGGGATCTCCCCGAACGAGGCCGCGGCCATGGATCCGCACCAGCGCCTCGTGCTGGAGCTGGCCTGGGAGGCCCTGGAGAACGCGCGGGTGCTGCCCGCGGAACTGAGCGGCAGCGCGGCGGGCGTGTTCCTGGGCGCGATCTCCAACGACTTCGCGTCCCTGGGAGCCGGCGGCCGGCACGGCTACACCGGCGCCAACCGGGCGATGATCGCCAACCGGGTCTCCTACCTGCTCGGCCTGCGCGGCCCGAGCCTCACCCTGGACGCCGGTCAGTCCTCCTCGCTCGTGGCCGTCCAGATGGCGTGCGAGAGCCTGCGCCGCGGCGAGATCGGCCTGGCCGTCGCCGGCGGCGTCAACCTCAACCTCCTGGGCGAGACCACCAACGCCATCGGCGAGTTCGGCGCGCTGTCACCCGACGGCCGCTGCCACACCTTCGACGCGCGGGCCAACGGCTACGTACGCGGCGAGGGCGGCGGACTCGTCGTGCTCAAGCCCCTCGCCGCGGCCATAACCGACCGGGACGTCATCCACGCGGTGATCCTGGGCGGCGCGGTCAACAACGACGGCGGCGGCGAGGGTTTGACCGTCCCCAGCGGCCGGGCGCAGGCCGAGGTCATCGAGTCGGCCTGCGCTCAGGCGGGGGTCGCGCCCGGTGCCGTGCAGTACGTGGAGCTCCACGGCACCGGGACCAAGGTCGGCGACCCGATCGAGGCCACCGCCCTCGGTTCCGTGTACGGCAAGGCCCGCCCGGCCACCGAGCCCCTGCTCGTCGGCTCGGTGAAGACCAACATCGGCCACCTGGAGGGCGCGGCGGGCATCGCCGGGCTGCTCAAGGTCGTGCTGAGCCTGAAGCACCGCGAGCTGCCCGCCAGCCTCCACTGCGAGACGCCCAACCCGGAGATCCCCTTCGACTCGCTGCGCCTGCGCGTCGTCCCCGAGACCCTCCCGTGGTCCGCGCGCCGCCTGGTCGCGGGCGTGAGCTCGTTCGGCATGGGCGGCACCAACTGCCACCTGCTCGTCACCGAGCCGCCGCGCCTCAGCATCGGCGGCTCCCGGCGTCCGCCCGCCCACAAGGAGCCCGACGGCGGCGCCCCCTGGGTGTTCTCCGCCCGGTCCCCCGGCGCGCTGAAGGAACGGGCCGAGCAGCTCGCCGACGTCGAGGCCGACCCGGCCGACGTGGCGTGGAGCCTGGTGCGCAGCCGCGCCGCCTTCGAGCACCGCGCGGTGGTGCTCGGCACCGCCAAGCGGGAGGCGCTGCGGGCGCTGGCCGGCGGCCTGCCGCACGACGCGGCCGTCACCGGTTCCGGCGCCGGGCGCACCGCCTTCGTCTTCCCCGGCCAGGGCGCCCAGTGGCCGAGCATGGCCCGTGAGCTGCTGTCCGGCTCGCCCGCCTTCGCCGAGCGGGTCGCCGAGTGCGCGCTCGCGCTCGCCCCGTTCACCGACTACGACCTCATGGACGTGCTGCGCGAGAAGCCCGGCGCGCCCGGCCTCGACCGGGTGGACGTGGTCCAGCCCGCGCTGTGGGCCGTCATGACCGGCCTGGCCGCGCTCTGGCAGTCGCACGGCCTGCGTCCCGACCTGGTCATCGGACACTCCCAGGGCGAGATCGCCGCCGCCACCGCCGTCGGCGCCCTGTCCGCCCAGGACGGTGCCCGCGTCGTCGGACTGCGCAGCAAGGCCATCGCCGGGATCGCCGGCAAGGGCGGCATGATGTCGCTGGCCGCGCCCCTCGGCGTGATCGAGAGCACGATGGCGCGCATCTCCCGCCACCTGGCCGTCGCCGCCGTCAACGGGCCCACGTCCTTCGTCGTGTCCGGCCCGCACGAGGCGCTCGCCGAGCTGAAGTCGCGGCTGCCCGAGTACCGCAGCCGAATCATCCCGGTCAACTACGCCTCCCACTCCGCCGAGGTCGAGCAGGTCCGCGACGAGGTCCTCGCCGCCCTCGCCCCGGTACGGCCCGCGTCCACGTGCACCACCTTCGTCTCCACGCTCACCGGCCGGCCCATCGACACCGCCGAGCTGGACGCCTCCTACTGGTATGCCAGCCTGCGGCGGCCCGTCCGCTTCGGGCAGGCGGTCAGGGTCGCTCTGGAGCACGACGCCGGGGTGTTCGTGGAGTGCAGCCCGCACCCGGTGCTGGTGTCGGGGGTGAGCGAGACCGCCGAGGCCGCGGGGCGCGAGGTGGCCGCCGTCGGCACCCTGCGCCGCGACGACGGCGGGGCGGAGCGGGTCATGCGCTCGCTGGCCGAGGCCTATGCCGGGGGAGCCGAGGTCGACTGGGCCGGCCCCTGCGGGGGCGGGCGGCTGGTCGACCTGCCGACCTACCCGTTCCAGCGCCGCCGTCACCGGCTGGCCGTACCCGCGGAAGGCGCCAGGGCCGCGCGGGCGGCGCTCAACGGCGGGACGCACGCTGACCACGCGAACGGCGCGCACCCGAACGGCGCGCACCCGAACGGCGCGCACCCGAACGGCGCTGACCACGCGGACGGTGCTGAGGGCGCGGGGTTCACCGGGGATGTCCGGGAGCTGGTGCTGACCACGCTGGCCGGGCTGCTCGGGCACGAGGACGCCGCCGGGATCGAGCCCGCCAGGACGTTCAAGAACCTCGGCGTCGAGTCCGCCACCGCGCTGGACCTGCGCAACCGGCTGCGCTCGGCCACCGGGCTGCGGCTGCCGACGAGCCTGCTGTTCGACCACCCGACCCCGCAGAAGCTGATCGACCACCTGCGCGCGCTGCTGGCGCGGGAGGCGCCGCGGGCGACCGTCCAGGAGCGTGCCCGCCTCGACGACGACCCGGTCGTGGTGGTCGGGATGGGCTGCCGGTATCCGGGTGGCGTGGCCTCGCCCGCCGACCTGTGGAAGCTGGTCAGCGAGGGGACCGACGCGATCACCGAGTTCCCGGCGAACCGGGGCTGGGACATGGCGGCGCTGTTCGCCACCGGTCAGGACCGTTCGGGCACCAGCGACACCGGCCACGGCGGCTTCCTGCACGACGCCGACCGCTTCGACGCCGCCTTCTTCGGCATCAGCCCGCGCGAGGCCGCCGCCATGGACCCGCAGCAGCGGCTTCTGCTGGAGATCAGCTGGGAGGCGGTCGAGCGGGCCGGAATCGACCCGGCCGAGCTGCGTGACACGGCGACCGGGGTGTTCGTGGGCGCGATGGCGCCCGACTACGGTCCCCGGCTGCACCTGTCCGGCGGCGTCGCCGACGGTCACCTGCTCACCGGCACCGCGCTCAGCGTGGTCTCCGGCCGGATCGCGTACACGCTCGGCCTGCGCGGCCCGGCGCTCACCACGGACACGGCCTGCTCGTCGTCGCTGGTCTCGATCGTCCTCGCCACGCAGGCGCTGCGCCGCGGCGAGTGCACGATGGCGCTGGCCGGCGGGGTGACCGTGATGTCCACGCCCGGCATGTTCGTGGAGTTCAGCCGCCAGGGCGGGCTGGCCCGCGACGGCCGCTGCAAGGCCTTCTCCGCCGCCGCCGACGGTACCGGCTGGGCGGAGGGCGCCGGGATGCTCCTGCTGGAGCGCCTGTCCGACGCCCGGCGCAACGGCCACCCCGTGCTCGCCGTCATCAGGGGCGGCGCGGTCAACCAGGACGGCGCCAGCAACGGCCTCACCGCGCCCAGCGGGCTGGCCCAGCAGGCGGTCATGCGCCAGGCGCTGGCCGACGCCCGCCTCACCTCCGCCGACGTGGACGTCGTGGAGGCCCACGGCACCGGCACCACGCTCGGCGACCCGATCGAGGCCGAGTCCGTCATGTCGGTCTACGACGACGTGTGGCTCGGCTCGCTCAAGTCGAACCTCGGCCACACGCAGGCCGCCGCGGGAGTCGGCGGCGTCATCAAGATGGTGCAGGCGCTGGAGCACCGCGTGCTGCCGCGCACCCTGCACGCCGACGAGCCCAGCCCGCACGTGGACTGGTCGGCCGGGAACGTCAGGCTGCTGACCTCGCCCGTCGACCTGCCCGAGGGCCGCACGCTGCGGGCCGCGGTCTCCAGCTTCGGCATCAGCGGCACCAACGCCCACCTGATCATCGAACAGGCCCCCACCGCCCCGGAACCCGCGCTCATCGCCCCCGAGCCCGCGCCAGAACGCGCCTCAGAAGCCGCGCCGGAACATGCCCAGGAGCGGTACGCCTCGGAGCCCGCGCCGGAGTCCGGTCAGGAGTCCGATCAGGAGTCCGGTCAGGAGCTTCTGGCCTGGGTGTTGTCGGCCAGGTCCGAGAGCGCGCTGCGCGCCCAGGCCACCCGGCTGCGCGAGGTCGCCGCCGGGGCGTCCGACCTGGCCGCCGCCGGACGGGCGCTGGCCAGGAAGGCCGGGTTCGCCTACCGCGCCGTCGTGGTCGCCCGCGAGCGCGGCGACCTGCTCGCCGCCCTGGACGCGCTGGCGGAAGGAGCCCCGCACGCCGCTCTCGTGACCGGCGTCGCGGACAGGGACGTCCAGCCGGTCTTCGTCTTCCCCGGCCAGGGCTCGCAGTGGGCCGGGATGGCCGTCGAACTGCTGGACTCCGACGAGGTCTTCCGCACCGAGCTGCGCCGCTGCGACACGGCGCTCAGAGCGCACACCGGCTGGTCCGTCGAGGACGCGCTGCGCGCCGAGGGCAAGCTGGAGGGCTCCGACGTCATCCAGCCGGTGCTGTTCGCGGTGATGGTGGCGCTGGCGAAGGTGTGGCGTGCGCTGGGCGTCGAGCCGTCGGCGGTCGTCGGGCACTCGCAGGGCGAGATCATCGCCGCCTGCGTGGCCGGCGCCCTGTCGCTGGAGGACGCGGCCAAGGTCGTGGTTCTGCGCAGCCGGGCCCTGACGCGGCTCGGGGACCGTGGCGGCATGGTCGCCCTGCCGGTCCCGGCCGAGCGGGGGCGCGAGCTGATCGAGCCGTGGGCGGGCCGGCTTTGGCTGGCCGTACACAGTGGGCCGGAGAGCTGTGTGATCGGCGGGGACGCCGACGCGCTGGAGGAGTTCACCGCCGCGCACGGCGAGAGCCTGAACGCCCGGCGGGTCGCGATCGGCTACGCCGCGCACACCCCGCACATCGAGGCGCTGCGCGAGGAGATCCTGTCCGCGCTGGACGGCATCAGGCCGCGCGCCGGCGAGGTCGCCTTCTGCTCCTCCTACGCGGGCGGCCCGGTCGAGCACGCCGAGCTGACCGCCGAATACTGGTACACGAGCCTGCGCAACCCCGTCCGTTTCCAGGAGGCCGTGGAGTCGTTCGCGGGGACGCCGCTGTTCGTCGAGACCAGCCCGCACCCGGTGCTGACCGGGCACGTCCAGGACACGCTGACCGCCGCGGGCCGCCCCGGCGGCGCCACCGGCACGCTGCGGCGCGGCGACGGCGGGCGCGCCCGCCTGCTCACCGCGCTGGCCCAGGCCCACGTCCTCGGCGCCCCGGTCGACTGGCCCGCCGCCTTGGGCGACGGACCCCTCGCCGAGCTGCCGACCTACCCCTTCGAGCGGCAGCGCTACTGGCTCGACGGTACGGCCGGCGGCACCGACGTGTCCGCCACCGGCCTGGACGCGGCCCGTCACCCGCTGCTCGGCGCGGCCGTCCCGCTGGCCGCCGGCGACGGGCACCTGCTGACCGGCAGGCTCTCGCTCGCCGCCACCCCGTGGCTGGCCGACCACGCCGTGGACGGCACGGTCCTGCTGCCCGGCACCGCGTTCGTGGAGCTGGCCCTGGAGGCCGCCGCCACGGTGGGGGCCGCGACCGTCGAGGACCTGACACTGGAGGCTCCGCTGCGCCTGGCCACCGCTGAGGCGGTCCAGATCCAGCTGACCGTCGGCGCTTCCGGCGAGGGCGGCCACCGCGACCTGTCCGTCCACGCCCGCCCGGCGGGCGACCCCGACGCCCCGTGGACCCGCCACGCGACCGGCACGCTCTCGGACAGCGCACCCGCCGCAACCGGCGGGGCGGGCGCGCCCGCCGCAGTCGAGCCGCTGGCCGTCTGGCCGCCGGCCGACGCCACGGGCGTGGACCTCGACGACGCCTACGAGCGCCTGGCCGAGCGCGGCTACGGCTACGGGCCCGCCTTCCAGGGTCTGCGCGCCGCCTGGCGTGCGGGCGCGGACGCCTATGTCGAGGTGGACCTGCCCGACCACGTCGGCGAGGGTGCCGACCGGTTCACCTTGCACCCCGCGCTGCTCGACGCCGCGCTCCACCTGCTGGTGCTCGACGCCGCGGGCGAGCCGGGGACGCTGCTGCTGCCGTTCGCGTGGAGCGGCGTGCACGCGAGCACCGGCGGCGCGCGCGCCCTCCGCGTACGGCTGACGCCCCAAGGCCAGGACCGCCACGCCCTGACCGTGTACGACGTGTCCGGCACCCCGATCGCCTCGGCCGAATCGCTGACCCTGCGCGCGGTCCCGCGCACCGGCGCGGCCCCGTCCGCCGAGACCTACGGCATTGACTGGACCGAGCTGCCCGAGCCCGAGCGCGGCGTCGTCACCTGGGCCACGGTCGGCTACGACGCCTTCGCCGACGAGGTCGGCGGTCAGCGCTACTACGACCTGGCCTCGCTGGCCGACATGAGCGTGGACGCGCCGCGGGCGGTGCTGGTCCCGTTCGAGCCGGACGCCGATGACCTGCCCTACTCCGTGCACGACGTCCTCTACCAGGCCCTCGACCTCGTGCAGGGCTGGGTGGGCGACGAGCGGTTCTGGCAGTCCCGGATGGTCTTCGTGACCAGGGGATCCGCGGTCGTCACCGGCCCTCTGTGGGGACTGGTGCGCTCCGCCCAGGCCGAGCACCCCGGCCGCTTCGCGCTGGCCGACGTGGACGCGGGCTTCACCGACTGGGAACTGCTGGCCGCCACCGACGAGCCCCAGGTGCGGGCCCGCGGCGGCAGCCTCCAGGTTCCCCGCCTGACCCGACGGACCGGGGGTCCGGCGGGCGCGACGCCGGCGAACCCGGGCACGGTGGACCCGGGCTCGCCGGCCCCCGCTCCCGACCACGCTCCGGCGATGGCGACCGATCACGCTCTGACGCGGGCTCTCGCGGGCACCCTGGCCGGGGGGACCGTGCTGGTCACCGGCGGCACCGGTGCGCTGGGCGGGCTGGTGGCCGAGCGGCTGGCCGCGCGGCACGGCGTGCGCGACCTGGTGCTGGTCTCCCGGAGCGGCGCGGGCGCGCCTGGCGCGGCCGAGCTGACCGGGCGGCTGGAGTCGCTGGGCGCCCGCGTCACGGTCGCCGCGTGCGACGTCTCCGACCGGGACGCGCTGGGCAGGCTGGTCGCCGGGATCCCCGAGCTGGGCGGGGTCGTGCACACGGCCGCGGTCCTGGACGACGCGACCGTCGCCGGACTGTCGGCCACGCAGCTCGACACCGTGCTCGCGCCCAAGGCGGACGCCGCGTGGCGGCTGCACGAGCTGGCCGGGGACCGTCCGCTGATCCTGTTCTCCTCGGTGGCCGGCGTGATCGGCACCGCGGGGCAGGCCGGCTACGCCGCCGCCAACGCCTTCCTCGACGCCCTCGCCGAGCACCGCCACGCCCTGGGGCTGCCCGCGGTGTCGGTGGCGTGGGGCGCGTGGGAGACCGGGATGGCCGGTGAGCTGTCCGGCGCCGACGTCGCGCGGATGTCGCGCGCCGGTGTCGCCGCCCTCTCCGCCGAGCAGGGCCTCGACCTCTTCGACGCCGTCCTGACCGCTCCGGCCGCCGAGGCCGTGGTCGTGGCGGCCCGGTGGGACGCGGCGGCGCTGCGGCAGCGGGCCGAGGCGGGGGAGCTCGCCTCGATCCTGCGGGGGCTGGTGCGCGCGCCCCGCCGTACCGCGGAGAAGGGCAGTGCCGCGAGGAACGGCACGGCGCCAGCGGCCGGGCCGGTGGCGCTGGTCGAGCGGCTGGCCGTCATGGCCGAGCCGGACGCGCGCAACCACCTGACCGGCCTGGTCCGCTCGCACGTGGCGGCGGTGCTCGGGCACGACGGCGCCGACGGCGTCGGCGTGGACAAGTCGTTCAACGAACTGGGCTTCGACTCGCTCACCGCGGTCGAGCTGCGCAACCGGCTCAACGCCGACACCGGGCTGCGGCTGCCGGCGACGCTCGTCTTCGATCACCCGACGGTCAGCGCGCTGGCCGAGCACCTGTTCCAGTCCCTGGCCCCGCAGACGCCCTCGCCCGAGGACACGCTGCGCGGCGCGGTGGAGAAGGTCGAGTCGATGCTGCTGGCGGCCAACGGGGAGGGCGAGGGGATCAAGGGACGGCTGGTGGCCATCCTGCAGAGCGCCCTCACCCGGTTCGGCAGCGGTGGCACCGCGGCGAACGGCGCCGCCGAGAAGATCGTTTCGGCCTCCGACGAGGAGATCTTCGCCTTGATCGACAACCGGAGCATGGCGGAAGGACCCGATCATGGCAACTGAGGAAAAGCTCCGCGATTACCTTAAGCGGGCCACGGTCGAACTCGCCGAGACCAGGCAGCGCCTGGCGGACGCGCAGGCGCGCAGCCACGAGCCGATAGCGATCGTGGGCATGGCCTGCCGCTATCCGGGTGGGGTGTCCAGCCCGGAAGAGCTGTGGGACCTGGTCAGGTCCGGTGTGGACGCGATCAGTGAGTTCCCCGCCGACCGAGGCTGGGACGAGGACGTCTACGACCCGGACCCGGAGGCTCCCGGCAAGTCGTACACCAGGCACGGCGGCTTCGTGCACGACGTGGCGAGCTTCGACGCCGGCTTCTTCGGGATCAGCCCGCGCAACGCGCTGGCCACGGACCCGCAGCAGCGGTTGTTCCTGGAGGCGTCGTGGGAGGCGTTCGAGCGGGCCGGGATCGACCCGGCGACGTTGCGCGGCAGCCGTACCGGGGTCTACGCGGGGTGCATGTACAACGACTACTCGGTCAGGTTCACCCACGGCGCGATCCCGCAGTCGGTCGAGGGCCTGCTGCTGACCTCCAGCACGCCGAGCGTGCTGTCGGGGCGGGTGTCCTACACGTTCGGTCTTGAGGGTCCGTCGATCTCGGTGGACACCGCCTGCTCCTCCTCGCTGGTGGCCGTCCACCTCGCGGTACGCGCGCTGCGCGACGGCGAGTGCGGGATGGCGCTGGCCGGGGGCGTGACGGTGCTGGTGCCGCCGGACACGTTCGTGGAGTTCTCGAAGCAGCGGGGGTTGTCTCCCGACGGGCGGTGCAAGTCGTTCTCCTCGACCGCCGACGGGGTGGCGTGGGGGGAGGGCGCCGGGGTGCTGCTGCTGGAGCGCCTGTCGGACGCGCGCCGGAACGGCCGGCCGATCCTCGCGGTCATCCGCGGCACCGCCGTCAACCAGGACGGCGCCAGCAACGGCATGACCGCCCCGAGTGGGCCGGCCCAGGAGCGCGTGATCGCGCAGGCGTTGTCCGACGCCAGGCTGACCACGGCGGACGTGGACGTGGTCGAGGCGCACGGGACCGGCACCAAGCTGGGCGACCCGATCGAAGCACAGGCCATTTTGTCCACATATGGACGTAATCGTGCGGCGGATCAGCCCCTGTGGCTCGGCTCGGTGAAGTCGAACATCGGACACGCCCAGGCCGCCGCCGGAGTCGCCGGCGTGATCAAGGCCGTGATGGCGCTGCGGAACCGCGTCATGCCGCCCACCCTGCACGTGGCCGAGCCGACCCCGCACGTGGACTGGTCGGCGGGCGCCGTCAACCTGCTCACCGAGGCCCGCGAGTGGACGGCGCGCGACAAGCGGCCCCGCCGCGCGGGCGTCTCGGCCTTCGGCATCAGCGGCACCAACGCCCACGCCGTCCTGGAGGAGTACGACCAGGAGCCCGTCCCCGCCGCCACCGCTCGGGCCGGTCATGGCCCGCTGGTCTGGGCGCTCAGCGCGCAGACCGCCACGTCGCTGCGCGGGCAGGCCGCCAGGCTGCGTGACTTCGTGCTGGACCGGCCCGAGACCGGCGCCCAGGACGTGGCCCACTCGCTGGTCACGCGCCGCGCCGCCTTCACGCACCGCGTCGCCGTACTCGGCGGCGACCGGGAGGCGCTGCTGGCCGGGCTCGGCGGGCACCTGCGCGGCGAGGCCCCGGCCGAGGTCGTGGAAGGGCAGGCCAAGGAGCACCTCAAGCTCGCCTACCTGTTCACCGGCCAGGGCGGCCAGCGGCACGGGATGGGCCGCGAGCTGTACGCCGCCTTCCCCGCCTTCGCCAAGGCGCTCGACGAGGTCTGCGCCGAGCTGGACCGCCACCTGGACCGCCCGTTGCGCGAGGTGATGTGGGCCGAGCCCGGCACCCCCGAGGCCAAGCTGCTCAACGAGACCTCCTACACGCAGCCCGCGCTGTTCGCCTTCGAGGTGGCCGCCTTCCGGCTGCTGGAGTCGCTCGGCGTGCACCCCGGCATCGTCGCGGGCCACTCGGTGGGCGAGTTCGCCGCCGCGTACGCCGCGGGCGTCTGGTCGCTGCCCGACGCCGCCCGGCTGATCGCCGCCCGCGGCCGTCTCATGCAGGGACTCGACACCCCGGGCGCGATGGTCGCGATCGAGGCCACGGCCAAGGAGATCGCCTCGTCGCTGGCCGGGCAGGAGCACCTGATCGGCGTCGCCGCCGTCAACGGGCCCAAGAGCATCGTCGTCTCCGGCGAGGTCGCGGCCTGCCTCGCGCTCGCCGAGCACTGGACGGACCTCGGCCGGCGCATCCACCGCCTCGCCGTCAGCCACGCCTTCCACTCACCGCTCATGGAGCCGATGCTGGCCCCCTTCGCCGCCGTGCTGGAGGACGTCGAGTTCGCCGAGCCGAAACTGGAGTTCGCCACCAACCTCAACGGCGGCTCGTGGGCCGACCGCGAGTACTGGCTGGCCCAGATCCGCCGCGCGGTCCAGTTCCAGGCCATGATCGAGCGGCTGGACTCGCTCGGCGCCGACGCCTACCTGGAGATCGGCCCGCAGGCCGTGCTCGCCGGGATGACCCACGACTGCCTGGACGGCCGCGAGGCCGCCGTCCTCACGCTCAGCCGCCGCAAGCGCCCGGAAACCGACGCCCTCGTCACCTGCCTCGCGCAGGCCTGGGTGATCGGCGCCCGCGTCGAGTGGCCCTCGATGACCGGCCCCGGCGCCCCGGTCGACCTGCCCACCTACGCCTTCGACCGCGAGCGCTTCTGGCTCGACCCGCCCGCCCGCGTCGCCGACCTGTCCGCGACCGGCCTGCGCGAGGTCACCCACCCGCTGCTGAGCGCCGCGCTCGACGTGGCCGGCGACGGCGTGAGCGTGCTCACCGGCCGCCTGTCGCTGTCCGACTCGCCCTGGCTGGCCGACCACGCCGTCAACGGCGCCGCCGTACTGCCCGGCGCGGCCTTCGCCGACCTGCTCCTGGAGGCCGGCGGCCAGATCGAGGAGCTGGTCTTCGAGGCGCCGCTCGTGCTCACCGAGCGTGGCGGCGTGACCGTCCAGGTCGTCGCGGACACCCCAGACGACCAGGGTGTACGGCAGGCCCGCGTCCTCTCCCGCCCCGCGGCGGACCCCGACGCCCCCTGGACCCGCCACGTGCGCGCCACCCTGTCACCGGAGCCCGCGGCCCCCGCCGCCTGCGACTGGGCGGCGACCTGGCCCCCGCCGGGCGCCGAGCCGGTCGAGGTGGCCTATGGCCCGCTGGCCGACGCCGGCTACGAGTACGGGCCCGCCTTCCAGGGCGTGCGCGCGCTGTGGCGCTCCGGTGAGGAGCTGTTCGCCGACGTGGCCGTGGGCGAGCTCGACGTGACCGGCCACTGGATTCACCCGGCGCTGTTCGACGCGATGTTCCACGTGCTGCTGATCGGCGCGCCCTCGGCGGAGCTGCGGCTGCCGTTCGAGTTCCGCGGCGTACGCCTGGTGACCCCGGGGGCGACGGCGCTGCGGGTGCGGCTGCTGCGCGACGGCCAGGACGGATGCTCGATCGAGGCGGCCGACGCCTCGGGCCTGCGGGTGTTCGCGCTGGAGTCGGCGCGCATCCGCGCGGTGGCCGCGGGCGCGCTCGGCGGCCACTCGACCGGTCCCGCGCCTTACGGCCTGGACTGGGTGGAGGTCGCGCCGGCGGGCGAGCCGGTCGGCGCGTTCACGGTGGTGCCGCTGGCCGAGGGCACGCCGCGCGAGCTGACCACCCGGGCGCTGGCCGCGATGGCCGGGGAAGAGCGCCTGGTGGTCTTCGCGCCGCGCGGCCTGGACGCCGCGGTGGTCCGGGGCCTGGTGCGGACGGCGCAGACCGAGCAGCCCGACCGGTTCGTCCTGGCCGACGTCCCGGACGGCTTCACGGACTGGGAGCGGGTGCTGGCCACCGGCGAGCCGCAGGTGCGGGTGTCGGACGGCAAGGTGCTGGCCCCCCGCCTGACGCGCCGGACCGTGGAGGGGCCGGTCACGCTCGGCTCCGGCACGGTCCTGGTCACCGGCGGGACCGGCGACCTGGGCGGCCTGATCTCCCGCCACCTGGTAGAGCGGCACGGGGTGCGAGACCTGGTGCTGCTGTCCCGGCGCGGCGCCGACGCGCCGGGGGCGGCGGAGCTGAAGGCGGCGCTCGAAGAGCTGGGCGCCAAGGTGAAGGTGCTCGCCTGCGACGTGGCCGACCGGCAGGCGCTGGCCGCGGTCGTGGACGGAATCGCGGACCTGACCGGCGTCGTGCACACGGCCGGGGTCCTGGACGACGCCACGATCGACGGGCTGACGCCGGAGCGCGTCGACCGGGTCTTCGCCCCCAAGCTGGACGCCGCCCACCACCTGCACGAGCTCACCAAGGATCGCGACCTCAAGGCCTTCGTGCTCTTCTCCTCGCTGGCCGGCATCCTCGGCAACGCCGGCCAGGGCAACTACGCCGCCGCCAACACCTACCTCGACGCGCTGGCCGAGCAACGCACCGCAGAAGGACTGCGCGCCGTCTCCATCGCCTGGGGGCTCTGGGACGGCGGCATGGGCGGCGAGCTCACCGACCTGGAGATCGCCAGGCTCGCCCGCGCCGGTGTCGCCCCGCTCGGGGCCGAGCACGGGCTGGCCCTGTTCGACGCCGCGCTGGCCGGGGACGAGCCGGTGGTCGTGGCGGCCCGATGGGACATGGTCGGCCTGCGCGCCAGGGCCGAGGACGGCAGCCTGCCACCCCTGTTCAGGGGGATGGTGCGGGCGCCGCGCCGTACCTCGTCGCAGAAGAAGGGGACGGGGCGGCTCACCGAGCGGCTCGCGGCGCTCACGGAGTCCGAGGCGATGCGGCTGCTCACCACGACGGTCCGCGGACACGTGGCCGCGGTGCTCGCCCACGCCAGCGCCGACCACATCGACGTGGACAGCGCCTTCAACCAGCTCGGGTTCGACTCGCTCACCGCGGTCGAGCTGCAGAACCGGCTCAACGCCGAGACCGGCCTGCGGCTGCCCGCGACGCTCGTCTTCGACCACCCGACGGTCTCGGCGCTGGCCAAGTACCTGCACGAGACCCTGGCACCCGCCACGCCGTCGCCCGAGGACCTCCTGCGCGGAGTCCTGGAACGCGTCGGCTCCATGATCACCACCGCCAAGGACAACGGCGAGGACATCCGCGGCCGCCTGGTCGCCGTGCTGCAGAGCGGCCTGACCAGGTTCGGGGGCACCGCGAGCAATGACGACGAGGGCGTCGACATCGACACCGCCTCCGATGAGGAGATCTTCGCACTCATCGACAAGGAACTGTGAACCATGACAGGAAAGGCCCGAGCGATGGGTACCGAGGACAAGCTCCGCGACTATCTCAAGCGCGCCACCGTCGAACTGGCGGAGACCCGCAGGCGCCTGACCGAGGACGAGAGCCGTCGCCACGAGCCCATCGCCATCGTGGGCATGGCCTGCCACTTCCCCGGCGGCGTCAGCAGCCCCGAGGAACTGTGGGAGCTCGTGCGCTCCGGCCGCGACGCCATCGGGGACTTCCCCGACGACCGCGGCTGGAACCTCGATGACCTGTACGACCCCGACCCCGACGCGATCGGCAAGAGCTACACGCGCAACGGCGGCTTCATCCCCGACGCGTTCGACTTCGACGCCGCGTTCTTCGGCATCAGCCCGCGCCACGCGCTCGGCACCGACCCGCAGCACCGGCTGTTCCTGCAGGCCACCTGGGAGGCGTTCGAGGCGGCCGGGATCGACCCGGGGACGCTGCGCGGCAGCCGTACCGGCGTGTACGCGGGCGTGATGTACGAGCACTACTCCAACCGCTTCCTCGACGGCTCCCCCGAGGCGATCGAGGGCACGCTGTTCACCTCGTCCGTGGCCAGCGTGCTGTCCGGCCGCGTCTCCTACGTCTACGGCCTGGAGGGCCCGTCGATCTCGATCGACACCGCCTGCTCCTCCTCGCTGGTCGCCATCCACCTCGCCACCCAGGCGCTGCGCCGGGGCGAGTGCACGCTGGCCCTGGCCGGCGGCGTGACGCTGATGCCGTCGCCGGTGCCGTTCGTGGAGTTCTCCCGCCAGCGGGCGCTGTCGCCCGACGGGCGCTGCAAGGCGTTCTCCTCCACGGCCGACGGGGTGGCCTGGGCGGAGGGCGCCGGGGTGCTGCTGCTGGAGCGCCTGTCGGACGCGCGCCGCAACGGCCGCCGCATCCTGGCCGTCGTCCGCGGCAGCGCGGTCAACCAGGACGGCGCCAGCAACGGCATGACCGCCCCGAGCGGACCCGCCCAGGAGCGCGTGATCGAGCAGGCACTCGCCGACGCCCGCCTCGACCTTCACGACGTGGACGCGGTGGAGGCGCACGGCACCGGCACCACCCTCGGCGACCCGATCGAGGCGCACGCCCTGCTGGCCACCTACGGACGCAGGCGGCCGGCCGACCGGCCGCTCTGGCTGGGCTCGCTCAAGTCGAATCTCGGGCACGCCCAGGCGGCGGCCGGGGTCGGCGGCGTGATCAAGATGGTGAAGGCGCTGGAGCACCGGGTGCTGCCACGCACGCTGCACGTGGCCGAGCCGACGCCGCACGTGGACTGGTCGCAGGGCGGCGTACGGGTGCTGACCGACGAGGTCGAGCTGCCCGAGGGCGAGCGCCCGCCGCGCGCGGGTGTCTCCAGCTTCGGCGTGAGCGGCACCAACGCGCACCTGATCCTGGAGCGCGGCCCCGACGAGGAGCCCGCCCCCGAGACCGGCGCGCCGCTGGTGTGGATCGTGTCGGCCAAGACCGGCAGCGCGCTGCGCGCCCAGGCCGCCAGGCTGCGCGGGCGAGCCGCGACCGCGCCGCTCGCCGACCTGGCCGCCGCGGGCCCGGTGCTCGCGCGCCGGGCCAGGTTCGCCCACCGCGCCGTCGTGATCGCCGGCGACCGCCTCGAACTGCTGGCCGGCCTCGACGCGCTCGCGGACGGCGCCCCGCACCCCGCCGTCCTGGAGGGCGTCGCCGCCGCGGCCCGCACCATCTTCCTGTTCCCCGGCCAGGGCTCGCAGTGGCCGGGCATGGCCGTCGAGCTTCTTGAGGCCAGCGAGGTCTTCCGCGAGCGGCTGCGCGCGTGCGACGAGGCGCTCAAGCCGCACACCGGCTGGTCGGTGGAGGACGTGCTGCGCTCGGGCGAGAAGCTGTCCGGCTCCGACGTCGTCCAGCCCGTGCTGTTCGCGGTGATGGTCGCGCTGGCCGAGCTCTGGCGCTCGCTCGGCGTCGAGCCCGCCGCGGTCGTCGGCCACTCGCAGGGCGAGATCGCCGCCGCCTGCGTCGCCGGGGTCCTCTCGGTGGAGGACGCCGCCCGGATCGTCGCGCTGCGCAGCCGGATCATCGTCGAGCGGCTCGGCGGCACCGGGGGCATGCTCTCCGTCGCGCTGCCGTCCGAGCGGGTCCGCGAGCTGCTCGCGCCGTACGAGGGACGGCTGTGGATCGCCGTGGACAGCGGGCCGGGCGGGTGCGTCGTCGCCGGCGACGTGGACGCGCTCGACGAGGTGGCCGCCGCCTGGGAGGAGCCCTACCGGGCGCGCAGGATCGCGGTGGACTACGCCTCGCACACGCCGCACATCGAGGTCCTGCGCGACGAGCTGCCCGCTCTTCTGGGCGAGGTACGGCCGGGCCGTACCGACATCGCGTTCTGCTCCTCGATGGCCGGGGACTTCATCGACGCCGACCGGCTGACGGCCGGCTACTGGTTCGACAACGTGCGCAACCCGGTGCTGTTCCGGCAGGCGATCGGGTCGGTCACCGGAGCGCCGCTGTTCGTCGAGGTGAGCCCGCACCCGGTGCTCCAGGCGGACGTGGCCGAGATGAACGAGGCCGCGGGCATCTGCGGCACCCTGCGCAGGGGCTCGGGCGACTGGCGGCGTTTCCTGGCCGCGCTCGCCCAGGCGTTCGTGCTGGGCGCCGAGGTCGACTGGGCCGCCGCGCTCGCCGCCATCCCCTTCCGGCACGTGGACCTGCCGGCCTACGCCTTCGACCGGCAGCGCTACTGGCTGGACGCCGGCGCGCGGGCAGGGCGCGTCCCCGGCGTGGACGGCTCCGAGCACCCGCTGCTGAACGCGGTCGTGCCGGTGGCCGACGGCGGGCTCGTGCTCAGCGGCCAGCTGTCCACCAAGGTCGCGCCCTGGCTGGCCGACCACGCGGTCGAGGGCGGCGTCCTGCTGCCCGGCGCCGCCTTCGCCGAACTGGCGCTCGAAGCGGCCGCCGCCGCCGGCTGCGAGCTGGTCGAGGAACTCATCATCGAGGCGCCGCTGATCCTCACCGCAACCGCCCGCCTCCAGGTCGTCGTCTCCGCCGAGTCCGACGGCCGGCGCGGCCTCACGATCTTCTCCGAGACCGGCGACGCCTGGGTCCGTCACGCCTCCGGCGCCCTGGCCGTCACCGGACCCGCCTCTCCCGGCTGGGCGGCCACCTGGCCTCCCGACGGCGCCCAGCCGGTGGAGGTGTCCTACGAGCGCCTGGCCGCCCAGGGCTACGAGTACGGGCCGGCCTTCCAGGGCGTGGGCGCGATGTGGCGCGCGGGCGAGGAACTGTTCGCCGAGGTCAGCGCCCCCGACGGGGTGGACGTGACCGGGTTCGGCATCCACCCCGCGCTGCTGGACGCCTCCTTCCACCCGCTCGTGCTGGCGGCCGATGAGGGCGCGCTGCGGCTGCCGTTCGCCTTCCGCGGCGTGCGCCTGTCGGCCGCGCGGGCCTCCCTCCTGCGCGTACGGCTGACGCCGCGCGGCGCCGACGACGCCGGGATCGAGGCGGTGGACGCCGCCGGTCACCCGGTCTTCTCGATCGACTCCCTCCGCGTACGGCAGGCCGCACCCCGGGCGGCCGCCGCCCAGGTGGCCCCGCACGGCCTGGACTGGGTGGAGGTCGCGCCCACGGCCGATCCGGCGGGCTCGTTCACGGTGGTGCCGCTGGCCGAGGGCACGCCGCGCGAGCTGGCCGCCCGCGTCCTGGCGGCGGTGGCCGGCGAGGACCACCAGGTGGTGTTCGCGCCCAGTGGCCTGGACGCCGCAGTGGTCCGGGGCCTGGTGCGGACGGCGCAGACCGAGCAGCCGGGCCGGTTCGTCCTGGCCGACGTCCCGGACGGGTTCGCCGACTGGGAGCGGGTGCTGGCGACCGGCGAGCCGGAGGTGCGGGTGCGCGACGGCAGGCTGTTCGCCCCGCGCGTGGCCCGCAGAACCGCCGGGGAACCGGAGCCCATCGGCTCCGGCACGGTCCTGGTGACCGGCGGGACCGGCGGCCTGGGCGGCCTGATCTCCCGCCACCTGGTCGAGCGGCACGGGGTTCGTGACCTGGTGCTGCTGTCCCGGCGCGGCGCCGACGCACCGGGAGCCGGGGAGCTGCGCGCGGAGCTCGAAGAGCTGGGCGCGCGGGTCGAGGTGCTCGCCTGCGACGTGGCCGACCGGCAGGCGCTGGCCGCGGTGGTGGACGGGATCGCGGACCTGACGGGCGTGGTGCACACGGCCGGGGTCCTGGACGACGCCACGATCGAGGGGCTGACGCCGGAGCGGATCGACCGGGTCTTCGCCCCCAAGCTGGACGCGGCCTGGCACCTGCACGAGCTCACCAAGGATCGCGACCTCAGGATCTTCGTGCTCTTCTCCTCACTGGCCGGGATCCTGGGCAACGCCGGTCAGGGCAACTACGCCGCCGCCAACACCTACCTGGACGCGCTGGCCGAACTGCGCAGGGACGAGGGGCTGCCGGCCGTCTCCATCGCCTGGGGACTCTGGGACACCTCCACCGACCTCACCGGCGGGCTCAGCGCCGCGGACCGGGGCAGGCTGGCCCGCTCCGGCGTCGCACCGCTCGACTCCACTCAGGGGCTGGAGTTGCTGGACGCGGCGCTGGCCACCGACGAGGCCGTGGTCGTGGCGGTGCGCTGGGACACCGCCGGGCTGCGGGCCAGGGCGGAGAACGACGACCTTCCCGCCATGCTGCGCGGGCTGGTGCGCGGGCCCCGCCGTACCGCGTCGAACGTGACGGTCGCGGGCGGGCTGGCCGAGCGGCTGGCGGCGCTTCCGCACACCGAGAGCCTGCGCCTGCTGACCGCCACCGTCCGCGCGCACGTCGCGGCCGTGCTCGCCCACGCCAGCCCCGACCAGATCGACGTCGGCACCGCCTTCAGCCAGCTCGGGTTCGACTCGCTCACCGCGGTCGAGCTGCGCAACCGGCTCAACGCCGAGACCGGCCTGCGGCTGCCCGCGACGCTCGTCTTCGACCACCCGACCGTGACCTCCCTGGCCGACTACCTGTTCCGCACGCTCGCCCCCAGGACGCCCTCGCCCGAGGACGTGCTGGAAAGCGCCCTGGAGCGCGTCGAGGCCATGCTCACCAGCGCCAACGGGGAGGGCGAGGCCATCCGCGGCCGGCTCGTCCCGATCCTGCAGACCGCCCTCGCCCGGTACGGCGCGGGCCAGAACGACGCCGACGGCATGGTCGAGAAGATCGACGCCGCCTCCGATGAGGAGATCTTCGCGCTCATCGACAACGAACTGTGAACCCATGACTCCCGTTACCGGAAAGGTTCGCCCGATGGGGACCGAGGAAAAGCTGCGCGCCTACCTCAAGCGTGTGACCGTCGAACTGGCCCAAGCGCGCCGGAACCTCACCGAGGCCGAGGACCGCCGCCACGAGCCCATCGCCGTCGTCGGCATGGCCTGCCGCTACCCGGGCGGCGGCGACACGATCGAGGGCCTGTGGGAGCTGCTGCGCGAAGGCAGGAGCGCCGTCGGCGAGGTGCCGCCCGCCCGCTGGGACATCGATGACTACTACGACCCCGACCCGCAGAAGCCGGGCGGCATGTACACGCGCTACGGCTGCTTCCTCGACGACGTGACCGGCTGGGACGCGGAGTTCTTCGGCATCTCGCCGCGCGAGGCGCTGCGCATGGACCCGCAGCAGCGGCTGCTGCTGGAGCTGGCGTGGGAAGGCTTGGAGAACGCGGGCTTGGCCCCCGACCGGATGGCCGGCAGCAGGACCGGCGTGATGGTCGGCTACATGGACACTCTCCAGTACGGCCGGCTCCAGATGGAGCTCCAGGGCCGGGACGCGGTCGCCGACCCGTACCTGGGCCAGGGCGCCATCTCCAGCGTGGCCGCCGGCCGGATCGCCTATCAGCTCGACCTGACCGGCCCCACGATGAGCGTGGACACCGCCTGCTCCTCCTCGCTGATCGCCGTGCACCTGGCCGTCGAGAGCCTGCGCAGGGGCGAGTGCGACCTGGCCTTGGCCGCGGGCTGCTCGCTCACCCTGCACCCGTCGATGTTCATCCAGGCGTGCGCGGGCATGATGATGTGCTCCGACGGCCGGTGCAAGACCTTCGACGAGGGCGCCGACGGCTACGTCATGGGCGAGGGCGGCGGCCTGGTGGTGCTGGAGCCGCTGTCGAAGGCGCTGGCCAACGGGCGGCGTATCCGGGCGGTGATCAGGGGCTCGGCGGTCAACCAGGACGGGCGCAGCAACGGGCTCACCGCGCCCAGCAGGAGCGCCCAGGTCGACGTGATCACCCGCGCGCACGCCGCCGCCCGCGTCCGCGCCGACGAGGTCGACTACGTGGAGGCGCACGGCTCCGGCACCCAGCTCGGCGACGCGATCGAGCTGTCGGCCCTGCACGACGTGTTCGGCGAGCGCCCGGCCGAGCGGCCGCTGCGGGTGGGCGCCATCAAGACCAACATCGGCCACACGCAGGCCGCCGCCGGGGTCGCCGGGCTGATCAAGACCGTGCTCGTGCTGGAGAACGGGCTGGTGCCGCCCAACCTCAACCTGGACCGTCCCGCGACGGCCATCCCCGAGGACGGCACCGTCCAGCCGGTCAACGAGGTGCTGGAGCTGGCGCCGAGGCTGGCGGGCGTCAGCTCGTTCGGCCTGTCGGGCTCGAACGCCCACGTGGTGCTGGAAGCGGCCCCCGCTCCCGAAGCGCCGCCGGTGGCCGCACCCGTCTACGCCCTCCCCGTCTCGGCGGGCAGCGAGACCGCGCTGCGCGAGCACGCGGGACGGCTGGCGCTCAGCCTGGCCGGGCAGCCGGATCTGCGCGCCGCCGACGTGGCCCGCACGCTGCAGGACGGCCGCGCCCACCTGGACCACCGGCGCCTGCTGGTCGTGGAGGACCTGCGCGAGGCCGTCACCCGCCTGCGTTCCCTGGCGGAGGCCCCCGGGACGCCCCGGGCCAAGGACAACCCGAGGATCGCCTTCCTGCTCCCCGGCGTCGGCGACCAGTACGCCGGCCTGGGCAAGGAGCTGTACGCGAGCGAGCCCGTCTACGCACAGGCCGTGGACGACTGCGTCGAGCGGGTGCTGGCGCACGCCGACCTGGACCTGCGCCCCTTCTTCGAAGCCGAGGCCGCCCCGCGGCAGGACGACCTGGCCGCGCTGCTCGGCCGCGACACCGGCGAGCGCGCCGACGACCCGCTCGACCACGCCCCGATCGCCCACCCCTTCCAGTTCACGGTCGAGTACGCGCTGGCCAAGCTGCTCGCGCACTGGGGCGTCACCCCCGACATGCTCATCGGCTACAGCCTCGGCGAGTACGTGGCCGCCTGCCTGGCCGGCGTCTTCACCCTTGAGGACGCCCTGCACGTGGTGATCGAGCGGGCCCATCTGATCAACGCGGTCCCCGCGGGCCGCATGGTCGCTGTGGCCGCCTCGGAGGAGCGCATCCGCGAGGCGCTGCCCGACCTGGAGGTCGACGTGGCCGCGCTCAACGGCCCGTCGATGACGGTCCTGAGCGGCCTGCCCGGCCAGATCGAGCAGGCCACCACCGTCCTGATGGCCGCCGGGCTGGCCTGCCGCCCGATGCGCTCGGCGCACGCCTTCCACAGCTCGCTGCTGCAGCCGGCCCGCGACAAGCTGCTGGCTCTGCTGGAGACCGTGCCGCGAAAGCCGCCGTCCACCACGATCGTCGCGAACCTCACCGGCGCCGCCCTCACCCCCGAACAGGCGGTCAGCGCCACCTACTGGGCCGACCAGCTCGTCAGCCCGGTCCGCTTCGCCGACGGCGTACGCCACTGCGTGGACCAGGACATCGACGTCTTCATCGAGCTGGGCGCCGGGCAGACGCTCGGCGGGCTGGTCCGCCAGAACCTCGCCGGCGCGGGGCCCGCCGCCGTCCTCGGCACACTGCCCGCGCTGTGGACGACCGGCGAGCGGCGCGACGCCAGGACCGAACTGCTGGAGAGCGCGGGCCGGCTGTGGGAGCTGGGCGCCACGATCCGCTGGGACCTGACCGGCCCGTCCGGCGCGGGCGTGACCACCCTGCCGGGCTACCCGTTCCAGCGCACCCGCTTCTGGCCCGAGCCGGGCCGGGACGTCGCCCCCGCCACCGTCATCAGGGCCGCCGCCCCCGCCCGTTCGAGCGACCCGGCCGACTTCCGGTTCGTGCCCGCGTGGCAGCGGGCCGCCGCACGCCCCGCCCACCCGGCCTTCCTCTCCCTGCCCGGCCCGCTCGTGATCTTCTCCGACGGCCTCGCCGGTACGGCTCTCGCCGACCTGGCCGAAGCCGGCGGCACCACGGTCATCGAAGTCCTCCCCGGCACGAGCGCCGGCACCCCTGCCCATCGTGAAGGCCGCCGCCTGACCATCGACCCCGCGGACCCGGCCCACTACGCCGAGGTGTTCGCCGACCTGCCCGGCGGTCCCGTGCACGTGGCCCACCTGTGGAGCCTGCTGTCGGACCGTACCGACCTGGTGGCGGCCATCGGCCACGGCTTCGACAGCCTGCTGCTGGCCACCCAGGCCATGAACGTCACCCCCGGCTCCCGGCTGCTCACCGTCACCCGGGGCGCCACCGAGATCCTCGGCGGGGACGCGCTCGCGCCCCAGCAGGCCATGGCACACGGGTTCGGGCGGGCGGTGCAGCACGAGTTCAAGGACCTGAGCTGGACCGGCGTCGACCTCGACCCCGACGCCCCGGCCGAGGCGCAGGAAGCCGGGCGACTGGTGGCCGGGCAACTGGCCGCCGAACTGATCGCCGAGGTCGGCGGCAGCGACGCCCTGGCCGGCTGGCGCCGCACCCACCGCTGGCTCCGCGCCTGGTCCGAGGTGCCGTCCACGCCCCCCGGCGAGGGCTCACCCTGGCGCGCCGACGGGGTCTACCTGATCACGGGTGGCACCCGGGGGCTGGGGATGGGGCTGGCCAGGCACCTGGTGCGGAGCGGGGTCAGGAAGCTGGCGCTGCTGAGCCGTACCCCACTCGACAGGGAGGCGACGCCGGAGCCCGGCAGCCGTGCGGAGCGCACGCTCCAGGACGTCGCGGCGCTGGAGGCAGCGGGCGCGCAGGTGCTGCTGGTGGCCGCCGACACCGGGAACGCGGAGCGGTTCGGGCGGGCCATCGAGGACGTGCGCGGCCACTACGGCGCCCTGCACGGCGTGATCCACTCGGCCGGTCTGCCCGCGGGCGGGCTGATGCAGCGCAGGACCGTCGCCGAGGCCCGCGCGGTGCTCGCGCCCAAGGTCCTGGCCATGGGCCCGCTGGCCGAACTGGTCAGCGCGCGGACCCCGGAACACGAGCGGCCGGAGCTGCTCGTCCTGTACTCCTCGGCGGTCACCGCGTTCGGCGGAATCGGCGAGGGCGACTACTGCGCGGCCAACAGCGTCCTCGACGCCTACGGCGAGGCGCTGGCCGCCACCGCCCCTTCCACCAAGGTCGTCTCCATCTCCTGGGGCCCCTGGCTGCACGACGACTGGCAGGCCGAGAACTTCAAGGGCACCGGCGGCCTGGCCGAGCGGGTGCGCGCCTACCGCGAGAGGTACGGCTTCGCCGAGGAGGCGGGCAACGAGCTCCTCGACACGATCATCCGGGGCGGCCACGGCTACGTCCTGGCCGCCAGGCAGCCGCTCGGGGAGGTGGTCAGGGAGTGGACGGCGATGCTCGACATCGACAACCTCATCGGCGCCGCCTCCGCGGTCCCGCGCGGCGAGCGCTTCCCCCGCCCGCAGCTGCGCACCGACTACGCGCGGCCGCGTAACGAGCGGGAGACGCTGATCGCCGAGATGTGGGGCGCCTACCTCGGCATCGCCCAGGTGGGCGTGCACGACCCGTTCTTCGACCTCGGCGGCAACTCCCTGGTCGGAATGGCCATGGTGCTCGCCATCGAGAAGGAGCTCGGCGTCCCGATCGCCCCGGCCGTGCTGTTCGAGCACCCGACCGTGGCCGCGTTCGCCGCGGCCGTCGACGGCGGCGAGTCGGCCACGCAGGAAGTACTGACCAGCAGCTCGGCGAGGGGTCAGCGGCGGCGCCGCGCCCGGTCCGCAAGCGGAAGGCCCAGCACCGGAAGGGACAAGAACCGTGAGTGACGAGAGCGCCGGCACCGACATCGCGATCGTCGGGATGTCCGGGAGGTTCCCGGGCGCGCCCGGCGTCGCCGAGTTGTGGTCCGCCATCAGGGCGGGCAGATCGGGGATCACCCGCTTCACCGACGAGGAACTGCGCGCCGAGGGTGTCACCGAGGAGCAGCTCCAGGACCCGAGCTACGTGAAGGCCAACCCGGTCATCGAGGGCATCGACCTGTTCGACGCCTCGTTCTTCGGGCTGGGCGCCAAGGAGGCGCAGATCCTCGACCCGCAGCACCGGTTGTTCATGGAGCACAGCTGGGCGGCGCTGGAGGACGCGGGCTGCGACCCGACCCGCTTCGACGGCTCCATCGGCGTCTTCGGCGGCTGCGCCCACAGCTCCTACATGCAGAACAACCTGCTGCCCGGCGGCATCGGCGAGGTCATGGGCCACCTGGCGCTCGGCCTGGCCAACGACAAGGACTCGCTGACCACCCGCGTCGCGCACACGCTGGGCCTGACCGGACCCAGTTACGGCGTGCAGAGCTACTGCTCGACCTCGCTGGTCGCGATCTGCGCGGCGGCCACGAGCCTGGCCGGGTTCGAGTGCGACATGGCGCTGGCCGGCGGCGTCGCCGTCAACGTCCCCCACCGCGTCGGCTACATCTACCAGCCCGGCGGGATCGCCCCGCCCGACGGCGAGTGCCGCGCCTTCGACGCGGCGGGACTCGGCAGCCCGCTCGGCAGTGGCGTCGGCGTGATCGTGCTGCGCCGTCTGGAGGACGCGCTGGACGCCGGCGACCAGATCTACGCGGTCATCCGAGGCTGGGCGGTCAACAACGACGGCGGCAAGAAGGTCGGCTTCACCGCACCCGGCGTGCAGGGACAGGCCTCGGTCATGGCCGAGGCGCTGGCCGCCGCCGACCTCGCCCCCTCCGACATCGACTACGTGGAGGCGCACGGCACCGGCACCGCGCTCGGCGACGCCGCCGAGCTCGCCGCGATCCAGCAGGTCTTCCGCGGCGAGTCGCTGCTCGTCGGCTCCGTGAAGACGAACCTGGGCCACCTCGACCGGGCGGCCGGGGTGACCAGCCTCATCAAGGCGGCGCTGGCGCTGCGCAACGACGAGATCCCGCCCACGCTCAACCTGGTCACGCCCAACCAGCAGCTCAGCAGCGGCGACGCCGAGATCGAGGTCGTCACCGAGCTGCGCTCCTGGCCGCGGGCGGCCGGCCGTACCAGGAGGGCGGGGGTCAGCGCCTTCGGCATCGGCGGCACGAACGCCCACGTGGTCCTGGAGGAGGCGCCGCCGGCGCCGAGGCCGGAGACGGAGCCGCGGGCCGAGCTGCTGGTCTGGTCGGCGCGCACCGCCGAGGCGGCGGACGCGATGACGGACCGGCTGGCCGCCCACCTGGAGAGCCAGGAAGGCGTACGGCTGGCCGACGTCGCGCACACGCTGCAGTCGGGCCGTCAGCTGTTCGGGCACCGCAGGATCCTGGTCGCCGGCGACGCGGCCGAGGCCGTGGCCGGGCTGCGCGAACCGGCCGTGCTCACCCGCTCCGACACCCGTGACGACCGGCCCGTGGCCTTCCTGCTGGCGGGCACCGGCGAGCAGTACGCGGGCATGGCCGCCGACCTGTACGACACCGAGCCGGTCTTCGCCCAGACACTCGACCGGTGCCGTACGGCGCTGCGCGGGCTCATGGACGGCGCCGACCCGCTGGCCGGCATGCTCCGCCCCCGCGTGACGGGCGAGGCGGGCGCGCTGGCCAGGATGCTGGGCCGCGCCGAGGCCTCGGACGCCACCTCGACCGACCTGCTCCAGCCCGCGTTGTTCGCGGTGGAGTACGCGCTGGCGCGTCTCGTGCGCTCCTGGGGCGTCGAGCCGTCGATCCTGGCCGGCTACAGCCTCGGCGAGTACGTGGCCGCGACCCTGGCCGGGGTCCTCTCGCTGGACGACGCGCTCGCGCTGGTCGCCCACCGGGCCAAGCTGATCAACCAGTTGCCCGCGGGCACCATGAGCGCCGTCCCGCTGCCCGAGGCCGAGGTCAGGGCGCGCATCGCTCCCGTCCCCGGCGTGGACGTGGCCGCCGTCAGCGGCCCCGAGCTGACCGTGATCTCCGGCGAGCCGGAGGGCATGGCGGCCGTGCGGGCGCTGCTGGAGGCCGAGTCGATCCCGTGCCGCCCGCTGGCCACCACCCACGCCTTCCACTCGCGCATGATGGAGCCGATCCGCGGCGAGCTCACCGCGTGGATCGCCGCCACCATCACGCTCAACCCGCCCCGCGTCCCCTACGTCTCCAACGTGACCGGCGCCCTCGCCACCGCCGAGCAGGTGACCGACCCCGGCTACTGGGCCGAGCACATGTGCGCGCCCGTGCAGTTCGACAAGGTCATCGGCACGCTGCTCGGGCACGACGAGGCCGCGCTGCTGGAGATCGGCCCCGGTCCGTCGCTGGGCGCGATGGTCCGCGGGCACCGCGACTGCCCGCGCGACCGGTGGCCGCTCATCGTGCAGGCGCTGCCCGCCGAGAGCGACCGGCGGCCCGCCGGGAAGGTGCTCGCCGAGGCGGTCGGCCGGCTGTGGCTGGCCGGGGTGCCCGTGGACTGGGCCGGCTACCAGCAGGACCGCCCGGTGGCCAAGGTGTCGCTGCCGCCGTACCCGTTCCAGCGCACCCGCTACTGGGTGGACGCGCCCACCGCCACGGCGGCTGCCGTCGCGCCGATCGACCTCCCGGCACCGGCCGCCACGCCGGAACCGCACGTGCGGGTGATGACCGCGAAGTGGACCGCCGCGGAAACCGCCGGGGCGTCCGCGCCGGTCGGGCGGGCCGTGCTGGTCGCCGACCGCGGCGGCGTCGCCGGGGCCCTGGCCCGGGTACTGCGCGCCGCGGGCACCGACGTCGAGATCGACGCCGGAGCCGCGGACGTGGCCGTCGACGCCGGGCCCGGAGCGGCCGACGTGGTGGTCGACCTGCGCATGCTCGACCACACCGACGCCGGCAGCGACGGCCGCGAGGCCCTGCTGCCCGTGTCCGCGCTCCTGGACACCTGGGCCGAGAGCGGCGACAACACCCGGATCCTCGTGGTCACCTCCGGCGGCCAGGCCGTGCTTCCCGGCGAGAGCCCGTCGCCCGCCCAGGCGGCCGTGGCGACGCTGCCGCTGGTGGCCAACCAGGAGTACCTGAACCTCGACTGCCGCGCCGTCGACCTGCCACCGGGCCTGGCCGCAGGGGAGGCCGCCGCGCTGCTGGCCGCCGAACTCGCCGCGCCGCAGGGCGAGGTCCTGGCCGCCTACCGCGACGGCCGCCGCCTCCTGCGCGCCTTCGAGCCGGCACGCCCCGCCGACACCCGAGAGGCCGGCGAATCCGCCGACCGCCTGGAGGGTGTCAGGAAGGGCGGCGCCTACCTGGTGACCGGTGGCCTGGGCCCGGTCGGTCTTCTGCTGGCCGACCACCTGGCCGACGCCGGAGCCGGCCGCCTCGTCCTGACCAGCCGCAACGGCCTGCGGAGCCTCAACGGGCAGGCCGCCGACCCGCGTCACGCGGCTGTGGAGCGGCTCAGGGCGCGCGGCGTCGAAGTGGCGACCCCGGCCGTGGACGTCACCGACCCGGACGCCATGCGCGCCGCCCTCGACGGCGTCGACGGCGTGATCCACCTGGCCGCCGAGAGCTCCCCCGACACCTTCGTCTCCCTGCGCGACCTGGACGAGGCCGCTGTGGCCAGGCACTTCGCCGCCAAGGTGGCCGGTGCCAAGGTCCTGGAGCGGGTCTTCGACGAGATGGAGCGGCCGCCCGCGTTCTGCGTGCTGTTCTCCTCCACCTCCTCGATCCTCGGCGGCATCACGTTCGGCAGCTACGCCGCCGCCAACGCCGCCCTGACCGCGCTGGCCCACCGCGTCCACGCCCGCCGTACCCCGACCACGTGGGTGGCGGCGGGCTGGGACACCTGGGCGGTCTCGCTGGAGCGCCTGGGCGGCGGGCTCGGCGCCGCGATGGTGGCGCACTCGATGAGCACGGAAGAGGGCATGGCCGCCTTCGACCGGCTGCTCGCCGCGCCCGAGCCGGGCCTCGTGGTGGCGGCGGGCGGGCTGGACGACCGGCTGCCGCGCGCGGCCGCGACCACGCCGGTGACGGCCAAGGGGGACCGGTTTCCCCGGCCTGAGCTGCCGCAGCCGTACAGCCCGCCGCTCACGGACGCCGAGCGCGGCCTGGCCGAGCTCTGGTCCGACGTGCTGGGCGTCGAGCCGGTCGGCACCCGGGACAACTTCTTCGACCTGGGCGGCAACTCGCTGGTCGCGCTGCAGATGCTCCGGCTGGTGAAGGAGCGGTTCGGCGTGGCCGTACCGACGGTGATGCTGTTCGAGGCGCCGACGGTGAACCGGCTGGCGGCGATACTCGACGAGCGCGGCGCGGCCCTGCCCGCCGCGCCCGCGAACGCGAGGGTCGTCGAGCGGGCGAAGCCCAGCGAGGACGACGACGACCGGCGGATCGCCATCGTTGGCATGGCCGGGCGTTTCCCCGGCGCCTCCGACGTGGGCGCCTTCTGGCGCAACCTGCGCGACGGCGTCGAGTCCATCACCTTCTTCTCCGAGGAGGAGCTGGTGGCGGCGGGCGTGGACCCCGAGCTGGTGCGCGACCCGGCCTACGTGCCGGCGCGGCCGGTGCTGGACGAGGTGGCCGAGTTCGACGCCGCCTTCTTCGGGATGAGCCCGCGCATGGCCGCGATCACCGACCCGCAGCAGCGGGCCTTCCTGGAGGTCTGCTGGGAGGCCCTGGAGCAGGGCGGGTACGCCGCCCCCGAGAACCGGGGCCGGGTCGGCGTGTTCGGCGGCGCCAACATCAGCACGTACCTGCTGCGCATGAGCGACCACCTGCTGGGCGCCGACAGCGACGACTTCAGCGACTTCGAAGTCATCATGGGCAATGACAAGGACGCCCTGACCACGGTCGTGTCCTACCTGTTCGACCTGTACGGGCCGAGCGTGGCGGTGCAGACGTTCTGCTCCACCTCGCTGGTGGCCGCGCACATGGCGGTGCAGAGCCTGCGGGCGGGCGAGTGCGAGCTGGCGCTGGCCGGCGGCGTCTCGATCCGGGTGCCGGACCGGGTGGGACACAAGTTCGGGCCGGGCGGGCAGGAGTCGCCCGACGGGCACGTGCGCACGTTCGACGCCCAGGCGCGGGGCAGCATGTTCGGCGACGGGGCCGCGGCCGTACTGCTGAAGCGGCTGCCGGACGCGATCCGCGACGGCGACCACGTCTGGGCGGTCATCCGCGGCGCGGCCATGAACAACGACGGCGCGCTCAAGGTCGGCTACACCGCGCCCAGCGTGGTCGGCCAGGCCAGGGTCATCTCCGACGCGATGGCCGACGCCGGCGTGAGCGGCGACGACATCAGCTACATCGAGGCTCACGGCACCGCGACCGAGCTCGGCGACCCGATCGAGGTGGCCGCGCTGACCCGGGCCTTCGGCCGGACCAGTGACAAGCGGTACTGCCCCATCGGCTCGGTGAAAACCAACGTCGGCCACCTCGACCGCGCGGCCGGCGCCAGCGGCCTGATCAAGACGGCGCTCGCGCTGGACAGCGGGATGATCCCGCCGAGCCTGCACTACACCAGCCCCAACCCCGAGATCGACTTCGACGACAGCCCGTTCTACGTCAACACCGAGCTGGCCGAGTGGCGCACCCGTGACGGGCGCCCGCGCATCGCCGGACTCAACTCGCTCGGCATGGGCGGCACGAACGTGCACCTCGTCGTCGAACAGGCGCCTGCCAGGGACACCGCCCCCGAGTCCCCGCGCAGGTACCAGGTGCTCCCGCTGTCCGCGCGCAATGCCACGGCGGCGGACCAGGCGTGCCAACGCCTTGGCGGGCACCTGCGAGAGGCGACCGGGGCCCGGCTCGCCGACGTCGCGTACACCCTTCAGGTGGGACGCAAGACGTTCGAGCACCGCCGGGCCCTGGTCGCCGCCACCGTCGAGGAAGCCGCGCGGGAACTGACCGGCACCGGAGTCCTGAACCGGGTCGACACCGTGCAGGGACGGCAGGTCGCCTTCCTCCTGGGCGGCGTCGGCGAGCAGTACCCGGGCCTGGTCGGCGGGCTCTACGCGCACGAGCCGGTCTTCAAGGCCCACCTCGACACCTGCCTTGAGCAGCTGCGGGAGCTGGACCTGGACGACCTGCTGACCGGCGAGCGCGGCGGCGCGCCCGGCCTGGCCGCGCTGCTGGGCCGCGGCGGCGACGGCGACGAGCGCGCCGCCCGGCTGGAGCGCACGGAGCTGGTCCAGCCCGCGCTGTTCGCCGTCGAGTACGCGCTGGCCCGCACGCTCATGGACTGGGGCCTCCAGCCGCGGATCATGCTCGGCTACAGCCTCGGCGAGTACGTGGCCGCCACCCTGGCCGGAGTCCTGTCCCTGGAGGACGCGCTCAAGCTGGTCGCCCACCGGGCCAGGCTCATCGCCGGACTGCCCGGCGGCTCCATGCTCGCGATCTCCATGCCCGAGGACGGCCTGCGCCGCCGCTTCCCGCTGGACGGGCTGGACGTGGCCGCCGTCAACGGGCCGCAGGTGACGGTCGTCGCCGGGCCGGGCGAGGCGGTGGACGCCCTGGCCGAGCGGCTTCGGGCGGCGGAGGTGCCGTGCCGACCGCTGCAGACCACGCACGCCTTCCACTCCAGGATGCTGGAGCCGATCGCCGCCGAGCTCACCGACTGGGTGAAGAAGAACGTCCGGCTCAACGCCCCGGCGCTGCCGTACGTGTCGAACCTGACCGGCCAGGTGGCCGGCGAGGAGGTGCGCGACCCCGGCTACTGGGCCAGGCACATGTGCGAGACCGTGCGCTTCGCCGCCGGGCTCGAGAGCCTGCTGGCCGACCCGGAGCTGGCGATCGTGGAGATCGGGCCGGGCCAGTCGCTCGGCGCGCTGGTGCGCGGCGCGGGCTGCCCGCCGCAGCGCTGGCCGCTCATCTCCCACGTACTGCCGGCCGCCGGGGACAACCGGCCCGACGACGAGGTGTTCGCCGGCTGCCTGGCCCGCCTCTGGCTGGGCGGCGCCACCCTCGACTGGGACGCCTACCACGGCCGCGTCGAGGGTGCCGACCCCGCCGGGCTGCCGGGCCGCGTGCCGTTGCCCACCTATCCGTTCCAGCGGCTGCGCTACTGGATCGACCCGCCCGCGAGCAAGGGCAGGAAGAGGACGGTCGAGGACGCGATCGCCGAGGGCTCGCTGTTCGACGCGATCACGAGCCTGGCCAAGCTGCCCGAGGACCAGTGGCTCTACCAGCCCGTCTGGCGCCAGGTCACCGCCTCGCCGAGGGCCGAGCCCGCCACCTGGCTGGTCTACGCCCGCGACGGGCTGGCCGAGCGCGTGGTGGACGAGCTCCGCCGTACCACGGACAAGCCCATCTCGGTGGTACGGCCCGGCGACGCCTACACCACCTCCCCGGACGGCTACACGATCAGGCCCGGCAACGTGGCCGACACCGCGGCCCTGCTCAGAGATCTGCGCGGCGCGGGCCGTCCCCTCGACCGGGTCGTCCACCTCTGGGGGCTGGACGCGACGGAACAGGGCCCCCACACGCTGGTCGCGCTGGCCAGGGCGGCGGGCGAGTCGGGTGTGGACAGCTGGTCGCTGGACGTGGCGGTCACCGGCACCCAGCAGGTGCTCGGCGAGGACGTCACGAACCCGGACAGCGCGCAGCTGATCGGCCCGAGCCTGGTGATCCCGCTGGAGTACCCGAACGTCCGCACCCGCTTCATCGACGCCGAGCGGGACGGTCCCGCCGACCTGGTGGCCGAGCTGGTGCGCGAGCAGTCCGCCAGGACGGTGGCGCTGCGGCGCGGCAGGCGCTGGGTGCCCGGCTACGACCGCATGCCGCTGCCGGAGGCCGAGCCGCTGCGCGACGGCGGCGTCTACCTGATCACCGGCGGCCTGGGCGGCATCGCGCTCGGCCTGGCCGAGCAGCTGGCCAAGGAGTCGCAGGCCAAGCTGGTGCTGCTGGCCAGGAACGGCCTGCCGGAGCGCTCCCGCTGGGCCGCGATCCTGGGCGGCGCCGAGCAGGCCGGCGAGACGATCCGCCACCGCGTCGAGCGGGTGCTGGCGATCGAGGCGGCCGGCGGCGAGGTCGAGGTGGTCGTCGGCGACGTGGCCAGCGCGGACGACGTCGCCCGCGCGGTCGAGCGGGCCCGCGAGCGGTTCGGCACGCTGCACGGCGTGCTGCACGCGGCGGGCGTGCCCGGCATGGGACTGATGCAGTTCAAGCGGCCGGAAGAGCTCGACGAGGTCATGGCGCCCAAGATCGCCGGTATGCGGGCGCTGGCCGAGGCGCTGCGCCTGGGCGAGCCGGACGAGGCCGAGCTGGACTTCCTCGTCCTGTTCTCCTCGATCACCTCCGCCACCGGCGGCGGCCCCGGCCAGGTGGACTACTGCGCCGCGAACGCCTACCTCGACGCCTATGCCCACCGGCCGGCCTCCTCCGGGACCCGCGTGGTGTCGGTCGACTGGGGCGAGTGGACGTGGAACGCCTGGGAGGCCGGCCTGGCCGGCTACGACGAGGGGCTCCAGGACTTCTTCCGCAAGAACCGGGTGCGCATCGGCATCGGGTTCGAGGACGGCTGGCGCTCGCTGTTGCGGGTGCTGGCCAGCGGCGAGCCCCGCGTCGTGGTGTCCACCCAGGACTTCCCGACGCTGGTCGAGGGCAGCTCGATGTTCACCCTGGAGGCGGTCACCGCCGCCGAGGCGAGCGGCGAGCGGCACCCCCGTCCCGAACTGGTCACCTCCTACCAGGAGCCCACCGGCCCCGCGGAGGAGAAGATCGCCGGGATCTGGTGCGACCTGCTCAAGCTGGAGCGGGTCGGCGTCCTGGACAACTTCTTCGAACTCGGCGGCAACTCGCTGCTCGGCGTCACCATCGTGGCCGCGGTCCGCCGCGCGTTCGAGCTGGCCGAGCTGCCCCCGCACATCCTCTACGAGGCGCCCACGGTGGCCGCGCTGGCCCAGACCGTGGAGGCGATGGCCTCGGGAGAGGCGCAGACCGACGGCGGCACCGAAGGCGGCAGCCAGGTGCGCGCCCAGCTCCGCAGATCAGGACTCGAAGCCTCGGCCGCCCGCAGGCGTGGCCGGTAACGAAGGGGAATGTCATGGCTTTGATCGGCGTAATCGGCGCAGGCGTCATGGGCGTCGGCGTCGCCCAGAACCTCGCGCAGACCGGGCACGACGTGGTCCTGGTCGACAAGGACGAGCAGATTCTCAAGGAGGCGCTCGAAACCATCTCGCGCAACGCGCGGATGAGCCGGCTCATGGGCGGACCGGCGCTGGACGCCGACGAGATCCTGTCGAGGATCACCACGTCGGTGGGTGTCGGCGGCGCGGCCAAGGCCGAGGTCGTCATCGAGAACGTCACCGAGAACTGGGACGTCAAGCGGGCCGTCCACGAGGAGCTCGACGAGGTCTGCGGGCCCGACACGGTCTTCGTGGTCAACACCTCGGCGATCCCGATCACCAAGATGGCCTCGATCACCCGGCGTCCCGACAAGGTCGTCGGGGTGCACTTCATGAACCCGGTGCCGGCCAAGCCCGCCTGCGAGCTGATCCCCGGCTTCCACACCTCGGCCGAGACCGTCGAGCGTACGCGCGACCTGCTCAAGGCCATGGGCAAGAAGGCCATCGACGTCAAGGACGCCTGCGGGTTCGTCTCCAACCGGGTGCTCATGCTCACCGTCAACGAGGCGGCGTACCTGGTCCACGAGGGCGTGGCCACCGCCGAGTCCGTCGACGAGGTCTTCCGCAGCTGCTTCGGCCACCCGATGGGCCCGCTGGAGACCGCCGACCTGATCGGCGTCGACACCATCCTCTACTCCGTCGAGGTGCTCTACGAGCACTACGCGGACAGCAAGTACCGGCCGTGCCCCCTGCTCAAGCAGATGACGGACGCCGGGCTGCACGGCCGTAAGTCCGGCCGCGGTTTCTACACCTACAACTGAGAAGGGTTCACCACCATGTCCAACACCGCTCAGGGCCAGATCCTCGACTTCGTCCGTGGCCGCTTCCCGCAGGCCGAGCTCGACGCCGCGCAGGACATCTTCGCCCTCGGGTTCGTCAACTCGCTGTTCGCGATGGAGCTGGTGATGTTCGTCGAGAAGACCTTCGGCGTCACCATCCCCAACGACGAGCTGCGCATCGACAACTTCCGCACGGCCGACTCGATGGCCGAGCTGGTCGACAGGCTGGCGAGAGTGGCGGCGTGACCACGAGCAGGGTCACCGACCGGCGCTCGGCCCGCGAGTTCGTCGACGCGCACATCGTGCCTCACGCCGACGCCTGGGACCTCGACGGCCGCGTGCCCGAGGACCTGATCCGCAAGGCGAGCGAAGCGGGCCTGTGGGCCCCCTTCCTGCCCGAGCGGTACGGCGGCGCCGGCATGGACATGGTGACGCTGGGCGAGGTGCACGAGGAGGTGGGCCGGGGCTGCTCCTCGGTCCGCAGCCTGCTCACCGTGCACACGATGCTGTCGTGGACCGTGCAGCGCTGGGCCACCCCGGCCCAGCGCGAGCAGTGGGGCCCGGCACTGGCGAGCGGAGCGGCGCTGGGCGCCTTCTGCCTGTCGGAGCCGGGCGCCGGCAGCGACACCTCCGGCATCACCACCACCGCCACGGAGACCGACCGCGGCTGGGTGATCAACGGCACCAAGAAGTGGACGACCGGCGGCCAGCGGGCGGACGTGTTCCTCGTCTTCGCCCGCACCGCCTCCAGCATCGGCGCCTTCCTGGTGCCGAAGGACACCCCGGGCGTCCGGGTGCGCCCGATCGAGGAGATCCTGGGCACCCGGGCTTCCATGCTGGCCGAGATCACCTTCACGGACGTGGAGGTCGAGCGCGAGGCGTTGCTCGGCCCGAGCGGCTTCACCGCGGGGATGGTCCTCACCGGCACCCTCGATCTGGGCCGCTACAGCGTGGCGGCCGGGTCGGTCGGCATCGTCCAGGGCTGCCTGGAGGCGAGCGCGGCCTACGCCGCCAAGCGTGAGGTCGGCGGCAAGCCGCTGCGCGACCTCCCGCTCATCCAGGCGAAGCTCTCCGACATGGTCACCGACGCGCGGGCGGCGCGCCTGCTGCTGTCCGAGGCCGGCCGGCTGAAGGACGCGGGCGACTCGGCCACGCTCATGGCCACCTGGATCGCCAAGTACTTCGCCTCCACCGCGGCGGCGAAACACGCCTCCGAGGCGGTCCAGATCCACGGCGCCAACGGGTTCACCCCCGACTACCCGGTGGCGCGCTTCTACAGGGACGCCAAGGTGATGGAGATCATCGAAGGCAGCAACGAGATCCAGCGCATGACCATCGCTGGTCAGGCAGATCGGGAGAAGCCATGACCGTAGAGACCGTCGCCCTCCTCCCCGAGAAACCCGTACAGGGGCGGATCAAGTGCATCGTCTGGGACCTCGACCACACGCTGTGGGACGGGGTCCTGCTGGAGGACGAGGAGGTGCACGTCCGCGAGAGCGTGGTGGAGGCGATCTTCGAACTCGACCGCAAGGGCGTCCTCCACTCGGTCGCCAGCAAGAACGACCGGGACACCGCGCTGGAGAAGCTGCGCGTGCTCGGCCTGGACAAGATGTTCCTGTTCCCGCAGATCGGCTGGAACGCCAAGTCGGAGTCCATCCGCCGGATCGCCAAGGCGCTCAACCTGGGCCTGGACGCCTTCGCCTTCGTCGACGACCAGCCGTTCGAGCTGGCCGAGGTGGCCCACGAGGTGCCCCAGGTGACCTGCGTCGACATCCTGGAGCTGCACGACGCGCTGGAGCGGCCGGAGTTCCAGCCCCGCTTCGTCACCGACGAGTCGGCGCTGCGCCGCGAGATGTACCAGGGCCAGATCGCCCGCGACGAGCTGGAGAGCGAGTTCGTCGGCACCAACGAGGAGTTCCTCGCCAGCCTGGAGATGTCGTTCACGATCGCGCCCGCGCTCCGCGACGACCTGCAGAGGGCGGAGGAGCTCACGGTCCGCACCAACCAGCTCAACTCCACCGGCCGCACCTATTCCTACGAGGAGCTCGACACGCTGCGCGAGTCGCCCGACCACCTGGTCCTGGTCGCCTCGCTCACCGACAAGTTCGGCAGCTACGGCAAGATCGGGCTGGCCCTGGTGGAGAAGCAGGAGGAGGTCTGGCGGCTCAACATGATGCTCATGTCGTGCCGGGTGATGTCACGCGGCGTCGGCATGGTCCTGCTGAACCACATCATGCGGCTGGCCGCCGAGGCCGGGGCCGCGGTCCGCGCCGACTTCGTGGAGACGGGCCGCAACCGCATGATGCAGGTCACCTACGCGTTCGCCGGGTTCCGGGAGGTGAGCAGGGACGGCGCGCACGTGGTCCTGGAGGCCGACCTGAGCGTGGTCCAGCCGCCGCCGTCGTACGTGCAGCTTGAGATCGTGGAATGAGGCGCCCCCCATGACCGTCAACGACGTGATGAGCACGGACGCGCTCAACCGTTGGCTGCCCTTCCGCACGCAGACCGGCGCCGAACCCGGCGCGCTCCCGCTGTACTGCCTGCCCCACGCGGGCGGCGCGGCCTCGGCCTTCCGCCTCTGGCAGCGCAAGCTGCCGGGGGTGGCGGTCCAGCCGGTGCAGCCGCCCGGCCGGGAAGCCAGGCACAAGGAGCCGGCCTACGAGCGGATGGGGGCCCTGGTCTCCGATCTGGCGGATGTCGTCCTGGCCGACGTGGAGCTGAACGCCGCCGGGCGGCGCTATGCGCTCTACGGGCACAGCCTCGGCGCGCTCGTGGCGTTCGAGCTGGTCAGGGAGATCCGGCGGCGGGGCGGGCCGGAGCCGGTGCACCTGTTCGTCTCCGGCTGCGACGCGCCGCAGGTCACCTACGAGGACGGCCAGCCGGTACGCACGATGACCAGGCCGCAGCTGGTGTCGTTCCTGCGCGGGCTCGGCGGCACGCCGGAGTGGCTGCTCAGTGACGAGGGCGCCATGGCGATGATCCTGCCGGCCATCCAGGCCGACTTCACGATCAAGGAGACCTACACGTACGCGCAGGAGCCGCCCCTGGACCTGCCGATCACCGCGCTGCCGAGCACCAGGGACCCGCGCATCGCCGAGTCGAAGGTGATCGGCTGGCGGGACCAGACCGCGGCGGCGTTCGTGCTGCGGCCCTTCGACGGCGGCCACTTCGCCGTCTTCGAGCAGGCCATGCTCACGCACCGCATCCTCGCGGAGGCGCTGCGGCCGTGGGTGTGAAGGTGTGGAAGGTGCACCTCGACCGGCCGGGCATGCCCGGCTGGTCGGCCCTTTCCGAGGCCGAGTGCGAGCGGGCGCTGCGCTTCGCCGACCCCCTGGAGCGCCGCCGCTGGGTGGTGGCGCGCTCGACGCTCAAGCGGATCCTGGGCGAGCTGTGCGGCATCCCCGCCGCCCGGCTCGCCTTCAGCACGGAGGACGGCGGACGCCCCCGCCTCGACCACCGCGGCCTGGACTTCAATCTGTCGCATTCGGGGGAGTGGGCGCTGATCGCCGTCGCTCCCGAGGGCCGGCGGGTGGGCGTCGACGTCGAGCGCATCAGCTCCGACGCCGACATCCTGGATCTGGCCGCGCGCATGTACCAACCGGAGGAAGCCGAGCGCGTCCGCGCGGCGGGCGCGCCCGAGTTCTTCCGGCTGTGGACCGCCAAGGAGGCCTACATCAAGGCCACCGGCGTCGGCCTGGCCGGGCTGCGCGACACCCGGGTCACCCCGGCACACGAAGGGAGCGCGGCCCTGGTGGGCTCGCGCTCCCTTGACGGTGAGTGGCCGGTGCGGTGGCTGGACGTGGCGCCCGGCTACGCCGCGGCCCTCGTCACGACCGCTTCGACACCGGAACCACGTACCGGCTGAAGACCAGGTCGCGCAGGACGTCGTCGCCGCCCTCCACGATCGAGACGTAGCGCATGTCGCGCGTCAGCTTGCCGATGACCGACTCGTGCGTGTAGCCGAGCCCGCCGAACATCTCCGACGCCGCCGAGGCGATCTGCCAGCCGGTCTGGCCGCAGAACATCTTCGTGGTCAGCGCCTGCTTGAGCGTGCCGACGCGCAGGAACTCCTCGCCGGCGTCCGGCCTGGCCGCCACCTCGTCGTACGCCCGCGCCGCCGCCAGGCACTGGTTGGCCATGACCTCGATCTGCATCTCGAACTGGCCGAGCCGGGAGGCGAAGACCGCGTTGTTGGCCAGCGGGGCGCCCTTGACCTGCTTGGCCTTGCCGTACTCCATGCAGACGTCGCGGATGCGGCGGGCGATGCCCAGCGCCGTGGTGGCGATGAGGATACGGCTGGCGTTCAGGCCGATCTCCAGCAGGCGCAGGCCGTTGCCGCGCAGCACGTTGGCCGCGGGCACGCGGACGCCCGACAGGGAGACCTGGTAGGTGGCCGACGAGCGCAGGCCGATGACGTCCCAGCGCTTGTCGATCCTGACGCCGGGGGTCTCGCGCGGGACCAGGACGGCGAGGTAGCCCGCCGGGTCGTCCTGGGCGCGCGCGACCACGACGAGGAAGTTCGCGAAGCCGGTGTTGGTGGAGAACGCCTTCTCGCCGTCGAGCACGATCTGGTCGCCTTCGCGGCGGGCCGTGGTGGTGATCCTGGCCAGCTCGCTGCCGGCGGCGTGCTCGCTGCCCAGGGTCGCCGCGTAGCCGCCGTTGACCAGCGGCTTCAGGTGACGCTCCTTGAGTTCGGCGCTGCCGTACCAGGAGACCATGCTCGTCGTCAGGACCGGGATGAAGAGCGTGAAGGCCACCCCCGCGTCGGCGTAGGCCAGCTCGGCGGTGATCCGCACGCTCTCTTCCAGGCCGAGACCCAGCCCGCCGCTCTCCTCGGGCAGCCACCAGTTCGCCAGGCCGGTCTCCGCGAACCGCTCGTAGAGCGGCAGCGGAGCCTCGGCCAGCGAGTCGAGGTAGGCATCCTTGCCCAGGAGTTCGCGGCGGGCGAAGGCCTGTACCGTCCGCAGGTACTCAGGCTGCTTCATCCTCGTCCCTCGCGTCGAGGAGTGCGGCGAGCTGGCGGACCGTCGGGCACTCCAGCAGTCCCGTCACCGGGATCGAGGCGCTCACGGCCCGGCGGATGCGGGTCGTCAGCTCGATCGCCAGCAGCGAGTGGCCGCCGAGCTCGAAGAAGTTGTCCAGCGCGCCGATCGGCTCGATGCCGAGGACCCGTGACCAGATGTCGGCCAGCGTGGTCTCGGTGCCGGGGGCGGGCTCGACGTAGGCGTTGTTCAGCTCGGGCCGTGGGTGGCGCTCCTGCTCGTCGAAGTCGCCGTCGGTGTCGTGGATGTCGCCGGTCACCCACTGCGCGATCCGCGTCTCCAGCCAGCCCGTCGAGATGACGAAGTGCCCGGCGCGGTCGGCCGCGGACAGCGTGCGCTCGAAGACGTCCACGCCCTCGGCGGGCGCCATCGCGTAGCCGACCACGGCCTCGCTGTGGCCCTCGACCCGGTCGGGGTCGATCGCCCAGGTGTCCCAGTCGACGGTGACCCACCGGCCCTCGCCCGCCGTCCTGGCCTGCCTGACGTAGGCGTCCAGGGCGGCGTTGGCCGCCGCGTACGGCGCCAGCGTCATCCCGCCCAGCACCGAGGCGATGGACGACAGCGTGATCCGGCGCTCCGGGCATCGATCGCCCAGGACCTTCTGCAGCACGTGGAACCCGGTGACCTTGGCGGCCAGGTGGGCGTCGCACTGCTGGCGGTCCATGAGGTGGGCGAAGTTGAAGTACGCCCCGTCCTGCACCCCGGCGCCGTGGACCACGACGTCGATGGTGCCGAACCGGCCGACCGCCGCCTTGACCACGGCCGCCATCTGCTCCTCGTTCGCCACGTCCGCCGACAGCGGGAGCACCGTGGCGCCCCTCGCCTCCAGGTCGCGGATGTTGCGGATGTGCCGCGAGGTACGGTCCCCGTCGTGCCCTTCCAGGTAGGCGTCCCAGTCCTCGCGCGGCGGCAGCGGGGAGCGGGCGGTCAGCACGAGGCGGCAGCCGTACGTGCTGGCCAGGTGGCGGGAGAGCACCAGGCCCACGTCGCCGAGACCGCCGGTGATGAGGACGGTGTCGCCGTCGCGGATCGGGCGCGCCTCGCCCTCGGGCTCGGTGATGGGGTGCTGGTCGTAGGCGCGCACGAACGTCTCGCCGGCGCGCACGGCCATCGGCCCCTCGTAGGGGGCGACGGACGCGGTCAGGATCTGGGCGGCCAGCAGGTGCAGGCCGTCCTCGGCCACCTCGTCGGCGTCGATGTGCCGCGCGCGCAGCCGGGGGTTCTCCTGGGCCAGGCTCGGGGCGAGGGCCGCGAGCGTGGAGTGCTCGGGGTGGCGCAGGTCGGCGCCGGCCACGCCCACCGCCTGCGAGGTCAGCAGCACCAGCTCCGCGCGCGGGGCCGAGCCGGTGTTGTCCACCAGCTCCCTGGCCAGCGCGAGAACGGAGTAGAAGCCGCGGTTCTGCTCGGTGGTGAAGTGTTCGACGGGGTCGCCGTCCGCCTCGGGACTGGCGAGGCTGAAACCGTGCACGATGGCGCGCGGGCCGGCCACGAGGGAGTAGATCAGCTCGGCCACGTCGTCGGGCTTGTCCACCCGGATCGTGAAGTCGCCGGCGTCGTCCTGCTCGAAGCGCTCGCCTGGCCGTACCGCCGTCACCTCGGCGCCGGCCTGGTTCAGCCGCCCGACGAGCGCCTCGCCGCGCGCGTCGGCGGAGAACACCAGCCACGGCCCCGCCAGCCTGAGCTGCTCGTCCAGGTCGGTGGTGGACAGCGGACGCTGCTTCCACGTGGGCAGGTAGGTCCACTGGGAGCGGTCGAAGTTCTTGCCCTCGGCGACCGGCGCCTGCGCCTGGCCGGGCAGCGGCTTGACCCAGAACCTGCGCTTCTGGAAGGGATAGGTCGGCAGCAGCACGCGCCGCCCCTCGCCCTTGTGCAGCGCGGGCCAGTCGACGGTGACGCCGCCCTGCCACAGCCTGGCCAGCGCGGCCAGCACCCACTCGGCTGCCGACAGGTCGCCGTCGGGCTCGACCACGAGCTCCTCGACGCCGTTGGCCTGGTCCTTGCCGTCGCGCAGGGTCCGGATGCCGAGCGCGGTCAGGCTGTAGGCGAACGCGGTGAGCGCCGCCTCCCGGCCGCTCGCGTCGTCCTCACCCGCCGTCTCGTCCGGTACGGCCCGCAGCTTGGCGGCCGCCTCCCCGGTGGCCAGCTCGGTGGCGGCGGCGCGCAGGTCGGCCCACCAGCTGTCCGGGACCTCACCCGCGGGCCGGATCAGCTTGACCTTGGCGTGGCGGCGCTGCGTCTTGCCGTCGATCCAGCGCGACGGGTCGGACAGCGCGGCGATGGCGTCGGCGCGGTCGCGGACGACGACCGCCCGGCGCTTGGCGAAGCCGCCGCGCGAGACCTGGAGCGTGTAGGCCACGTCGGCCAGGTCCACGCCGTCCTCGTCCTCCAGGTAGCGGCGCAGCTGGGTGGTCACGTCCGTGAGGGCCTGGTCGTCGCCGCCCGAATACACCAGCAGGTGCGGGCCGGGACGCGCCGGCCGCTCCTCGCGGGGCGGCGCCTGCTCCAGGACGACGTGCGCGTTCGTGCCGCCGAGGCCGAACGAGCTGACGCCCGCCCGCCGCGGGTGCGGGCCCTCGGGCCAGGGCTGGTGCTCGGTCAGGACGGTGAACCGGTCCTGCGCCGAGGCCAGCGCCGGGTTGGGCGTCTGGTAGTTGGGGGTGCCGGGCAGCAGCTCGTTCTTCAGGTTCATGGCCGCCCGCATCAGGCCGGTCACGCCCGAGGCGCGGTCGAGGTGGCCCAGGCTCGGCTTGACCGAGCCCAGCACGCACGGCGTGTCACGGCCGGTGCGGAAGACGCGGTTCATGGCCGCCAGTTCGATCGAGTCGCCCAGCATGGTGCCGGTCGCGTGGCACTCGACGTAGCCGACCGTCTCGGGTTTGACCCCGGCCACGCCCAGCGCGGACTCGATCACCTCGGCCTGGCCCTCCACGCCCGGCGCGGTGTAGCCGGCCCGCATGCGGCCGTCGTTGTTGGCGGCCGAGCCCAGGATCACCGCGTGGATCACGTCGCCGTCGGCCAGCGCCTCCGACATGCGCTTGAGCGCGACCACGCCGGCGCCGCTGCCCATCACGGTGCCGCCCGCCTCGGCGTCGAAGCTGCGCACGATCCCGTCGGGCGACATGATGCCGCCCTGCTCGTACAGGTAGCCGGAGGGCTGGGGCAGCGGGGTGAAGGCGCCGCCGGCCAGCGCGATGTCGCACTCGTAGGTCAGCAGGCTCTGGCAGGCCAGGTGGACGGAGACCAGCGAGGTCGAGCAGAACGTCTGGACGGAGATCGCCGGGCCGCGCAGGCCCAGCTTGTAGGCGACCAGCGAGGCGAGGGAGTCGCGCTCGTTGCCGACCGCCATGAGCAGCGCCCCGCCGGGCTGGTAGATGAGGTGGTTGATGTTCTTGACGATGTAGTCGGGGAAGCCGCAGCCGCCGAACACGCCCACCTGTCCGGGTACGTCCGTCGGGCAGTAGCCGGCGCTCTCCAGCGCCTCCCACGAGCACTCCAGGAAGAGCCGGTGCTGCGGGTCCATGGACTCCGCCTCACGGGGGTTGATCCCGAAGACCGAGGCGTCGAACATCGCCAGGTTGTCCACCGGCCCGCCGACGCGGACGTAACGGGGGTCGGCCAGCGTGCCGGGCTCGGCGCCCGACTCCGTCAGCTCCTCCTCGGTGATCTTCCGCAGGCCCTTGACGCCGGCCAGCAGGTTGCTCCACAGCTCATCGACGTTGCTCGCCCCGGGGAACCGCCCGGACATCCCGATCAGCGCGATGGCTGAGTCATAGTCGGTGGTCTCCGTCATACGTTGTTCCTCCCACTCCTGAGCATGTTGCGGCGCTGCGCGATCCTGGAGCGCTGCTGGTCCCTGCCGTCGTCCTGCTCGTCGTCGTCACCGCTGTCCTGCGCGGTGGCGGCCTCGGCCAGGGAGGCCACCGTGGGCGCCTGGTAGAGGATGTGCGGCGGCAGGTACGACAGCTCCAGGGCCTTCCTGACGTCGGCGATGATCTCCATGCCGAGCAGCGAGTTGCCGCCGAGCTCGAAGAAGTTGTCATGGATGCCGACCTGCTCCAGGCCGAGCGCTTCCTCCCAAACCTCGACGATCTTGGTCTCGGTCTCGCTCTGCGGCTCGACGTAGGCCGTCGACAGGTCCGGCCGGGGGTGCCTGCCGAACGCGTCGCGGATCTTCTTCACCGTCGCCTGGTGGCTCTCGATGGACGAGCGGCGGCTCATCGCCACCAGCGGGGCGAACTCCTGCGTGGAGGCCACCACGTGCCGCTGGCCGCTGGCCAGCACCCGCTGCAGCGTCTTCCAGCCGTCGTCGAACGACAGGCCGAACTGGCCGCGGTACCACTCGAAGTACTGCTTGGAGCCCTCGTCGTAGTTCTCCAGGCCGTCGGTCCAGCCGTTCCACTCCCACTCGCACCAGTCGATCGAGGCCAGCGCCACGCCGGGCAGCGCGTCGCTGAAGGCGAAGGAGTCCAGGAACGCGTTGGCCGCGCAGTAGTCCACCTGGCCGGCGCCGCCGCCGGTCGCCGAGGTGGTCGAGGAGAACAGCGCCAGGAAGTCCACCGGCACGTCCTTCAGCGCCTCGGCCAGGGCCAGCGTCCCGGCCACCTTCGGGGCCAGCACGCGTTCCATGTCGGCGCCGGTCTTGAACTGCATCAGGCCCACCGCGGGCACACCGGCCGCGTGCAGCACGCCGTTCAGCTCGCCGAAGCGGTCCAGGGTCTCGCGTACGGCCCGCCGTACGTCGGCCGGCTTGGAGACGTCGGCGGCGACCGTGAGCACCTCGATGCCCGCCGACTGCAGGCGGCGCAGGCCCTCGATGCGCCGGCGCACCTCGTTCGCGGTGCTGTCGGCGGCCAGGATCTGGTTCCACTGGTCCTGCGGCGGCACCGGGGTGCGGCCGAGCAGGACGAGGCGGGCCCGGTAGTCCTCGGCCAGGCGCTCGGCCATGGCCAGGCCGATGCCGCCGAGACCGCCGGTCACCATGTAGACGCCGCCCTCGCGGACCGTCGCCGCGGGCGGGGCCGCCTCGATGTAGGCGGCGTCGAGCGCCTCGTAGTCGGGGATCCAGCGCCTGCCGCCGCGCAGCGCGACGACCTGGTCGGTCGGCTCGGTGAGCAGCTCGGACACGACCTCGCGGGCGCTGACCTCGTCGATGTCGATGAGGCGGGTCTTCACCCTCGGGTACTCGACCGGGATGAGCCGGGCGGGGCCGAGCAGGGTGCCGCGCTCCGGCGTCATGCGGTCGCCGGGCAGCACGTGGTGGCTGCCGCTGGTGACGATGTCCAGCCACCAGCCCGGCAGGCCCAGGTCGCCGGCGGCGCGGGCGAAGGCCACGATGCTGTACAGGCCGCGCTGCAGGCTGGTCTCGATCGGCTCGCTGCCGTGCTCGGCGTTCCACATGTGCACGATGCGTTCGGGCAGCCAGTCGCGGCCGTTGAGCTCGCGCAGCGCGGACACGGCGTCCTCGGGGGAGCCGGGCCGGACGGTCAGCACGTCGCCGTCGCTGGTGAAGCGGTCGCCGGGCCGTACCAGAACGATCTCGCGGCCCTCGGCGCGCAACCGCGCGGCGAGCGAGTCGGCGAGGCCGTCGTCGGTGTAGACGAGCCAGCGGGTGGCCTCGTCGGCGCGGGCGGGGCGGTGCGCGGTCTGCTTCCACACCGGCGTGTGGATCCACTCCGTGTCCGGCAGGCGCGGGAAGGCCTTGGCGATGCTCGTCGGGTCGCTCTCGTCGAACAGGGCCGCGCCGCTGCCGCCGCCCATCATGGGCGAGTTGAGGTCGATGTCGAGCCAGTAGTCCTGACGCTCGAACGGGTAGGTCGGTAGCGGTACGCGGCCCGGCCGCCAGCCCTCGTCGTCGTGGAGCACCTCCCAGTCGACCGGCACGCCGGTCAGCCAGAGGCGGCCCACCGCGGCGGCGACGGCGGCGTTGGCGTCCTGGCGGTCGCCGGCGGCGGGCAGCGTGGTGACGATCAGCGGCCACTGGTTGCGGTCACAGGCGGCGTGGCCGCGGGTCAGCGCGCCCAGCGACTGGCCGGGGCCGATCTCGGCGAGGGCCAGCTCGGGAACGCTCAGCACGTGCTCGAGACCGGCGCCGAACTCCACCGTCTCGCACATGTGGCGGGCCCAGTAGCCGGGGTCGGTGACGACCTCGGCGGTGGCGAGCTTGCCGGTGACGTTGCTGACGTAGGGGATCTCTGGGGCGTTGAGCGTGATGTTGTCGCTGATCCAGGTGGTGAGCTCGTCGGCGACGGGGGCCAGCATCCGGGAGTGGAAGGCGTGGGTGGTCTCCAGGCGCCGGTGGCCGATCTTGACCTCCAGCAGCTTCTCCATGGCCGACTCGACCGCCTCGACCGGTCCGGCCAGCACGACCTGCGAGCCGGTCCTGACGGCCACGTCCAGCTCGTCGGAGAACAGTGCGCCGAGAACCGTCTTCAGCCGGCGCTCGTCGGCGGCGACGGCGAGCATCGCGCCCTCGGGCTGCGAGGTGATCAGCTTGGCCCGGTAGGCGACCAGCTTCAGCGCGTCCTCCAGCGACAGCACGCCCGACAGGCACGCGGCCACGTACTCACCGAGGCTGTAGCCGACCATGACCTCGGGCCGCACGCCCCAGCGGATGAACTGACGGGCCAGCGCGTACTCGGCGACGAAGACGGCCGGCTGGACCAGGTGCGCCTCGGTGGCGGAGGCGGGCGCCGGCGCGGCGCGGCCCAGCAGCCTGGCCAGGTCGCCGGCGGTGTCCTCGTTCTCGCCCGAGGGGGTCACGAAGATGTCCGACAGCTGGCCGGGCTCGGTCAGGCCGAGCACCGTCAGGCACTCGTTGACGTCGGCGCGGTAGGCGGGCTCCTCGGCGTACAGGTCGGCGACCATGCCCGGGTACTGCTCGCCGACCCCGGCGATGAGGAACCCGGCCTTGCGGCCGACCGTCGCGTCGTTACGGCCCAGCGAACCGGCCGGGTCGGCCAGCCGGGAGGCGGCCTCGCCGGTCGAGTCGGCGATGACGATCTTGCGGTGGTTGAAGACGCGGCGGCCCAGCTGCAGCGTGTAGGCCACGTCGCCGAGGTCCACGTCGTTGTCGCGCAGCCGTTCCGCCAGCCTGGCGCAGGAGTTCTCCGCGGCGGCGGCCGACTTGGCCGAGACGGGCAGGATCTGCCAGCGGCGGGCGCGCTGCTTGCGCGGCGCGGGCACCGGCGCCTCGGTGAGGATGACGTGCGCGTTGGTCCCGCCCATGCCCAGCGAGCTGATGCCGGCGATGCGCTTGCGCTCGGCCGCGCGCGGCCACGGGGTGTTCTCCGCCGTCACGCGGAACGGGCTGTTGTCGAAGTCGATCTCCGGGTTGGGGGAGGTGTAGTGCAGCGTCCCCGGGATGAGCTCGTGGCGCAGCGACTGGATCACCTTGATCAGGCCGGTGACGCCGGAGGCGCGGTCGAGGTGGCCGACGTTCGGCTTGATCGAGCCGAGCACGCAGTACTGCTTCTTCTTCGTCTGGCCGAAGGCCCGCGTGAGCGCGGCGGCCTCCATCGGGTCGCCGACCTCGGTGGCGGTGCCGTGCGCCTCGACGTAGGAGACGTCGTTGGGGTCCACGCCCGCCCGCTTCAGAGCGGCGGACACGCAGCGGCGCTGGCCGTCGATGCTCGGGGCCAGGTAGCTGAACTTGATCGCGCCGTCGTTGTTGATCGCCGAGCCGCGGATCACCGCGAGCACGGTGTCGCGGTCGCGTACGGCGTCGTCCAGCCGCTTCAGCGCGACCACCGCCGCGCCGTCGCCGAACATGCTGCCGCGGCCCTGCGCGTCGAAGGTGCGCACGTGCCCGTCGGGCGACTCCTGGCCTCCCTCCTCCCACAGGTAGCCCATGCGGTCGGGGATGCGCACCGAGACGCCGCCGGCGATGGCCATGTCGCACTCGCCGCGGCGCAGGCTCTCGCCGGCCAGGTGGACGGCCACGAGGGAGGTCGAGCAGAACGTCTGCACCGACAGGCTCGGGCCGTTCAGGTCCAGGCGGAAGGAGACGTTCGTGGCCAGGGAGTCCTTGTCGTTGCCGATCATCAGGGCGGAGGTGTCGATGCCCATGTTGAACGCGCCGAGCCGGGTGAGGAGGTAGCCGCTGATGTTCATGCCGGCGAAGACGCCGACGCTGCCGCGGCCGTCGGTGGGGGCGTACCCGGCCGACTCCAGCACCTCCCAGACGCACTCCAGGAAGATGCGCTGCTGCGGGTCGGCCAGCGTCGCCTCGCGCGGGTTGTAGCCGAAGAACGCGGCGTCGAACCCCTTGATCCCCTCCAGGATCGGCCGGATGCGCACGTAGTTCGGCTGCTGGAACGTCGCGGGGCTGACGCCGGACTCGATCAGTTCCTCGTCGGTGAACGTCGTGAACGACTCGGCGCCCGAGCTGATGTTGCGCCAGAACGTCCCCACGTCGGAGGCCCCTGGGAACCGGCCGGCCATGCCGATGATCGCGACATCGGATTCGCCCGGTGAGTGGTGCTGGTCCATCAACATGCCCCTCTTCACGGAATTGGCTTGTGCTTCTGGTCGGGCCCTTACATCAACTTGCCGCGGCTCCAGCCGCGGGCCAGCCGCCGGGCGGCGAAGGTGCCGGCCAGCAGGCCGATCGCGAGCAGGACGGAGGCGGGCAGCAGCATCGCCGACTCGTTGCCGGCGACCGCGGCCTGCAGCATCGAGAGGGCCCAGTACCCGGGCGAGGCGTGACCGGCGATCTGCGCCCATTCCGGCATGATGCTGAGCGGCACCAGGGCGCCGCCGAGCGAGCTGAGCGTCAGCGCGCCCACGTCGGAGATCACGCTGAGCTCGCCGTGGCTGCGCACCAGCGTGGCCAGCGCGGCGCCGATCGCCAGCAGCGCGAAGGCCCAGATGAGGATGGCCAGCGCCACCCACCAGGGTTCGGCGGGCAGCGGCAGGCCGATGGCGATCACGCCGTAGATCACCAGGATGGTCTGCTGCAGGACCATGACCAGGAAGATCGGGAAGGTCTTGCCGACGAGCAGTTCGATCGCCGGCGCCCGGCTGACCCGCAGCCGGTCCCAGGTACGCCAGGTGCGCTCCGACAGGATGGAGTTGCCGGCCAGCCCGATCGCGAAGACCGAGAACATCACCATCAGGCCGGTGGCCACCTGGGTGGAGCCGGCGTCCAGCGCCCTGACGTACAGGGGCTTGAGCACCAGCATGAGCACCATCGGCATGGCGATGTAGCTGATGATCTGGCCGGGGTCGCGCAGGCGGACGATCCAGTTGTGCCGCGCGATGGCGGCGATCCGGTAGAACATGCCCCCCGCTCGGGGAGCGGCGTCAAGAAGCATCGCGGGCCGCCAGCGAGTGGTAGAGGTCGTCCAGGGACGGGTTGCGCAGGTCGACCGCGCTGACCGGGCGCTCGGCCCGGTTGAGCAGGTCGATGAGCGTGGCCGTGGGCTCCGTGGTGGAGACGCTGATCTCCTCCTCGTTGTCCAGCGTGAGGCGTACCTCGCCGGGCAGGCCCTCGATCAGCTCGTCGTAGGTGCCCCGGGCGATCACGCGCCCGTCGCGGGCGACCGCGATCGTGGCCTGAAGCTCGGTGATCTCCGGGAGGTAGTGGGTGGTGTACACGACCGCCGCGCCCTCGCCGGCGCGCTGTTTGACGACGTCGAGGATCGCCTGCCTGGTCTCCAGGTCGGCGCCCGCCGTCGGCTCGTCCAGCAGCATCAGCCGCGGGCGGTGGATGAGCGCGGTCGCGGCCTGGATACGGCGCTGCTGCCCGCCGGAGAGCCGGCCGGTGCGCCGGTCCATGAGGTCGGTGAGGCGGAGCAGTACGGCGAGGTCGTCGATGGCGGAGTCCAAGGCGGCGCGTCGCAGCCCGCCGAGCCGGCCGAACAACACCAGGTGTTCGCGGACCGTCACGGTGGGATAGAGCGCGATGTGCTGGGGCGCCACACCGACCTGGCCGCGCACGTCGGCCGGCGGCTTGCCGTCGATGGTCACGTGGCCGCTGTCCTGGCGCAGCAGGTTGGAGACGATCTCCACGAAGGTCGTCTTCCCCGCCCCGTTGTGCCCGACCAGTCCGACGATCTCGCCGGACGCGACGCTCAGGGTGAAACCGTCCAATGCCGTGACCGGGCCATAACGCTTGACAAGATCGACTACTTCCAGCAACGCGCACCTCCTCAGGTGCCTTATTGAATGCAGCCCAATAATTCGATTTAAATCGGCTGTCGTCGCCACCATAGCCCCATATGCATTTGGCGGCTTATGGCAGGAAGTTCTCTGCGAATACTGGACATCAGGGCAGGTGAGCGTTGTCACTGGCCACTAGTTACCGCAATTTCTGGCCAGTGCGGTTTTTGCCGATCCGTGCTTAGGCTTAATGGCATGCATGCGGGAAACCTGATCGCTTCCGGCCGTGACTGCCACATCCTGGCCTCCGGCTCCGGCAAGGTCATCCGGCGCGCCCGCGACGGCCGCAGTCTTGAGCGCGAGGCGTCGATCATGCGGCACGCGCGGCGGCACGGCTTCCCCGCTCCCGAGGTGTACGACGCCGACGGCCCCGACATCCTCATGGAGCACCTCGACGGGGTGAGCGTGGCCGACGACGCCCGCGCTCACCCGAACCACCTGCCCGGCCACGGCAGCCTGCTCGCCGGGCTGCTCACCAGGCTCGGCGCGATCCGCGCCCCCGGCTGGCTGCCGGCCGCCGACGGCTGCCCCGGCAACCGCCTGCTCCACCTGGACCTCCACCCGGCCAACGTGCTGCTGACCGCCGACGGCCCCACCGTCATCGACTGGGCCGACGCGGCCAGGGGCGCCGCCGCGGCCGACGTGGCCTCGACGTGGATCGTGCTGGCCTCGGCTCCGTTGGACCCGGCGCTGGAAGAGCTGCGCCCCGACCTGCTGGCCGCCTTCCTCGACCACGTCGACACCGACGCGGCCCGCCGCTACCTCCCGGTTCTGGGATCGCGCCGCAGGGACCACGAACACACGGGCGAGGCGGAAGGCGCCAGGATCACCGCCCTCCTCACCCTCTAGCCTGGAGTGCATGCGTACCTGGGTGACCGAGCGGTTCGGGCGGGAGGTGCCCTTGGTCGGGGCGCCGATGGCCGGTGCGGGCGGGGGACGGCTGGCCGCGGCCGTGTCCGGAGCCGGGGCCCTGGGGATGTTCGGGGTGGGCTCGTCGGACACGCCGGAGTGGATCGCGGAGCAGGCGGCGATCGCGGGAGCGGGCGGCCTGCCGTTCGGGATCGGCCTGATGGCCTGGACGCTCCCCGGCAACCCGGCGCAGGTGGACGCGGTGATCGCGGCGCGGCCGAGTCTGGTGTCGGTGAGTTTCGGGGACTACGCGCCGTATGTGGCGCCGTTGCGGGCAGCGGGAATCACCGTCGTGACGCAGGCGGGCACCACGCGGGAAGCCGTTGAGGCCGAGCGCGCCGGGGTGGACGCCGTCGTGGCGCGTGGCGGCGAAGGCGGCGGGCACGGCAGGGACACGGTGGCCACGTTGCCGCTGCTGCAGAGTGTGCTGGACGCGGTGAGCGTGCCCGTGCTGGCCGCCGGAGGCATCGCGGGCGCGCGGGGACTGGCCGCCGTGCTGGCCGCGGGCGCCGAGGGAGCCTGGGTGGGAACGGCGTTCCTGGCCTGTACGGAGGCGCGGGGGTCCGCCCCGGCCAAGCGGCGGATTCTCGAAGCGGGTGAGGAGGACACCGCCTACGGGCGGGTGTTCGACGTGGCCCAGCGGCTCGCGTGGCCCCGGGAGTACGGCGGCCGCGCCCTCCGCAACCACTTCTTCGACACCTGGCACGGCCGCGAACGCGAACTGGCCGAGGACGAGCAGGCGGCGGCGGAACTGAGGACGGCCCGCGCCGCCGGCGACTACGACACCGCCTGCATCTACGCCGGCCAGTCGGCCGGCATGGTGCGCGAGGAGCGCCCCGCCGCCGCGGTCGTCGCCGGCTTCGCCGAGGCGGGGGAGCTCCTGCGCCGCTGGTCATGACCGGCAGACGGCCCCGGGCGGAGGCAGCTTCAGCCAGGTCAGATACCTGTTGACGTGCCCGATCGTGCAGGGCTCCGCGCTGAGGTAGAGGCCGTGGCCGTGGCCGTCGAAGCGGATCGTCGCCGAGCCCGGCACCTGCTTGACCAGTTGGTCCACGTCAGGCTCGGTCCAGCTCGCGGCGCCGAGCAGGGGCGGCAGGCCGGTGGACGGCAGCGGCTGGGGCGGGTTACCCGGCGGCTCGGGCCAGCCGGGGCAGGCGAGACCGTGCCAGAGCTCGTGCTGCGGGTAGCTGGGCGCCAGCCGTTCGTTGCGGCTTCTGGCTTCGGTGAAGTCGGCGTATTCGCGGAAGCCGATGCCGTCGAGGCAGTGGGTCATGTTCATGCCGACCGGCGACGGCGGTTTCAGGCTGCCGGTGCCCGCCTTGACGTAGTCGGCGAAGCCGGACGCGTCGCCCGCCCTGGCCAGCACGATCGCCTTGGCCAGCTCCTTCCAGCGGAAGTGGTCGGTGCCGGGAGAGATGAAGTGGGGCCCGGCGGCGATCTGGACGTCGAAGCCGTCGTAGGAGACCTGCCGGCCCCTGACCGGGATGCGCTTCGCCGAGGCCACCTCCCGCCAGGCCTTGGCCACGTCCTGGCCGTTCAGCACGCACTCGGTGGTGCCCGCGCACCACGCGGCGAACTTGACGAGCTGCCCTTCCATCACCTGGTGGCGCAGGCGCCGCTGGTTCAGCAGATTGACCGCGCCGTCGAGGACCATGGCGCGTACCCGGGAGGGGAACAGGCGGGCGTAGTTCGTGGCGGTGACGCCGCCATAGGAGGTGCCGAGGAAGCTGAGCCGTTCCTCGCCCAGCGCGATCCTGATCGCCTCGACGTCCCTGGCCACGGAGGCCGAACCGAGGTTGCCGAACAGCTCGGCGTCCCGGGCGCGGCACTTCTCGGCCGCCGCCCGGTTGACCGCGGCCTGGCGGTCGAACTCCGCCTCGTTGGACGGCAGCCGGATCCAGGGACCGCCCAGCAGGCAGTCCTTGGACAGGATGCCCAGGTCCAGGCCGTTGCGCGGGGTGAAGCTGATCACGTCGAAACGCTGACGGAGCTGGGCGAAGGCCGCGCCCTTCTTCTCCAGGTCCTCGATGCCGGAACCACCGGGGCCGCCGGGCAGGGCGAAGAGCGTGCCGATCCGGCGGTGGGCTCCGGTGGCGGGCAGCCGTACCAGGGGGAGGGTGATCTTTCGCCCCTGCGGTTTGTTCCAGTCCACGGGCACCTGTACGGCCCCGCACTCCATGTCCTTCTTGCAAGGCCGCCAGGCGAAGTCCGACGCCTGCGCGGGCTGCGCCACGACGACCGTGGCCAGCAGGATGCCGGTGGCGGCGAGCCCGGCGATCATCGGATGCGTCCTTCTGCCCCTGAGCGCGATCGCGACCACACCCGCGCTCAGCGCCGCGACCGGGTAGGCCAGCAGCAGCGCCAGCGCCGCGACCGGCGGCAGCAGCCCGTCGCCCACGAGACGGTCGAGCATGACCGAGCCGACCCGCGCCTGCCACGGCTGCGGCAGCGTGGCGGCAGCGGTCGGCAGCACGAGCACGATCATGATCAGGACCACCAGCGTCCCGGCCGTGGAGCGCACCACGGCCCCGATGCCCAGCCCGACCAGCGTCACCAGCCCGATGGCCACGCCCGACAGCAGCACGCCGCTCAGCACGCCCGGCTCCGACAGCGGCGTGCCCAGCGTGCGCCCGTCCATGAGCACGTGCCCGGCGTGCCCGCCCAGCATCGCCATCGCGCCGTAGTGCATGGAGAACGCCAGCACCTGCCCGGCCACCAGCCCCACCCCGAGCAGCACCGGAACCTTGGCCATCAACAGCACGTGCCGCTTCGGCACCACCGTGAGGCTCGTCCGGATCTGCCCGGTGGAGTATTCGGCGGTCACCGCCAGCGCGCCCAGCACGCCCATGACGAAAAGCGCCACCTGCAACCCCGGCCCGAGACCGTCGCCGATGCCGGTGAACCGCATCCGGTCCGCCGCCTCCTGCCCGGCGAAGCCGCGTACCACCATGGCCGCCAGCCCGACGCTGATCAGCACCGACAGCAGCGAGGCCGCCAGCAGCCAATGGTTCGAGCGCAGCGTGCGGAACTTCATCCATTCCGCCGCGATCGCGTCCCCGATCATGCCCGTCCCCCCGCCGCGAACTCCACGCTGGCCTCCGTCAGCTCCATGTACGCGTCCTCCAGCGACCCGAACCGCCCGACCAGCGAGGCCATCGAGGCGTCCTCGATCAGCCGGCCCCGCCCGATGAGCACCACGTGCGCGGCCGTCTTCTCCATCTCGCCCATCAGGTGGCTGGACACCAGCACCGTGCGACCCTCGCCGGCCAGCGTGCGCAGCACCCCGCGGATCCACCGGATCCCCTCCGGGTCCAGCCCGTTGACCGGCTCGTCGAACATCAGCACCCCCGGATCGCCCAGCAGCGCCACCGCGATGCCGAGCCGCTGCCGCATGCCGAGCGAGAACCCGCCCACCCGCCGCCCCGCGACCCCCGCCAGTCCCACCAGCTCCAGCACCTCCTCCACCCGCCGGGCGCCGATGCCGTTGCTGCGCGCCACGCACGCCACGTGCGCGCGCGCCGTGCGCCCGCCGTGCACAGCGGACGCGTCCAGCAACGCGCCGACCTGCTCAAGCGGCCTGCCGGTCATGCCGTACGGCCGGCCGTCCACCAGCGCGATGCCCGCGTGCGGCGCCTCCAGGCCGACCACCGCGCGCATCGTGGACGACTTTCCGGCGCCGTTCGGTCCCAGGAACCCGGTCACCTGGCCGGGTTTCACGGCGAAGGTCAGCTCGTCGACCGCGACGGCGGCGCCGTACTTGATGGTGAGCCCATGTATCTCGATCACCGCTCCAGGCTCGCGCGCCGCGTACGCGCAGGCCATGGGCGCACTCCCCCTCCGGGGGGTAGGCCTAGGCCTACCGACGCACCGCCCGGGAGAGGGCAGACTGCAGGGGTGGAGAGGATCGGACGGGGCTGGGCGGTGCGCGCCGCGCTCAACGTGCTCACCGGGGTGGCGGCGCTGGCGCTGCTGCTCGCGCTGCCGTTCGCGCCGCGCCCGATCCTGCGCGCCGCCCGCACCCTGGGCCGGGTACGCGAGCCGGACCCCGGCGACCTGCGCGTCATCGCCTGGCTGGCGGCGCACGGGGTGATGGGACCCGGCACCGTCCTGGCGATCGGCAGCATGCTCTCGATGATCGGGGTCATCTGGAGGGTCTACACCCCGTACCCGTCGAAGAACCTGACGATCGCGTTCACGCTGTCGATCATCGCGATCACCCTGCTCAGCGCGCTGACCGCCTACACCTCCCTCCGCTTCCAGGACTATCTGGCGCTGCTGCTGCTCGGCGAGACGCCCGAGGCGCGGCGCATCAGGGAGCTGACCGCCTCCCGTGCCGCCGCCGTCGACGCGCAGGCCGCCGAACTGCGCAGGATCGAACGCGACCTGCACGACGGCGCCCAGGCCAGGCTCATCGCCATGCGCATGAACCTCGGCCTGGCCAGGAAGAGCACCGACCCCGCCCTGACCCGCGAACTCGTCGAGGAGGCCTGGCGCTCGGCCGCCCAAGCTCTGGACGACCTGCGGGGCCTCGTCCGCGGCATCCACCCTCCGGTGCTCGCCGACCGCGGCCTCACCGGCGCGATCCGGGCCGCCGCGATGCTCTGCCCGGTGCCGGTCGAGCTCGACCTCGACCTGCCCGGCCGCCCCGAGGCGCCGGTGGAGTCCGCGCTGTACTTCGCCGCCGCCGAGGCCCTCTCCAACGTGGCCGCTCACAGCCAGGCCACCCGCGCGTGGGTACGGCTGCGCTACCCCGGCGACCGAATCAGGCTCACCATCCGCGACGACGGCCGGGGCGGCGCGTGGCCTTCCGCCGGTACGGGCCTGCTCGGCATCGAACGCCGCCTGTCCGCCTTCGACGGCACCCTCACCGTGGCCAGCCCCGCTGGCGGGCCGACAGAACTGACCATGGAGTTGCCGTGCGCGTTGTCATCGCGGAAGATCTCGCACTCCTCCGGGACGGCCTGATCCGCCTGCTGTCCACGCACGGTTTCGAGGTGGTCGAGGCGGTCGACAACGGCCCGATGCTGCTCGCCGCCCTGCTCAAGCACCGCCCCGACGTGGCCGTCGTCGACGTACGGCTCCCGCCCACCCAGACCGACGAGGGCCTGCGCATCGCCCTTGAGGCCCGCCGCCGGGTGCCGGGGCTGCCGGTGCTGATCCTGTCGCAGTACGTGGAGCAGCTCTACGCCCACGAGCTTCTGTCCGACCGATCCGGTGGCGTGGGCTATCTGCTGAAGGACCGGGTCGGGGATGTCGAGCAGTTCGTCGACTCGGTCCGTACGGTCGCCGCCGGCGGCACCGCCATGGACGCCGAGGTCATCGCCCAGCTCCTCACCAGGCGCGGGCGGGACGAGCCGCTGGCCGGCCTGACGCCGCGGGAGCGGGAGGTGCTGGGGCTGATGGCCGAAGGCCTGTCCAACCATGCCATCGCCGCCCGGCTCGTGGTCACCGAGAAGGCGATCGGCAAGCACACGTCCAGCATCTTCGCCAAGCTCGGGCTGCCGCCCAGCGACGACCAGAACCGCCGGGTGCTGGCGGTTCTGGCCTACCTGGAGTCCTGACGTACTCAGACCAGGGCCCTGCGGTTGAGGGCGGTCAGCCCCGCGGCGGTGAGCGCCGCGGTGAGCGCGGTCATGATCAGGAGGGGAACGGCGCTGAAGTTCTCGCCCGACAGGACCATCGGCAGGTTGGGGAACGGGACGAAGTACTTGGCGATCCAGTAGTCGATCCCGATGATCGGGCCGAGCACCTCGCCGAAGAGGTTGACGAACAGGAACGCGGCCCAGCTGATCGCGGCGGCCGCCTTGGGCAGGACCCCGAAGGCCAGCACACCCACCCCGGCCAGCACCCAGACGGCCGGGACCTGCACCAGCGTGCCGGGCAGCACCGACAGCGGGTCGCCGACGGCCACGCCCATCGCCAGGCCCGCGAGGCCCAGGATGACGACCGGCCCGGCCAGCGCGAACACCAGGTGGCTCCAGGCCCAGCGCAGGCGGCCCACGGGGTGGGCCAGCAGGAGTTCGGCGCGGCCGGTGGTCTCCTCGGCGCGCAGCCGTAGCAGGGCGAGCAGGGGGTAGAGGGCGGCGACGTAGCCGAGCGAGAGGCTGATCAGCCACAGGTACGCGTCGGTCATGCCGGCCTCGGGGGAGGCGGTGTAGCGGCGCAGGAACTCCTCGACCGAGGCGCCCTGGCGGGAGACTTCGGGGATCGACAGGGCCAGGGCGCCGAGCACCAGACCGGCGACGGCGTAGCCGATGCTCCAGCCGGTCAGCAGCCCCTTGTGCAGACGCCAGGCCAGGGCCAGTGGGGAGGACAGCCGGCGCGCGTGCGCCGGGCCGGGACGCTGGGCCAGGATGCCGTGGCCGAGATCGCGGCGGGCGTTGAGCCGGTACGCGGCCGCCATCGTGGCCAGCGAGAGGGCCAGGCTGGGCAGGAGCGCGGCCAGGTCGTTGGCGGCGTACGGCTGGACCAGGTGCGACCAGCCCTGCGGGGAGGCCCACTTCACCGCGTCGCCCGCGCCGCCGTCGGCGACGAAACGCAGCAGGTACGACAGGCCGAGACCCATGGCCGCCAGGCCGATCGCGGTCCTGGCGCCCTCGGTGAACTGGGCGGCCAGCGCGCCCACGCCGGTGAAGACGAGCCCGACCCCGGTGATGGCGGCGCCGAAGGCGAGCGAGCCGGTGACGTCGAAACCGAGCTTGATCATGGAGAACGCGGTGACGATGCCCGCCAGCAGCATGGAGGTGGCGGTGACGGCGAGCGCCGCCGTCAGCGGAGCCAGGCGGCCGATCACTCCGGCCCCGACCAGTTCGGCGCGGCCGGACTCCTCCTCGCCCCTGGTGTGCCTGATCACGGTGAGGATCGCGATCAGGGCGAGGATCGTGTAGATGGCGTCGGCGTTCTTCCAGACGGCCATGCCGGCGATCGAGGGGGAGTAGACCTCGCCGGCGAAGGCGGTCAGCGCCTTGTTGGCGGTCATCTCGCGGGCGAAGTCGGCTATGGACTGGGGCGTTTGGAAGGTCTGGGCGTAGCGGTTGGCCTGGCCGGCGGCGAGGACCGCCAGCAGGAGGATCCAGGCGGGGGTGATGAGGCGTTCGCGGCGGATGACGAGCTTGATGAGGGTCCAGGTGCCGTGCATGGTCAGTTGCCCTTCCCGGCTGCGGGGTGGCTGCTCTTTCCTGCCGCGGAGTGGCTGTCCTTCTCTGCCACGGAGTGGTTGCCCTTTCCTGCCACGGAGTGGCTGGAATTCTCGGCCGCGGAGTGGCTGCCCTTCCCGGCCGCGGAGTGGCCGGATTTCTCGGCCGCGTAGTGGCGCATGAAAAGGTCTTCGAGGGAGGGTGGGGTGCTGGTCAGGCTGACGATGCCGGACTGGGCGAGGGTCAGCATGGTCGTGTCGAGGTCCTGGTCGTCGACCTGGAAGCTGATCTTCCGGCCGTTGGTGGTGAGGTTGCGGGCGGTGGGGAGCGCCGGGATTTTCCCCGAAATTTCGGCGGAAATCTGGGTCATGGTGAGGTGGCGAAGTTCGGACAGAGTGCCCGATTCGACCGTGTGGCCGGCGCGGATGATGCTCACGCGATCGCACAACGCCTCCACCTCCGACAGGATGTGCGACGACAGCAGCACCGTGCGGCCCAGCACCTTCTGCTCGGCCACGCACTGCTGGAAGACCGCCTCCATCAGCGGGTCCAGGCCCGAGGTGGGCTCGTCCAGGATGAGCAGCTCGGCGTCGGAGGCGAACGCGGCTACCAGGGCCACCTTCTGCCGGTTGCCCTTGGAGTACGTCCTGGCCTTCTTGCGCGGGTCAAGCTCGAAGCGTTCCAGCAGCTCCGCGCGCCGCGTACGGTCCTGGCCGCCCCGGATCCGGCCCAGCAGGTCGATCACCTCGCCGCCGGTCAGCGACGGCCACAGGCTCACGTCGCCCGGCACGTACGCCAGCCGCCGGTGCAGCTCGGCCGCGTCCTTCCAGGGGTCGCCGCCCAGCAGGCGTACGGAGCCGGAGTCGGCCCGCATCAGCCCGAGCAGGATCCGGATCGTCGTCGACTTTCCTGAACCGTTCGGGCCAAGGAAGCCGTGCACCTCACCGGTGTGGACGGTCAGGTCGAGCGCGTCCAGCGCGGGCGCCTTGCCGAAGCTCTTGTGAAGCCCTTGGACGGCTATCGCGGTGTTCATGTCGCTCCTCGAAGCGGGAATTCTTGCAGGTCAAAACGCTAGATTTCCCGGGCTTCCGGCGGTATCGGGCATCCGCCCTAACTGTCAGCAGGCTGCAAGTCCGGAGCAATGGGACGGGCGCACAGTCCGACCATGAGACCAGCCAGCAAGTTAGCCATGGCCGCCACGGCGGCCCTTCTCGTCGCGTTCGGAGCCTCGCCCGCGACCCCCGCCTCCGCCACGTCCGTCGCTTCCGGCACCTCCGTCGCTTCCGGCACCTCCGTCGCTTCCGGCACCTCCGCCACGTTCGGTGCTTCTGGCGCGGACACCTTCGCCCGGGTCATGTCCGGCGAGCTCGAGTACAAGGCCGCGCCCGGACAGGTCAACCATGTGACCTTCACCGCACCGGACGCCGACACCTACCTCGTGGACGACATCGTCCCCATCACTCCGCTGAACGGCTGCGCCCACCCCGACCCGGCCGACCTGACACTCGTCGAATGCACCGCCGCCGCCACGTTCAGCGGCCAGCTCATCATCGACGTCGGCGACCTGGACGACATCGTCAACCCGACCGGCCCCAACCACGCCCTGATCGGCCTCGGAGCCGGAAACGACGTGGCGTACGGCTACCCGGGGAGCATCGGCTCGCTGGTGAGCGGCGGCACGGGCAATGACGTCATCCATTCCGGGCCGGGCCGTCACACCATCGACGGCGGCTTGGGCACCGACACCGTCAGCTACGCCTCCCGAGTAGCCGCGGTGACGGTGAAGCTGACAGCGTGCCCATGCGGCGAACCAGGAGAGAACGACGGCCTGCCCGGCATCGAGAACGTCACAGGCGGCTCAGGCAACGATCTCCTGGAGGGTACGGCAGCCGCCAACGTGCTGAGCGGCGGCGCGGGCGACGACACCATCATGGGCTGGGACGGCAACGACAGCATCTACGGCGGACTGGGCAACGACTTCGTCAGCGGCGTGAAGGGCAACGACACCGTGTCCGGAGGCTCCGGCGACGACGAGGTCTTCGGCGACTGGGACAACGACATCCTGTACGGCGACGCCGGCCACGACACGGTGTACGGCGGCCCGGGAGCGAACACGGTGACCGGCGGCAGCGGCAACGACACCTTGTACGGCGGCCCAGTGACAGACACCCTGAACGGTGGAACGGGTAACGACACCATGGAGGCCGGAGCAGGCAACGACACGCTACGCGGCAGCTACGGCACCGACCACCTGGACGGCGGCACCGGAGCAGCCGACGACTGCGACGGCGGCCCCGACCCGGACACCGAAACCAACTGCGAAATCTAACCCAAAAGAAACTCCGCTACGCTCCGCGCGCCCTGCCCGAGGCCCGCCCCGGGCTAAGGTGCTCCGCTTCGCTCCGCGCGTTCTGTCTGGGCCCGCCCGTTGCCCGGCTAGGTGCTTGGCCGGTTGGATCCCGCCCTGGACAGAGGTGCTCCGCTTCGCTCCGCGCGTTCTGTCTGGGCCCGCCCGCTGCCCGCCTAAGTGATTGGGCAGTTGGACCCCGCCCTGGACAGAGGTGCTCCGCTTCGCTCCGCCGCGTTCCGGTCACGCTATCGCCCGGCTCGATGGCACGCGCCTTGAAGCTCAGCGCCAGTAACACGGCACAACCGGACCAGGCGGCCGCCCTCACCGTGGCCGCCTGGTCCGGCGTCATCGGTCAGTCAAGCGCCATGAAGCTGCCGACGTTGTCCACCCGGACTTCGCCGGGCTCGACCGGGTTGAAGATCCTGGTCCGGCATGCGGAGTCGGGGAACACCAGGATGGTCCCCTCGGTGGCATTACGCACCAAGGAGCCGGCGCCGGTGCCTACGTGACACACGTGGGGCTGAGGGTTCTCGACGGTCTTTTGCGCGCCGCTCGGCGAGTGGAGGAACACGACGCCTGGTGCGGCGAAGGCGGGACCGGTGCCGACGAACGCGAGCGTCGCGGCGGCGGCCACCAGCATGAGGGGGATCGGGCGCATGAGGTTTCCCTTCTGTCGTGGGGATGGACCTCACCAGGCTTCACCCTTCGCAGCAGGTCCACCACTCTCCGTAATGTCACGCTGCGCTGGCCAAACGGTACGTATGCCAAGCCCACCCGAGCTCTTTCGACTCTGAGGCGGACAAGGGTTCTACCGCTCAGCCAGGGCGGTCAGGAGCCGATCGTCCTCTACGCCGGCCTTGGCGGAGCGGGGACTTCTGCCCAGTGAGCCGTACGCAAGGCAATTGAATCTGCAAGCTCCGCGAACACCGCTTCTCGCGCACACGAGGCCGCGCGCATCAAGGTGCTTCAAAGAACTGCGGATGTGCGAGGCTGGTGAGCTCTTTGGCGGGTCAGGTAAAAGCGGACAGGCGGGGGCGGTGCCTGAGGCCCAGTTGGGTGGTTGGCCGGTTGGAGCCCGCCCGGGGCAACAGTGCTCCGCCTATCGTGATCGCGCTAGCCATCGCCGATGGCAGGCGTTCAGCGAACTTGAACCGTTCGCCTTCTCATCGACCGGGGATCGGCAGTTGGAAGGCGGTCATCACAGGCCCACGCCAGGGGAAGGTGCCCGCCGGTGGCCGATTTGGCTATGTTTGGACTCATATGGAGTGCTAAAGCGGTCAGTCTCGGCAGATCAGTTGCTGCATCTTCAGTGGAGCGCCTGCTGGACACGGCCAGTCTCGATAGATTACGCAACGTGCCCGTGGATGTCGGCAGACGCCAACTTTTTGCGAGTTCCTGCGCCCACCAGCAGGCGGCTGAACTTCTTTCAGAAGGCTCTCCAGCAGCAGTGCTTCTTTTCTATGGCGCTGAGTGCGGCCTAAAGGCGGCTCTCCTAGGTCGTCTCAACCTACGCTCGACGGCTCAGCTTCCCGAACATCTCAGAAGCCATGACTTGCAGAAACTTGCTAAGGAGTTGCGGCTGCCTCCCCATCTATGCGCACGAATGCAACACTGTGCGAGCCACAACATGGCAAAGGTACAGGTCGAGTTCCGCGACCTGCATCAGGCGTGGCGTTACGGGCACACCCTTCGCAAGGAGCACGAGCAAGAGGCTCTCGCGGTGCTACGTGACCTGCTGGACTGGTGTCGGCAAGAATTGAGGGCATGATCATGCCAGACCTGTGGACCAAAGTACCGGAGCGTCTCTACACCTGGATGGACGTGGACGCCCACTTGGCGATGCTCGCGACGCAGAACCAATGGCCTGCTTGGCTCCACGAGTGCGATGCCTTCTGGGACGGCCTCGAACTCAGGATTGATCCGCAGGCATCATCGGAAGCCGCCTTGTCTTGGCTGAGCGAGCGGTTTGGTGTCGGCTCGGTTGTGCTCCATGAGCAGATCAATGCGCTTCGTCTCGACGATGTTCCTGGACGCACTGCCACAAGGCTACTCCCGATCATGGTTTCTCACCGAGACCCCGATATTCCACGGCGGGAGCCCCGGTGGCGTGAGCGGCGCGTCGTTCGTGCCCTCGGTCAACCCTTGCCTCCTCCCGATCTGTCGTTCCCCGGCAACGTGCGGATCGCCGCGCTGCACTCTTTCAAAGGTGGGGTGGGACGTACCCTGCACGGTGTGGCTCTTGCAGACGCCATTGCGCGGCGTGGTGAGCGAGTGCTTCTTATTGACGCTGACCTCGAAGCGCCGGGAATCACCTGGATGTTCGCATCTCGGGGCCGGCGCGTTGACTTCAGCTACGAAGACTTCCTCGCACTTCTGCACTCCTCCGAGGATGGCCGTCCGTCAGATGCAGTGTCATTGGGTGCGACCTATCTGTTGAACCAGACGCTGGACAACGTGATCATCATGCCTACCCGTCGTTCCCTGCACGACATAGCACCGTCTCGGCTTGAGCCCACCGATCTCCTAACCCCCGACCGGTCTATCTACTTTCTAACAGAATCCATTGCCGAACTTGCATGCCATCTGGATGCGCGGTCGGTTCTGATCGATCTCCGTGCGGGAAGCAGCGAACTTGCGGCTCCGGTGTTGCTGGATCCGCGAGTTCAGCGCATCTTCGTCACCACCATTAGCAACCAATCGCTATATGGTTCGATTCGCACTATTCAGGAGCTCGGCCGAAGAGCCCCGAGCCGAGCTGACGATCCATCGAGCATTGCTATCGTAACTCAGTTCAGAGAACAGGGACACCGCGACCAGGCAGCCAAGGCTGCCGCAATGCTTCGAGATGCCATCGCAGAGACACTCGAACCGCGTCCAGAGGACAATGAGGACCGGACCGTCGATGGCGACCTCAAACTGGAGCCAATCTTTAGCGCCTTTCAAGACGGGCTTCTAGCTCTGCCGTCCTCTTGGGAGGAAGTTGTGGAGCTTACTCGACGTCATCAACTTGAAGGGATGCTTGCGTCATTGGCTGAAGGCCTTGCTCCTTCGAAGAGTTCGACTCTTTCCGATGAATCGCATGCTGTAGAGTCGCTCCGTGTCAACCTGCAGGATAACCTCGTGCCTCTCCGTGAGGCCCTGGGTGATTTCGCTCGACGACTGGTTTATGCCGAGACAGCGGATGATACTGCCTTTCTGCCTACTGAGTCGCTCCGAAATCTGCTGACGTCACATCGGACGGAGCCGCCGCTGTGTGTGGTGGCAGGCGCGAAAGGTTCCGGGAAAACCTTTACCCAGATACAGATGTGTTTCCGTAGAACCTGGCGGAAGTACGCACGTGACGTGGGCGTTGAAGAAGTAGCTCTAGACGCCTTGTTGGCGCCGGTCTTCGTCTCCAAGAACCTCAATGACGCCACCAGGCAACGAGTTGAAGAAATTCAACACAGCGCGTCAGTGTCAACTGACTCGGAATCATATAGCCAGCTTGACCTGCGTGATGTCATCGATGAGTCCCTCCGTTCGGAGCTGACAGATCTACAATGGAGGCAGGTTTGGCTCACGTGCATGGCGCGCGCCATAGGGATCAGGACCAGCCCCATAGACGTCGAGGAGAAGCTGGCTGAATTCGGTCGTTTTAACAGGAGAATCTTTCTCATAGACGGACTCGAGGATCTCCTTCAAGATTTCTCCGATGACAGTGCCCAGGTCCAGGCACTCCGAGTTCTATTGATCGACTGCATTGACTGGTTGAGGAGTCTGCGTGGTCGGCCACTCGGACTGGTGATCTTTGTTCGGCGTGATCTGGTTCAGGCGGCTATCAAGCAGAATTATGGACAGTTTTTCGCTCGATACAGCGAGTATGAACTCAAGTGGAACCCGGCCGAAGCTCTCAGGCTTGCCCTCTGGGTGACGCAACGCTCGAACGCTCTCCCGGGGTTGACCTCAGACGAGGTGGTCTCGGCCAAAGATCAGCGGCTCAGTGAATGGCTTCTTCCCGTGTGGGGAGAGAAAATGGGATCACTGCGCTCGCGTGAAGCGCGATCGGACGGCTGGTTCCTTGCTGCGCTGTCAGATTTCAATGGTCAGATTCAGGCCCGCGATATTGTTACCTTCCTCAAAGAGTCGGCTGCCTTGTCGGTTGCAGACACTCGCTCGACAGACCGCTTGCTCGCGCCCGCCGCGATGAGGAAAGCCCTGGTGCAATGCAGTCGGGAGAAGATCCAGGCAATTGGCGATGAAAGTCCGCAGGTCGGAGAGCTTCTCAAGCACCTTGACGCTCTAGGTGTGGAGCAAAAGCGAATTCCGTTCAGCCCTGAAGCGGTGGGACTGTCCAATGAGAACCTGGAGATTCTTGCCGCCAATGGCGTCGTTTTTCGCGAGGAAGATCAATACTGGATCCCTGAGATATTCCGGCACGGGCTCTCCTTCAAGGCAACTGGGCGGCCGAAGATTTTGGCCATCGCAAACCTAGTTCGTCAGCGCAACAACCTCGACTGAGGTCCTAAGGGGTCGGGTTCCGGGAGGGTCAGGTCGCAGGCCAGGCCGTAGTGGTCTGAGGGCCAGATGTTGTTGTGCGGGGTGGTGAAGGTCAGCCAGGTCCGGACCGGGCGAGCGCTGGTGAAGATGTAGTCCAGGCGTCTCGTGGGCTCGTCGTCGTACTGGCTGACGAAGGCGTTCTCGCGGGAGAAGGTGTCGCCGGGGGTGCCGTCGCCTGTTGCGGTCCAGGCGTCGGTGAAGCATCCGCTCAGGTATTGGATTTCCGGGGAGTCCGGGGTGGCGTTGAAGTCGCCCAGCAGGACCGCGGGGGGACCGGCCATGTGGGCGGTGATGAAGCGGGCCTGCTCCTGGCGGATGGGGCTGTGGCCGGGTTGCCAGTTCAGGTGGGTGACGTAGACGGGGAGGTCGCCGGCCTGGACGTAGAGGAGGGCTCTCGGTTCGTGGCCGGCCACGGGGAGGGGGATGTGGTGCTGGGCGGTGATGGGGAGGCGGGTCAGGATGGCGTTGCCCTGGATGCGGCCGTCTTCGGCGGTGAAGGCGGGGGCGTAGGCGATTTCGTAGCCTAGGTCGCCGGCTATTTCTTCTGCCTGGCAGCGGCCCTCGTGGCGCCAGACTTCCTGGAGGCCGATGACGTCCGGGCTGAGGTCGGTGAGTTCTTGGCGGATCAGGGCCAGGCGGGACGGCCAGGGGCCCTGTCTGCCCCAGACGTTCAGGGTGGCGACGCGGATCATGGCTCTGACCTCTCGATCCGGGGTGGGAATTCATGGTCTATTCAACCGGTCTTGCTCTTGTTGTGGGTGAACGCGAGACTTCTTCCGTGGCGACCATCGGGGTCCGCAACGCCCCGGTCGGTTCGCCGCGGAAGGGAACCCGTTGTGGAAGCGGTGTTCGAGACCGCGTATCGCGGACTGCCGCCCGACGCGGCGCGCCTTTACCGACTGCTGGGGCTGTTGCCTGGGAGCGATTTCACCGCTGCTCTGGCCGGCGCGCTCGCGGGTGGTGAGGTGCGGCCGTTGATCGGGGCGCTTCTGGAGACGTACCTGGTGGTGGAGGCGCTGCCCGAGCGGTATCGGCTGCATGAGCTGGTTCGGGGGCATGCGGCGCACGCTGCCGAAGGGGAGCCCGCGGCCGAGCGGGATGAGGCTCTGCGGCGGGCGGCGGCCTGGTATTCGCGCATGGTCACCGCGGCGCACTGCCTGGTCCTGGACCGTCCTGGGGAGCCGGGGGTGTTCGACGGTCCCGGTGAGGCGCTGGACTGGCTGGAGAGCGAGCGGGGGAATCTGCTGGCGTTGCTGCGGCAGGCCTCCACCGCGGGGTGGGATGAGCTGGTACGGCGGAGCGCCGAGGCCATGTGGGCGCTCTATGCCAACCGCAAGCACTACGCCGACTGGCTGGAGACCAGCAGGCTCGGGACCCTGTCCGCGCACCGGCTCGGTGACTGGGCGGCTGAGGCGCGGATGCGTGACCAGACGGCCAGGGCGTTGATCGAGCTGTCGGACTTCCCGGCGGCCGAGGCCGAACTGGCCAAGGCCGCTGCCGGGGTGGAGCGGGCCGCCGATGCGACCAAGACACCAGAGCCAACGCGCACCGGAACCGAGAACCCTGGGCCGGGGAGCGCGGGAGGCGAAAGCCCAGAAAGCGCCGCGAGCGCCGGGAGCGCTAGGGGCGAAAGCGCTGGGGGCGAAAGCGCTAGGGACAAAAGCGCTGGGGACAAAAGCGCTGGGGGCGAGCGGGCTGGGGGCGCAGGCGCCGGGGGCGAGAGCGCTGGGAGCGCAGGCGCCGGGAGTGAGAGTGCTGAGGGTGGGGCTGTCGCCCAGAAGGCGGCCGAGGTGCGGGCGGTGATGATCGAGACGCGGGGGCTGCTCGAACTGGCCCGGGGCGACACCGACGCCGCGGCCGAGCGTTTCGAGGAGGGGGTCCGCGCCTATGAAGTGCTGGGAGACGCACGGGGCAAGGCGCTGCTGACCTATCAGCGAGGGCGGGCGCTGGCCGTTGCCGGGCGAAATCAGGAGGCGGCCCACCTGCTGGAGGCGGCCGCCGGCCTGGCGCACGATGACGAGCTCACCCGGGGCAGGATCGCCATCGTGCTCGGACAGGTCTATCGGCGGCTGGGCCGTACCGAAGAAGGGGAGGTGTGGCGGAGAGAGGGCGCGGAGATCATGCGGGTGCGGCGGATTCCGGTCAAGGAGTGAGTCACGGCATGCCGGGCCGGTCGGTGATGATGCCGTCGACGCCTTGGGAGGCCAGGCGGCGCCACTCGGCGCGGTCGTTGACGGTCCAGGTGAAGACCTTCATGCCCAGCCTGTGGATGCGGTTCACGTAGGCCCGGGTGACGTACCGGTAGGGCGGGTTGATCTGGGTGGCGTAGCGGGACAGGGTGCGGAGCTGGCCTACCGGGGGCGTGCCGAGGAGGCCTACCGGGATGCGCGGCATTCTGTGGTGGAAGGTACGCATCGAGCGCCAGTCGAAGGACTGGACGACCAGGCGGCCGGGCTGCAGCCACCAGGAGTTCTTGCGGAGTTCGGCGGCCACGCGGCGCTCGATGCCTGGGTACTGGTCCGGGTCCTTGATCTCCAGGAGCAGGCCCATGCCGCTGCCCTTCATGGTGCGCAGGGTCTCGCCGAGGGTCGGGACGCGTTCGCCGGAGTGACCGGAGCCGAACCATGAGCCCGCGTCGAGTCTGCGGAGCTCACTCAGGGTGAAGGCGCTCAGCGGCCACGGCGCGCGGTCGGGGAAGACGCTTTCGACGTTGGTGGTCCTGGTCAGCGTGGGGTCGTGCAGGAGGATGAGCTGATGGTCCTTGGTCTCGCGGACGTCGAGCTCGAACATGTCGGCGCCCTGCCGGCCGGCGAGCCTGAAGGCGGCGAGGGTGTTTTCCGGGGCGTCGGCCGAGGCGCCCCGATGGGCGACGTTGGTGGGGTCGGCGGCGGCGGAGACCGTCGGCGTCAGGGTCGTCAGGGTCGTCAACGCGGTCACGATGATGAAGCCCAGTCGTCGCATGTGACCGAGCTTGACAGGCGAACGTGACTCCGAGTTGAGCGCAGAGTGACGCGTCGCTTACAAATCAGGTCAAGCGTCCCACATGTGCTAGTGCCTGCTTGAGCAGCACGCCCTGCCCGCCGGCCATCTCCTGCTGCACCATCGGGGACGACGCCTCCTCGGGAGTGAACCAGACGAGGTCGAGCGCGTCCTGCCGCGGGCGGCAGTCACCGGACACCGGGACGATGTAGGCCAGCGAGACCGCGTGCTGCCTCGGGTCGTGGTACGGCGTGACGCCCGGCGTCGGAAAGTACTCCGCGACCGTGAACGGCTGGGGCGAGATCGGGATGTTCGGCAGCGCCACCGGCCCGAGATCCTTCTCCAGGTGCCGCATCAGCGCGTCGCGGACCCGTTCGTGGTGCCGGACCCGGCCGGAGACCAGCGCCCGGCTGACCTCGCCGTCGGAGCTGATGCGCAGCAGGAGGCCGACGTGGGTCACGACACCGGTCTCGTCGACTCGCACGGGGACGGCGTCGATGTAGAGGATCGGCATGCGTCCGCGAATCGACTCCAGCTCTTCGGGAGCGAGCCAGCCAGGTACGGTTTCGGTCTTTTCGGTCACCCGCTGATCGTACGTCCTCCCCGGCCGCGAGGCTGGCAGCCGGGGTCAGCGTCGGTCCTGGTCGTCGGACGAAGAGGCGGGGTCGCGGGGCGGCGAGGGCAGGAAGGCGAGCCCGCGCAGGCGCTCAGGGCTGGCGAGGATGTCCATGGCCACGATCTTCCCGCCGGACACGGTGACCGCGGCGACGATCTTGGGCTTGCCGTTCGGTGCGGACATCATGCCCACGGCCCCGTTGACCAGCACCGGCACGTAGCGGTCCGCCATCGCGCGGAACGACATCGCCTGGCCCGCCACCTCGGCGGCCCCGCGGATCACCCGCAGCGTGCCGATCGGCACGTCGGCGCCCTCGACGCGCAGCACCACGTCCGGGTCGAGCACGGAGACCAGCGCCCCGAAGTCGCCGTCACGGGCGGCGGACAGGAACGCGGCGACGACCTCGCGCTGCCGGGCCAGGTCGGGGTCGGGAGCGACACGGGCGCCCTGGATCCGGCGGCGGGCCCGGCTGGCGAGTTGCCGGGTGGTGGCGGGGGAGCGTTCGACGATCGCCGCGACCTCCTCGAACGGCACGCTGAACATGTCGTGCAGCACGAACGCCAGCCGCTCGGCGGGCGCCAGCGTGTCGAGCACCACGAGCAGCGCCAGCCCGACCGAATCGGCCAGCAGGGCCTCGTGCTCCGGGTCCACATGGTCGCCGACGCTCACGATCGGGTCGGGCAGCCGTTCGCCGATGGGGTCCTCGCGCCGGGACTCGCGTGAGCGCAGCATGTCGAGGCAGACCCGCCCGGTGACGGTGGTGAGCCAGCCGGCGAGGTTCTCGACGTCGCTCACGTCGGTCCTGCTGAGGCGGAACCACGCCTCCTGGACGGCGTCCTCGGCCTCGGCGAGCGAGCCCAGCATGCGGTAGGCCACGGCCCGCAGGTGCGCGCGATGCGTCTCGAACCGGGCCGCGAGCAGGTCATCGTCGTTCATCGGTCACAATCTTTCGCGGTCCGTCATCAAGGGCGAAGCCCAATGTACGGGGCCAAAACGCCGTAAGGATTAAGGGGTGGGGCGACCGGCGATCGCGTCCTGGACCGAGTGCTTGAACCGTTCGATCGGCTCCCGGATCCGGCGCTCGCGCCACTCGGCGCGCCGCAGTTTGCGCGACCCCTCCCGGTACCGCCGGCGCGCCCACGGCGAGCCCGGCCTGGCCAGCCGGATGGCGCCGACCAGCGCGAGCGGGGTGAGGTAGACCCCGATCAGCCCGGTCCAGACCTTGCCCTTGGTCAGGCTGAGCACCGCGAACAGGATGTTCGCGGTGACGACGAGCCCGCCGTTGATCAGGTCCTGGCCGGTGAACAGTTCGTCGACCTCCAGCGGGCTGACCCCGAGCAGTCCGAGCCCGCACAACGCCAGCGCCATGAACACCGTGTCCACCGACAGCCGCCCCTGCTCGGTCCAGTAGACGTCCTGCAGATGCAGCACCAGCGCGAACTCGTCGAGCACGAGCGCCGCCCCCACGCCGAACACCGCCGCGGTCACCCCCGCGGGCGGAGAACTCCCATCCTGTACGGCGAGCCCGCCGATCCCGCCCAGGCACATGAAGACCAGCCCGAACACCACATGGTGGATGTGCGTCCCGCCCGGGGTGACGTTCCCCGGCCACCACCGCACCCGCTTCCTGATCATCCGGACGCTGAACCTGATGAACAGGAACGTGAGCAGGAACAGCACGAAGAAGCAGAACAGCCGGAGCTTCCCCGCGTCGACGATCTCCCGGGCGAACCAGTGCCGCATCTACCCCCCAACGACCGGCCGGGGGGTAGTGCTAGGTGTACCCGCAATACTCGCCTCTGTGCCAATGTGCCCGCTGACCTGCGCCGATTGAATGATCGGCATGACGCGGACACACTCTCTCCCCGGCCCGTGGGTCGAGGCGGCCGGGCTGCTGCTCGGCCCGCTCCTGCTTCTCGCCGGGGTGCTGACCCGGATCGGCCAGGACGACTTCTTCCCCGGCCAGCTCGCCGCCTACGCCCGGCAGCCCGGCACGATGACTCTGTCCTACAGCCTGTTCGCCGCCGGGCTCGTGCTCCTGTGGCCCGCCGCGGTCGCGCTGGCCCGGCGGATCTCCGCCACGCACCCCGGCTGGGCGCGGTGGGGCGTGACGCTGGTGGTGCTCGGGTTGTTCGGCCGGGTCTTCCACGCCGGGGTCGGCCACCTGGCCTTCCAGATGGTCGACGCGCTCGGGCTCGAGGCCGCGCAGAAGGCCGTGGCCGGCACGTATGGGGCCGTCCACGTCTTCAAGGCGGTCAACGTCGTCATCATGGCCGGCTGGATCGTGCTGGCGGTCGGAGCCTTCCGCGCGAAGGCGTTCGGTCCCGGCGCGGTCGGCGTGGCCCGTTGCGTCGCGCTCGCGTCGGCCACCGGGCTGCCGCTCGGCGTGCTCAAGGGCAGCACGGACCTGCCCTCCCTGCTCGCCGTCGCCGGCCTGGTCGTGGCCTTGGCGCCGCTCGGGGTGAGCGTGCTGAGGCAGGCCGGCCCGGCGCCGCGGTGGTGGGCGGTGGCGCTGACCGTCGCGGCCGTCCCGGTGGCCTTCCTACTCGGGCTCAGCGGGTGAGCCCCAGATCTTGGGGTTCTCGTCCGGCTCGGGGAGCTTGGACAGGAGGTCGGCGATGCTGTCCCAGTTGGCGACCCGGACGAGGTCGCCCATGAGGCGCAGGCGTTCGGCGAGCTGTTCGTGGGCCTCGTCCAGATGGACCAGGCCCTTGGCGATCTGGTCGGTGTGGGCCTCGTAGCCGCGGGCGCCGCCGTCGCCCTTGAAGAACGTGACGCCCTCCTGGGTACCGCCCCAGAAGGCGCCGATGGCGGTCAGTTCCGCGGCGGCCCGCCGTACGTGGTCGGCCAGGTCGCGGCGCTCGGTGTCGTAGGCGTCGGCGACGGCGCGCAGCCGGGCGCGGTCGATTTCCATCCTGCTCACCCCGCGGGTTTGTGGGCCATCGTGAAGTAGAGGAGCATCCGGCCCAGCGTTTCCTTCCAGGTCGGGATCAGGTCCTCGCCGCCCTGGCCGTTCATGGCGTCGTAGCTGGGGCCGTAGCCGACGGAGCCGCCGGCCATGCGGCCGATGAAGTACTGCAGGTCGAGGTTCTTGGTCACGGCCCTGGCCGCGGGCATGGCCGCGTCGAAGGCGCCGTAGAAGGCCACCGAGGCGGCGAACTCCTTGAGCGCCTGCCGGGCGTTGTCGCCGAGCGAGCCCGGGTCCTCGCCCCGCGCCGCCTTGACCCCGGCGACCACGCCCACGTCGCCGATGGCGAAGAAGGCGCTGCCGATCGAGTACTCGGTCAGCTTGGCCAGCACGACCCGCGCGACCGCGTGCTCCAGGAGCTTCGACAGCAGCTTCGCCTGCGCCCTGCGCATGAGGAACTGCGTGATCTGGTACGCCGCCCCCGCCTGCCACGGGAACGTGGTGATGAAGATGAAGCTGGCGAGGTTGGCCAGGGCCATGGTCCAGTAGGCGTGCCGTACGGTCTCGACGATCTCGGCGAAGTCGTCGCAGGCCCCGGCGTTCGCGCGGCAGGCTGCGGCCAGTTTGCCCGGGTAGCCGAGGGCCGGCGGCATCGGGTAGAGGCCGGCGGTGACCGTCCTTTTGAAGGCGTCCACCCCCTCGCCGCTGTTGCGCCGCCAGACCGACTCGGCGGCGGGGTAGGTGTTGCCGGAGCTCTTCTCCACGCGTTCGGCCAGCCGTAGCCAGGTGTCTCGGGCCTGGCGGGCGCGGTCGGGGTCGCCTTCCGGGTAGTCGACCGCGAGCATCTGGAAGACGAAGGCGGTGATGCCGAGGGCGCCGAAGCCGTAGATGGAGGCGCGGGTGGGGTTGATCTTCATCGCAGCACGTCGGGGGTGAACGGCTCGGCCAGCGCCCTGGCCTGATCACCGGCGTCGCGGGCGGCCGCGGCGGCGGCCTGGAGGACGGCGGCGGCCAGCTCGTCGGAGCCGAGCCGCATGGCGCGGGGGTCGATGGTGAGCCCGGCCAGGGCGCCGGTCATGGTGGCCTCGGCGACGACCCGGCCCTCGGCGGCCTCACCCCGGCCGCGTACCTGCTCGATCTCTTGCTGGAGTCCCTGGAGTCGGGCGATCTCCCCGTGGAACTCGGCGAACATCCGGTCCAGCTCGTCTGTCATTCGGCCCAACGTAGATCGTGACACCGGTATTGGCAACTGAACTAGTAGGTAAAGCGTTTCACCTCACATTCAACAGAATCCGCCCTTCGTGCGTCTGGGATGTGATGGACGGAAGAAGGGTGAGGCCAGGGTGGACGACTTCGCGGCGTTCGTCGCCGAGCGCGCCGACGCGCTCCTGCGTTACGGGTACGTGCTCAGCGGCAACCCGCACGACGCGGCCGACCTGACCCAGGAGGCGCTGATCAGGCTGCACCGGGCCTGGCCGCGGGTGCGTGGCAAACGCGACCCGGAGAGCTACGTGCGGGTGACCATGGCCAGGCTGCACATCAGCACCTGGCGGTTACGGCGGCGCGAACGGCTCGGCTGGGACCTGCCGGAGACCTCGCACGAGGACGTTCTGCCCTCGGAGTCCGAGCAGGGGCTCTGGCAGGCGCTCGAAGGGCTGCCCAAGAAGCAGCGCGCCGTGCTCGTCCTGCGCTACTACGAGCAGCTGACCGACGCGGAGATCGCCGGGGTGCTCGGCATCTCCCAGGGGACGGTCCGCAGCCACGCCTCGCTCGGGCTGAGCAGGCTCCGCTCGGCGATCGACCGCCCCTCCGCCACGAACGGGAGCGCCCGATGACTCTGGAAGACGAGCTGCGCACCACCTTCGGACACGCCGCCGAGCGCGCGCCACACGCCCCCCAGGGCCTGCCCGCGCACATCGCCGGCCGGTCCAGGCGACGCAGGATCCGCGCGAACGCGCTGATGGCGGCGGTCGCGGTCGTGGTGATCGCCGGAGGGGCCGCGGTGGCGCTGCGCGGCGAACCTCCGCGGCAGCCGATCCCCGCGATCCGTCCCACCTCCACCCCGGCCCGGATCACCGAGGCCGAGCCGGTGGAGAAGGTGTGGCCGGCGGCCGTCACGAAGATCCCCGGCAAGCTGCGCGGCGGCGCGAAGATCCGCCCGCTGAAGCTGATCGGCGACCGGTCCGTGCTGTTCGAGACGTGGGAGAGCCACGAGAAGGCCAACGCGATCTACGCCTACGACCTGGAGGCGCGGACGAGCCGGAAGATCACCAATATCCGCACGCCGAAGGGTGTCTTCGCCAGCAACTGGACGATCGGCACGGACCGGGTCTTCTGGAGCACGATCGAGGACGGCGGCACCGGCCTGTGGTCGGTCCCGCTCGAAGGCGGGAGCACGGAGCGCCTGGCCACCGTGCCGGGACGGGTCGACACGATGGCGGTGGCCGGTGACCGGCTGGCGTTCTCCGTGATGGACGGCGGCGGCGTCTCCACCCTCCCCCTCGGGGGCGGGAAGGTGGAGGCGGTGCGGGGGGCCGAGCGGCACCACATCCTGAGCTGGCCATGGGCGGGGACGCCGAGCGATTACACGCCCAACGGCGAGACCAGCTACGAGGAGATCGTCAACGCCGAGACGGGCGAGACGAACAGGGCGGTGGTGCGCGCGGGCGAGACCTGGGTGCGGTGCGGCGTGCTCACCTGCGTCGGCGCCAGGCCGGACCGGACCGCTTTCATGCGCCTGCGCGACGGCACCCAGGAGCGGGACCTGCCCGAGATCCCTATGCCCGGAATCGCCGCGGACCGGTTCATGACGGTGCGGTTCGACTCGGCCGGCCGCGGTCAGGCGCTGCTCGACCTGGCCACGGGCCGCTCGGGAGACCTCGGCATCCGGCCCGGCGACGATGGCGGGATGCAGGTGGTTCACCCGGGCGTCGGCGACGGCCGGCTCGTGCACTATTCGCTCAAGGGCGAAAACGTGATCATCGACCTCTCGAAGATCACGTGACTGTTGACGAGAACCGGAGGAAAGGATACGTTCCGGTAGATTTCACGGCTGTCAGGGGAAATCCGGTGAGATGCCGGTGCGGACGCGCCACTGTATCCGGGACGTAGATCCCGGGAGCCAGGTCACCTCACGGCCGTGACCTCACCTGTTGGGACGCGTCATCCCTGAGGAGGCCTTGATGAGTGGTGGGACCACTTCGACGTCCGTGCCCTTTCCCCGTTTGCGGCCCTGGCTGCTGAGCGTGCCGTTGTTCCTGTTGATCGCGTACCTGGTCCTGATGGACAACGGCGCGGTCTCACAGACCGGCACCCTGCTCCACGAGCTGATGCACGACGGGCGCCACCTGCTCGGCGTGCCCTGCCACTAGAGGCCGGGCACGATGGTGCGCACCCTTGTGGTCAGAGGCCTGCTCCTGGGCCTGCTGGCCGGACTGTTCGCGGGCGCCTTCGCCTTCCTGGCGGGGGAGCCCCACGTCGACAGCGCTATCGCTTTGGAAGAGGCCGCGGCGGCGGCAGCGCCCGCCGCGCCCGCCGACGATCATCACGGTGAGGAGGCCGAGGTCAGCAGGCCGGTGCAGAAAGCCGGGCTGTTCCTCGCGACGGGCCTCTACGGTCTCGCCGTCGGCGGCATCTTCGGCCTGGTCGTGGCCGGGCTGCGCGGACGGGTCGGGCCCAGGTCGGACCCCGCCCTCGCGTTCGCCGCCGCGGGCACGGCCTATCTGGCGATCGTCCTGCTGCCCTTCCTGAAATATCCCGCCAACCCGCCCGCCGTCGGCGACCCCCACACGATCGGCAGCCGGACCCTGCTCTACGTGGTCATGGTGCTGGTGGGCCTGGCCGCCGTGGCCATCGCGGTCGCCAGTGGGCGCCGGGTCACCGGTGGTCCGTGGGCGCGCTGGAGCGTCACCGTCGTGACCTTCCTCGTGCCGGTGGTCGCCGCGCTGGCGCTGCTGCCGCGGGTCGACGAGGTGCCCGCGGGCTTTCCGGCCACGTTGCTGTGGGAGTTCCGGCTCGCGTCGCTGGGGACACAGCTGGTGTTCTGGGCGGCGTTCGGGGCGCTGTTCGCCTGGGCGGGCGAGCGCGCCGCCCGCCGGACCACCGCCGCCGTCCCAGCCGCCGCACCGAGCTGAGCGGAGTGCTTTTCGTACGGCATGCCAGCACACCAGGCATGCGCACAGCCTGCTTCCCGGCGCCGGAGCAGGCCGATCGCGCCAGCCTGGCGAAGGCCGCCCTTCTGGCCGGGACCGCCGACCTGGCCAGGACGGCGTCATACGCGGGACCCGGCACCCGGCCCGAGCTCCGCGAGCCCGGCGAACTCCGCGAGCCCGGCGTGTCCGGCGACGCGGAGCCCGGTGGGCTTGGGGAGATACTGACGGCCGGGCAGGCGGGGGCGGCGTTCGTCGCGCCGTCGGTGGCCGCGTTGCAGACCGCCTCGGCCATGGGGCTCGCGCCCATCGTGGTCGACGCGCTGGCCGAGGCGGATCACGGCCGGTGGGGCGGCCTGCCGTACACGCGGGTCGCCCAGGAGGAGCCGGACGCGCTCGCGAGCTGGCTCGCCGACCCCGGCGCGGCACCCCACGGCGGCGAGAGCCTCGACCGGATGACGGCGCGCGTCACGGGGTGGCTCGACGAGACGCGGGCCAGGTTCGACGGCCGGCGCGGGCGGCCGTTCCTGGTCATCTGCGACTCGGGAGTCATCCGCGCCGCGCTCGGCCACGCGCTCGGCCTGCCCCCGCTGCACGCCGCCCGTTTCGACCTCGCGCCACTGTCCACCACCGAGCTGGCCGTCACCCGCGGCGGCTGGCGGGTCGCCCACGTCAACCGGGACGCCCTCGAACACCGGAAGGTCACCTCTTGATCGCCACCTACCCGTTCAGCGCGGTCGTCGGGCTCGACGACCTGAAGCTGGCGCTGGTGCTCAACGCCGTCTCGCCCCGGGTGGGCGGCGTGCTCGTCCGCGGGGAGAAGGGCACCGCCAAGTCGACGATCGTCCGCGCGCTGGCCGCCCAGCTGCCGTCGGTGGACGTGGTGGCCGGTTGCCGGTTCGCCTGCGACCCGGCCGCGCCGGACCCGGACTGCCCCGACGGGCCGCACGACCCCGGCGAACACCGCCACCGGCGGCCGGCCTCCCTGGTCGAACTGCCGGTCGGCGCCTCCGAGGACCGGCTCGTCGGCTCGCTCGACGTCGAACGCGCGCTGACCGAAGGCGTGAAGGCGTTCGAGCCGGGACTGCTGGCGGGCGCGCACCGCGGCGTGCTCTACGTCGACGAGGTCAACCTCCTGCACGACCACCTCGTGGACCTCCTGCTCGACGCCGCCGCGCTCGGCACCTGCTATGTCGAGCGCGAAGGCGTGTCGGTACGGCACGCCGCCCGCTTCCTCCTGGTCGGCACCATGAACCCGGAGGAAGGCGAGCTGCGCCCCCAGCTCCTCGACCGGTTCGGACTGACCGTCGAGGTGAAGGCGTCGCGGGACCCGGACGAGCGGGCCGAGGTGGTACGGCGGCGCATGGCCTACGACGCTTCACCCGAGGAGTTCGTGGCGCGGTGGACCGCCCAGGAGTCCGCGCTCGGCGAGCGGATCCTGCGGGCCAGGGCGCTGCTGCGCGGCGGGGTCGCGCTGCCCGACACGCGGCTGCTGCAGATCGCGGCGGTGTGCGCGGGCTTCGAGGTGGACGGCCTGCGCGCCGACCTGGTCACGGCGAACGCGGCCATGGCGCACGCGGCCTGGCAGGGGCGGGACCGGGTGACGGAGGAGGACGTGCGGGTGGCGGCCCGGCTGTCCCTGCCGCACCGGCGGCGCCGGGACCCGTTCGACGCGCCGGGGCTGGACGAGGACCTGCTGGAGGAACTCCTGGACCGCCACCGGGGCGACGACGACCCCGACGGCGGCGGCACCCCTGACACCCCACCGGACGGCCCCGGCTCCCAGCCCGACCAGGGCGAGGCGGGACCCACGCCGGATCCCGGGCCCAACTCCCAGCTCGACCAAAGAGGGGCGGGGGACCAGGAGGAAGGCGGGGACGACTCCTCGGGCGGTGTCACGGCGGTGGCCGGGGTGGGGGCGCCGTATCGGGTGCCGGTGATGAAGGTTCCCGGGCTCGGGGCCGGTGCTTCTGGGCGGAGGTCGCGGGCGCGTACGCCGCGTGGCAGGGCGACCGGGGCGCGGGTGCCGCACGGCAAGGTGAAGGATCTGCACCTGCCGGCGACTCTGCTGGCGGCGGCGCCGTACCAGAAGGAGCGGGGTCGGACCGGAGCCGGGCTGCTGCTGCGCGGCGGCGATCTGCGCGAGGTCGTGCGGGAGGGCAGGGAGAGCAACCTCGTGCTGTTCGTGGTCGACGCGAGCGGCTCGATGGCCGCGCGCAGGCGGATGACCGCGGTGAAGACGGCGGTGCTCAGCCTGCTGCTCGACGCCTACCAGCGCAGGGACAAGGTGGGGCTGGTGACGTTCCGGGGGAGGGGCGCGGAGGTGGCGTTGCCGCCGACGTCGTCGGTGGAGGCGGGGGCGGCGCGGCTGCGGTCGCTGCCGACCGGCGGGCGTACGCCGCTGGCCGAGGGGCTGGCCAGGGCGGCGGAGGTGCTGCGGGTGGAGCGGATGCGCGATCCCGACCGGCGTCCGCTGGTCGTGGTGGTGACCGACGGGCGGGCGACCGCGGGCGGTGACGTGGACGCGGCGGCCGGGCTGCTCAGGGGCGTGGCGTGCGTGGTCGTCGACTGCGAGAGCGGCCCGGTCCGGCTGGGCCTCGCCGTACGGCTGGCGGCCAGGCTGGCCGCCGAGGTGGTCACGCTGGACGACCTGGGAACCGTGGTCCGCGAGCACAGGAAGGCGAGCTGAGATGCCGCAGGGCAAGCCGAGCGTCGTGCCGGAGGACGGGCTGACCACGCGCCAGCGGCGTACCCGGCCGTTGCTGATGGTGCACACGGGTCCGGGTAAGGGCAAGTCCACGGCGGCGTTCGGGATGGCGCTGCGGGCGTGGAACCAGGGCTGGCCGATCGGGGTGTTCCAGTTCGTGAAGTCGGCGAAGTGGCGCATCGGCGAGGAGCGGGCGCTGCTGGTGCTGGGAGAGTCGGGCGAGGGCGGCTCGGTGAGCTGGCACAAGATGGGCGAGGGCTGGTCGTGGATCCAGCGTCCCGGCACCGAGGAGGACCACGCGGCCGACGCCCGCGAGGGCTGGGAGCAGATCAAGCGCGACCTGGCCGCCGAGACCTACCGTTTCTACGTGCTGGACGAGTTCACGTACCCGCTGAAGTGGGGCTGGCTGGATCTGGACGACGTGCTCGCCACGCTGGCGGGGCGGCCGGGCAACCAGCACGTGGTGATCACCGGCAGGGACGCGCCGGAGCGGCTGCTGGAGGTGTCCGACCTGGTCACGGAGATGGGCAAGGTACGCCACCCCATGGACGCCGGGCAGAAGGGGCAGAAAGGCATCGAGTGGTGATCCCGCGGCTGGTCGTCGCGGCGCCGTCGTCGGGCAGCGGGAAGACGACGGTGGCCACGGGGCTCATGGCGGCGCTGCGGGCGCGCGGGCTCCGGGTCTCGCCGCACAAGGTCGGCCCCGACTACATCGACCCCGGCTACCACGCCCTGGCCACCGGCCGCCCCGGGCGCAACCTCGACCCGTGGCTCGCCGGGGAGGAGCGGGTGGCGCCGCTGTTCCTGCACGGCGCGGCGGGGTGCGACGTGGCGGTGGTCGAGGGCGTGATGGGGCTGTTCGACGGCAAGGGGGAGACGGACTTCGCCTCCACCGCCCACGTCGCCAGGCTGCTGGCCGCGCCGGTCGTGCTGGTGGTGGACGCGGCCAGGCAGAGCCGCTCCGTGGCCGCGGTGGCGCACGGCTTCGCCACGTTCGACCCGCGCGTGCGCGTCGGCGGCGTGGTGCTCAACCGCGTCGGCTCCGACCGGCACGAGGAACTGTGCCGCGCCGCCCTGGACGCGGCCGGCGTGCCGGTTCTGGGCGCCATCCGCCGCGACGACGCCGTGGCCACCCCCTCCCGCCACCTGGGCCTGATCCCGGCCGCCGAACGCGAGGCGGAAGCGGTCTCCTCGGTGGCGCGCCTGGGCGAGCTGGTGTCCCGCTCCTGCGACCTCGACGCTCTGGTACGGCTCGCCGCCACCGCCCCCGCCCTCCCCGGAACCCCCTGGAACCCGGCGGCCGAAGTGAAAGCCGAACCGGCCGGGAAGGCCGGGCCGGTCGTGGCGGTGGCGGGCGGCGCGGCGTTCACGTTCGGCTACACCGAGCACGTCGAGCTGCTGCGCGCGGCCGGAGCCGAGATCGCCGTCTTCGACCCGTTGCACGACGAGAAGCTCCCCGACGGCACCGGCGCGGTGATCATCGGTGGCGGCTTCCCCGAGGTCTACGCCGCCGAACTGGCCGCCAACGAGCCGTTGCGCGCCCGGGTGGCCGCCTTCGACGGGCCGATCGCCGCCGAGTGCGCCGGGCTGCTGTACCTGTGCGAGGAGCTCGACGGCCGGCGCATGTGCGGCAGGGTCCCCGGCAAGGCCCGGATGACGGGCAAGCTGACGCTCGGCTACCGGGAGGCCACGGCGGTCAGCCGGTCGCTGCTCACCCGGCCGGGCGAGCGGTTCAGGGGCCACGAGTTCCACCGGACCGCCGCCGACCTGGGCGGCTGGGCCCTGTACCGGTGGGAGGGCGGCGCCGACGGCTACGGCGACGCCCTGCTCACCGCCTCCTACCTGCACCTGCACTGGGCGGGCAGCCCGGTGCTGGCTCAGCGGCTGGTGTCGTCCTCCAGGTCGCCCTCGGTCTTGAGGTAGACCTCCTGCACACCCCGCAGGATCTCCGGGTCCGGGTGCTCCCACATGTCCCGCTCGGCCGCCTCCAGAAGCCGTTCGGCGATGCCGTGCAGCGCCCACGGGTTCGACTTGGCCATGAACGCCTGGTTCTCCGGGTCCAGCACGTACGCGGCGGCGAGCTTGTCGTACATCCAGTCGGCCATGACGCCGGTGGTGGCGTCGTAGCCGAACAGGTAGTCGACGGTCGCGGCCAGCTCGAACGCGCCCTTGTAGCCGTGTCTGCGCATCGCGGCCAGCCAGTTCGGGTTGACGACGCGGGCGCGGAAGATCCGGGAGGTCTCCTCCGACAGGGTGCGGGTGCGGACGGCGTCCGGGCGGGTGCTGTCGCCGACGTAGGCGGCGGGGGCCTTGCCGGTCAGGGCGCGGACGGTGGCGACCATGCCGCCGTGGTACTGGAAGTAGTCGTCGGAGTCGGCGATGTCGTGCTCGCGGGTGTCGACGTTCTTGGCGGCGACGGCGATCCGGCGGTAGGCGCTCTCCATGTCGGCGCGCGCGGGCACGCCCTCCAGGTCGCGGCCGTAGGCGTAGCCGCCCCACACCGCGTACACCTCGGCCAGGTCGGCGTCGTCGCGCCAGTTGCGGCTGTCGATGAGCGGCAGGATGCCCGCCCCGTAGGCGCCGGGGGCCGAGCCGAAGATGCGCATCGTGGCCCGGCGCTCGTCGCCGTGCGTCTCCTCCTTGACGTGGGCGCGGACGTAGTTGTCTTCGTCGGCCTCGTCCAGGCCGGCGGCGAGCCGTACCGCGTCGTCGAGCATCGCCACGACGTGCGGGAAGGCGTCGCGGAAGAAGCCGCTGATGCGGACGGTCACGTCGATGCGGGGGCGGCCGAGCTCCTCCAGCGGGATCGGCGCGAGGCCCGCCACGCGGCGGGAGGCCTCATCCCATTCCGGGCGGATGCCCAGCAGCGCCAGGACCTCGGCCACGTCGTCGCCCGCGGTCCGCATGGCGCTGGTGCCCCAGACCGACAGGCCCACCGAGCGCGGCCAGTCGCCGGTGTCGGTGCGGTAGCGCTCCAGGAGCGAGTCGGCCATGGCCTGGCCGGTCTCCCACGCCAGCCGGCTCGGGACCGCCCTGGGGTCGACGGAGTAGAAGTTGCGGCCGGTCGGCAGGACGTTGACCAGCCCGCGCAGCGGCGAACCGCTGGGCCCGGCGGGGACGTACCCGCCGTTCAGGGCGTGCAGGACGTGGTCGATCTCGTCGGTGGTACGCGCCAGCCTGGGCACGACCTCGGTGGCGGCGAAGCGGAGGATGCGCTCCACCTCGGCGCTGGGCGCCACCGCCGCGGCGGCCTCCACCGTCCAGCCGCGTTCCTCCATCGCCTCCACCAGCGCGCGGGCGGTGGCCTCGACCCGGTCCACGTCCTTCAGCGACGCGCTGCCGTCCTCGGTCAGCCCGAGCGCCTGGCGCAGACCCGGCAGCGACTCCTTGCCCGCCCACATCTGCCTGGCCTGCAGGATCGCCAGCACCAGCCCCACCCGGGCGGGCCCCTCCGGCGCCTGGCCGAGCACGTGCAGGCCGTCGCGGATCTGCGCGTCCTTCACCTCGCACAGCCAGCCGTCCACGTGCAGGATGAAGTCGTCGAACTCGGTGTCGTGCGGCCGGTCGGCCATGCCCAGGTCGTGGTCGAGCCGGGCGGCCTGGATCAGCGTCCAGATCTGCGCCCTGATCGCGGGCAGCTTGGCCGGGTCCATGGCGGCGATGGAGGCGTGCTCGTCCAGGAGTTGTTCCAGGCGGGCGATGTCGCCATAGGACTCGGCCCTGGCCATCGGCGGCACCATGTGGTCCACCAGCACCGCGTGCGCCCGCCGCTTGGCCTGCGTACCCTCGCCCGGGTCGTTGACCAGGAACGGGTAGATGAGCGGCAGGTCGCCGATCGCGGCGTCGGTGCCGCAGGAGGCCGACATCCCGGCCGACTTGCCGGGCAGCCACTCCAGGTTGCCGTGCTTGCCGACGTGCACCATCGCGTGCGCGCCGAACTCCGCCGACAACCAGCGGTAGGCGGCCAGGTAGTGGTGGCTCGGCGGCAGGTCGGGGTCGTGGTAGATGGCGATCGGGTTCTCGCCGAAGCCGCGCGGCGGCTGGACCATGACCACCACGTTGCCCGCGCGCAGGGCCGCCAGCACGATGTCGCCCTCGTGCACGAACAGCTCGCCGGGCGGCGTACCCCAGTGCCGTTCCATGCCGGCGCGCAGGTCCGCGGGCAGTGTGCGGTACCAGCGCTCGTAGTCGGCGGCGGGGATGCGCACCGGGTTTCCCGCCAGGTGTTCCTCGGTCAGCCAGTCCTGGTCCTGGCCGCCGGCGGCGATCAGCGCGTGGATGAGCGCGTCGCCGTCCTGCTCGGCGACCCCGGGGAAGCCTTCGCCGAGGTCGTAGCCGGCCTCGGCCAGCCTGGCCAGCAGCCCGACCGTGCTCGCGGGGGTGTCCAGGCCGACCGCGTTGCCGACCCTGGAGTGCTTGGTCGGGTACGCCGACAGCATGACCACGAGCCGCCGCTCGGCCGGCGGCGTGTGCCTGAGCAGGCCGTGGCGCACCGCGATCCCGGCCACGCGGCGGGCTCGCTCGGGGTCGGCCGTGTAGACGGTCAGGCCGTCCTCGTCGATCTCCTTGAACGAGAACGGCACCGTGATGATCCGGCCGTCGAACTCGGGGATGGCCACCTGCGAGGCGGCGTCGAGCGGGGACAGGCCGTCGTCGTTGTCCTCCCACTCCTTCTTGCCGCTGGTCAGGCAGAGTCCTTGCAGGATCGGGACGTCCAGGGTGGCCAGCGCGCCGACGTCCCACGCCTCGTCGTCGCCGCCCGCGCCCGCGGTGGCCGGACGGGAGCCGCCCGCCGCCAGGACGGTCACGACCAGGGCGTCGGCGGTGCGCAGGACGTCGAGGAGCGCCGGTTCTGCCGTTCTGAGCGAGGAGCAGTACACCGGCAGCGGCCGGCCGCCCGACTCCTCGATCGCCCGGCACAGGGACTCCACGAACGCGGTGTTGCCGGCCACGTGGTGGGCCCGGTAGTACAGGACGCCGATCACGGGGCCCTCGGTGGCCTTGGAGTCGCGCTCCAGCGGGCCCCAGGAGGGCATGGGGGCCGGTGGGGCGAAGCCGTACCCGGTCAGGAGGACCGTGTCGGACAGGAAGCCGTGCAACTCGGCGAGGTTGGCGGGGCCGCCGTGCGCGAGGTAGGCGTGCGCCTCGGCGACGACGCCCGCGCTCACCGTGGACAGTTCCATCAGCTCGGCGTCGGGGGCCTGCTCGCCGCCGAGCACGACGACCGGGCGTGGGCCGGCGAGCAGCGCGTCGAGGCCTTCCTCCCACGCGCGGCGGCCGCCGAGCAGCCGGACCACGATCAGGTCGACGCCGTCCACGAGCGCGGGCAGGTCGTCGGTGAGCAACCTGGCGGGGTTGCCCAGGCGGTAGTCAGCGCCGCTGGCGCGCGCGCTCAGCAGGTCGGTGTCGGATGTAGAGAGCAGCAGAACGCCAGGCACGCCGCAGTCCTCCCTCGGGGTCCTCGCCCCGTTCGCAGGTGTCGCGACGGCAGGAGTCTCCTGGCTCCCGGATCCATGCTCACCCCGGCCTTCCCGCCCATCGCTGGACAGTGGCCTGTGGTGGGGTTCGCTTCCCGGTCACAGTGGCGGGACCGCGCCGGTTTCTCACCGGCTTCCTCCCATTGCCGTCGCCTAAGGGTGAGCCTACTGGCGTTACCATCCTCATCGTGTCCATAGCCGACTTTTCCGGACGTCTCCGCCCAGATGCCTGTCCGGGAGCGCTACAGACGCACGCCGCGGCGGACGGCCCGCTGGCCAGGATCCGCCTGCCCGGCGGTGCCATCACCCCAGCTCAGCTGCGTGAGCTGGCCGCCTTTGGCGCGAGCGGGATCGAGCTGACCTCGCGCGCCAACGTCCAGGTGCGTGCGGTGGAATCTCCGGCGGTCTTCGCCGACCGGATGGCCGCGGTGGGCCTGTTGCCCTCGCCGACGCACGAGCGGGTGCGCAACATCGTCGCCTCGCCGCTCGGCGGGCGGCTGACCGGCTTCGCCACCCACCCCCTCGTGGAGGCGCTGGACCGCGCCCTGTGCGCCGACCCCGCCTTGGCCGGCCTGCCCGGCCGCTTCCTGTTCGCCCTGGACGACGGCACCGGCGACGTCGCCTCGCTGGGCGCCGACGTCACCCTGGTCGAGGACGGCATCCTGCTGGCCGGTACGCCCTTCTCGACGCCCGGCGACGGAGTGGACATCCTCCTGGCCGCCGCGCGAGCCTTCCTGGCCGAGCGCGCGGACAGCGGCGCCTGGCGCGTCGCCGAACTCCCCGACGGCCCCGCCCGCGTCGCCGCCCGCCTCAGCGCCGCCCGCGTCCAGGCCGCCGCCGCGGTGGCCTCCCCGCAGCGGGCGCGCGGGGCCGGGGTGGTCGCGCTGCCGGACGGGCGGGTGGCGGTGGAGGCCGTGGTCCCGCTCGGGCGCCTGACCGCGGCCCAGGCGCGCCTGCTCGCCGACCTCGATGTCCCGGTACGGCTCACGCCCTGGCGTACCGTCGTGCTCCTCGACCTCGCCGAAGCACCCGACCTGACCGGATCCGGCCTGGTCACCGACCCGGACTCCCCCTGGACAGGGGTGAGCGCGTGCACCGGCAGCCCCGGCTGCGCCAAGTCCCTGGCCGACGTCCAGCACGACGCCGCCCAGTGGGTGGCCGCCCGTGAGCGCCGCCCGGAACTGCCCGTGCACTGGGCAGGCTGCGAGCGCCGCTGCGGCCTGCCCAAGGGCCGGGTCGTCGAGATGGTCGCGACCGGCGACGGATACCAAGAAAGGCAGAAGTGAGCGACTACATACGCGACGGCGCCGAGATCTACCGGCGTTCGTTCGCCACCATCCGCGCCGAGACGGACCTGTCCGGGCTCCCGGCCGACGTGGCCCAGGTGGCGGTGCGGATGATCCACTCATGCGGGATGACCGACCTGGTCGGCGATCTCGGCTGGTCGCCGCGCGTGGTCGGGGACGCGCGCGCGGCGCTCGGGGCGGGGGCGCCGATCCTGTGCGACGCCATGATGGTGGCCTCCGGCGTGACCAGGCGCAGGCTGCCCGCCGGCAACGAGGTGATCTGCACGCTCGGCGCGCCCGGCGTGGCCGAACTGGCGGAGAAGCTCGGCACCACGCGCAGCGCGGCGGCGCTGGAGTTCTGGCGCGACCGGCTGGACGGCTCCGTCGTGGCGATAGGCAACGCGCCCACGGCACTGTTCCGGCTGCTGGAGATCGTCGCGGAGGGCGGGCCGAGACCGGCGGCGGTGCTGGGGATTCCCGTGGGGTTCATCGGCGCGGCCGAGTCCAAGCAGGCGCTGGCCGAGAGCGGGCTTGAGCACCTCGTGGTGCGCGGCAGGCGCGGCGGCAGCGCGATGACGGCGGCGGCGGTCAACGCCATCGCCAGCGAGGTGGAGTGATGGAACACAACGAGCGCGCGGCGGGCAGAGAGCCGGCGGCGGACAGCGAGCGGGCGGCGGGCGCCGGGCGGCTTTTCGGGGTGGGGCTCGGACCTGGGGATCCGGAGCTGATCACGGTGAAGGCGGCCAGGCTGATCGGCGAGGCCGACGTCATCGCCTACCACGCCGCCCGGCACGGACGCAGCATCGCCCGTTCGATCGCCCTGCCGTACCTGCGGGAAGGGCAGATCGAAGAGTTGCTGCTCTACCCGCTGACCACGGAGACCACCGACCACCCGGGCGGCTACCAGGGCGCGCTGGACGACTTCTACGTCGAGTGCGCCGCCAGGCTCGCCGCCCACCTCGACGCCGGGCGGACGGTCGTGGTGCTGAGCGAGGGCGACCCGCTCTTCTACGGCTCCTACATGCACATGCACAAGCGCCTGGCCCACCGCTACCCGACCGAGGTGGTGCCGGGCGTCACCTCGATCAGCGGGGCGTCGGCGGTGCTCGGCCGTCCCCTGGTCGAGCGGGACGAGACGCTGACCGTGCTGCCCGGCACCCTGCCCGGCGAGGTGCTGGCCGAGAAGCTGCGCGCCACCGACTCGGCGGCGGTGCTGAAGCTGGGCCGTACCTTCGAGAAGGTACGCGACGCGCTGGCCGAGGCCGGACGGCTGGACGACGCCTGGTACGTGGAACGCGCCACCATGGGCGCCCAGCGGGTCGCGCCGCTGAAGGACGTGGATCCCGAGGGCGTCCCGTACTTCTCGCTGGCGCTGCTGCCGAGCCCGGCCGAGCACACGTTCGTGCCCGAGAAGCCGGCGGGGCAGGGGCCGGGCGAGGTCGTCGTGGTCGGGCTCGGGCCCGCCGGGCGGCCGTGGCTCACGCCGGAGGCGCAGGAGGCGCTGGCCGCCGCCACCGACCTGGTCGGCTACGGCCCCTACGTGGACCGCGTCCAGCCGAACCCGCGCCAGCGCCGCCACCGCACCGACAACCGGGTCGAGGCCGAGCGGGCCAGGCACGCGCTGGAGATGGCGCGCGACGGCGCCCGGGTGGCGGTCGTCTCCTCCGGCGATCCGGGCGTGTTCGCGATGGCCAGCGCGGTGCTGGAGGCGGCGTCCGACTTCCCCGGCGTGCCGGTGCGAGTGGTGCCGGGGCTGACCGCCGCGCAGGCCGTGGCCGGGCGGGTGGGGGCGCCGCTGGGGCACGACTACTGCGTACTGTCCCTGTCTGACCTGCTCAAGCCGTGGGAGGTGGTGGCCGAGCGGCTGCGCGCCGCGGCGCGGGCCGACCTGGTGCTGGCGTTGTACAACCCGGCCTCGCGCAGCCGTACCTGGCAGGTGGGCGCCGCGCGTGACCTGCTGCTTGAGCACCGCGCGCCGGGCACACCGGTGGTGATCGGCCGCGACGTCGGCGGGCCGCGGGAGTCGATCACCGTCACCACGCTGGCCGGTCTCGACCCGGCCGACGTGGACATGCGCTGCCTGCTGATCATCGGCTCCTCGACCACCCGGGTGAGCGAGAGCGGCGCCGTCTACACCCCGCGCCGCTACCCGGCCTGAACCCAGGCCGCCGCCTCGCCCGCGCTCTCCACCAGCCGCACCCCCGCGGGCAGCGGCGGCCGATCCACCATGATCACCGGGAGTCCCGCCTCCCGGGCCGCGACCAGCTTCGCGCTCGTCATGGAGCCGCCGCTGTCCTTGGTGACCAGCACGTCGAGGCGGTGCCCGCCGATGAGCGCGCGCTCACCCTCCACGGTGTACGGCCCGCGGTCCAGCAGCACGTGCGCGTTCGCGGGCACCGGCGGCTCGGGCGGATCCACCGATCTGGCCAGGAACCACATCGAGGTGAGCCCGGCGAACACCGGCAGGCTCCGCCGTCCCGTCGTCAGGAACACCCGCCCGCCGGGGAACTCCCGGTCCAGTTCGCCGGCCGCCGCGGGCAGGGAGGGCACGCGGCGCCACCGGTCGTCCGGCCCCTCCTGCCAGCCGGGACGGCGCAGCACCAGCAACGGCACCCCGGCCAGGGCGGCGGCCTCGGCGGCCGAGGCGCTCATCCGCTCGGCGAACGGGTGGGTCGCGTCCACGAGCCTCTCGACCCCTTCGGCCGCGATCCACCGGGCCAGCCCGTCGGGGCCGCCGAACCCGCCCTCGCGCACCTCGCCCACCGGCAGCCGCGGATTCGTGACCCGCCCGGCCAGCGACGACACCACCCGCATGCCGGAGGGCACCAGCTCGGCGGCCAGCGCCCTGGCCTCCGCCGTACCCCCGAGAATCAGCACCCCGCCGCGGCGCGAGCCCGCGACGGGACGCGAAGGCGGACCCATGGACGGACCCGCAGGCGGGAGCTCGGAAAGGCCTCCGGGCGGATCCACGGGCGGGTCCACGGGCGGATCCGCGGGCGGGCCTGTGGGCGGGGTCACGGGCGGGGTCATGGGCGGGGTCGGGCGGCGCTGTACAGGTGGCTGTCGGGGAACTCCGAGGCCGACAGCACCCGGCCCACCACGATCACCGCCGTGCGCTTCACCCCGGCCTCGTGCACCCGGGCGGCGATGTCGGACAGGGTTCCGCGCAGGATCAGCTCGTCGTCCCTGCTGGCCCGCGCCACCACGGCCACCGGGCACCCGGCGCCGTAGGACGGCAGCAGTTCCTCGACCACCTGGTCGATGCGCTGCACGGCCAGGTGCAGCACCATCGTGGCGCCGCTCGCCCCCAGCGTGGCCAGGTCCTCGCCCGGCGGCATCGGCGTGGCCCGCCCGGACACGCGGGTCAGCACCACGGTCTGCCCGACGCCCGGCACGGTCAGCTCCCTGCCCAGCGCCGCCGCCGCGGCGGCGAACGCGGGAACCCCCGGCACCACCTCGTACGGCACGCCGATCGCGTCCAGCCGCCGCATCTGCTCGGCCACGGCGCTGAACACCGACGGGTCACCCGAGTGCAGCCTGGCCACGTCGTGCCCGGCGGCGTGCGCGGTCTCGAACTCGGCGACGATCTGGTCGAGCGTCAGGTTCGCGGTGTCCACCAGCCGGGCCCCGGCCGGGCAGGACTCCAGCAGTTCCCGCGGCACCAGCGACCCGGCGTAGAGGCACACCGGCGCCCGCTCCAGCACCCGCAGCCCGCGAACGGTGACCAGGTCGGCCGCCCCCGGCCCGGCTCCGATGAAGTACACGGTCACGACGCATCCCCTTCGTCAGGCTTCGTGACCGACCACACGGTCACCGGCATCATCGGCCGCCACGCGGTGAACCCGCCCACGGGCCCGGCCCGCTGCACCGACAGCCGCACCAGGTCGCCGCCGCGCTCGGCCTGCCAGCGGACGGTGAGGGCCTCCGACTCCAGCGTGACCGCGTTCGCCACCAGCCGTCCGCCGGGGCGCAGTACGGACCAGCACGTCTCCAGCATCCCGGGCACCGTGAGCCCGCCGCCGACGAAGACCGCGTCCGGCTCGGGCAGCCCGGACAGCCCCTCGGGCGCGCGGGCCTCGACGATCTCCAGGCCGGGTACGCCCAGGGTGCCGGCGTTCCTGCGGATGGCGGCGGCCCTGGCGGGGTGGCTCTCCACGGCGGTGGCCGTGCAGGAGGGATGGGAGCGCATCCATTCGATCGCGATGCTGCCCGCTCCGGCGCCGACGTCCCAGAGGTGCTCGCCCGGCAGCGGGGCCAGCCGCGACAGGGTGACCGCGCGGACCTCGCGCTTGGTGAGCTGCCCGTCGTGCTCGAAGGCGGTGTCGGGCAGGCCGGGTACGCGGGCCAGCGGCTCCACGCCGGGGTCGGGGCGGCAGGTGACGGCGATGACGTTCAGCGCGGAGCCCGGTTCGCCGGCCCAGGCGGCGGCGGTGCCGTTCAGGTGGGTCTCGGTGTCGGAGCCGAGGTCGGACAGGACCGTGAGCGCGCTGCGGCCGTATCCGCGCGCGGTGAGCAGGGCGGCGACGTCGGCGGGTGAGGTACGCCCGGACCCGAGCACGGCCAGGCGCCGCCCCGGCGAGATCGCGGCGTTGAGCGCGGCCACCGGCCGGCCGACCAGGCTGATCACCTCGACGCCCTCGACCGGCCAGCCGAGCCGCGCGCATGCCAGCGACAGCGAGGAGACGTGGGGGAGCACCGTGAGACGTCCGGCGCCGAGCAGCCTGACCAGCGTCGAACCGATCCCGAAGAACATCGGATCGCCGCTGGCCAGTACGCAGACCGCGCGGTCGCGGTGCGACTCGACGAGACCTTCGAGCGCGGGCAGCAGCGGCGAGGGCCAGGTGACGCGCCCGGCCCCGGACGGCGGCAGCGTGCCGAGCTGCCGGGCACTGCCCATGATCACTTCGGCGCGTTCGAGTGCGGCCCGCGAGCCGGGCGCCAGTCCCGCCCAGCCGTCCGCGCCGATGCCGACGACGGTGATCACACGTTGCCCAGCACGCGCGTGACGTGGATCTCGATGACCACGCGGGCCGGATTGACGCGTGGCGGCTTGTAGCGGGCGGTGTAGCGCCGCTCGGCGTCGGCGACCTGCTCGGGCTCGTCTCTGAGTACGGCCCGGCCTTCGAGCGTCGACCAGCGCCGCCCGTCCACCTGGCAGACGGCGACCGGGGCTCCGTGGGCGGCGTACCTGGCCTTCTGCGACGTCCCCGAGGTGATCACCCGGGCGATGCCTTGCGCGAGGTCGACCGTGACCCCGACCGGCACCACGTGCGGGGTGCCGTCGGGCCGGACCGTGGTGAGCGTACAGAGGTGACGTTCCTCCCAGAATGCTGCAAAGCCGTCACCTTGCTCGAACAGGTTCACACATCTCCTTCTGGCCGACCGGGGATATCGTAATCGCGCCCGACATCTCCTCCGAAGGCAGACTCTCTCCGGTGAAACGCATCCTCATCATCGGCATCGGCGCCGGTGACCCCGACCACCTCACGCTCCAGGGCGTCAAGGCCATCGCCGCCGCGCAGGTCTTCTTCGTCCTCGACAAGGGCGCGGCCAAGCACGACCTGGTCGATCTCCGGCAGCGGATGATCGAGGAGCATGGGCGGCGGCCGTACCGGATCGTGGAGGCGGAGGATCCGGAGCGGGACCGCACCACACCCGCCTACACCGGCGCGGTCGAGGACTGGCGCTCGCGCCGCGCGGCCGTCTGCGAGCGGCTGATCGCCGAGGAACTGTCCGACGGGCAGACCGGGGCCTTCCTGGTGTGGGGCGATCCGGGCCTGTACGACAGCACGCTGGCCATCGTCGAGGAGATCCTCGCGGCGGGCCGGGTGACCTTCGAGTACGCGGTGGTGCCCGGCATCACCAGCATCTCCGCGCTGACCGCCACCCACCGCGCCGGCCTCACCCGCGTCGGACGTCCGGTCCAGATCACCACCGGCCGCCGCCTGGCGGCGGAGGGGCCGCCGGCCGACGACGTCCTGGTCATGCTCGACGCGCACTGCTCCTTCGGCGACCTGGGGGCGGACTGGCACATCTACTGGGGCGCCTACCTGGGGACGCCGGACGAGATCCGGGTCGAGGGGCCGGTGCCCGAGGTCGCCGGCGAGATCCGGCGGCTCCGCGCGGAGGCCCGCGAGCGCAAGGGCTGGATCATGGACACCTACCTGCTCCGCAGGTTGTAACGGAGGACCAGTGCGGCCGGGACCGCGAGCAGGAGGCCGAAGATCACCTGGTGGGCGGTGCTCGCGGAGCCCGGGGTCATCGTGACGGACAGGTTGACCCCGGCGTGCATGAGGACCACCGCCCACATGCCGCGCCCCGTCCGGTCGAACAGCCACACCATGATCACCCGCTGGGCGACGGTGCCCAGCGTCCACCCGGCGATCCAGAGGGCGCCTCTGCCCATCATGAGCAGGGCGGGCAGGTGCCAGGCCGCCCAGAACGCGCCCAGGACGAGGCCGGCACCGGTGGGACCCCACCGCTCCCGCAGCGGCTCGGTGGCATAGGCGGTCCAGCCCAGTTCCTCGAAGACCGCCAGCACCACGAAGACCGCGAACAGGAGCGGCAGCGCGGCGAGCGGCTGCGCGAGGCCGGTCCAGGCCGCCGGGCCGATCAGGTACGCCGCCATCCCCAGGACGGGGCCGACGGCCACGGCGGCGAGCGCCCGGCCCCAGCCGGGTGCGGGCCCGAGCCGCAACCGGCCCTTCCCGCGCAGGACCAGGATCGCCGCCGCGACGCCGGGGACGAAGACCATCAGCGAGCCGAGCGAGACGCCGAACGGCGCGTCCTCGGTGACGTCCACGAGCGCACCTGCCACCCAGAGCGGTATCGACAGCGCGGTGACCAGGATGAAGAACGCTTTCAAGGGGAGACCTCGTGCTAACATTTGGGACATAAGACTTGAAACATCATGTCTCAATCGTGGAGGGGTGGGCAAATGGCGGACGAGCCGACCGGGGTGGCCAGGCGGCGCCGCCGGCTGAGTGACGCCGAGACCGAGCGGCTCATGCTGCGGGCGGCGCTCGACATGGTCGGCAGGGCCGGGCTGACCGTGAGCCTGGAGCACATCAGCTTCGAGGAGGTCATCAGGGAGGCGGGGGTGGCCAGGAGCGCGGTGTACCGGCGCTGGCCGTACAAGGACCTGTTCTTCAGCGATCTGCTCAAGGAGCTCGCGAAGGGCGAGACCCCGGCGCTCGCGGGAGACGGGCCGGCGGCGCTCGCGGCCGTGCGGCGGGTGGTCGGCGCGCACGCGGAGTGGCGGCGCGATCCCGGACTGCGGCTCGCGCTCGCGGGAGAGGCGCTGCGCGGGCTGGCCTGGCAGGAGTTCGAGGGGTTTCACCGCTCGGCCGAGTGGCGCACCTACCTGGCCCTGCACGCGACGTTCCTCAGCCTGCCCGACGGTGGGCTGCGGCAGGAGGTGTGCGAGGCGCTGGCCGCCTCTGAGCGGGCACTGACCGCCAGGCTGGCGGCGTTCTACCGGGAGGCGGCCGGGCTCTTCGGCCTGCGCCTGCGGCCCGGCGCCACCTACGAGAGCGTGGCGGCGATGGCGGGCGCCACCGTGCGGGGACTGGTGCTCATGACGCCGGCCGACCCCGGTGTCCTCACGCGAAGGATCATGGCGAGCCCTTTCGGCGCCCCGGAGCCCGCCGAGTGGTCGGAGCCCGCGCTGGCGGTGGCCGCGGTGATCCTGGCGTTCTTCGAGGCGGACGGGTAAATCACTGCGCAGGGGCGGCTCCTGGACGGGTCCGCTGGCCGTCACCGATTCGGGCACCGTCGCCCCCATCATGATCGACGCCTACGGCACCGGCGCCAGGCCCGTCGTGAAGGGCCACGGCGAGGCCGTCGAGATCTTCTACGGCCGCCGCACAGCCCGGACAGCAAGTACGCCGACTCGCCGCGCCTGCGCGCCGGCGGCCCGGCCATCGACCTCGGCACTACCAAGTCGACGACCTCGACCTGGCCGGAGTAGCCGTGGGCAAGGACGGCGCCATCGAGGCCGGCGCCTACGAGTACTGACGCGCGGGGTCACCCGAGCGCGGTCTCGCCGCCCGGCTCGCGAGCCACCCCAGCGAGACCGCGCCGCCCACCAGCACCACGGCCGCCACCACCAGGTAGGCGGCGCCGGTGCCGCTCGCGGCGGCGACCGTTCCCATGACCGCCACGCCGACGGCGCTGCCCAGTTCGCGGGCGGCGCTGTTGAGCCCCGATCCGAGCCCGGCCCGCTCGGACGGCAGCGCCGCCATGATCTCGTGGGAGAGCACGGGCAGGCACAACCCCATGGCCGCGCCCATCACCACGAGCCCCGCCGCATAGACCGGGTACGGCATCGCCGCGTCGGCGAACGACAGCAGGACCAGCCCGGCCACGTTGCCGGCGAGCCCGGCGGCCACCGCGGGCAGCCGCGGCAGGCGGCCCGACATCCGCGAGAGCACGATCATCGGGACCGTCATCGGCAGGATCGCCAGCCCGGTCAGCAAGGGGGAGAAGCCCTTGACCTCCTGGAGATAGCGGGCGTTGACGAAGAACAGGGCGAACATCCCGAAGAACGTCACCGCCACGCCCAGGGTGCCCGCGCGCAGCCCGGCCGCGCGAAACAGCCTCGGGTCGAGGAGCGGCAGGGCCGTACGGGACTGGTGGACGGTGAACCAGGCGAACAGCAGCAGCGCGCCGGCGAAGGCGGCGAGCACTACCGGGCTGGTCCAGCCCGCCTCGGGGCCTTCGATGATGCCGCCGACGAGCGCGATGGACGCGGCGGTCAGCAGCGCCGCGCCCAGCAGGTCGAGTGCGGCTTCGTGCCGGGCCACACGGGGCGCCAGGCGGGCGGCGAGCACCGCGAGGACCGCGGCGACGGGCACCATCACCGCGAAGAGCGCCTGCCACGGCAGAAACTGCATGATCAGCCCGCCGCCGACGTTGCCGGCCACTCCGGCGACGCCGGTGGCGGCGGTCCAGACGGCGACGGCGTGAGCGCGTCGTTCCGGCGGGTGGGCGTGGACGGACAGGGCGAGCGAGGCGGGCATGATCATCGCCGCGCCCGCTCCGCTGAGCGCGCGGGCGGCGATCAGGACGGCCACGTTCGGGGCGAGGGCGGCGGCCAGGCAACCGGCCGCGAACACGCCGAGCCCGGCCAGCAGCACGCCCTTGCGGCCGAAGCGGTCTCCCGCCGCGCCGGCGGGGATGAGCAGGCAGGCGAAGACCAGGACGTAGGAGTCGACGATCCAGACGAGCTGTGACGGCGACGGGTGCAGGCCGCTCGCGGCGAGCGTGGGCAGGGCGAGGTTGACGGCGGCGACCAGGGCGATCGCCGCGACCACGGCGGCCGACATGACGGCGAGAACCGGGCCGGGCCTGGTGACGGGCATGGATGTCCCCTTGGCATGAGGTGGATGGATTCCGCGGATTCACCGTAGGGTGGAGTCCGGCTTAACCTCAAATGCAACTTTGGCAGGTGATATATGCGTCAAACGCAACCGAGTCTCGACCTGCTGATCGCGCTCGACGTGCTGCTCGACGAGGGCAGCGTCTCCGGGGCCGCGCGGCGGCTGCACCTGTCCGAGCCGGCGATGAGCAGGACGCTCGGCCGGATCCGGGTGGCGATGGGAGATCCGATCCTGGTCAGGTCGGGTCAGCGGATGGTGCCGACGCCGCGGGCGCTGGCCGTGCGGGCGGAGGTGCGCGCGGTCGTGGAGGCGGCGCGCCGGGTGTTCACGCCGCCGGGCGAGCCGGACCCGGCGACGCTGGTGCGCGACTTCGTGGTGCAGGCCTCCGACGCGGTGATCCAGGCCGCGGCCGCGCCCCTGCTGACCGAGCTGGCCGTCTCGGCGCCGGGGGTGCGGTTGCGCTTCATCCCCGAGGGGCCGGGCGACCAGCGTGTCCTGCGTGAGGGCCTGGCCGACCTGGAGGTCACCGTCATCACCGACCCCGAGCCGGAAACCCTGGTCGAGCCGCTGGTCCGCGACCGTCCCGTGGGGGTGGTGCGGGCCGGGCACCCGCTGCTGGACGGCCCGATCACACCGGAGCGCTTCGCCGCCGCCGAGCACGTCATCGCCTCGCGCAGAGGGCGTACCCGCGGCCCGATCGACGACGCGCTGGCCGCCGTGGGTCTCTCCCGCCGGGTGCGGGGAACGGTCCCGACGTTCACCGCCTCCCTCCTCCTGGCGCGGGAGACCGACCTGGTCGGCATGGCGGGCGAGTGGCAGGTCAGGTCGGCGGTGGAACTCCTGGGCCTGGTGACCTTCCCGATCCCGGTGGACCTGCCCCCGATCGAGCTCTCGCAGGCCTGGCATCCCCGCCACGACGCCGACCCGGCGCACGCCTGGTTGCGCGCCCGCATGCGGGCCGTCTTCAGCCCTCCGGGTTGATCCACGCGGGGTCGGCGGCGAGCTTCTCCGCGATGCGGTCGTGGAAGCTCCTGCGCTCCAGCGCCCGCTCGACGTCCAGGACCACCTGCCCGAGCGGGTAGGGGATCTCGGACTCGAGCTCGGCCAGGGCGCTCTCGGTGGCGCGCCACTCGGCCATCAGCCGGTCGATCATGCCGGTGGCCCGCTCGGTCAGCATGACCTGCTTGCTGCGGGCGTCGGCGCCGGTGACGGTCTCGACCAGCCCCGCCCGCCGCATGGCGGCGACCTTCTGGCTCAGCGCCGAGTGCGTACGCTGCACGGCCTCGGCCAGTTCCTTGATGGTCATCGGCCCCCGCAGATGCAGCTTGATCAGCTCCATCACATAGCTGGGCTTGAGCCCGTCGATGCGCGCCTCGGTGTAGAGGCGGGCGATGTCCTCGTCCATGCGGGCCTGGAGGAGACGGAGGGCCCGCCAGTGGCTGATCTCGGTGGGGTCCTGGGTCACGGGGCCACATTATTGGCCAGCGTCTCGGCCCCTCGGAGAAAAGCCTCGCGGTCGGCGGGGGACAGGGCCGCGAGCAGGCGTTCCTCGCCTTCCTGGATGTCGGCCCGCGCCGCCCGCCGCCTGCGCCGCCCCTCGTCGGTGATCGCCAGGAGCCGGGCCCTGCGGTCGCCGGGATCCGGCTCACGGGTGATCAGCCCGGCCTCCTGAAGCCGGTCGAGGGTCCCGATGATGCGCGTCTTGTCGGCGCCGACCGCCTCCGCGAGCGCGGCCTGGGTACGCACCGGCCCGTCGTCCAGCGCGCTGAGCACCACATAGGCCCACATGGAGATCCCGTGGGGCTCCAGCACCCGGATCTCCGCGGCGATCAGGGCCTTCACCAGCGGATGGAGCATCGCGGCGAGGTCGCGGCGTTCGGTCACCCCATCACGATATCGATTGACTTACGATAAGCCCATGCGGATGATAGGCGCATGCTTATAGAAATGAACGCCCGCGCCGTCCGGGCGAGCGTCGCGCTCGTGGACCGGGTGCGCGCGGCCGACCTGGCCAGGCCGACCCCGTGCGCCGGATGGACCCTGCGAGACCTGCTCGCGCACATGACCGCCCAGCACCACGGCTTCGCCGCCGCCTCCAGAGGCGAAGACGGGCTCGACGCGTGGCGGCCGCGCGACCTGGGTGAGGATCCGGCAGGCGCCTACCGCGCGGCGGCGGAGCACGTGCTGGCCGCCTTCGCCGGCGACGTCGTGGCCGCGTTCCCGCTGCCGGAGCTCGGTGTGGTCGTGCCGGCGGAGCGGGCGATCGGCTTCCACTTCATCGACTACGTCGTCCATGCCTGGGACGTGGCCAGGACGCTGGGCGTGGCCCTGGAGTTCGAGGCCGACCTGCTCGACGCCGCGCTCCCCGTGGCCGAGGCCGTACCCGGAGGTCGGGCCCGTACGGTTCCCGACGCCTCCTTCGCCCCGGAGGTAGCGTGGCCCGGGGGTACACGGCTTGACCGGATCGTCGCGATGCTGGGCCGTTCCCCTGCCTGGCCGGACCAAGGAGAGAGATCATGAGTGTTCGTCTTGAGTACAGCGACCGCCTGGCGCGGGTCGAGTACGCCTACGCCGCGGTGGCCGACGCCCCGGTGCGCAACATCTGGGTGGCCGGCGCCTGCCCCCTCGACGCCGAAGGCAGGACCGTCGCGGTGGGCGACGTGGCCGGGCAGGCCGGCCAGGTGATGCGCAACCTCGTGATCTCCCTGGAGGAGGTGGGCGCCAAGCTGACCGACATCGCCAAGACCACCGTGTACGTGGCCTCCACCAGCCAGGCCGACCTGGTCGCCGCGTGGAAGGTCTACCGCGAGTACATGGGCGGCCACGAGGCCCCCAGCACCCTGCTCGGCGTGGCCGCGCTCGGCTACGCCGACCAGCTCGTCGAGGTGGAGGCGGTGGCCGTCCTCCCGCTCTAGTCCAGCAGCCGGTCCAGGTAGCGGTCCACGATCGTCTCGACGGCCTGCGGGCTGTAGTAGCCGATCAGAGCCGGGTGCACCAGCCCCTGGGCCATGGCGAACAGCGCGCTCGCCTCCTGCTCCGCGTCCAGGTCGGGGCGTACGGCTCTGATCACGCTCGCGTAGAACCCCAGCACGAACGGCAGGCCGTTGCGCAGCACCTCGGCCAGATCGTCGGCCACGACCGACCTGGCCAGGTACGCCATCCCGATCCTGGCCTCGGTCCGCCGGGCCTCGTCCAGCGGCAGGAGTTCCAGGATGCCTGCCCGCAGGATCTCCCTGGGTGAGCCGCTCACCTCGCCGATCCGCTCGGTGATGCGCAGGTGCAGATGTTCCATGGCCAGCAGCAGCATCTCGTCCTTGGTCGTGAAGTAGTGCTGCACCAGACCCATGCTGACGCCGGCCTCGGCGGCGACCTCGCGCAGGCTGACGCCGTCGATGCCGTGGGCGTCGATGAGCCGATGCACCGCTTCGGCGATCTGGCGGCGCCGTAGCTCGTGGTCGACGACTTTGGGCATCTTGACTCCTTTGCCATGCGACTGCATTGTAAAAAGCATGCGCGTTGTGATCATAGGAGTGGGCACGAGGGGTGACGTAGCCCCCTACACAGGGCTGGGTGCGCGGATCCGCGCGGCGGGCCACGAGGTGGCGATCGCCGCCCACGCACCCTATTCAAGCCTGGTCACCGACGCGGGGCTGGACTTCCGCGCGATACCGGGCGACCCGGCGGCGATACTCGGCACCCGCAAATGGGCCGGCTTCGCCGACTACGCCAGACAGGTCACCGACGGCATCGTGGACGTCGCCACGGCCGGCGCGGACCTGCTGCTCCTCGGCGTCTCCGCGTCCGCCGGGTACCACGTGGCCGAGGCCATGGGCATCCCGAGCATGGGCGTACACCTGCAGCCGGTGGAGCCGACCGGCGACTTCCCGCCGGTCATGGGCGCCTTCCGCCGTTCGCTGGGCAGGTGGGGCAACCGCGCGGCGGCCCGCCTCATGTTCGCCGGGCCCTCGCCGGCGCACTCCGGTTCCGCCAAGAAGCTGCGCGCCCGGCTGGGGCTGGCGCCGATGAGTTCGCGGGCGGTGTACCGGCGGCGCGAGTCGAGCCGCTGGCCGGTCTTCCACGGCTACAGCCCGAGCGTCCTGCCCCGACCGGCGGACTGGCGCCCCGGACTGGAGGTGTCAGGCTACTGGTGGCCGGCGCCCCGGCCCGCGTGGACGCCGCCCGGCGACCTGGCGGGCTTTCTCGACGCCGGGCCGCCGCCGGTGTTCGTCGGCTCGGGCAGCCATGGCGGCGCCGCGGCCGAGCGCTTCACCGACCTGGCCCTGGCCGCGCTGCGCCTGGCCGGTCTGCGCGGCATTCTGCAGACCGGCGTGACGGGGCCGCTCACCGGCGACGTGCTGGGCGTGGGCGAGGTGCCGCACGAGTGGCTGTTCCCTCGTATGGCGGCGGTGGTGCACCACGCGGGCGCCGGGACCGCCGCGGCCGGGCTGCGGGCGGGGGTTCCCGCGGTGGCGATGCCGGTCTGGGGCGACCAGCCGCTCTGGGCGGGGCGGCTGGGGCGGCTGGGGGTGGCCCCGGCTCCGCTCACCGGGCGGATCACCGCCGAACGGCTGGCATCGGCGGTGGCCGAGGCGGTGCCGCGCCGTACCCGGGCTGAGGAAATCGCGGGCCGGATCGCGGCCGAGGACGGTGCCGCGCCCGTGGTAGAGGCCGTGGAACGCGCTTGCATAACGTCCTTATAAGGACCCCTTTGGGATGGAAAGGCCCGTACGGCAAACGTTAATTTGACAGCACCCCCCGAAAAGGAGTGCATATGTCGAGTCAACGCTCCGCACTCGTCACCGCCACGATCGTGGCTCTCTGCTTAGCGGGCCCGGTTACCGCCGCCCACGCAGATCCCCCGTCCGCCGCCCCCGAGCAGGCGCCCCCGGCCATGGTCGACGCCATGGAGCGGGACCTCGGTCTCACCGAGCAGCAGGTGCACACCCGCCTCGCCAACGAGCAGCGCGCCGCCGCCGCGGAAGCCAAGCTCACCACCCAGCTCGGCGCCTCGTACGCGGGCTCCTGGCTGAACGCCGACGCCTCCAAGCTCAACGTCGCCACGACCGACAAGGCCGCCACCGCGTCGATCGAGGCCCAGGGCGCTCAGCCCGTCGTCGTCTCACGTACGCTTGCCCAGCTCACCGCCGTCAAGGACCAGCTTGACGCGGCCGCCGCCAAGGGCTCGGGCGCGCTGTGGTTCGTCGACGTGACCACCAACACCGTCGCCGTCCAGGCCGCCACGCTGGAAGCCGGGGAGGCCCTCGTGGCCGCCGCGGGCGTGGACCGCACCGCCGTGCAGGTCTCGGTGACGACCGAGAGCCCCCAGCCGTTCATCGACATCATCGGCGGCGCCGCCTACTACATCGGCTCCAGCCGGTGCAGCGTGGGCTTCTCCGTCACCCAGGGCACGACCCCCGGCTTCGTGACCGCCGGTCACTGCGGCCGCGTCGGCTCGCGCACGACCAGTCCGACGGGCACGTTCCGTGGCTCGTCGTTCCCCGGCAACGACTACGCGTGGGTCGCGGCTCCCGGCAACACGGTCCGTCCGTGGGTGCGCGGGTCCGGCGGCCAGAACGTGATCGTCCGCGGCTCGACCCAGGCCTCCGTAGGAGCCTCGATCTGCCGCTCCGGCTCCACCACCGGATGGCGCTGCGGAACCATCCAGCAGCACAACGCCACGGTGCGCTACCCCCAGGGCACCGTCAACGGCCTGACCCGCACCAGCGCGTGCGCGCAGCCCGGTGACTCCGGTGGCTCGTTCATCTCCGGCAGCCAGGCCCAGGGCGTCACCTCTGGCGGTTCTGGCAACTGCTCCAGCGGAGGAACGACCTATCACCAGCCGGTCAACGAGATCCTCGGGGCCTACAGCTTGAGGCTCGTGGTCGGCTGAACCCAGACCCGGGTGGATTCCCCCGCCTGACCCGGGTCCCACGGCGTGCCCGGCGCGATTCGCGCCGGGCACGCTCATGTCCGGGGCGCGTGCCTCGCGAACTCCCACGGGTCGTGCGCGGAGATCACCTCCACGCCGTGCTCGTGCCGCAGTACGCGCAGCCGTTCCCGGCTGGCCAGGCGCAGTTCGGCGTCCACCTGGGAGGAGTTCTGCAGGATGTCCATGAGCGGGTGGACCTCCGGCCCCTTCTCGTCCAGCTCGCGGTGGTAGAAGTAGGCGTCGCCGGCGTGGAACAGCCAGCCCGTGCCGCCCCGCACCGCGACCCCCGCGTGCCCGCGTGTGTGCCCGCCCAGCGGGACCAGCAGAAACTCGGGTGGAAGTCCGGTCAGGGGCACGGCGCCCGCCATGCCGTACCAGCTCTCGCCCGAGGGACGGTAGGTCTCCCACAGCGGGCCGTGCGCCCAGTGGCCGGGCCGGTAGCGGCGGCTGGGCGCCTCCTCGAGCGCCGCCTCCAGCTCGGCCGCCATCACGTGGACCCGCGCCCGCGGGAAGTCGGGCAGCCCGCCGCTGTGGTCCACGTCGAGGTGGGTGAGCACGATGTGCCGCACGTCGGCCGGGTCGTACCCCAGCGCGGCGACCTGCCGCACGGCCGTCTCCGCCGGGCGAAGGGCGGGCTCGACGGCCCGCGTCCATTCGGGGTCGAGCAGTTCGCCTGGCCTGGCCACGTCGTCCTGCCCGAGCCCGGCCTCGACCAGCACCAGCCCGGAGGCAGGGGTCTCGACCAGCAGGGCGTGGCAGACGGCCGCGGCGGCCGGCAGGGAGTCGTCGGTGGCGTCGATGGTCCGCATGGAAGCGAGATTGAGGTGATGAACTCTCATGCCGGATAGGCTCCTACTTGAACCGCGCTTCAAGTCAAGGAGTCAGATGGAACTCGACATCGGCGAAGTGGCGCGCCGCTCCGGACTGGCCCCGTCGGCGCTGCGCTTCTACGAGCGCAAGGGCCTCATCGCCGCCGACGGCCGTAACGGCCTGCGCCGCGCCTACCACCCCGGCATCCTCGACCGGCTCGCGCTCATCACCTGCGCCCGCGACGCCGGATTCACGCTCGCCGAGATCGCCCGCTTCCTGAGTGCCCGCCCCGGGGACGAGGTCCTGCGCGCCCACCTCGCCGCCAAGGAGCGCGAGGTGGACGAGCGCGTCGAGCAGCTCACCCGCCTGCGCGACAGCCTGCGCCACGCCGCCGTCTGCGACCACGACCCGCTCGTGGAGTGCCCGGAATTCAAGCAGGCGGTACGGCGAGCCCGCAGGTGAGGATGGGGACATGGACGACACCACGGCCGAAGAGCTCCTGGCCGCCGCGCGCGCCGGTGACGACGACGCCTTCGGCAAACTGGTCGGCCCGCTGCGCGACGAGCTGCGCGCCCACTGCTACCGCATGCTGGGCTCGCTCCACGACGCCGAGGACGCGGTTCAGGAGGCGCTCGACCGGGCCTGGCGATCCCTGCCCCGCTTCGAGGACCGGGGCGGCGTCCGGCCCTGGCTGTACAAGATCGCCACGAACAGGTCGCTCACGCTGATCGAGCGCCGCGGGCGCCGCGAGCTGCCGGCCGATCTGAGCCCGGACGGCGCGCCGCTGGCGGAGAAGGCGTGGCTGGAGCCGTACCCCGACCGGCTGATGACCTGGTCCGCCGAGCTAGGGCCCGAGGCCAGGGCGCTGGCCCGCGAGAGCGTGGAGCTGGCGTTCGTGGCGGCCCTGCAGCACCTGTCGCCCCTGCAGCGGGCGGTGCTCCTGCTGCGCGACGTGCTCGGCTACGCCGCGCGCGAGGCCGCCGACCAGCTCGGCACCACGGTCGCGGCGGTCAACAGCGCTCTGCAGCGGGCCAGGAAGGTCCTGGCCGGGCTCCTGCCCGAGACCAGCCAGCGCCAGACGCTCGACACGCTGGGCGAGGCCGCGCAGCGGGAACTGGCCCAGCGCTACATGGCCGCCTGGGAGGCCCGCGACGTCGCCTCGATCGTGGCCATGCTCACCGACGACGCCAAGTACTCCATGCCGCCGCTGACCGTCTGGTACCAGGGCCACGCCGGCATCCGCGGCTTCCTGGAGGACGGCCCGCTGACCTACCGCTGGCGCATCCTGCCCGCCCACGCCAACGGCCAGATCGCCTTCGCCACCTACATGTGGGACACCGAACGCGACGCCTACGTCCCCACCGGCCTCGACCTGCTCGGCCTGCGCGGCGCGCGGATCGCCGAGGTCGTCTCCTTCCTTCAGGCCGACTTCTCCGCGTACGGCCTGCCGACCTCGCTGCCCCGCGATGAGTTCTCGCCACCACCCGGGTTGTAGTCCCGAAGGCACCAACCGAAGGGACCGACCATGAAGACCGACGAGCAGCGGATCCGCACCCTGATCGAGAACTGGGCCGAGGCGGTGCACCGCGGCGACCTGGAAGGCGTGCTGGCCGACCACGCCGAGGACATCGTGATGTACGACGTGCCGCCGCCCCACCAGGGCGTGCGCGGCATCGACGCCTACCGCGAGACCTGGCCGCCCTTCTTCGAGTGGCAGGCCTCGGGGGCGGTGTTCGAGATCGAGTCGCTGGAGGTCACGGCGGGCGACGACGTGGCCTTCGCCCACGCGCTGCTGCGCTGCGGCACCGAGCGGGAGTTCGCCGAAGACCCGGGCAACCGGCTGCGGCTGACGATCGGCCTGCGCAAGGAGGAAGGCCGGTGGGTCGTCACCCACGAGCACCACTCCTTCCCGCTCACCGTGCCCGCCGACGCCGAGCGGGAGATCCGCGAACTGCACGAGACCTGGTCGCGCCAGACCGCCGCAGGCGACCTCGACGGCATGATGGCGACCATCGCCGGCGACGTGGTCTCCTACGAGCACGAGACGCCGCTGGAGTACCGGGGCGTCGAGGCCGTGCGAGAGGTCTGCGCGCGCGGTCTCGAAACCCCGGGCGTCACCCTGGACAACCCCGGCCTGACGGTGCTGACCAGGGACGACCTCGCGGTGGCCTGGTGCGTCAACGTCGTACGCGGCGAGGGCTTCGAGACCTGGTCACGCGCGACGCGGATCTTCCGGCGCGGGGGCGGCCGCTGGCTGATGGTCCACCAGCACCTGTCCTACCCCCAGGACCTGGAGACCGGCCAGGCCCGCACCGACCTGCGGCCCCAGGTCTAGCCGAGGTTCTTGGCGTCCACCCGGTGCCCGGCCCGCTCCAGGACCTCCACGGCCTCCCGGACGCGGTGCTCGGGCACCAGGACCAGGTCCGCGTGGAAGGTCGAGGCCACGAACACCGGGATCGACGCCTCGGCCAGCGGGCTCACGACCGCCGCCAGCATGCCGGGGGTGTCCAGGCCGTGGGCGGTGGCGCCGCCGTACAGGCCGATCCAGCGCTCGCCGGAACCGGTCGGCCAGGTCTCGCGCACCACGGTCAGGCCCTCGGGAGCGCGCACCAGCGCGATCCACTCGTCGTCCTCGGGGAAGGTGGCGTGGGGCAGGTGCTCCACCGCGAACACGGACGGCACGACGCCCAGGCGCTGGGCAGTGGGTGAGCTCATGAGGCTCACCCTAGGGCTCCTGGGCGGGAGGCGGCTTTCCGAAATAGCCTGGTAGCTGACACAATCGACGTGCTCATGCCGACCATGGACGGGCTGACGATGTTCCAGAAGATCCGCAGCCGCTCGGCCCCGCCCGAGCCGGCGGCCGCTCCCCAGCCGCCGCAGCCCCAGCCCCCGGTACGGCCCCGCCCCGCCACCCAGGTCATCCGGGCGGGCAAGCTCGTCCTCGACCTGGGCGAGCACGCCGCCTACGTCACCGGACACCGCCTCGACCTGCCGTTCGTCGAGTTCAAGCTCCTCGCCCAGCTGGCCGCCCACCAGGGCGTGCCCCAGTCGATGGGCCGCCTGCTGATGGCCGGGTGGGGCACCGGCGACGTGCCCGGCGGCCGGGACATGGTGAAGTCGGCCGTCTACCGCCTGCGTTCCCGGCTCAGCCAGGCCGACCTGAACACCACCTACATCCGCACGCTGCGCGGCGTCGGCTACGTGATGCCCGTCCAGCCCAGATACCTATACCGCGACTGATTCCCGCCCGGGTCGCCGTCCGTAGGGTCGGAGGCATGGGTTTCAAGTCTTGTGTCTTCATCGGCGTCAGCGTCGACGGCTTCATCGCCCGGCTCGACGGCGACCTCCAATGGCTGCTCAGCAGGGGTGAGGCGACCGGCGAGTACGGCTACGACGACTTCATCGCGGACATCGACACGATCGTGATGGGCCGCGGCACCTACGAGGCGGGTCTCGGGTTCGGCGAGGAGAACTGGCCGTACACCGGGCTGAACGTCGCGGTGCTCAGCACCGGTCTGGAGAGCGACGATCCGCGGATCACGATCTACCGGAGCCTGGACGAGGTGGTCGAGGGTCTCAACGCGCGGGGCGTCAAGGCCGCCTACATCGACGGCGGCCAGGTCATCCAGTCGTTCCTGCGCGCGGGGCTGATCGACGAGATGACGATCAGCACGGTGCCGGTGCTGATCGGCACCGGCATCCCGCTGTTCGGGCCGCTGGAGGCCGACATCTCGCTGCGGCACCTGTCGACGAGGACGCTGGACGCGGGGATGGTCCAGACGACCTACGCGGTCGAGCGGACGGCCTTGAAGACGCCGTAGAGGAACTCAAGGCCGCCGACCACCATGAGGACGACGCCGATCTTCGACGGGGTGAAGATGACGATCTCGACGTCCAGTCCCCACAGCCACAGCGCCAGACCGGCGGCGAAGGTGACCAGGCCGGTGATGAGGGTCTTGCGGGCGGATGTCATGTCAACCTCTTCTGTTCCAGCAACGACTGTCTGGACAGAACGGTAGCGACCGGGACACCGTGCATCTTCCTGCCGGTTGACGATTCCGGACTACATCTTTCTGCTCATGCCCGGCAGAGCCATGGTGATCGTCCTGGCCGCGAAGCCGTGGTCCAGGGGGCCGGTGCGCTGCAGCCAGCGGCTGAGCAGCGGCCCCCACAGCAGGTCGACGGCGGCGTCGAGGTCGAGGTCGGGGTCGAGCTGACCGGCCTCCTGGGCCGCGCGCAGTCGGCGGCGCTTGAGCTCACGCACCGGCCCGCCCATGGTCATCAGCAAAGCGTCGAGGAGCACCGCCCCCTTGGACGGCCACCAGCGGTAGATGGTCTGCTTTCCCACCCCGGCCCGGGAAGCGATGCCCTCGACGCTCAGCTTGCTATAGCCGATCTCGCCCACGAGGTCGAAGGCAGCCGTGAGAATGGCCTGCCTGGAGGCCTCGTTGCGGCGGGTCACGAGATCGACGTTATCAGAGACGAGACGGTCCGTCTCTGTTAATTATCTCCCTTGCAAGGCCTTGACGTTGTCGCCGAACGTCCAGTTCTTGGAGCCGTCCCAGTTGATGGACCAGGTCATCAGGCCCTTGAGCTGGCCGCTGAAGCTGTTCCAGCTCTGGGAGACGAGCGAGGGCGACATGTAGCCGCCACCGGCGCCGGGCTGCGCGGGCAGTCCTGGCACCTGCTTGTCGTACGGCACGCGGATCGTCGTCCCCTGGATGACCAGGCCGTTGTTCAGGCAGGTCGTCTGGGCGACGAAGCCCTGGACGGTCCCGGCCGAATAGGAGTCGCCCGCGCAGCCGTACATGCTGCCGTTGTAGTACTGCATGTTCAGCCACCACAGGCGGCCGTTGTCGGCGTACTTCTTGATGATCGGCAGGTAGGCGCCCCAGATCGAGCCGTAGGTGACGCTGCCGCCGGTCACGTACGCGGTCTCCGGCGCCATGGTCAGGCCGAAGTTCGACGGCATCTGGGCGAGCACGCCGTCGATGATGCGGATGAGGTTCGACTGCGAGGCCGACAGCGTGTTGATGTTGCCGCTGCCGGTCAGGCCGGTCTCGATGTCGATGTCGATGCCGTCGAAGTTGTAGCGCTTGAGAATCGGCACCACGGTCGCGACGAACCGGTCGGCGACGGTGCTGGAGCTGAGGTCGATGCCGGCGGCGGCGCCGCCGATGGACATCAGGATGGTCGCGCCCGCCGCCTTGGCCTGGCACATCTCGGCCGGGGTGGAGACCTTGACGGTCACGTCCATGCCGTCCTCCCACAGCACGGTGCCGTCGGAGCGGATGACGGGGAAGGCGGCGTTGATCACGTTGTAGCCGTGCGCCTTCATGCGCGCGTCCGTGATCGGGGTCCAGCCGAAGGGCGGGTGCACGCCGTTGATCGCGCCGTCCCAGTTCTCCCAGTAGCCCTGCAGAACCTTGCCGGTGGGCCGCGACTTCACCGCGCAGGTGGTGTCGGTGGGCGTCGGCGTGGGCGTCACGGTGGGGGAGATGGTCGGGGTCGGGGAGACGGTCGGGGTGGGGCTGATCGTGGGCGTCGGGGTGATGGTCGGGGTCGGGGTCGGGCCGCCGGGGCCGTCGAAGCTGACGTCGTCGGCGTAGTAGGTGCCTTGGCCGTACCAGCCGTGCAGGTAGACCTCGGCCGTGTTCTGGTTCGCGCCGGTCGTGAAGGAGACCGACAACTGCGTGTAGGTGGTGGAGGAGGCCCAGCGGGCGCTGCCTCCGGTGACGCCGAGGTAGACGTAGCTGCCGCGCACCCAGGCGGTCAGCGTGTACGCGGTGCTCGGCCGTACGCTCACCGACTGGGTGCACTTGGCGTTGTCGGATCCGCTCGCGGCGCCCGCCAGCGCCTGCGAGCCGGAGTGCACGGGGGTCGTGACCGCCGACCCGAGGCCGCCGGTACACGACCAGGGGGACAGGGCTCCTGACTCGAAGCCCGGGTTCACGAGGAGGTTGGCTGCTTGGGCCGAGGTCTGGACGACCAGGACGCCGGCCAGCGCCAGTACTAAGGATGCGGCCAGCACGAGGAGGCGCGACGATGCTCGCCTCATTGACGTTCGCTTCATTGGCGGACAACCCTTCTGCCGCTTCTGTGCGCGGCAGGTCACAGGACATGACGGAAAAACAGGGTTGCGAGGCTGGGGGCTCGCGCCGGGTTAACCCGAATTATCGAGATAAATCCCCGCGATGTCTATGACGAGGATCATCCGGAACCTCGACGACTTTCCTCAGAGGAAAGTACATGGTACTTTCCTGTCAGGAAAGTGGTCCGACGAACGGGGATGCCATGAACGAGTACGACGCCCGATCCGCCCTCGACGACATCCGGCGCGGCGAGGACATCACACGCCGGGAGATCGCCCGCCAGGCCACCGCCCGGCCCTACGTGTTCCTCGCCGCGCTCGGCCTCTTCGCCGCCCTGGCCGGCACCGACCTCCCCAATCCCTGGCACCTCGTCGCCCTCGTCCTCGGCATGGGGCTCTACGCGGCGACGGGCATCGTGCGGGAGCACCGGGCAACCGCGCGCGGGAAGTCGACCGGCCTCCACTTCCTGCTGCACGCCGGGTGGATCGCCGCCCTCTTCGTGATCTTCGTCATCGGGCGCATGGCCGCCTTCTTCCTGTTCGGGATCCCGGCCGAGGGGCTGTGGTCGCAGGCCACCGTGGGCGCCGCCGCCGTCGCCGTGGTCTACCTGGCCACCACGCCCCTGCTCCGCCGTGCCATCCTTGCGATCATGAGGGGCAACGGCTGATGGACCCGGAGTTCGACGACTTCCTGCACGTGCCCGCGAGGCTCTCGGTCCTGGCGCTGCTCGCCCCGGCCGAGTGGGTGGACTTCGCCTTCCTCCGCGACACGGTCGGCACCAGCGACTCGGCCCTGTCCAAGCAGGTGTCCGCACTGGCCGGAGCCGGATACGTCGAGGTACGCAAGGGCCAGGAGAGCAGAGCCAGACGCACCCACGTACGGCTCACGCCGCAGGGCCGCCAGGCCTTCCAGCGCCACGCCGCCGCACTCCAGCGCATCGTGGCCGCCGCGCAGGCGCAGGCGGGGGCGTGACCTGTGCTGCACGGACGCTCCTCCGAACTGGCCGCCGTCGACCGGCTCGTCCGGGTCGCGCGAGCCGGCGGCAGCGGCGTCCTGGTCGTGCGCGGCGAGCCGGGCATCGGCAAGTCGGCGCTGCTCGACAGCGCCGCCACCGCCGCCGCGGCGGGCATGCGGGTGCTGCGCGGCTGCGGGATCGAGTTCGAGGCCGAACTGCCCTTCGCCGGGCTCCACCTGCTGCTCCGGCCGGTGCTCGACGGGGTGGCCGGCCTGCCGGCGCCGCAGCGGCGGGCGCTGGAGAGCGCGTTCGGGCTGGGGCCCGCCGTACCTGCTGACCGGATGCTCGTCGGGCTGGCCGTCCTGTCGCTGGTGTCGGAACTGGCCGCGGACGTGCCGCTGCTCTGCCTGGTCGACGACGCGCAGTGGCTCGACCGGCCCTCCGCGGAAGCGCTGCTGTTCGCGGCCAGACGGCTGGGCGCCGAGTCCACCGCCATGATCTTCGCGGCCCGCGACGGCCGGCCCGCCTTCGCCGCGCCCGGCCTGCCCTCGCTCTCCCTGACCGGGCTCGCGCCGGAGGACGCCGCCGCCCTGGTCGACGAGCGCGACGCCACGCTGGCGCCGGACGTACGCGCCCGCGTGCTGGCCGAGGCCGCCGGCAACCCGCTCGCCCTCATCGAACTGCCCCTCGTGCTCGACGCGGGCACGTGCGGACCCCTGCCCCTGACCGACCGGCTCCAGTCCGCCTTCCACGGCCAGGTCGCCCGCCTGCCCGCGCCGACGCGCGAACTGCTCCTGCTCGCCGCCGCCGACGACAGCGGCGAACTCACCGTGATCCTGCGCGCCGCGTCCCACGATGTACGGCACCTGCCGCCCGCGATCGAGGCCGGCCTGGTCCGCCTCGACGAGGCCGACCGGCGGATCGCCTTCCGCCATCCCCTGGTCCGCGCCGCCGTCTACCAGGGCGCCACCCTCGATCAGCGACTCGCCGCCCACCGCGCCCTGGCCGACGCGCTGGCCGGGACCGAACGCGCGGACCTGCGCGCCTGGCACCTGGCCGCCGCCGCCACCGGCACGGACGAGCGGGCCGCGGCCGAACTGGAGCGCGCGGCCGCCCAGGCCGCCGAGCGCAACGGCCACGCCGCCGCGGCCGCCGCCTACGAGCGCGCCGCCGAACTCAGCCCGCCCGCGCGCGGCAGGCTGTTCGTCCAGGCGGCAGAGGCGGCGCTGGCCGCCGGCGAACTGGACAGGGCACGCACCCTGGCCGAACGCGCCCGCCCCGAACTCCGCGACACCCCGCCGCCGAGTGCCCGCCCCGAGACCCGCGACACCCCGCTGAACCGCAGGTGCGCTCGCGCGCTCGCCGCCGCCCTGTCCGGGCAGGGCGCCTTCCGCCAGGCCAACCTCGTGCTCATCGAGCAGGTCGCGGCGGGCAGGGACGACGACCCCGACGCCGCGCTCGGCACGCTCATGGACGCGGTCGGCAACGCCTGGTTCGCCGGGGACCGCGACATGGTCGCGCGCACCGCCGACCAGCTCGACGCCATCGGCGGGGGAGCGGGGCCGTTCCGCCTGGTCCAGGACTGGATCGTCTCGCTGGCCATGGAGCGCTCCACGGAGGGACTGCCGCCCATGGGGGAGGTCGTGGCCGCCGCCCGCCGCGGGCACGCCAGGCCGCTCCACCTCATGCACATCGCCGGGCTCGGCCTCATCGCGGGCCTCGACTACCAGGCCTACGACCTGACGGCCGAGGTCACCGCCGAGAGCCGGGCGGCGGGGACGATCGGCCTGCTGCCTCCGGCCCTGTACCACCTGGCGGTCGCGGAGAGCACGCTCGGCCGGCACCGCGACGCCGCGGGCAGCGCCACCGAGGCGCTCACGATCGCGGAGGACACCGGCCAGTGGCAGTGGAGCAGCCTGTCCGCCGGCGTGCTGGCCTATCTCGCGGCCATCGAGGGGGACGAGGAGCGCTGCCGCGCGCTGGCCGACCGGACCAGGTCGTCCTCCGACGGGAAGATCTTCTCGCCGGGCGCGCCACGGGCCGACTGGGCGCTCGGGCTGCTCGACCTCGCCCACGGCCGGGCCGAACGGGCGCTGGAGCACCTGGAACGGGTGGCGGAAGGTCCCGCCCGCCACCAGCTGCCCGGTCAGCGCTGCGCTCCCGACCTGGTGGAGGCGGCGGTACGGCTGGGCAGCCCGGAGCGGGTGGCGGAGCCGTACCGGCGATTCGCGGAGCTCGCGCGGCGGCTGCGGCGCTCCGCGGTCGGCGCGCTGGCCGAGCGGTGCGCCGCGCTGCTGGAGCCCGGCGCCGAGGAGCACTACCGCGCCGCGCTCCACCTGCACGAGCAGGACAGCAGGACGTTCGAGCACGCGCGCACCGAACTGCTCTACGGCGAGTGGCTGCGGCGTGCCCGCCGCAAGGCGGAGGCGCGCACGCACCTGACCGCGGCGCTGGAGCGCTTCGACCGCGTCGGCGCCCGGCCGTGGGCGGAACGCGCCGACGCCGAACTGCACGCCACCGGCCTCACGATCCGCCGCGCGGCGCCCGGCGTGCTCGCCGAGCTGACCCCGCAAGAGCTGCAGATCGTACGGCTGGCCGCGCAGGGCCTGTCCAACCGGGACATCGCCGCCCAGCTGTTCATCAGCCCGCGCACGGTGGGTCACCACCTCTACAAGGCCTTCCCCAAACTGGGTGTCGCCTCGCGCGCCGAGCTGGCCGGCCTGCCTCTCCACGACTGAACGACGAACCGCCGCACCGCCGGGGCCGCCCCGGTGACATACCCGCCGATCCCCGCCGCCACCAGCACGCCGAGCCTGACCAGGTCCCCTTCGGCGAACGTCAGCACTCCCAGGCCGTTGACCAGGAACCCGGTCACGAACAACCAGGCGATGCTGGCGGCGGCCAGCGCCACGAGCAGGCTCCGCGCCCACAAGGAGTAGGCCCCGACCAGCGACGCCACCACCACCGTCCGGGCCGCGGCCTCCGGGAACAGCGGCGCGGCCACCGCGCAGGACAACACGGCCGTGACGAAAGCGCCGACGACCAACCCTCCGAGCGGCAAGGTACGCATACATCCAGGTAACACCGCAGGTCAGCCGATGTCCGCTATCTATACGCCATCCCCTCGCAACGCATACGCGATATTGACACCACTACTTCCATGCGATGTCGGCGAAGTCCGTCGGCGGACGGCCGAGTGCCCGCTGGACGCCGTCGGACAGGTAGGCGTCCATCCCCAGGCGGGCAGGGGCGATCGCGGCGGCGTACCCCTCGGCGTCGGCCACCGGCCAGCCCTCCTTCACCAGCTCGGCCACGAACGCCTCCGGATCCACGTCCACGTAGCTCAGCGGCAGGCCGCTCGCCGCGGAGTAGGCGGCGGCCGCCTCGGCCATGGTCAGCGCGCGTGGCCCCGACAGCTCGTACACCTGCCCGGCATGGCCCTCTCCGGTCAGCGCGGCGGCCACGACCGCGGCGATGTCGGCGGCGTCCACGAAGGAGACGCCGCCGTCACCGGCCGGGAGCCTGAGCTCGCCGGTGGCCACCGCGTCGCGGAAGAAGCCCTCGCTGAAGTTCTGCGCGAACCAGCCGGGCCGCACGATCGTCCACTCGGCGCCGGACGCGCGCACCGCCTTCTCGCCTTCGGCGTGCGTGGCCCCTACGCCACTGGTCACGTCGCCGTACCCGGGAACGTCGATGCCGCGCCCGGACAGCAGCACGATCCGCCGCACGCCCAGCTCCACGGCGCGCTCCACGAACGGCCGGGTGAGAAGCTCGCCGTCCAGCGGAACCACGTACACGGCCCGCACGCCCGCCAGCGCCGCGTCCCACGTCGCCCGGTCGCTCCAGTCGAAACGCGTCTCCCCGGAGCGCGAGCCCGCCCGCACCGCGATGCCGCGCTCGCGCAGGAGTGACACCACCCGGCGGCCGGTCGTACCCGTGCCGCCCACTACCAGGATCGGATTCTGTTCGCTCATGCGGACCAGTCAATCCGGCCGCGGTCAGACGCTCCATGGGCGTGGCGCTCACTTGGATGTCTCAGCGTCTACAGTCGAGGGTATGGACGCGCTTGCTGATCTGCTGGAGGGGGTACGGGCGCGCGGCGCCACGTTCGGCCGGTCGGTCATGGACACGCCGTGGGCCGTGGGCTTCGCCTCGGGCGCCCCGCTGACGCTGACCACGATGATCCGCGGGCAGGCGTGGGTCGTGCCGGAGGAGGGCGAGCCGCTGCGCGTCGGCCAGGGCGACGTGGCCGTCGTCCGCGGTACCCACACGATCGCCGACCCGCCGGGCACCGCGCCGCGGTTCATGGTGACACCCGGTTCCTACTGCCTGCTCGCGGACGGCACCGAACTCGGCGACGCGCTCACCCTGGGCCCGCGCACCTGCGGCCCGCGGCTCGACGCCGACGCCCTGATGCTCAGCGGCGCCTACGAGGGCCTGATCGGCGAGCGCCTGCTGCGCGCGCTGCCGCCCGCCCTGGTGCTGCCCGCCGGCCGCCACCCGGCCCTCGACCTCCTCTCCGAGGAGATCGCCGCGGTACGGCCCGGCCAGCAGGCCGTCCTCGACCGCCTCCTCGACCTGGCCCTCGTGGCCGCGCTGCGCGCGTGGTTCGACCGCCCCGGCGCGGCAGTGGAGCCGGACCCGGTGGTGGACCGGGCCCTGCGCCTGCTGCACGACAAGCTCGACCGTCCGTGGACGGTGGCGGACCTGGCCGCCGAGACCGGCGTCTCCCGCGCCGCCCTGGCCCGCCGCTTCGCCGCCAGGGTCGGCAGCCCGCCGATGGCCTACCTCGCGGACCGCCGCGTCGAGGTGGCCGCCGACCTGCTGCGCGGTTCCGACGCCACGCTCACGTCCATCGCCAGGAGGGTCGGCTACTCCGACGCCTTCACGCTCAGCGTCGCCTTCAAACGGCTGCGCGGCGTCACTCCGAGCGAGCACCGCGCCGCCGCATATCCGGCATAGTCTGAGATCCCTACCGCGGAGGGGCAACCGTGATCAACAAAGTGTTCGATCAGGAGTATCTGCGCGACCCGCACGGCGTCTACGCCAAGCTCAGGCGAGAGCAGCCCGTGGCCCACACCATCACCTCCCAGGGCGTCCGAGTATGGCTGGTGACCAGGTACGAGGACGTCAGGGCGGCGCTCAACGACCCGCGCCTGAGCAAGGACTTCCCTCGCAACCCCCACATCATGAAGGCCAACGAGATGGAGGGCGGCGACAGCAGCGGCGCCGCCGCCGTGGTCCCCGACAACATGCTCTTCTCCGACCCGCCCGACCACGAACGCCTGCGCCGCCTGGTCGTCAAGGCCTTCACCGCCGGCCGCGTCCGCGCGATGCGCCCCAGGATCGAGGAGCTCAGCTCCGGCCTCCTCGACGGGCTGGGCGGCGAGTTCGACCTGATCAAGGAGTACGCGGTCCAGTTGCCCGCCATGGTCGTCGGAGAACTGCTCGGCATCCCCGAGCCCGACTGGCCCAAGGTGATCCGCTGGTCCAACACCACGATCGAGGGCTCCGTGCTCGACCCCGGCGAGGTGGTGGCCGCCGCCCAGGCCACCATCGCCTACCTGGGCGAGCTGTGCGCCGCCAAGCGCGACAACCCGGGCGACGACCTGATCAGCGCCATGGTCCAGACCCGGATGACCGAGTCCGAGCTGGTCAGCACGTCGTGGCTGCTTCTCGTCGCCGGACACGAGACGACCGTGCACCTGATCGCCAACGGCATGCTCGCGCTGCTGAGCCGTCCCGACCAGTTCGCCGCCCTGCGCGCGGACCCGGCGCTGGTGCCGCAGGCCGTCGAGGAGTTCTTACGCTTCGACGGCCCCATCAGCACCTCCACCTACCGCTTCACCACCGAGCCGGTGACGATCGGCGGCACGGACATCCCGGCCGGGGCGCTCGTCCTGGTCTCCCTGCTGTCGGCCAACCGCGACGCCGGGCAGTACGAGCGGGCCGACGAACTCGACGTCACCCGCGATCCCGGCCAGCACCTGGCCTTCGGCCACGGCATCCACTACTGCCTGGGCGCACCGCTGGCCCGCGTCGAGGGCGAGATCGCCTTCAGGCACCTGCTGGAGCGCTTCCCCGACCTCGCACTCGCCTCAGCCGAGGTCACGTGGCGCCCCGGCATGCTCATGCACGGACTGGAACGCCTGCCGGTACGGACCGGATCGCCTTCCACCCGAACGTGACGCTCCCGGCCAGCAGCACCGCCCCCGACAGCACCCCGCTGACGAACGGCACCCAGGCCAGGCCCGCCGTGGCGGCCATGACGAGCCCGGCGACGCCGAGCACGGTGAGCACCGCGCCGGGCACCGCGATGGCCCAGTCCTTCCAGATCGGCGCCAGCGCGACGAAGTGCACGCCGACGACGAACGCCACCCAGGCCACGTTGGCCTGGGCGGGCACTCCCCAGGCGGCCAGCACCCGCAGGCCGCAGAAGAGCAGCACCGCCTCCGCCGCCACGACGACGAGGTAACCCTTCCCGAACATGCCCGGCCGCGGCCCCCGCTCCCGCACGGGCCGCTCCCTCCTGACCGCCACGAACCACATCGCCACGACGCTCGCGGCGGCGAGGCCGGCGAGAACCCGCAGAACGGCCGCCACCGCCCCGTCGAGCGGTTCCTGCGCGTTGACGACGACGAACACCGCGCCGAAGACGGCGCCCACCAGCAATCCAGACATACGCTGCATGACCTTCATTGAAGGCTTCGCCGCGAGGTCCGCGCGAGGGGGCTGGACCGAGGGTGAGGTAGTGCTCGCCCTACCTGACCGCTCCCCGGACAAAGGCCAGCACCGCCAGTACGCGCCGGTTGACGTCGTCGGTGGCGGGCAGGTCGAGCTTGGCGAACACTCCGGCCACGTGTTTGCCGACGGCCGCCTCTGAGATCGACAGCGCACGGGCCACGGCGCTGTTGGAACGCCCCTCCGCGATCAGCGCGAGCACCTCGCGCTCACGCGGGCTCAGTTTGGGCACCGGATCGGTGACCTCCCTGGCCCTGGCCCAGGTCTGCTCGAACAACGCGATCAGAATGCTGATCATGCTCTGCTGCCTGATCAGCAGCGCGCCGGGCGACCCGTCGACCGGCGTGATCCGGAGAAAGGCCACCGCGCGGTCGAAGACGAGCAACTGCTGGATCGGCTCGTCGACGACACGATGCTGATCCCCGGCCGCGTGCAGTTCCCGGAGCCGGGCCGCCTTGCGCGGATCGTCCAGGACGCTGGCGTGCACGACCGTCCGCATCGTCATGCCGCGCTCCAGCGAGTCGAGCACCTCACGCCGGTTGCGCTGCTCGGCGCGCCCGGTGTCCGTGGCGCCGATGGGCTGCATGGCCCGCAGCTCACGCGAGGTCCGCGCCAGCTCCGTGATGCGCAGCCTGACCTGCTCGCTGTCCTCAAGCCGCTCGACCTCGACGGGGAGGCCGCGCAGCTCACCGACGATCTCTTCGAGCTGCCGGGCGAGCCGCCCGAGTGACGCCCGCTCCTCCACGTGCCCCCCTTGCCCCTCCGGCCCTCTCACAGGGCGTTTCACTGTACGCGGCCGCCGTTCCCCGAGATCAGCGGCCCTGCCTTTCCCGGAGATCAGCTTTTGCCGCCGCAGAGGGCGGCGTCGAAGGCGGCGATGAGCCGGGCACGCGGCTTGCCGTTGGCCGTCCCCGTCACGTACACGGTCGCCGTGCGCCCCGAGCGGTCCCGCCCGCTGAAGGTCGAGGTGCCGGGGAGGTCACCGGCGTGCCCCCACATCGGGCCACAACTGAGCGGGATCTCCATCAGGCCGTGGCCGTAGCGCGACCCCTTGGGCCAGCCGGATTCCGCCACCGGCACGAACGTGTCCGCCTTCACCGACCTGGCCCGCCAGAACCGGTCGAGATCGCGCGGCGTGGACACCAGCCCGCCGCTGGGACCGAACTCATAGCCGGGCAACCGGGTCACATCGACAATCCCGTCCTTGGGCCGGAGGGGATGCACGCCGTAAGCGTGCGCGTGCGGCCCCCGGATCTTGGTCTCACCCTTGGCGGGCCAGTAAGTGTCACGCATGCCGAGCGGCTCGAACACCAGCTCCCGGCTGACCGCCCGGAAGTCCCGCCCGGTGGCCGCCTGGATGACCATCCCGAGGACCAGGTAGTTGGTGTTGGAGTAGGCGAACTTCCCCCGAGGCGTGGGCTCGAGCGTCAGCGCGAGCTTGAGCAGATCCTGCTTCCCGATCTTCGACCAGTCGGCGGCGGCGGAGAAGTCGGCCAGCCCGCTGGTCTGCCGCAGAAGCATCCGGACGGTGATCTCCCGCCCGTCGATCCCCTTGCCATGAACGACACCGGGCAGATAACTCTCGACCGGTTCGTCCAGCTCCACCTTCCCCTGATCGACCAGCTTCAGAACCGTGGCCGCGATGATCGGCTTGCTGACACTGGCGACCCTGAACCGCCCGTCCGCGCCGGGCATCGGCTTCCGGGTGCCACGCTCCGCCGTACCCGCCTTGACGGTACGCGCCTTGCCGTCCCGATCCCTCACATAGGCCACCGCACCAGGAAACTCAGGAGAGGCGGTCAGCTGATCCAGCCGAGCCTGCACGGAGGGCGCGGCAACGGCGAACGCGGGCGCCACGGGCGCCAGGGCAACGGGGACGGCGATCACAAGAGCCAATAGGCGGCGAGACATCCGGTGCTCCTTGGGGGTCGAAGAGGTACCTCGACCTTCCCGCGACCCCCGCCCACCCCACAGTCACGGCACCACCCAAAACCCCGGTAGGGCTGCCCCTACACGTGGGCGCTTCAGCGTGGAACGACCTGAGCGCGCACGCCGGGAAGATCATCGAATGCCGCGGACGAGTCCATCGTGAGCACTGTTCTCGCGGTGGCCGCCGCCGTCGCCGCGATCAGCAGGTCGTACGCGCCTCGGGATTTCCCCGCTCGCCGTACCTGGGCCATGAGACGAGCATGAACCCTGGCGACATCCGTCGTGTACTCCTCAACGGGGATCAGCGCAAGCACCTGGTCGACAAAGGCCTGCCGGCCGGGGCGCCTGACGTCATCGGCCGGTTCCACACCGTCGAGCAGCTCGGCCACAGTGATGGCGGAGATCGCCACGTCGTCGGCGTCGCCTATTACCGTGTCCACGGATGCCTTGCCTCGCCCGGCCGCGATGAGCACACCCGTGTCAAGAATCAGGCGTCGGGCCACGTGCCCCTCATCTCGTCGCCGATCGCCTGGCGCGCCGCCACGACATCGGCTTCAAAGTCCGCGTCCAACGTCCCCGCGCTACTGGCCAGGAACGCTTTGACCATGCGCCCTGGTGCGGTCGGCGCAGGTCCGATGATGGCGATCTGCTTACCGCCACGCGTTACCACGATGGTTTCCCCCCGCGCGACCTCATCGAGGAGCGTCGCGAAGCTCCGGGAGGCCTCGGTGGCCGTCATCACCTTCTTGAAATCAGATTGTCTGATATGCCCTGCCTGTGGCCAAGGAAGCGTTCGCAGGTATCCGCCCGAGTCCGTGATCAACTCAGCGTGCCGGATGGGCCGGTTCGCCGCAGGTCATCCCCCGGGTGGTCACATGTCGGCGATGAGCTTGTCCACCCGCTCGTCGACGCTGCGGAACGGGTCCTTGCACAGCACCGTGCGCTGGGCCTGGTCGTTCAGCTTGAGGTGCACCCAGTCGACGGTGTAGTCGCGCCGCTTCTCCTGCGCCCTGCGGATGAACTCGCCGCGCAGGCGTGCCCTGGTCGTCTGGGGCGGCACCGACTTGGCCTCGAAGATCTTCAGGTCGGAGGTCACCCGCTCCACCGCGCCGCGCTTCTGCAGCAGGTAGAACAGCCCGCGTTTGCGGTGCACGTCGTGGTAGGCCAGGTCGAGCTGGGCCACGCGCGGTGAGGACAGCGGCAGGTCGTACTTCTTGCGATACCGCTCGATCAGCTGATATTTCGTGACCCAGTCGATCTCGCGGGCCACCAGGTCGAGGTTTCCGGTCCCGACCGCGCGCAGCGTGCGCTCCCACAACTCCAGCACCCGGTGCGCGATCGGGTCGCCGCCCCGCCGGTCGACGAAGTCCTTCGCCTTGGACAGGTACTCCTGCTGGATCTCCAAAGCGGACGCCTCACGCCCGTTGGCCAGCCGTACCCGCCGCCGCCCGGTGAAGTCGTGGGAGATTTCGCGGATGGCCCTGATCGGGTTCTCCAGCGACAGGTCGCGCATCACCGTGCCCGCCTCGATCATGCGCAGCACCAGGTCGGTCGCGCCGACCTTGAGCAGCATCGAGGTTTCGCTCATGTTGGAGTCGCCGACGATGATGTGCAGGCGGCGGAAGTGCTCGGCGTCGGCGAGCGGTTCGTCGCGCGTGTTGATGATCGGCCTGGACCGGGTGGTCGCCGACGAGATGCTCTCCCAGATGTGCTCGGCCCGCTGCGACACGCAGTAGACCGCCCCGCGCGGCGTCTGCAGCACCTTGCCCGCGCCGCAGATGAGCTGCCGGGTGACCAGGAACGGGATCAGCACGTCGGTCAGCCGTCCGAACTCGCCGTCCCGTCCCACCGAATAGTTCTCATGGCAGCCGTAGGAGTTGCCGGCCGAGTCGGTGTTGTTCTTGAACAGGTAGATGTCCCCGGCGATGCCCTCGTCGCGCAGCCGCTTCTCGGCGTCGATGAGCAGGCCTTCGAGGATCCGCTCGCCCGCCTTGTCGTGCGTGACCAGCTCGACCGCGTTGTCACACTCGGGGGTGGCGTACTCGGGATGGCTGCCCACGTCGAGGTAGAGGCGCGCGCCGTTGCGCAGGAACACGTTGCTTGACCGGCCCCAGGACACGACCCGCCGGAACAGGTATCTGGCCACCTCGTCGGGGGATAGTCGGCGCTGCCCCCGGAAAGTGAAGGTGGTGCCGTACTCGTTCTCCAGGCCGAGGATGCGACGATCCATTTCCTCAGAGTATTCTCCCCGGGCTCGCCGTGGGGAAGATCTTGCCTGCTTCCGCCGCTCGGGCAACAACAAAAACACCCCGCAGCGATCTTCGCTTCGGGGTGTTCTGGCTGTTCAAGAAAGGTGGTCAGGGGCAGGGTCGAACTGCCGACCTTCCGCTTTTCAGGCGGACGCTCGTACCAACTGAGCTACCTGACCCAGAGCGGTCCTGACGGGACTTGAACCCGCGACCTCCACCTTGACAGGGTGGCGAGCACTCCAAACTGCTCTACAGGACCTTGTTCGCTCGGCCTCGCGGCCTCGCTTAGCTTACCAGTCTTTCGGTGGTCTTCGACCAGCCGGTTTTCCGGTGAAGCCGTGCCCCCAACGGGATTCGAACCCGTGCCGCCGCCTTGAAAGGGCGGTGTCCTAGGCCGCTAGACGATGGGGGCTCAGGATTCGCATCCTGTTCCTGACGTCTTCCGTCGGAGACCTCTGAAGCATAGGGGACGATTGCCCCTCATGCCAAAGTGGCGGACCGGCGGCCGGCGTCGTCGTGCCTGTGACCGATCCCGCTGGCGACGGGGCGTTCGTTGGCTCTGGAGAAATCATACGTCGAGGGTTCTGCTCCACGTGACGCTGGATGTGCACCGACTGCTCCCCGAGGCCGCCGAGCGTGACATCGTCCCAGGCCTGGAGGCGTCTGGTCTTCTTGTCGAAGTACAGAACAGAGGCTTGGACGGGGGTCGGTTCGGCGTGTTCGAGGGCGCGCAGGCCGGCTCCGCCGGTGGAGCCCTGGACGAGGACGCGGCTGCCGGAGGGCAGGACGGTGGTCGATCTCTGGTGGGAGTGGCCGGTCAGGATCATCGGCGCGTATCCGGAGAATCCCTTGGCGATGGTCGGGTCGTGGACCGCGACGAGGTCGGGTGGGGCGGCCTGCCGTACCGCATGGGAGCGGCCGAACTGCTCCAGGCGGGACAGGTCCGGGTCGACGGGTACGGATTTGTCGGGCGTGAAGCGGGGGTCGCCGAGGCCGTAGATGCGCAGGCCGTTCACCTCGGCGGCCTTGTCGTCGAGGACGATGGCGTTCTTCTGCTGGGCGACGGCCTTCTGCGTGATGGCCGAGTCGTGGTTGCCGCGCACGAAGACGTACGGCACGCCGAGCTTGCCGATCTCCTCCACGAACTTGTTCTCCGGCTTGCTGCCATGGTCGGAGATGTCCCCGGTGTCCACGATGAGGTCCACCTTGAACTGGTCGGTCATGGAGCGGATGACGTTCCAGGCGATGGGGTTGAGGTGGATGTCGGAGACGTGCAGGACCCGGATCGAGGTGGGGTCGGCGTCGTAGACGGGCAGGTCGCGCACGGTGTCGTACAACTTGGAGACGTTGGTGACGAGCTTGGTGAGCTGGGCGCGGTACGACTCGAACTTGGTCACGATCGACTCGGCGCTGCCCACCAGGGAGGGCGCGGCGGCGATGATCCCGGAGTAGCGGGGTTCGAGGACGGAGTTCGGTTTGAACGTGACGGCCGCGAGCGTGCCGGTGCCCGCCAAAGCCACGGAGGCCACCAGAAGCCCCATGAGGGCCACTCTGGGGCGCCGGAAGACCAGAACGGTGGCCACCAGGGCGCCCGCGCCCGCGCACAGCAGCGAGCGGATGATCAGCAGGCTCACGCCCTCGCGCAGGTCGCGTTCGAGGATGCCGGGCAGCCGGTCGGCCAGGCGTGGGTCCTCGATGAGCGCTCTGGCCTGCTCCTGGTCGATGTTCTCGAGCGTGATGCGCAGGCGCAGCGGTGCGTCGTGGGTGCGGAAGGTGAGCGTGCCGAGCGGGCTCGCGTCGACGATCGTCTCGCCCTTCCAGGCAGGTCGAAGGGACATTCCTGTTTCTACCGGGCCGATCTGGGCGGGGACCGTACCGCTGAGGACTATGCCCAGCCATGCGCCCACCGCCGCGACGAACAGGACCGCGACGGAGGTGACCCATCTGGACTTCAGGTACTTCATACGCTTTCTTGCTTACCTGACGGACAGGGCAGAATGGAAACTGTGATCGAGGTTCCGCGGGAGAAGTTCGAGGAACTCGTGGCCGAGGCATTGGACACGATTCCGTCGGAGCTGACCAGGCTCATGGACAACGTCGTGGTTGTGGTGGTCGATGACCCCCCGGAGCCCGACCTCCTCGGGCTGTACACCGGTATCCCCCTGACCGAGCGTGGCGACTGGTACGCAGGAGTCTTGCCCGACCGCATCGAGATCTACCGCAATCCCATCTGCCAGATGTGCGACACCGAAGATGATGTGGTGGAAGAAGTGCAGATCACCGTCGTGCACGAGATCGCGCATCATTTCGGGATTGATGACGCCAGACTTCACGAGCTCGGCTGGTAAGCCGTCCCCGGCGATGACAGTTTGCAAGTGCTTGGAAGCTTTCGGTTGCGGCGTGCCAGGTGATCGGGCACCTTAGGTGACATACCGAACACACTGAGTCAGGCGCAGCGGAGTCCTATGGGGGCCAGGCTTCCGGGGCGGCACAGACGCGCCGCCGAGCGACAGGCGACGTACGGCGAGGTCATCGCCATACGCGAGTTCCGCGCGCTCTGGTACGCGCAAGGCCTGTCCCTGCTCGGGGACCAGCTGGCCCAGGTGGCGCTGGCCGTACTGGTATATGACCGGACGAGGTCCGCGGCCGCCACCGCGGCCGTCTACGCGCTCACCTACCTGCCGTCGATCCTCGGCGGGCCACTGCTCGCCGGGCTCGCCGACCGGTTCGCCAGGCGCGGCGTCATGATCACGTGTGACGTCCTGCGGGCGCTGCTGGTCGCGGGCATGGCCGTGCCCGGCATGCCGTTCCCCGTCCTGTGCGGGCTGGTGTTCTTCGTCGTGCTGCTCAGCGCGCCGTTCTCGGCCGCGCGGGCGGCGTTGCTGCCCGAGATCCTGGTCGGTGACCGCTATGTCGCCGGCTCGGCGCTGCAGAACATGACCAACCAGGCCGTCCAGATGCTCGGGTTCGCCGCGGGTGGCGCGCTGATCGCGACGCTCGGGCCGTACCGCGCGCTCGCTCTCGACGCGGCGACCTTCCTCGCCTCCGCGCTGATCCTCGTCTCCGGGGTACGGCGGCGCGCGTCCGCGACCCGCGAAGGCGCGAAACCTTCCATGTGGACCATGACCCGGGCTGGAGCCGGGCTCGTGTTCGGCGACAAGAAGTTGCGGACGCTGGTGCTGTTCGCGTGGCTCTGCGGCTTCTACGTGCTTCCTGAGGGCATCGCCGTACCGTATGCGGCGACTCTGAGCTCGGAGCTTCCGGTCGCCGTCGTCACCGGCCTGCTGATGGCGGCGATGCCGACGGGCACGGTGCTGGGCGGGTTCCTTTTCAGCAGGTTCGTCACGCCATCGGGACGTCTGCGCATGATGGGGTGGATGGCGATGCTGAGCTGCGCCCCGCTGATTCTGTCGGCGATGCGGCCGCCGCTGGCCGTCGTGCTGGCGCTGTGGATCCTGTCCGGCATCGGAGGCGCCTATCAGCTCGCGGCCAATGCCGCGTTCGTCCAGTGTGTTCCGGCCGAACGCCGGGGTCAGGCGTTCGGCCTGGTGCAGTCGGGGCTGATGGCCGTGCAGGGCATAGGCATCCTGATCGGCGGATTCGCCGCGGAGAGACTCGGCCCGGAGCCGGTGGTCGCGCTGGCCGGGGTCATGGGAGTGACCTCGGCGGCCGTGCTCGCCATGGTCTGGACCGAGTCCCGCGGTGACATCGCCGCCCGGGTGCGCGCCCGAGCCACCGCCTGATCACTGCTGCCAGACGTCGTCGTTCTTCTTGGCCTGCTGCTTGCCGATCAGGTCCTGGACGATCGACTCGTTCCTGCCCTCTTCGGGGATGAGGAGCCAGCCGATGGCGTAGAGGCCGACGCCCAGGCCGCCGAACAGGGTCGCGACCGCGAGGCCGATCCGGATGAGGTTGGCGTCGATCCCCACGTACTCGCCGACACCGGCGCAAACGCCACCGGCGATCTTGCCCTTGTTGGTCCGACGCAGCTGCTTGATGTTCGATTCGCTCATGCCTCAAGACTGCCCTGGGACCCGGCGTTCGCACATCGGGATTCCCCCTGGTAGAACCCTGGTAGCCCCCTACGCGAGGAGAGGACCGTCATGGAAGACCTGCTGCGCATAGACGATCGGCTCAACCCTGACCAGCGCCTGATCCGTGACACGGTCACGTCTTTCGTCACCGACCGCGTCCTCCCCGACGTGGCCGACTGGTTCGAACAGGGCACCTTCCCCGCCCGCGAGCTCGCGCCCGTTCTGGGCGAACTGGGCCTGCTCGGCATGCATTTGGAGGGGTACGGCTGCGCCGGCACCGACGCCACCTCCTACGGCGTGGCCTGTCGTGAGCTGGAGGCGGGGGACTCCGGATTGCGGTCGTTCGTCTCGGTACAGGGTTCCCTGGCGATGTTCCCCATCTGGAAGTACGGCTCCGCCGAGCAGAAGGAGGAATGGCTCCCGCGCATGGCGGCCGGCGAGGCGATCGGCTGCTTCGGCCTGACCGAGCCCGACCACGGCTCCGACCCCTCCAACATGCGCACCTTCGCCAAGCGCGACGGCTCCGACTGGATACTCAACGGCGCCAAGATGTGGATCACCAACGGGTCGATCGCGGACGTCGCGGTCGTGTGGGCGCAGACCGACGAGGGCATCAGGGGCTTCGTCGTCCCGACCGACACGCCCGGCTTCTCCGCCCCTGAGATCCACAAGAAGTTGTCCCTGAGGGCGTCGGTGACCTCCTCCCTCTACTTCGACGACGTCCGCCTGCCGTCCAGCGCCGTCCTGCCGGAGGTCTCCGGCCTGAAGGGCCCCCTGTCCTGCCTGTCAGAAGCCCGCTTCGGCATCCTCTGGGGCGTGGTCGGCGCCGCCCGCGCCTGCCTGGAATCCGCCGTCGACTACTCCAAGACCCGAGTCCAGTTCGGCAAGCCGATCGGCGCTTTCCAGCTGACCCAGGAAAAGCTCGCCTGGATGTACGTCGGCACCGCCCAGGCCTCCCTGACCGCCTTCCACCTGGGAGCCCTGAAGGACGCAGGCGCTTTGAATCCCCGCCAGGTCAGCTTCGGCAAACTGGCCAACGTCCGCGCCGCCCTGGACATCGCCCGCCAGGCCCGCTCGATCCTGGGCGGAAACGGCATCACCCTCGAATACCCGGTGATCCGCCACATGAACAACCTCGAAAGCGTCCTGACGTACGAGGGGACGCAGGAAATCCACACCCTGGTCCTGGGCGAAGCCCTGACCGGCCTGTCCGCCTACCGCTGACCCGCCCGCCCCGCACCGGCGTCCGTCGGGCCGGTGCGGGATTCACACCTGCTTCGACGGGACGCGTACGTTATCGTGACCGGCGGGAAGCCGGTCGCGTACTGACGGGTAACCTCGGTACGCTGCATGTTGCAAGGGGCGTTAGCTCAATTGGCAGAGCTGCGGACTTTTAATCCGTAGGTTCCGGGTTCGAGCCCCGGGCGCCCTACCCTTCGGCACCCCGTCTGACCTGGGCTTTCTCGGTTCTCGTAGCCTTCTGGCAGGGCCGAGACGGGCCGTTGATTGCTCGCCGGTTGCTCTTCGGCACGGTCCCGGCACGCGGCCGGGCGCTGCGGATCCCGGCTCGCCCCTAGTTGTCAGGCCAGACCCATAAGAAGGCCACGAGAGCACCCATCCGGAAGATCTGATCGGCGCCTCGATCTAGGTTGTGCCTGGAACTGCGTCAAGACTTGATCATGCCCGCCATCTGCATGCGGCCGCTCCACGGTGATGTCCTCGAAGGTCCTCTCCTGGAGCGGTACAGGCCGTGGCGGCTGTGCGCCTGCCGGAAATTCCGTCCGTGCAGATCAAGCGGCATGTGAGTATTCGTGGAGGATTCCGCCGAGCCGGTCGCGTCGGCGGACGTTCAGGGCGATGACGCGCGCCGGGTCGGTGATCGGGTCGGGGACGGCGCGTAGTGGTGCCGCCTGGCCAAGGGCTTGATGAGCGCGATGCTCGTTGTAGAAGCGTTCGTACTCGGCCAGGGCGTTGCGTAGGTGACGTTCATTCCAGAGCAGGCAGCGGTCCAGGAGTTCGCGGCGGCAGGTCTGCACCCACCGTTCCATGATGGAGTTCATGCGTGGCATCTGGATGCCGGTGCGTACGGTCTGGATTCTGGCTTCGGCGAGGATCTCGTTCACGAGTGCGGGGAACTTGCCGTCTCGGTCGCGGATCAGGAAGCGTGCCTGGCAGCTTGCGTCCTCCAGGTCCATGACGAGGTTCCTCATCGCCTGGGTGACCCAGGCCGCGGTCGGATGGGCGGTGGTGCCGAGCACACGAATACGCCTGGTGGCGTGCTCGATGACGGCCAGGATGTACTGGCGCTGCCCTGTAAGGGTGACGGTCTCGATGAAGTCGCAGGCCAGGAGCGCGTCGGCTTGCGTGCGCAGGAAGTCGGCCCAGGTGGTGGAGGCCCGCTCGGGTGCCGGGTCGATGCCTTCTCGCTGGAGGATCTCCCAGACCGTGGACGGTGCGACCTTGAGGCCGAGTGTGGTGAGCTCGCCGTGCACCCGCCGATATCCCCAGGATGGATTCTCCCGGACCAGGCGCAGGACGAGGGCGCAGATGGAGCGGACCGTGGGCGGGCGCCCACGGCGCTTCGGCCGGCAGGTCCGGGCGTGCCGCTGTTTCACGATCTCGCGGTGCCAGCGCAGGATGGTGTCCGGGCGGACGACAAGCCGGAGCCGACACAAGACTGCGCGGGGAAGTGAGGTCAGAAGTGCCGCCAGGAAGAGGCGGTCTTCGGGGGTGAATCTCACCCGTACATCGGTGCCGAGCTGTCGTTGCAGGACCATGACCTGGTGACGCAGAGCGAGAATCTCGACATCCTTGTCACGATCGCTCATCGGCAGTAACCGCAAGGCGGCGAAGGCGTTCGTGACGGCCAGATAGGCCAGACGAAGAAGCACGAACGATCATCATGCCGCACCGGTGCTCCTCCACGGGCGAGTGAGGAGCGCCTACACACCCCGGGCTTCGCAAGGCCATGACCTGGCCGGACGGGATTTTCGGCAGGCGCAAGGTTAAGCAATAAACAGATTGCAGATATCCTCAATTTCAAAACCGGCCTTGCCATTGAATTGGCTGCAGCTTATATGCGTCACCTGAAGGAGACGGTTGTAATCAGAGAGAAGGCCGCCTTTGGGGAGTACCGTGAACGCAAAATAACGGACTGGGAAGCGGCTGTCGCCTATGCGGTAAACCCGGACGACTTCGCCAAATGGAGGAGCGGCGGTAAGGCTCCTTCCGTGGAAGCGCAGAAGCGGTGGGACTACATTTTTGGCTGGGTAGGGGCAGCCGCTCGGGAATCCTGGAGGTGTGTTGCTAGTTACTGCTATTGGCTTAACTGAACGGTGAGGATGCTATGAAGCGTGTAGCTCTGTTCGCAGCTCTCGGTGGTATCGCGCTGTGTATGGGATTGTATCTAGTCATGAGCTCTTGGGCGGGAACGACTCTGGAAGTCCGTGGCGAGTTGGTACAGCAAATGCGTCGAATCGGCAACGTGAAGGCCGAAGCTACATCAAGATTCACCGAAGCCGATTCGATCGTGGTGACAAAGTATTTAATTCTAGATATCGACGGATCAACAATAGACGAAGTCATGGGCAAGGCGCTGAATTCTCCTGAGCTTCGCTCGTGGGCGGTGGAGAGCGACCGTTCCCCCTCTTGGGTACAGTTGAGATCGCGTAGTTGGGCGAATACTCTACTGACCCTCGAACCTCTCAAGGGTCGCCCGGTTGATGCGGTCTCGAGCGTCGAACTGCGGGAAGCAATAGCCGCGTCGCTAAAAAGGGCGCGGAATACCGATAAGCTTCTCATCGTCAGCCTGCGCAGGACGGATACCACATAGCATTGTTGAGTCAGAAGTATCCCACGCGATCACACGTGATGGAAGAAGAGCTTGTCGAAACCATCCGGACAATTCCCGACCGGCCCACCCGGCCGATTCTGCTTCCCGGCCATGTCGTCCAGCGCCTTGTCGATGATGGTGGCGTTAGCCTGTTTGGAGACGGTCGTGGGCGGGCTCGGCGGGGCTCAGCTCTCTGCAGCGATGGCGGAATAGACTGAACCTTTTTCATCCTCACGCGGCCTGGGCGACTCGGTGGTTTTGAAGGACGGCGATGGCCTTGCACAGGTGGCCGGCCTTGCTGGGGCTGCAGCGTAGCTTTCGGAGGGTCTTCCAGTTCTTCAGCTGGGCGTTGGCGCGTTCGCCGGGTCCGCGGAGTTTGGCGTGGGAGCGGTTGGCCTGCTTTTGGGATTCGGGCTTGTTCTTGCCCTTGTAGGGGGTGAGGACTGGGCCCTCGGCTCCCTGATATGCCTTGTCGGCGAGGGTGATGATGTCGGCCTGCTCCAGGTCGCGCAGGATGCCCCAGATGCGGGCGGCGCTCAGGTCGTGGGCTTTGCCGGGCAGGGCTCCGGAGGTCCACAGGATGGTCCCGTCCGGTGAGGCGATGACCTGCGCGTTCATTCCGTGCACGCGGTGCTTGCCGGAGAAGTAGGGCCGGTCGGCCTTGATCCGCTCGGTACGGATCAGCGTGCCGTCCAGCACCAGGTAGTGCAGTCCGTCCCGTTTGGCCTTGCGGAGCGCCTGCCCGAGCTTGGGCGAGCGCGCCGACAGTAGCGCCACTGTCTACTCTACGTACCGCCATGCGGTGGCCGTTGAGACGCCGAAACCGGCCCCGAGTTCGGTGTAGGTCTCGCCTTTGCGCAGGTAGACCAAGACCAGCAGGGCCTGCTGGCCGGGATTGAGCCGCCGCCAGACCGACCCGATTGCCTTACGATGCCGCCGGATCATCCCGGCGACGTAGTTCAGGGTCTGACGCGACAAATCGACGGCAGCACGATAGAACAGCACCGGAAGCTCCTGGTTGTGACGGTGTGGGTTGTGATGATCAACTCGTCTACCAGGAGCTTCTTCACATCACCGGCCGAACACCGGCATCGCGATCATGCTGTGACCAGGGCCCCCGCCCGGGAGGCCGAA
>NZ_JBITGW010000016.1:0-316730 GCF_044457345.1 Nonomuraea sp. NPDC050547
AGTTCTCAAGAAACGGACGCGTTTTCCAGCGGCTCATTTCGTTGTGTCTTAATTCTTTCAGCCGGTCCGCTTGGTGTCAAATTGACACTCGCGGGCTGACCTGCGGGAATTTCGACCACCCCGTCTCCGGGGCAACCCCTCTAACTTACTCGCTCCGAGACCGACAAGCAAATCGATCATCAGAACCAGCGCGTTGCAAGGGGATACCGACTCAGCACACGCCAGAGCCACCCGAGAGAGGTGGTTGGTTGCGCCGCACTGCGTCGGCTTTAGAAGATTAGCAGCGCCCCAGACCACTCGGGACACCTTCCGCAACACAGAACGATCACAGCCGAACATAGACTCCCCCCGTGAGCAGGAACACGCCGCCGACGGCGAAGAGGATCCCGACTGAGCGTCTCCATCACGGCGACACCGTGATCGACGAATACGCGTGGCTGACCGACAAGGAAGATCCCGACACGGTCTCCTATCTGGAAGCCGAGAACGCGTATCTCAAACAGGAGACCGCTCACCTGGCCGACCTCCAGGAGCAGGTTTTCCAAGAGATCAAGGGCAGGACCCAGGAAACCGACCTGTCCGTGCCCAGTCGTAAGGGCGCGTGGTGGTATTTCACCCGTACCGAGGAGGGCAAGCAATACGCCGTCTCCTCCCGGGTCCCCGCCACCGGCGACGAACCTCCGGAGATCCAGCCGGGCAAGGTTCTCGACCACGAGCAGGTGCTGCTGGACGGCAACGCGCTGGCCGGCGACAGCCCGTTCTTCTCGGTCGGCACCAGCGCGGTCTCCCCCGACGGCACGATGCTGGCCTACTCCACCGACTACAAGGGCGCCGAGCGCTTCACCCTGCGCTTCAAGAACCTGACCACCGGCGAGACACTCCCCGACGAGATCGAGGACATCTTCTACGGCGGCGCCTGGTCCGCCGACGGCTCGACGTTCTTCTACACCCGGGTCGACGACGCCTGGCGCCCCCACCAGGTCTACCGCCACACCCTCGGCACCCATGACGACGTCCTGGTGTACGAGGAGTCCGACGAGCGGTTCTGGGTCGGCATCGGCCTGACCCGCAGCGAGCGCTACCTGGTCCTGGGCGCCGGCAGCAAGATCACCAGCGAGGTGCGCCTCCTGGCCGCCGACGACCCTTCCGGCGAGTTCCAGCTGGTACGCCCCCGCGAGACCGGCGTCGAATACGGCGTCGAGCACGCCGGAGACTTCTTCTACGTGCTGCACAACAAGGCCGCCGAGAACTTCGAGATCGCCACCGCCCCCCTCGGCTCCCCTGGCGACTGGACGCCGCTGATCGAGCACCGCGAGGACACCCGCCTGCTGGAGATCGACGCCTTCGAGAACCACGCCGTGGTGCACTTCCGCCGCGAAGGTCTCACCGGCCTGCGGATCCTGCCCAAGGACGCGGACGCGTACGAGATCGACTTCCCCGAGCCCCTCTACGACGTCGGGCCCGCGGGCAACCCCGAGTTCTCCACCGGCAGGCTCCGGCTGGCCTACACCAGCATGATCACGCCGCCCAGCATCTACGACTACGACCTGGCCACGCACGAGCTGATCCTGCTCAAGCAGCGTCCGGTGCTCGGCGGCTACGACCCGGGCGACTACGAGCAGGTCCGGGAGTGGGCCACGGCCGAGGACGGCACCCGCGTCCCGATCTCGATCGTCAAGCGCAAGGACGCCGCCAAGCCCGCCCCCACCGTCCTGTACGGCTACGGCAGCTACGAGACCTCCATCGACCCGAGCTTCTCCGTGGCCAGGCTGTCCCTGCTCGACCGCGGGTTCGTCTTCGCCATCGCGCACGTGCGCGGCGGCGGCGAGATGGGCCGCCGCTGGTACGAAGAGGGCAAGATGACCCGCAAGAAGAACACCTTCACCGACTTCGTGGCCGCCGCGAAGCACCTGAAGGCGGCGGGCTGGAGCGAACGGGTGGTCGCCAGGGGCGGTTCGGCCGGCGGCCTGCTGATGGGCGCGGTCGCGAACCTGGCTCCGGAGGAGTTCGCGGGCGTGGTGGCCGAGGTGCCGTTCGTGGACGCGCTGAACACGATCCTCGATCCGTCGCTCCCGCTGACCGTGATTGAGTGGGACGAGTGGGGCGATCCGCTGCACAACCCCGATGTCTACGCCTACATGAAGAGCTACACGCCTTACGAGAACGTGGACGGCCGGCCGTACCCGCCGATCCTCGCGATCACGAGCCTGAACGACACGCGCGTCCTCTACCACGAGCCGGCGAAGTGGATCGCCAGGCTGCGGGCGGTCGCGAACGGCGGGCCGTTCCTGCTGAAGACGGAGATGGGCGCCGGGCACGGCGGCCGCAGCGGACGTTACGACGCGTGGCGCGAGGAGGCGTTCGCGCTCTCCTGGATCATCGAGAGGGGCACCGCATGACCTACCAGGCCGACGAGGGCCGGTATCAGGACCGCATGCCGTACAACCGGAGCGGGCGCAGCGGGCTCAAGCTGCCCGCGGTCTCGCTGGGGTTGTGGCACAACTTCGGCGACGACCGTCCGCTGGAGAACTCGCGCTCGATCCTGCGGCGGGCCTTCGACCTGGGCGTGACGCACTTCGACCTGGCCAACAACTACGGCGTGCCGTACGGCTCGGCGGAGCGCAACTTCGGGACGATCTTCGCCCAGGACTTCGCGCGATACCGGGACGAGCTGATCATCTCGACGAAGGCCGGCTACGACATGTGGCCAGGGCCGTATGGGGAGTGGGGCTCGCGCAAGTACGTGCTGGCCAGCCTCGACCAGTCGCTCACCCGCATGGGGCTTGACCATGTCGACGTCTTCTACAGTCACCGGCCCGATCCGGAGACGCCGTTCGAGGAGACGATGGGCGCGCTGGACCACGCGGTGCGGTCGGGGAAGGCGCTGTACGCGGGCATCTCCAACTACTCGGCCGAGCAGACCGCGCAGGCGGCCAGGATCATGCGCGAGCTGGGCACGCCGCTGCTGATCCACCAGCCGTCCTACTCGATGATCAACCGGTGGATCGAGGACGGGCTGCTGGACGCTCTGGAGGACGCGGGGATGGGCTGCATCGTCTACTCGCCGCTGGCCCAGGGGCTGCTGACCGACCGCTACCTGAAGGACGTGCCGGCGGACTCGCGGGCGGCGACCAGCAGGTTCCTGTCGGCCGAGCGGGCGGAGCGCGATCGCGAGCTGGCCCGTGGTCTCAACGGCATCGCCGAGCAGCGCGGCCAGACGCTCGCCCAGATGGCCCTGTCCTGGGCCATGCGCGACCCCCGGGTCACCAGCGTGCTGATCGGCGCGAGCAGCGTGAAGCAGTTGGAGGACAACGTGGCCTGCGTGAACGGCCCAGCCTTCACCGAGGACGAACTGGCCCGGATCGACAAGCTTGTTTAGAGGGCCTCGTGCTTCTGCAGCCACGTGAAGGCCGCCCAGCCGGGGAGGACGGGGAGCCAGAACGTGAGCAGGCGGTAGAGCAGGACGGCGGAGGTGGCCACGGCGCTGTCGACGCCGGCCACCGTGAGGCCGCCCGCGAGCGCGAGTTCGACCGCGCCCAGACCACCCGGTGTGGGCGCGGCCGAGCCGATCGCGTTGGCGGTCAGGAAGACCACGGCGACGGCGGTGAAGGAGATGTCGCCGCCGAACGCGGAGACGCAGGCGTCGAGGCAGGTCACGAACGCGATCGTGATCATCACGGTCCCGGCGAAGCCCTCGAACATCTTCCGAGGCGACTGCAGCACGTCCAGCAGGCGCGGCAGCACGTTCGAGAAGAGTGAGCGCAGCCGCTTGGTGAGCATCCTGCGCAGCGGCGGCACGCCGAGCACGGCCACGATCAGCACCGCGACGGCCAGCATCACCAGGACCAGCCCGCGCGTGGGCGTGAACGAGGTGGCGGTGTTGGACCCGGTGATGTAGGCGAACAGCAGCAGCAGGCTGATGTGCGCGATCAGCATGACGAGCTGCGAGGCGCCCACGCTGGCCACGGCCGAGGCGGGCGGGATGCCGCGCTTCTGCAGGTAGCGGGTGTTGATCGCGACGGCGCCCACCGCGGGCGGCGCGACCAGCTTCACGAACGACGAGGCGAACTGCACCAGCACCGTCCGCCGCAGCGGCAGCGGCTCCGGCACGAACCCGCGCAGCATGAGCGCGGCGGCGATGAAGCTGACGAACGAGGCGGCCAGCGCCAGCAGCGACCAGGCCCAGTTGGCGGTGGTGATGACGGTGACGAGGTTGACCTGGCTGAGCTGGGACAGCAGGAAGTAGGCGGCCAGCGTGCTGGCGATGATCGTGACCAGCGTGCGCGGACGGAACCGCTCCAGCCGGATCTCCTCGATCTTGGCCTGCGGCTTGAGCGCCTCGATCTGCTCCCGGATGGCCGACAGCAGGCCCTTGTCCTTGGCCAGCGCGGACCGTGTCTGGCGGGTCAGCGCGATCTTCTGCAGCAGCGGCATCGCCCCGGCCAGCGCGTCCTCGCCCACGACCCGGGCGGCGGAGGCGACCGAGCGTTCGGCCCCGACGCGCAGCGCGAGATAGGTGAGCAGCTGGACGACGTCGAGCCGCAGCAGCAGGTCGCCGGCGGCGATCTCGCCGCTTCTGGCGTCGGTGAGCACGACCCGGCCGTCGGCGTCGACGTGGATGCTGTCGCCGGTCAGCCGCCGGTGGGCCAGTCGCTGCAGGCGCAGCAGTTCGAGCTGCTCCCAGATCTGGGCGAGCAGGTCGTCGTCGATCTCGGAGTCGGGCAGCGCGTCGAGGGGGCGGGTGCTGAGGTGCTCGTAGGCGAGGAGCGCGGCTTCGGTGCCGACCTCGCTGGTGCCGAGCAGGCGCGGGGTCGAGGCCCCCGCCGCCTGCGCGGCGTAGGCCATGAGCGCCTCGCGTTCCAGCTCCGCGCGCAGCGACCTGATCGCCCTGCGCCTGGTCTCGGAGTTGAGCCTGATGCGCCGCCACAGCCGGTACGGCAGGCCGGCCACCTGCCGGTCACGGTCGAGAACGGTGACGTCGAGGCTGCTGCCGTCGTGCAGCCCGATGGCGTAGCGGCGGCTGCCCTGGTGGTCGTCTTCGATCCGCCGGGCGCTGACCGGCTGGAAGGAGAGCTTGCGCAGGGCGGCGATCACCGCGGTGCCGGGGGGCCTGGTGTTGGGGCTGCCGACGCCGTACAGCGTGCCGTAGCCGATGGCCATGCCGGCCACGATCGTCACCATCGCGCTGGGCAGCGTGAGCTGCTTGCTGGTGAACAGCGAGAGCACGTCGAGCGCGATGACCGTCCAGATCAGCGCCCGCCAGGTGGGTCTGCGTGAGATGCGTACGGCGGTGCTGTAGGCGACCACCGAGGCGAGCAGGGTGTTGAACGGCTCCACCCCCGGCCGGTTGCCGGTGAGCAGTTGCCGCAGGTCGCCGGCGGCGTCGGAGGACATGACCCATTCGCCGATGAGGAACGAGCCGACCAGGCCGATGATCGCCGCGATGAGGCCTTCCGCCACGCGCAGGCCGTCGCGGTGGAAGACGCGCTCGACCGCGAAGGCGACCGGCACGACGAGCACCGCGCCGCCGCCGAGGAAGGCGGCGACCCGGCTGAGCAGGTTGGGGACGAGGTTGGCGCCCTCGGCCACGTCGCCGGCCAGGCCGTTCAGCGTCTGCTTGGCGACCAGTGACAGCAGGACGACCGCGGCGAGCGCGAGCAGGGCGGCGATGAAGCGCAGCAGGTCGGAGGGGCGGCGCAGGCGTTGCGGGAGGAGCGGTTCGACGACGTAGACCTCTGGGTCCCTGTCGCCGGCCTCCGTTTCATGGCGCGGCTCAGCCACGGCCGGTTCCCTCTCCGAGAGGCCCGCCGCGTTGTCGCGTTCTCTGATTTCCGCCACCGTCCGCGATTCTGCACCTTCCAGGCCAGACCGTACGATCTTTGGCCTCTAGTGTCCCCAATCGTCACCTGAGTCAACGCCCCGGGTAAGGACTCGACCAGCGACGACGCGTCTAACCCCGGTGCGCGGCCAACGTTGGCATCCTCAGGCCATGATCACTCATACGATGCTGATCCTGGCCCTAGCCGCGCCGGGCGAACCGCTCGTAGATGCGGTCAAGGTGGACAACGTACTAGGACATCTCCAGGCCTTCCAAGCCATCGCTGACGCACATGGGGGCACCCGGGCAGCCGGCACGCCCGGATACGACGCATCTGCAGCCTATGTGGCCGCGCGGCTACGTGACGCGGGTTACACCGTGCGGCTTCAGCCGTTCGCCTTCGACTTCTACCGGGAGCTGGCGCCGGCGGTGGTGGAGGGCGGCGGGAGGCGCCTCACCGGAGTGACCACATTGAGGTACTCCGGCGGCGGCGACGTGAACGCGGCGCCGCAGGAGGCGGGCGAGGGGTGCTCGGCCCGTGACTTCAAGGGTTTTCGCGCCGGGCGGATCGCGGTGACGCGGCGCGGGACGTGCATGTTCGAGGTGAAGGCGCGCAACGCGGCGGCCGCGGGGGCCAAGGCGCTGATCGTGGTCGACCAGAAGGGTTCCTTCGCGGGGAGCGCGGGGACGCCGCAGCCGATCCCGGTCGTGGGGGTGCCGCCGGAGGCGGGCGCGCAGGTGACCAGGCTGAAGAAGGTCCGGGTCACGACGAAGACCGTGAGCGAGGAGCGCATCACGCACAACGTGCTGGCCGAGACGCGGGGCACGGGCAAGGCGGTGATGGTCGGGGCGCACCTGGACTCGACGCTGGACGGGCCGGGCATCAACGACAACGGCTCGGGCAGCGCGGCGATCCTGGAGATCGCGCTGCGGGCGGCGCGTACGCCGTTGCGGCAGCCGGTGCGGTTCGCCTGGTGGGGCGCGGAGGAGGTGGGCCTGCTCGGGTCCGGCCACTACGTGCGGAGCCTGCCGGAGACCGATCGCAAGAAGATCGAGGCCTACCTGAACCTCGACATGATCGCCTCGCCGAACCACACGTTCGCGATCTTCGACGGCGACGACTCGGAGCGCACGGGCGCGGGCGCGGGGCCGAAGGGCTCGGCCAGGGTGGAGCGGGCGTTCCAGCGGTACTTCCGCGAGCGCGGGCTGCCGTTCCGCGCCGCCGATCTGACGGGCCGTTCGGACTACGGGCCGTTCATGGCGGCCGGGATCGCCTCCGGCGGGCTGTTCACCGGCGGCGAGGAGAAGAAGATGGAGAAGGAAGCCGGTCTGTTCGGCGGTACGGCGGGCCAGCCGCTCGACAAGTGCTACCACCAGGCCTGCGACACGTTGCGCAACGTCAGCGTGAAGGTGCTGGAGGTGACGGCGGACGCGGTCGCGGCGGTCGTCAGCCGCCTGGCCGCATAACAACTCCGGGGCAACATCTTCCCCAATAACCCCCCTTCAGAATACTTTTCACGCTATCGGGGGGATCGTTTCATCTTTACCGAGGAGCCATATGCGTCGTCGCCTGTCCGCAGGCGTGCTGGGTGCGGCCGCGCTCGCACTCGTCACCCCCCTGGCCCTGTCCGCTCCCGCGTACGCCGACCACGGCCGCGATCCCGCCCGCCAGCTCGTCCAGGCCGTCAAGGGCAAGCACGTCGAACGCCACCTGCGGGTGCTCGACCTGATCGCCAAAGCCGGCGGCGGCACCCGCGTCTCCAGCAGCCGCGGCCACGAGCTGTCGCGTGACTACGTGGCCACGCTGCTGCGCGCCGTCGGGTACAAGGTGACGGTCCAGCCGTTCGAGTTCACCTTCGACGGCTACCGGACCAAGCCCGTGCTCGAACGGCTCTCGCCCAGTCCCAAGGCCTACAAGAACGGCTTCTTCAACGACTACGTCGCGATGGGCGACTCCCCCGCCGGCGGCGTCACCGGGCAGATCCAGGCCGTGGACCTGGTGCTGCCGCCGACGCCCCAGCCGTCGTCCACCTCGGGCTGCGAGCCGGCCGACTTCGCCGGCTTCGTCAAGGGCCGCGTGGCGCTGCTGCAGCGCGGCACCTGCAACTTCGGGGTCAAGGCGAAGAACGCGCAGGACGCCGGAGCCAGTGCGGTGATCGTCCTCAACGAGGGCCAGCCCGGACGCACCGACGTGGACCTCAACCCGGCGCTCAGCGACCCGTCGATCACGATCCCGTCCTTCTTCACGAGTTTCGCCGTGGGCTCAGACCTGGCCGCGACGCCCGGGGCCACCGTGAAACTGAACTGGGACCCGCTGGTCGAGCAGCGCACCACCTACAACGTGATCGCCGAGTCGCGCGGCGGCCGGGCCGACAACGTCGTGATGATGGGCGCCCATCTGGACAGCGTGCAGGAGGGGCCGGGCATCAACGACAACGGCTCGGGCTCCGCCGGAGTGCTGGAGGTGGCGCTCCAGATGGCCAGGTTCCAGCCGGTCAACAAGGTGCGGTTCGGGTTCTGGGGCGCGGAGGAGTTCGGGCTGCTGGGGTCGAAGCACTATGTCGAGTCGCTGTCGCAGGAGCAGAAGAACGCGGTCGGGCTCTACCTGAACTACGACATGATCGGCTCGCCGAACTTCGCGTACCACATCTACGACGGTGACGGCGATGCGTTCGGGGTGCCGGGTCCGGCCGGGTCGGCGCAGCTGGAGAAGGACTTCCAGGGGTTCTACGGGGCTCGCGGCCTGCCGTTCAAGCCGAGTGAGTTCGACGGGCGCTCGGACTACAAGGCCTTCATCGACGCCGGGATCGCCGGCGGCGGGTTGTTCACCGGGGCCGAGAAGAAGAAGACCGAGGAAGAGGCCAAGCTCTTCGGCGGTACGGCGGGCGAGCCGTACGACCCGTGCTACCACGGCGAGTGCGACACGATCAAGAACGTCGACGCGACCGCGCTGGACGTGAACTCCGACGCGATCGCGGCCCTGGCCGCCAAGTACACCTACAGCAAGGCGGCGCTGGACGCCATCCACGAACCGGGGGCGCCGCACACGCCGCCCGCGGCGCGGATGGCCGCCACCGTCACCCACGACGGGGTGCCTTCGGCGACGAGCTGACGGTGCGGGAGCGCCTCGGGGGAACCTCCGGGGCGCTCTTTCGTAAGCTGTGCGTTATGTCGGGAAATCTGCAGGTTTTGGGGGCGTGTCCGCTGGACTGCCCCGACACGTGCTCCTGGGTCGTCACCGTCGAGGACGGCGAGGCCGTCAAGATGCGCGGGAATCCCGACCAGCCGTACACGCGGGGCGCCCTTTGCGTGAAGGTCAACCGATATCTGGAGCACACGCGGGCGGCTGACCGGATTCTCCATCCGCTGCGCCGTACCGGGCCCAAGGGGTCGGGGCAGTTCGAGCGGATCAGCTGGGACGAGGCGCTCGACGAGATCGCCACCCGGTTGCGGAGCATCGTCGACGAGCACGGCGGCGAGGCGATCTGGCCCTACAACGGCACCGGGTCGCTCGGCTACGTGCAGGGGTGCGAGGGCGTGGCGGGGCGGCGGTTCTGGAACATGCTCGGCGCCTCCCGGCACTGGCTCAACATCTGCTCCTCCGCGGGCTCCTCCGGGCTGCGGCGCGCCAACGGCACCGCGGGCGGCATGGACCCGGAGAACCTCGCGCGGTCCAAGCTGATCCTGCTCTGGGGCACCAACACGCTGACCAGCGGGCACCACCTGTGGAAGTTCATCCAGGACGCGCGGGCCGACGGCGCGCACGTGGTGGCGATCGACCCGATCAGGACCCGTACCGCCGACCAGGCCGACGAGCACATCGCGATCCGGCCCGGCACCGACGCCGCGCTGGCGCTCGGCCTGCTCAACGTGGTGCTGGCCGAGGGCACACAGGACGAGGAGTACCTGGCCGCACATACCGAGGGCTGGGACGACTTCCGCGAAGAAATCCTGAAACATCCGGTGGAACGTGTGGCCGAGATCACCGGCATTCCCGCCGCGACCGTCCACAGCCTGGGGACGAGGCTCGCCCACACCCGCCCCACCGCGATCCGCGCCACGATGGGCATCCAGCGCCACGCCGGCGGCGGTACGGCCATGCGCACGATCACCGCCATCCCCGGCGTGACCGGCGACTGGCGACACCCGGGCGGCGGCGTGGCGTACTCGACCAGCGACCACGTGCACTTCACCATCGACACCCGCGAGGACCTGCTGGCCCAGCCGGTGCGCACGCTGGCCATGACCCGCCTGGCCGCGGAGCTGCCGTCGGTGAAGTGCCTGTTCGTCTACGGCGCCAACCCGCTCGCCTCGACCTCCGACACCAACAGGATCCGCGGCGAGATGCTGCGCGAGGACCTGTTCACGGTGGTCATGGAGCACTTCCCCACCGACACCGCCGACTACGCCGACATCGTGCTGCCCGCGACCATGCAGACCGAGCACATGGACCTGCACGCCGGCTACGGCCACCTCTACCTGCTGTGGAACGAGCCCGCCGTCCCGCCGCCCGGCGAGTGCCTGTCCACGACGGAGACCTTCCGCCGCCTGGCCGAGCGCATGGGCATGACCGAGCCGTCGTTGTTCGACACGGACCTGGAGCTGGCCGAGCAGCTTCTGTCGAGCGGACATCCGTCGCTGGAGGGCGTCACGCTCGACCGGTTGCGCAAGGAGGGATGGGTGCGGATGAGCTACCCCAAACCCTTCGCGCCCTTCGCCGACGGCTTCCCGACCCGGTCGGGACGGCTGCGCTTCCCGCCGCCCGGCAAGGCCTACGTGCCGCCGAACTCGGCGGGCAAGGACGGGCTGACGCTGATCACCCCGGCCGCGCACACGTTCCTCAACACGATCTTCGGCAACAATCCCGAGCTGCGGAAGAGGTCGAAGGAGCCGGTGGTCCTGGTCAACGCGGCCGACGCGGCGGCGCGCGGGCTGGCCGACGGCCAGCGGGTGCGCGTGCACAACGCCAACGGCGAGTTCCTGGCCGACGTGGAGATCAGCGACCGGGTGGCCGCCGGGGTCGTGGCCTCGCCGAAGGGCCGCTGGCCGAAGTTCTCGCCCGGCGGCTCCGGCCCGAACGCCGTGGTGGACGAGCGCGACGCCGACATGGGCAAGGGCGCCGTCTACCACGACAACATCGTCGAGCTCACGCCGGTGTGAGCGGCAGCTTGAACCCTTCGTGAGACTGGGCGTAGCCGAGGGAGCGGTAGAAGCGGTGCGCTTCCTCGCGCTGCTTGTCCGAGGTGAGCTGCACCATCACGCAGCCGCGTGCCCGGCCCTTGGCGTGGGCCCACTCCATCATCTTGCGGCCCCAGCCCTGGCCGCGCAGGTGGGCGGCGACGCGTACCGCCTCGACCTGGAGGCGGGTGGCGCCGTTGCGGGAGATGCCGGGGATGTAGGTGAGCTGCATCGTGCCGACGATCTCACCCTTCAGCTCGGCCACGATCAGCTCGTTGTTCGGGTCTGCCTGGATGGCGGCGAAGGCGGACTCGTGGGCGGGGCCGTACGTGCCGGTGCGGCGGGCGGCGACCGCGTCGTCGGCGATGAGGGCCACCACGGCGGGGACGTCCTCGGCCCGCGCCTCGCGGAACACCAGCGACAGCACGTACTGGGAGTCCTGGAGCGACGGGTTGGACGGCAGTCCCATGACCTTGCCCGTGGGCACGAAACCCTTGCCCGCGTACAGGGCGCGGGCGGCGGTGTTCACGTCGACGGCCCAGAGCTCGACCTCCTCGGCCTGCCTGCCGCGCGCCCAGGCGATCACCTCGTCCACCAGCCGCGAGCCGACCTTGGCTCCCCTGGCCTCAGGGGCGACCCACATGGACAGCAGGTGCACGTGCTCCGGCCGCTCGGCGAGGCCGTAGACCATGCCGTGGATCGCACCGTCCGCCGTGGCGGCGAAGAACACCGAATCCGGATTCTCCAGGCGTTCGATCCATTTCTCCGCGGGGAAGGCGGCCTCGCGCTCATAGGTGGATCCGAACGCGTCGGGAGAGTCGGCGAGGGCGCGCAGCCGTACCTCGCGCAGGCGCTCGGCGTCGGCCGTGGTCAGGCGTTCAATGGTGAATTCAGGCATGTCCGCATCATGTCAGGGACGGGTCAGGGTCCATCCCCGATGTGAACAAGGGCCGTGAAAGGGCAACCTGAGGCCATGAACGAAATCAGCCGACGCGACGAGATGTCGCTTTCCGGCGCCGCCCTCCGCGGCGCCCCCTGGAAGGCCGCCGTGGTCGGTGGCGGCGCCACCGCCGCCATCGCCTGGGTGTTCTCCGGGTTCGACGACATGGCCTGGGCGCTCGGCCTGGGCATCAACCTGTTCGCGCTGATCGCCGCGATCGGCGCGGTCGCCAAGCCGGACGTGAGTGACCGGGTGACCCGGCAGGCCAGGATGTGGTCGCTCAAGCACCCGTGGAAGTTCGCGCTCCTGCCGGCCGGAATCTCGGCCGTCCTGGACTACCCGGTGCAGTTGGTGCTCGACGGCGAGGGCGTCTTCGGGGCCGCGTGGGGCGCGCTGTGGCACGGTGCGCTGGTCTACCTGATCGCGGCCGTCCTGACGTTCGTCATGCAGGGACGAGCACGATCTTCCCAGTGACCCGCCGCTCCACCAGATCCGCCATGGCCTGCCCCGCCTGCTCCAGTGGCCGCACCTGCGGCGCCACGGGATCGATGCCCGGCATGGCCAGCAGTTCCTCCAGCATCGCCCGGTTCTCCGCCGCATGGGTCATGGACCACGCGCCCCAGTCCAGGCCCATGACGGACCGGCTGCGCAGCAGCACCTGGTTGGCGGGGAGCCGCGGGATCTCCCCGGAGGCGAAGCCCACCACCAGCAGCCGCCCGCGCTCGCGCAGCGCGCGCAGGGCCTGCTCCGACAGCGCGCCGCCGACAGGGTCGACCGCCACGTCCACCCCCCAGGCGCGCGCTGTGACCTTGAGGTCGTCGTAGCCGACGGCCTCGTCCGCCCCGGCCGTGATCGCCACCTCGCGCTTGGCCGCGCTCGACGCCGCCGCCAGTACGTCCGCTCCCAGCGCCTTGGCCACCTGAACCGCCGCCAGCCCGACCCCGCCGCCCGCGCCCAGCACCAGCACGCGCTCGCCCGGCCGCAGCCCCGCCCGCTCCCGCAGCGCGAACAGCGCCGTGCAATGGCTCTGCGCGAAGGCCGCCGCTCGCGCGGCGTCGAGATGATCAGGCAGCGGTACGGCCTGCGCCGCGTGCACCAGCACATGGCTGGCGAACCCGCCGAGACCGGTGATGGCCAGGACCCGCGTGCCGTCGGGAGTGCGCCCCGCCACCTCGTACCCGGGGGTGAACGGCAGCGGCGGCCTGATCTGGTAGCCGCCGCGCACCATGAGCCCATCGACGAAGTTCACCCCGGCCGCCTCGACCTCGATGAGCACCTGCCCGGGGCCCGGGACGGGGTCGGGGGCCTCGACGAGTTCGACGGGCTTGCCGTACTCGGTGCAGACGACCGCCTTCATCGGCGCTCCGCCACGCGCTTGAGGTTCTCCAGCGTCGTGGCCATGTTCGCGGTGTTGTGGCTGACCCGGTCGGGCACGTTGGTGGCCCAGCCGCCGACGACGCGCATGAACGCGCCGCGGGTGTCCCACGTCTTCTGTTCGACCAGGCAGCCCTCGTCGGTCGGTGTCAGGTCGAAGCGCCATACGGCCACGTCGAGCACTCCCCCGGCGCGGACGTGGTAGGCGAAGGCGCGGCCGGGTTCCGCGGCGGTGACCGTGCACCGGGTGGACCAGCGGCGGGCGCCGTTGCGGTTGCCGCCGACGAAGCGCGCGCCTCTTCTGGGCTCCTTGATCTCGCCGACCCAGCGGGCCCTGCGGCACTCGGCGTTCCAGGTGCCGAGGTTGGCGAGGTCGGTGATGAGCTCGTAGACCCGCTGTGCGGGGGCGGCGATCTCGATGCGTGCGGACGCGCTTGGCTCGCTCATGCCGCCAGTCTGGTTGACCGAACTTTATTCGGGCAAGCCTCTCTCGGCCTGGCTTCTGCAGACGTCGAACTCGTTGCCCTCGGGGTCGCGCATGACGACCCAGCCGACGCCGTCCGCGGTGCGGCGGTCGTCGAAGATCGTGGCGCCGAGGCCGAGCAGGCGCTCGACCTCCTGGTCGCGGGTGCGGCCCTCGGTGCCGTTGACGTCGAAGTGGATGCGGTTCTTGATCGTCTTGCCCTCGGGGACCTTGACGAACAGCAGGTAGGGGTCCTGTTTGGTGCGCAGCATCACTTCGTCGTCGCCGGGGACGTCGCCTTCGCCGAGCGGCAGGCCGGTGGCCTCCGACCACCAGACGGCCAGCTCGTAGGGGTTGGCCGCGTCGATGGTGACGGCATGGATCTCAATCATGGGGCCCAGTCAACCGAACACCACCAAAGCCGTCAAGGAGGTTATGCGGCCGTGCGGCAGGGGAACAGACCGCACGGCCGAGCCCGTGAGGGGGGTCAGTGGGCGGCGCCGCCCGCCAGGTTGAGGCCGACGACGCCGATGACGATGAGCGCGATGCTGGCGACCCGTGCGAACGACACGTTGTCCCCCATGGCGAGCATGCCCACGATCGCGGTGCCCACGGCGCCGATGCCGGTCCAGACGGCGTAGGCGGTGCCGACTTCAAGCGATTTGAGGCTGTAGGCCAGCAGGCCGAAGCTCAGGACCGCGAAGCCCAGGAACGAGATGGTCCACCACAGATGCGACAGCCCGTTGCTCATCTTGAGCGACAGGGCCATCACCACCTCGAAGGCGCCGGCGATGATGAGCAGGATCCACGCCATGACGATGCACTCCCTTGCGAACGAGTCGACAATGTCGTGCGTCGTCTTGGCGAACCGGGTACGGCGCGTCTCGTCCGGGAGCTTTGTCGCTCATTTCGTCTAACGGCGGGCGTTCTCCGATGATTCCCACCAGATCGTGACCCAGCGGTCACGCGGCACCGGCCACATGCCGAGCTCCATCGCGGTCTCCGCCACCTCGGGGGCGCGGGCGGGGTCGAGGCAGATGCGGTGGCAGGCGGAGGCGGCCAGTTCCTCCAGCGTGCCGAAGCGTTCCAGCGGCGACTCGCGCTCCTCCACCCGCACGCCGAAGCCCATGGCCGCGGCCAGCGCCACCACGTCTTCCGCGACGGGCCGCACGGGGCGGCGTACGTCGTGGAAGTGCTCCCATAGCGGAGCGAGCCAGCTCATCGGGTGGCGGTGGGTGAGCTCCAGCACGACGCGGTGGCGGGCGTGCGCGTCGAGTTCGCGCAGGAAGCCGGTGAGGTCGGGCACGTTGTAGACGACGTGCGCGGCCACGGCCACGTCGGCGACGGGCACCTCGGGCGCCACGTCGGGCCAGCGGCCCTCGACCCGGATGACCTCGACGCCGAGCTTGTCCGCCTTGGGGCCGAGTGCGGCCAGCATCTCGGGTGAGGTGTCCACGGCGATCACCGCGCTCAGGTGCTCGTGCAGCGGCAGCGAGGCGGCGCCCGCGCCCGCGCCGACGTCCAGGACGGTGCCGCCCTCTGGCAGGGCCTCGGCCAGGCGCGTCATCGTCGGGCCATGGTCGGGCTCGGCCAGCGCGCGGTCGGCGCGCGTGGCGAATCTGGCGGGATGGTGGCCCCACGGATCGGCCGTGGCGTTCTCCAGGATTTCCGGAGGAATGGCCCACGAACCCAGGCGCTCCCGCCACAGGGCGGAGAGCTCTTCGGCGTTCATGCAGACGAGCATGCCACGCATACCAGTGGTTACCCGCGGGTAGCATTTCTAGTAAGGTTACTGGCCAGTAGACTAACGCCGCGGTTCAAGGAGATCAGCAGCCATGGGCCACTACAAGAGCAACGTGCGCGACCTGGAGTTCAACCTCTTCGAGGTGTTCGGCCGCCGTGACATCCTCGGCACCGGGCCCTATGCGGAGGTCGACGAGGACGTCGCCCGGAGCATTCTCGACGAGGTCAACCGACTGTCCACGACCGTCCTTGCCGATTCGTTCGAGGAGGGCGACCGCACCCCGCCGGTCTTCGACCCCGCCACGAGCACCGTGACCGTCTCCGACGGCGTCAAGAAGTCCTACAAGGCGCTCGTGGACGGCGGCTGGGCGCATCTTGACCTGCCGGTCGATCTGGGCGGCCCCGGCATCCCGCGGACCCTCGCGTGGGCCACGGCCGAGATGGTCCTGGGCGCCAACCCGGCGCTGTACATGTACGCCGCCGGCCCCAATTTCGCCTACACCCTGTGGAAGACCGGCACCACCGACCAGAAGCGCTTCGCCGAACTGGCCATCGAGCGCAACTGGGGCGCCACCATGGTGCTCACCGAGCCCGACGCCGGCTCCGACGTCGGCGCGGGCCGCGCCAAGGCGATCCAGCAGCCCGACGGCACCTGGCACATCGAGGGCGTCAAGCGCTTCATCACCAGCGCCGAGCACGACATGTCGGAGAACATCTTCCACCTCGTGCTGGCCCGCCCCGAGGGCCACGGCCCCGGCACCAAGGGCCTGTCGATGTTCCTGGTTCCCAAGTACCACGTGAACCTGGAGACCGGCGAGCTCGGCGAGCGCAACGGCGCCTACGTCACCAACGTCGAGAAGAAGATGGGGCTCAAGGTCTCCACGACCTGCGAGCTCACCTTCGGCGACAAGCACCCGGCCATCGGCACCCTGGTCGGCGACGTGCACGAGGGCATCAAGCAGATGTTCATGGTCATCGAGCACGCCCGCATGATGGTCGGCACCAAGGCCATCGCCACCCTGTCCACCGGCTACCTGAACGCGCTGGAGTACGCCAAGTCCCGCGTCCAGGGCGCCGACCTGACCAAGATGACCGACAAGGCCGCCCCCCGCGTCACCATCACCCACCACCCCGACGTACGCCGCGAGCTCATGCTGCAGAAGGCCTACGCCGAGGGCATGCGCGCGCTGGTCATGTTCACCGCGACCTTCCAGGACGCCATCCAGATCAACCCGGACGACCAGGCCGCGCACGCCATGAACGACCTGCTCCTCCCGATCGTCAAGGGCGTCGGTTCCGAGCGCTCCTACGAGCTGCTCTCCCGCTCGCTGCAGACCCTGGGCGGCTCCGGCTACCTGCAGGACTACCCGATCGAGCAGTACATCAGAGACGCCAAGATCGACTCCCTCTACGAGGGCACCACCGCGATCCAGGGTCTCGACCTGTTCTTCCGCAAGATCCTGCGCAACCAGGGCGCCGCCGTCGGCTCCCTGCTGGCCGACATCAACGCCTTCGCCGCCTCCGAGGCGGGAAACGGCCGCCTGAAGGAGGAGCGCAAGCTCCTCGCCGAGGCCGCGGCCGGGGTCAAGGCCATGGGCGACACGATGGCCGGCTGGGCGCTGGGCTCGCTGGAGGCGCCGGGTGAGCTCTACAAGGTCGGCCTGAACTCCACCAGGTTCCTGCTGGCCCTCGGCGACCTCATCATCGGCTGGCTGCTGCTGCGCCAGTCGGAGGTTGCCCTGGCCCGCCTGTCCGAGGGCGAGGACGCCTTCTACCAGGGCAAGGTCGCCGCCGCCTCCTTCTTCGCCGGCACCGTCCTGCCGAGGATCGCCACCGAGCGGCGCATCCTCGACGCGACCGGGCTGGAGCTGATGGAGCTGCCGGAAGAGGCCTTCTGACCCAGGGGTCCGTGAAGACCGCCCGCCGCATCGGCGGGCGGTCTATTTTCGCTCCATGAGCTCATCGCGGCACGATCACCCCCTGCCCCCGGCCCGTGCGCACGAGGTCTCGGACGGCGTCCACGCCTACGTCCAGCCCGACGGCAGCTGGTGGATCAACAACACCGGCTTCCTCGTCGGCCGGCGCGGCGTGGTCAGCATCGACGCCTGCGCCACGGAACGCCGGACCAGGGCGCTGCGCGACGCGGTCGCGCGGGTGACCGACCGGCCGATCACCACGCTGGTCAACACCCACTACCACGGCGACCACACGTTCGGTAACTACCTCTTCCCCGAGGCCACGATCGTCGGGCACGAGCTGGCCAGGGCGATGATCCTGGCCGAAGGCATCCCCGACTACCGCGCGGCCTGGTCGGCCGAGGTGGAGTGGGGCGAGTTGGAGGCGGTGCCGCCGTTCCTCACCTTCACCGACCAGATCACGCTCCATGTGGATGAGCTGAGATGCGAGGTCAGGCATCCGGGGATGGCGGCGCACACGACGAACGACGTGTACGTGTGGATCCCGGAACGCCGGGTGCTGTTCTCCGGCGACCTGGTGTTCAACGGCGGCACGCCGTTCATGCTGACGGGCTCGGTGGCCGGGACGGTCGAGGTGCTCGACCAGATCAGGGAGCTCGGCGCGGAGACGATCGTCCCGGGGCACGGCGAACCGTGCGGGCCCGAGGTGATCGACCGGGTTCAGGAGTACGCGCGGTTCGTGCTGGCCACGGCCGAACAGGGGCGCGCGGCCGGGCTGACGCCGCTGGAGGCGGCCAGGGAGACCGACCTGGGGCCGTGGGCGGAGCTGCTGGATCCCGAGCGCGTCGTGGGCAACCTCCACCGCGCCTACGCCGAGCTGGACGGCCTGCCCAGAGGCGGACAGATCGACGTCGTGGCCGCCGTCATGGACATGATCACTTACAACGGCGGCCAGCCACTTACCTGCCTCGCGTGACGATCACCCATACTCGGGTATGACCGAGTGCGTACGCGCTCATTCCCTCCGGAGGTCGCCATGGGTGTCGGGGTCAGCATCTTCTTCCTCACGCTTGGCGCGATCCTGAGATTCGCGATCGATCCCAACGTGTTCGGCAGCGCCGTCCGCATGGACGTCATCGGCCTGATCTTCATGATCGTCGGCGGCGTGGGGGTGGTGCTGAGCATCGTGCTCGCGCCCAAGCGGGGCCGTACCTCCGACGACCGGCTGATGCACCGGGAGAACAACCCGCCGGAGGTCTAGAGCTCGACCTGGAGCGCCGCGCGGGCGGCGAGGATCGGCTTGATGCGCTCGGCGATGACGGCCTGGTGCACGGGGTGGTCCCGGTAGACCTCGTAGTCGGCGACCGAGTCGAACTCGGCCACGACCGCGAAGTCGGAGTTGCCCGCGCCCAGGCCGAGGTCGGTGCCGAGGTCGTAGCGGCGCAGCTGCGGGATCGCCGCGGGCAGCGCCGCCAGTCCCTCGGCCACGGCGGCCTTCTGGTCGTCGGTGGCCTCTTCTGACCAGGTCAGCAGCACGATGTGACGGATCATGCCGGTCAGCCTAGGGGCCGATCGACAACCGGTCGACGTTGGGTCCTCCGTTCGCGGTGGTGGCGGTGGCCCTGATCTTGTTGACCCCGGCCTGGAGCTGGACCGGCACCGTCTTCGTCTGCCACGTCGTCCAGGCGCCGGTGCCGGGGAAGTCGGCCGTGGTGCCGTTGACGTTCAGCGGGCGGTTGACCGTGGTGCCGTTGGCGTAGCGGATCACCGCGTTCACGGTGCCCGCGGTGGCGGCGGTGACCGTCCACTCGACGTAGGAGCCGGTGACGTTGTCGTAGTTGACGAACCCGGTTCCCGTGAATCCGGCGTGGTTCGACTCGACCACGCCCTGCGAGATCACCGCGTCCTCCGCCTGGTGGTCGGAGCCCGGCTGCCGCGGGGTCACGATGAGGCGGTCGAGGTTCGGGCCGCCGTTGGCCGTCGTCGAGGTGGCCCGGATCTTGTTGACGCCCGCCTGGAGCTGGATCGGCACCGTCTTGGTCTGCCAGGAGCTCCAGGCGCCGGTGCCGGGGAAGTCGGCCGTGGTGCCGTTGACGTTCAGCGGGCGGTTGACCGTGGTGCCGTTGGCGTAGCGGATCTCCAGGTTGGCCGGGCCCGCGGCGGCGGCGTTCACGGTCCACTCCACGTACGAACCCACCACGTTGTCCAGGTTGACGAAGCCCGTGCCGGTGAAACCGGCGTGGTTCGACTCCACCGCGCCCTGCGAGATCACCGCGTCCTCCGCCTGGTGGTCGGCGGGGCCGCTGCCGGTGGTGGCCTGGACCTCGTTGGAGGGGTCGGAGACGAGACCCGCCGCGTCGCGGGCGCGGACGTCGAAGGTGTACGGCGTGCCCGGCTGGAGCCCGGAGACCGTGGCGGTGGTGCCGGTCACCGAGGGGCCGCCCCGCACGTCGTAGCCGGCGACGCCGACGTTGTCGGTCGCCGGGTCCCAGGCCAGGGAGACCGACGACGAGGTCGCGCCGGTGACGCGCAGGTTCCCCGGCGGGGTGGGCCGCTCGACGTCCGGCGGGCCGGTGGGGACCGTGACCGTGGCGGTGTTCCAGCCCGAGACCCTGGCGTTCGCGCCGGTGCCACTGGCCGTCAGCGTCTTCGACTCGCCGGGCCACAGGCTGATCGCGTTGTCGGACCAGGTGACGGGCAGGACCGGCGTGCCGGCGGCGTCGACCATCCTGACGTCCAGGTAGAGGGCGGGGGCGGCGCCGGTGTTGGTGATCGTGACCGTGTTCGTGGTAGCGGTGACGCTCAGGGAGGTCCTGGGCATCGAGTTGAGGCCGGTCAGGTTGGCGTAGCTGGAGGTCGGCACGTAGTACCAGGTGTTGCCGGACCAGTCGATGACGTCGTCGGAGGTGGACAGCCAGTAGACGTTGCGGTCGATCTCCGCGCCGCCGCGCAGGAGCGTCAGCCGTACCAGGTAGGTGGAGCTGAGGCCGGAGATGGACGGGATCGTGACCGCACTCGCCTTGCCGCCGTCGGCGGGGACGTTCACGGTGGCGGTGCTGGAGTACTTCGCGGTGCCGTCGAGGTTGAAGACGTCGGTCTTGACCTGGAGGTTCTGGGCGGCGGTCGGCGTGGAGTTCACCACGACGACCGAGTCGTCGTCGTAGGAGTACTGGACGTGTAGCGGCTTGTTGGCCTCGCGGGCGCCCCAATAGGAGCCGCCCTGGTCGAGGTAGTAGTCGAACAACTGCCAGTGCAGCGAGGACCAGCCGCTGTTGAGCATCCAGTAGATGACGCCGGTGGAGGGGTTGGTGGAGTCGGTGAAGTTACGGCCGTAGGCCTCGAACTGGGCTCTCACCGCCTCGTACTGGGCCAGTTGCGCCTTCTTCACGTAGTCCTCGCGGCCGGAGGGCACGCCGTATCGGCCTCTGAGGGCGTTGTGGTAGATCGACAGGTTGTTGAAGGTGCTGGAGGGCGAGCGGTGGTACTGCGTCGCGCCCGGGTTCTGCCAGAGCGAGTCGATCTGCGCCGGGGTCATCATGCGCTTGAGCGAGTCGAGCGTGGGCACGTCGGGCCCGGCGCCGGTCTCGGAGTTGAAGCCGAACGCGCCGCCTTCGCGCTTGTTGTACCAGTAGTTCGGCGGCACCCAGTCGTACGGCCCCGGCATCTTCATGCCCGAGTTGCCCAGTTGCGGGCTGGACTTGTCGCTGGCCACCGGGACGATCGGCAGCTGCCACTCGGCCTGGTTCAGCGCGTCCAGGTAGCCGGTCTCCTTCTGCGCGGGCGGAGGGTTGTCCGAGCCGATGAGAAAGGAGATCACGCTGGGGTGGTTGCGCAGCCGTACGGCTTCGGCCAGCATCGACGCCTTGGCGATCGGGTAGTCGCCGCTGGAGAAGGAACCCTCCCACTTGTTGCAGCACTCCCAGCCGGGCAGGGTCAGGATGCCGTGCTTGTCGGCCAGGTCGTAGAGCTCGTCGCCCTCCAGGTGTCCCTCGACCCGGATCGTGTTGAGGCCGAGGTCCTTGACGTAGCGGAGCTTGTCCTCGAGGTAGCCGATCTTGGGCCGCAGGAAGATGTCGGGTGACCAGCCGCCGCCCCTGATGAGGAGGTTCCGGCCGTTGATCTTGTAGTAGCGGCGGCCGGAGGCGTTCTTGGCCGACTCGACCTTGCGCACGCCGAAGCGCTCGCTGACGACGTCGCTGGTGACGCCGCCGACGACCGCGGTGAGGCCGAGGTCGTAAAGCGGCTGGGCGCCCATCGCGTACGGCCACCAGACCTGCGGGTCGCCGATCGTCTGGTTGAACGTGATCCGCTTGGTCTCGCCCGCGGCCAGGGAGACGTCCTGGCCGAACGTGAGCGCGCCGATCGTGCCGCGGACCGTGGTGGTCACCGGGCTCGTGGTGTGGTTGCGTACGTCGGCCTTGATCGTCAGGTCGGCGCGGTCCAGGGCGGGCACGGCGAGGTTCGTGATCACGTGCGGGTTGTTGAGCGAGACCGCGGCGGTCCGCTTGATCAGCACGTCGCGGAAGATCCCCATGTTGTCGTCGCGCGGCAGCTGCACCCAGTCGATCCAGCCGATCGTCAGATGGCTGTTCGGGTTGTTGGGGTTGATCCGGAAGGCGATGGAGTTGACGCCCGCGCGTACCTGGGCGGTGATGTCGCGCTCGTGCCGCGTGTACGCGCCGGCCGCGCCGCTGACCACCTGGGTTCCGTTGACCCAGACGTCGGCGCCGGAGATCACCCCGCTGAAGTCGAGCAGGGTGCGCATGCCGCTCTCGGCGCCGAGCGTGAAGTCGGCCCGGTACCACCACGCCACGTCGAAGTCGGCGGTGGGGATGGACTGCATGTTCGTGGAGAAGAACGGGTCGGGGTAGACGCCGTTCTCCAGGAGGCCGGCGAGGACCGTGGAGCGCGGGCCGACCGGGTACCAGCCGGTGGCGGCGTACCCGGGAGTGGAGATGGCGGCGCCGGAATCGCTCACCTTGGCCGAGGACTGGATCTTGTAACCGGGCAGTGCGGTCACTGACGGCGCCTCGGCATGGGCGGGAAGGGAGATTCCGAAAGCGGCCATGAGCAGCGACAACACGACGAGTAATCGGGCCATGGGGCACCCCGCTGGGATGAGTCCGTTTGTTAATAAACCTTCTTAACAACCAAATCGGATCTCGTAAATCCCCTTGAAGCCACAGAACACAACAGGCCGCCACCCTTCGCGGGCGGCGGCCTGTCGCGTGGCGTCAGCTCCAGGCGAGCATCCGCAGCGGATCCTCCAGCATCGCGCCCACGTCACGCAGGAACAGCGAGCCCAGCTCGCCGTCGATGATCCGGTGGTCGAACGACAACGCCAGCGTCGTCACCTTGCGCACCGCCAGCTCGCCGTCCACCACCCACGGCATGTCGCGCACCTGGCCGAACGCCAGGATCGCCGACTCGCCCGGGTTGATGATCGGCGTACCGGTGTCGACGCCGAACACGCCCACGTTGGTGATCGTGAACGTGCCGCCGGACATCTCCGCCGGCTGGGTCCTGCCCGCCCGCGCCGTCTCCGTGAGCTTGCCGAGCGCCTCGGCCAGCTCGGGCAGCGACAGCGTGTGGGCCGACTTGACGTTCGGCACCACCAGGCCGCGCGGCGTGGCCGCGGCGATCCCCAGGTTCACGTAGTGCTTGACCACGATCTCCTGGGCCCGCTCGTCCCAGGCAGAGTTGATCATGGAATAGCGGCGGGCGGCCACCAGCACCGCCTTGGCCACCAGCAGCAGCGGCGAGACCTTGACCTCGGCGAAGTCCGGCACCTCGCGCAGGCGCCGGACGGCCTCCATGGTCGCGCTCACGTCGAGCTGCAGGAACTCGGTGACGTGCGGGGCGGTGAACGCGCTGGCCACCATGGCCTGCGCGGTCATCTTGCGCACGCCCTTGATCGGAATGCGCTCTTCCTGTACGGCCGGCCGCCCGGCCACCTCCTGGGTGGCGCCTCCGGCGGCGGCGTGGATGTCCTCCCTGGTGATCGAGCCCTGGGGACCGGTGCCGCTGAGCGTGGTCAGATCGACACCAAGGTCCTTGGCCAGCTTCCGTACCGGCGGCTTGGCCAGCACCATCACGCGGCCGCTCTCCGATGCGGGCGCGCCCGCCGGAGCGGGGCCGGTGACCTCGGTGCGGGCCGGGTTGGCCACAGGCGCCACAGGTGTGGGCGCCGCGCTTGACGGAGCGGCGCTTGACGGAGCGGTGGTGGCGGGTTGCTTGCGCGGGCGGCGCTGGGCGGCGCCGGTCTTGACGCCGTAACCCACCAGGACGGCCTGGCGCTCCTCCTTGGGCGCCGGGCTCCCGTGGACGCCCGGCTCCACGGCGGCCTCCGCCGGCGGGCTGGGCACCATGTCGTCGGCCAGCGCCTCGACCCGCTCGCCGGCCTGCCCGCCGGCCGTGTCGATGGCGATGATGGGCAGGCCCACGTCGACGGTCTGGCCCTCCTCGGCCATCAGGTCGGCGACCACCCCGTCCCACGGGATCGGCAGTTCGACGATGGACTTGGCGGTCTCGATCTCGACCACGATCTGGTCGACCTTGACCGCGTCACCCGCCTTCACCTTCCACCGGACGATCTCCGCCTCGGTCAGTCCCTCGCCGACGTCGGGGAGCTTGAACTCGCGTCGCATACGGGATCCCCCTCTCAGTAGGCGTAGGCGCGGTCGACGGCGTCGAGCACCCTGTCCAGGTCGGGCAGGTAGTGCTCTTCGAGCTTCGACGGCGGGTAGGGGGTGGAGAATCCGCCGACGCGCAGCACCGGCGCCGCCAGGTGGTAGAAGCACTGCTCGGTGATCCGGGCGGCGAGCTCGGCTCCGAAACCGCTGTAGACGGGCGCCTCGTGCACGATGACGACCCGGCCGGTCCTGCGTACCGAGTCCATGAGGCGCTGGGTGTCCAGGGGGTTGAGCGAGCGCAGGTCGATGACCTCCAGGGAGCGGCCTTCCTCGGCGGCGGCGCCGGCCACCTCCAGGCAGGTCTTGACCATGGGACCGTAGGCGACGAGCGTGAGGTCGGTGCCCTGCCGTACGACGGAGGCCTGGTCGAAGGGGGTCCACCAGTCGGTGGTGCTGGTGTCGACCTCGGCCTTCTCCCAGTAGCGGCGCTTGGGCTCGAAGAAGATGACCGGGTCGTCGCTGCTGATGGCCTGCTGGATCATCGAGTAGGCGTCGAGCGGGTTGGAACAGGCGACGACGCGCAGCCCGGCGGTGTGCGTGAAGTACGACTCGGGCGACTCGCTGTGGTGCTCGACCGCGCCGATGCCGCCGCCGCAGGGGATGCGGACCACGATGGGCAGCTTGATCGCCCCGAGCGAGCGCATGGGCATCTTGGCCAGCTGGGTGATGATCTGGTCGGCGGCCGGGAAGACGAAGCCGTCGAACTGGATCTCGCACACCGGGCGGAAGCCGCGCAGCGCCAGGCCGATGGCGGTGCCGATGATGCCGGACTCGGCGAGCGGGGTGTCGATGACCCGGTCGTCGCCGAAGTCCTTCTGCAGGCCGTCGGTGACGCGGAAGACGCCGCCGAGCTTGCCGACGTCCTCGCCCATGATGAGGACCTTCGGGTCGTCCTCCATGGCCTTGCGCATGCCCTCGTTGAGCGCCTTGGACAGGCTGAGCACCGTCATGCCTCGAACCCTTCCAGGTAGGCGGCGAACTGGGCGCGCTCCTCGTCGATCAGGGCGTGCGGCTCGCGGTAGACGTGGTCGAAGATGTCGAGCGGCTGGGGGTCGGGCATCTCCAGGCAGCGCCGGCGCACGTCCGCGCCGAGCTGCTCGGCCTCGGCGTCGATGGCGTCGAAGAACTCCTGGTCGGCCATCTCCTGCTTGAACAGGTACGCCTTGACCCGCTCGATGGGGTCCTTGAGCTTCCAGGCTTCGAGCTCGGAGGCGACCCGGTAGCGGGTGGGGTCGTCGGTGGTGGTGTGGGCGCCCATGCGGTAGGTGAAGGCCTCGATCAGCGTGGGGCCCTGGCCGCTGCGGGCGTCGGCCAGCGCCTTGCGGGTGACCGCGAGGCAGGCGAAGACGTCGTTGCCGTCGACCCGGAGCCCTGGGAAGCCGAAGCCGGAGGCGCGCCGGTAGAGCGGGATGCGGGACTGCTTCTCGATCGGCTCGGAGATGGCCCACTGGTTGTTCTGGCAGAAGAAGACGACCGGGGCGTTGAAGACGCTGGCCCACACGAACGACTCGTTGACGTCGCCCTGGGAGGAGGCGCCGTCGCCGAAGTAGACGATCGCGGCGCCCTCGCCGCCGTCGCGCTGGATGCCCATGGCGTAGCCGACCGCGTGGAGCGTCTGGCTGCCGATCACGATCGTGTAGAGGTGGAAGTTGTGCTCGACGGGGTCCCAGCCGCCGTGGTTGACGCCGCGGAACAGACCCAGCAGCTTGACGGGGTCGACGTCGCGGCACCAGGCCACGCCGTGCTCACGGTAGGTCGGGAAGGCCATGTCGGCGTCGGTGAGCGCCCGGCCTGAGCCGATCTGAGCGGCTTCCTGGCCGAGCAGCGATGCCCAGATGCCCAGTTCGCCCTGGCGTTGCAGCGCCACCGCTCCAAGGTCGATGCGGCGGACGAGCACGAGATCGCGGTAAAGCGACCTGACCTCTTCCGGTGTCAGGTCGATGTCGTAGTCGGGGTGCTCGACTCGCTCGCCCTCGGGGGTGAGCAACTGGACGAGCTCTGGGGGTGCTTCAGCACCACGAGAGGCGTCGACGGTCACGTGCCGCTCCTGTGCGTTCGGGGCCGGGGTGGGTGGGGTTGCCACCGGCGGCCGGCCTTCTGGGCGTCCAAACCACTTGGTGGTGATTCGTCCACATATGGGGACATGGTGGCAGAAGTCACAGCCCTCCGCGCAAGCCCCATGTCGTCCAAGTTCCCCACGTAACGGGCGTGAACCCTTTCGACAACAGACGGCAAGAAGAGGTAAACGACCGCCAAAGGAGCCGACGTGATATCGACATCACGTGTCTTTGCGCTGCCCGGAAACCACTGGTTTCTGCTCGCGGCACTGGTCCCGGCCGTGGTGTTGCGCGTTCTGACCATGGCCGGACATCCCCCGGCCCTGCTGTTCTTCGCCGACTCCTTCACCTACCTCCGCGAACCTGCCCCTGGAACGTTCCGACCTGCGGGTTACTCCATCTTCCTGCACCTGCTCCGCCCGGCGCACAGCCTGGCCCTGGTCACCGCGGCGCAGCACGTGATCGGGCTCGTCCTGGCGGTTTCGGTCTATGCATTACTACGCCGCCGCGGCCTGCCCGGGTGGGGCGCCACGCTGGCCGTCACGCCGCTGCTGTTCGATGAGTTCCTCATCCTCATGGAGCACATGGTGATGGCCGACGCGCTGTTCGCCGCGCTGCTGACGGGCGGCGTGCTCACCCTGCTCGGCGGCCGGTACGGCACGGCCGGCCTGCTGCTCGGAGCCGCCGCGCTCACCAGGACGATCGGCCTGCCGGTGCTCGTCCTCGGCGTGGCCTACCTGGCGGCGCGCAGGGCGGGCCCGCGGCCGGTGCTGCGGCTGGCGGCGGCCGGGCTGGCGCCGCTGCTCGTGTACTCCGCCTGGGCATTCGCCGAGACCGGATCACCGGCCCTGACCAGGGCGGACGGGATGTTCCTGTGGGCGCGGACCATGAGCTTCGCCGACTGCCGGGTGATCAGGCCCTCCGACACCCGGCTCTGCACCGACCAGCCCGCCGGGAAGCGGGCGGCGCCGCCGTTCTGGCTGTGGGGCGGGACGCTCGATCAGATCCCGGTCAAGGAGCGCAACGCGGTGGCCGGGCGTTTCGCCCGCGAGGCGATCGCCGCCCAGCCCGGGGCGTACCTGGTGGCCGTGGGCAAGGATCTCGGCGAGTTGCTGCGCTGGGAGCGCACCTCTTCGCGGGTGGTGCCCGGCAAGCACAATCCGTACCAGTTTCCACGCGAGGAGCGGCGGGTGAAGGACCCCGGGCCCGCGAGCTACGAGCGGGGCCCCGCGGACACGCGCCTCGTCGAGCCGTACGCCGGGTGGATGCGCGCCTACCAGCGCTTCGGCTACCTGCCGTATCCGCTGCTCACGCTGGCCCTGCTCGGCTCGCTGGCGGTGGCGGCGATCAGGCGGCGGCCCGAGGCGCTGCTGCCCGGACTGGCGGCCGTGACGCTGGTGGCCGGCCCGCCGTTCGTGAGCGGATACGACATCCGCTACGTGCTCGCGGCCCTCCCGCTGACCTGTCTGGCGATCGGGATGGTGACATTTCCCATTAGCCTGGATCGCGGTCTCCCTAGGAAGAGAAGTTCCCGTGTCAGCACACCGCGCCCTGATCGTCACCCTGATACCCGCGATCGCGCTGCGCCTGCTGGCCGTCCTGGGCTATCCCCCTTCACTGCTGTTCTTCGGCGACTCCTTCGCCTTCCTGAGTGAGAAGCTCGCCCCCGGCACCACCCGCCCGTCGGGCTACTCCCTGCTGCTGGCGCTGCTGCGCCCCGCGCACAGCCTCACGCTGATCACCGTCGCGCAGCACCTGCTCGGCCTGGCTCTCGCGGTCGGCGTCTACCTGCTGCTACGCCGCCGCGGCCTGCCCGGCTGGGGCGCCACGCTGCTGGTCACGCCCATCCTCTTCGACGAGTTCATGGTTCTGCTCGAACACATGGTCATGGCCGACCTCGTCTTCATCGTGCTGGTCTGCGGCGCGATCACCCTCATCGTCTGGCGGGTGACCCCGGCCACCGCCGCCGTGGGCGGGCTGCTGCTCGGTCTCGCGGGCATCACCCGCACGGTCGGCCTGCCGCTGCTCATCCTCACCGCCGCCTACCTGCTCATCCGCCGGTATGGCTGGCGCCCCCTGGTGGCCCTCGTCGTGGCCGGGGCCGTCCCGCTCGGCGCGTACGCCACCTGGACCAAGGTCGAAAAGGGCAAGTTCGCCCTGACCGAGGCGGACGGCAACTTCCTGTGGTCCAGGACCATGAGCTTCGCCGACTGCGCGGTGATCAGGCCGCCGGAGCGCCTGGCCGTGCTCTGCCCGAACATGCCCGTGGAGCAGCGCCCGTACCCGCCGTACTGGCTGTGGGAGAGCTTCTCGCCCCTTCCCAAGGTGCCCGGCACCGCCAACCGCAACCAGCTGGCCGGCGAGTTCGCCAGGAAGGCGATCCTCGCCCAGCCCGGCCCCTACCTCGGCGCGGTGGCCACCGACCTCGCCAAGCTGCTGCGCTGGGAGCGCACCGCCGCGGCGGAGAAGACGCCCTACAAGTTCCCCGCCGCCGAGCGCCCGCTGAAGGGCTCGGTGAAACAGATCGCCGAGTCCTACGAGAACGGCCCGGCCGCCACCCGCGTCGTCGAGCCGTTCGCCGGATGGCTGCGCGCCTACCAGCGCTTCGGCTACCTGCCCTTCCCCGTGCTGATGCTCGGCCTGGCCGGCGCGCTGGCCGCGGCGCTGGTCCGGCGGCGCTGGGACGCGCTGCTGCCGGGGGTGGCGGCGCTCGCGCTGGTCGTCTCGCCGCCCTTCCTGGCCGCCTACGACGTGCGTTACGTCATCCCGGCGATTCCGCTGGTCTGCCTGGCACTAGGCTTGACCCTCGGTACCCGACCACCATCGCCATCGCAGGAGGACCCAAGTGGCGCGCGTCATCGTCGACGTCATGCTGAAGCCGGAGATTCTCGACCCGCAGGGGCAGGCGATCGCCCGAGCCCTGCCTAGGCTGGGCTTCGCCGGGGTCTCCGCGGTCCGTCAGGGCAAGCGCTTCGAGATCGAACTGGACGGCCCCGCCGACGAGGCGGCACTTGCGGACGTCCGAAAGATGGCCGAGACGCTCCTGGCCAACACCGTCATCGAGGACTACGTCGTGCGGGTTGAGGGGTAGAAGCGTACGTTTGGCACCAGAATTGCCCCTGGCGGCTTAAAGCCGGGTTTTGCTGTGTCACAATCCCACGGGCTTACCAATACTAAATAACAACAACGTGATTTTGCGGTTAGCCCTGATTTCTCGGGGAAACCTACTCCAGGTGACGTTCTGGCGCCGGGAGGGGTCCGGTGGATATTGAGTTCTCGTTGGCACTGCCTCGGGATGCGATCGGCATACCGATGGTCAGGCGAGTGCTCGGCGATGCTATGCGCTCACTCAGCGTAAGCGAAAGCTGCATCGCCGACATGCTGCTCGCCGTCTCCGAGGCATGTTCCAACGCGGTGCGGCACGGGGGTCCCGCCAACCGCTACGAGGTCACGGCCGCCATCGGCTACGGCCGGTGCGACGTCCGCGTCGCCGACAACGGCGGCGGACTGCCCTCGATGCCCCTGCACTTCCCGCCTCCCGAGACCGAGAACGGCCGCGGCCTGCTGATCATGCGCTCCGTCGTGGACGAGATCTCCTTCGGCGTCACGCCCGGCCAGGGCACCACGGTCCACCTGCGCAAGCAGCTGGCGTGGGACGAGGCCGACACCCGGCCGCGCGAGCTCGCCGCCGTCTGACAATCCCCCCATTCCGTACGGCAGGCCGCGGCCTCGCCGTACCAGCGGCATGTCCGCATCCGGAGGCCCTCACAGAGGCACGCCCGCGCACCCGATAGATTGTGGGCACCGCCGCAGACCGCCATCCGCCAGCAAGAGATGGTGGCGCGCGCGTGCGCATCCTCGGAGGGACGAAGTCATGAGCGCTGCCCGAGTGGGCATTGTCACGTTTCCCGGCACACTCGACGACCAGGACGCGGCGAGAGCCGTGCGCCTGGCCGGTGCCGAGGCCGTTCCGCTGTGGCACGCCGACCACGATCTCAAGGGAGTGGACGCCGTCTTCCTGCCCGGCGGCTTCTCCTACGGCGACTACCTGCGGTGCGGGGCCATCTCCCGGTTCGCGCCGCTGATGGACGAGCTGATCCCGGCGGCGAGGGCGGGCCTGCCCGTGCTCGGCACCTGCAATGGGTTCCAGATCCTGTGCGAGGCGCACCTGCTGCCCGGGGCGCTGACCCGCAACGCCTCGCTGCACTACGTCTGCCGCGACCAGCGGGTGCGCGTGGAGTCCGACCGGACCGCCTGGACCCACGACTTCGCGGCCGGCCAGGAGATCGTGCTGCCGGTCAAGCACGGCGAGGGGCGCTACGTCGCCTCCGACGAGACGCTGGCCGAGCTGGAGGCGAATGGTCGGGTGGTCTTCCGCTACCTCGGCAACCCCAACGGCTCGCTCAACGACATCGCGGGCATCACCAACGAGGTCGGCAACGTCGTCGGCCTCATGCCCCACCCCGAGCACGCGGTCGAGGACCTGGTCGGCGCCCCCTCCACCGACGGGCGCGGCTTCTTCACCTCGATCCTGAGGAAGCTGGTGAACTCATGACCGATTCGGTGAAGCGGGCCGCTGTGAGCCCCGATGAGGCGATGCCGTTCGCCGAGCTCGGGATGAAGCGGGACGAGTACGACCGGGTCAAGGAGATCCTGGGGCGCCGGCCCACCGGGTCCGAGCTGGCCATCTACTCCGTCATGTGGTCGGAGCACTGCTCGTACAAGTCCTCCAAGGTGCATCTGCGGCAGTTCGCCACCAAGGCGCCCAAGTCAGAGGCGCTGCTCGTCGGCATGGGCGAGAACGCCGGCGTCGTCGACATCGGCGACGGCTGGGCCGCCACGTTCAAGATCGAGTCGCACAACCACCCGTCCTACGTCGAGCCGCACCAGGGCGCGGCCACCGGCGTCGGCGGCATCGTGCGCGACATCATGTCGATGGGCGCGCGCCCGATCGCCGTCATGGACGCGCTGCGCTTCGGCGGCGCCCATCAGCCCGACACCAAGCGGGTGCTGCCCGGCGTCGTCGAGGGCATCTCCTCCTACGGCAACTGCCTCGGCCTGCCCAACATCGGCGGCGAGGTCGTCTTCGACCCCTGCTACATCGGCAACCCACTGGTCAACGCCCTCTGCGTCGGCCTGCTGCGCAAGGACCAGATCAAGCTGGCCACCGCGCCGGGCCCCGGCAACAAGGTCGTGCTGTTCGGCGCCTCCACCGGCCCCGACGGCATCGGCGGCGCGTCGGTGCTGGCCTCGGCGACCTTCGAGGACGAGTCGCAGGCCAAGCGGCCCGCCGTACAGGTCGGCGACCCGTTCATGGAGAAGCTGCTCATCGAGTGCTGCCTGGAGCTCTACGCGGCCGACGTGGTCGTCGGCATCCAGGACCTCGGCGCGGCGGGCGTCTCCTGCGCCACCACGGAACTGGCCGCCAAGGGCACCGGCGGCATGCACGTCGACCTCAACTTGGTCCCGCTCCGCGATCCCTCGCTCCGGCCCGAGGAGATCCTGATGAGCGAGTCCCAGGAGCGGATGATGGCGGTCGTCACGCCGTCGGACATCCCGGCCTTCATGGCCATCTGCGAGAAGTGGGACGTGCCCGCCGTCGTCATCGGCGAGGTGACCGACACCGGCCGCCTGATCATGACCTGGGACGGCGAGGTCATCGTGGACATTCCGCCGGGCACCGCGGCCGACGACGGCCCGGTGTACGAGCGGCCCTACCACGAGCCGGTCGGCCAGCCCGCGCTCAACGCCGACACCCCCGACCGCCTGGAGCGCCCGGACAACCTGCGGGCCGCGCTCCTGCAGCTCCTCGGCTCGCCGAACCTGGCCTCCAAGGAGTGGGTGACCTCCCAGTACGACCGCTACGTGCGCTCCAACACCGTGCTGGCCCAGCCGGCCGACGCGGGCATGCTGCGTATCTCCGAGGTGATGGCGGGCTCGGAGCCCACCACCCGCGGCATCGCGCTGGCCACCGACGGCAACGGCCGCTACGCCAAGCTCGACCCGTACGCGGGGGCGCAGCTGGCGCTGGCCGAGGCCTACCGGAACGTGGCCGTCACCGGCGCCAAGCCGCTGGCCGTCACCAACTGCCTCAACTTCGGCTCCCCCGAGGACCCCGAGGTGATGTGGCAGTTCGCCGAGGCGGTACGCGGCCTGGCCGATGCCTGCAAGCTCCTCGGCGTACCGGTGACCGGCGGCAACGTCTCCTTCTACAACCAGACCGGCAGCACCGCCATCCACCCGACGCCGGTCGTGGGCGTGCTCGGCGTCATCGACGACGTGGCCAAGCGGGTGCCGTCCGGGTTCCCCGCCGAGGGGCTGCGGGTGGCGCTGCTGGGTGAGACGAAGGCCGAGTTCGGCGGCTCCGAATGGGCGCACGTGGCGCACGGCCACCTGGGCGGGCTGCCGCCTGAGGCCGACCTCGTCGCGGAGGCCGCGCTGGCCACCGTGCTGGTCGAGGCGGCGCGGCGCGGGCTGCTGCAGGGCTCGCACGACCTGTCGGACGGCGGCCTCGGGATCGCGCTGGCCGAGGCGTGCCTGGCCGCCGGGGTCGGCGCCACGGTGTCGGCTTCGCTGACCGGGGACGCGTTCACCGACCTGTTCAGCGAGTCGTCGGCGCGGGCGCTGGTGGCGGTCAGGCCGGAGGCGTTCGACGAGTTCGCGGCGCTGTGCGCGCGGCACGAGGTGCCCTGTTACGGGCTCGGTGTGACCGGCGGGCCGGCACTGGTCGTGGAGGGCGTGTTCGAGGTGCCGCTCGCGGAACTGCGCGAGACGCACGAGGGGACGCTGCCTGAGCTCCTGGGCTAGATAGCTGGGTCTGAGGGGCCGGTGGCTGTTCACCGGCCCCTCAGCGCGTGTCAGACCTTCTTCAGGCAGACCACGTAGACGGTGCCCTTGCTGCCATGGCCGCCGCTCTTGTCGTTGTCGTTGTCCAGCTTCTCGACCGAAACCGACCAGCCGGAGCCGGAGGGCATGCTGCTGGTCACGGTGTAGCGTGAGGAGACGCCGGAGAAGCCGCCGCCGGTGACCGCGTCGTTGCCGTTGCACGAGACGCTGCCGGTGCCGTAGTTGCCGATGGAAGCGGACTTCGTGTAAGTCGTGTAGGTGCCGCCACCGCCGGTGCCGGGGTCACCCTTGGGACCCTGGGGACCCACCGGACCGCGCTCGCCGTCCTTGCCGTCCTTGCCGTCCCGCCCGTTCTGCCCAGGCTTGCCCGGCAGACCGTCCTTGCCGTCGGCACCCGGCTTGCCCGGCAGGCCGTCCTTGCCGTCGGCGCCCTTGGGGCCGGTCGCGCCGTCCTTGCCGTTCAGGCCGTCCTTGCCGTCGGCGCCCTTGGGGCCGGTGGCTCCGTCCTTGCCCGGGGCGCCGTCGGCGCCCTTCGGGCCCTGCGGGCCGGTGGCGCCCTTCAGGCCGGGCACGCCCTTGGGGCCCTGAGGGCCGGTCGGGCCCGTGGCGCCGGTCGGGCCGGCGGGGCCCGCGGGGCCGCGCTCGCCCTGGGGTCCCTGGACGCCGGAGGTGCTGTGCCCGCCGCCGCCTCCGATGAGCACCCGGATCTCGGTCTTCCTGCAGGGCGTGGCCGGGTTGACGATGCGGGCGTACCGCGTCTTCTTGTGCACGCACGCGTGCACCTCGGCCGCCGAGGAGGTGGAGGCGGTGGCGACGCCACCGACGGTCAGCAGTGAGGCGGCCAGCGCGCCTGCGGCGGCGAGCGGGAGCACGCGAGTCTTGAGGGCCACGGTTGTCCTTCCAGGGGAATCTGATGCTCATGGTGAGCATGAGGTTCACGCTTCAACCGTTCCAACGGATGACAAGAACCACATAACGTGTTCATAACTGACAGAGAGTGACGAACTGGGCTTACCAACTCTGACTGACGGACTGCGTAAAACGACGCACCGCTCGACGCCGGACTTAGGGATAATCAGGACTGTTCGGGGCCCACGTCACTGCGGAGGCCGCACGTTGCCTACCGACCGTCCCTACCTCCCGCCAGCCACCCAGCCGGTCAGAGCCGTCGTCTGGGCGATCCATCTAGCGCTGCCCCTGCTCGGACTCTGGCTTCTCCTCGCGCAGGAGAAGCTGAACGTCATGTGGCAGCACAATCCCAGCCACTTCTGGATGATCCTCGCGGTCGCCGGGCTCAACGTGACGCTCGGCCTGATGGTCAGCGAGGCCTCGCGCCGGAGGCAGGACGCACGGCTGTTCCTCGTGTCCATGGTGTTCCTGACCAGCGCCGGGTTCTTCTTCCTGCACGGCCTGGCCACCCCGCAGGTGATCCTGCCGGTCGGCTCGCTCGGGTTCGACATCGGACAGCAGGTCGGGCTCACCCTCGCGGCCGGGTTCGCGTTCGCCTCCGCGCTGCCGCTGGGTGAGCGGGCGGCGGCGCGCGTCCTGGAGGCGCAGCACGTCATCCGCGGCGCGCTGATCGGCTTCATGATCCTGTGGGGTCTCGCCTCGCTGCTGCCCGGCCTCACCCCGCTCAGCGACCCGCCGCTCGGCGAGCACGCCGGCTGGCTGGTCTGGGGCTCCGTTCCGGGCGTCCTGCTGTACGGCGCCGCCACCGTCATGATGTTCCTGATCCACCGCAGACGCCCCGCGGCCATGCTGATCAGCCTGATCACCGCCTACGCGCTCCTAGGCGAGGCGATGCTGGCCGGGATGTCGCAGCTCAACTGGCACCTGACCTGGTGGCTCTGGCACATCCTGCTGACGCTGGCCTTCGTCTTCGTCGGCTACAGCTCCTACCTGAAGTTCCGCCGCGAGGGGTCCAGCGCGGGCCTGTTCGACGCCGTCGCCCTGTCGGCGACGGTGGCGCGCATCAAGGCCGACTACGACCGCGCCCTGGAAGAGGTCGTCGAGCACGTACGGCGCGGCGAACCCCTGGCCGCCACCCGCCTGGCCGGCAAGTTCGACCTGACCGAGAGCCAGGCGGCCGTCCTGGACCGGGCAGGCGAGGCCCTGGCCAACGAGCGGCGCCTGTCGGAGCGCCTGGCCGCACTCGTGGACGTCAGCGCCCAGACCCGGGTCGGCCTGCCGGAGACGGAACTGCTGGCCACCGCGCTGGAACGGGTCCGGCAGGCGTACGGGGACGTCAGGATAGGCCTGGTCTCCGACGGGCAGGTGGACATCGGCTCACGCGAGTACGTCTTCGAGGGGCACGCCCCGGTTCACCGCGACCAGCTCGTCGCCTACCCGCTGACCGTGAAGGGGCATCTGGCCGGGGCGCTGGAGGTGCCGCTGGGCCGTACCGCGCAGGATGAGGCGCTCGCGGCCACGCTGGCGGGACAGCTGTCGATCTCGCTGGAGAACGCCCGCCTCTACCACGAGCTCAACACGTTGTTCCGGCAGTACATGTCGCCCGACGTGGCCAACGCGCTGCTCGCCGATCCGGACCAGGCGGCGCTCGGCGGGCAGCTGAAGCAGCTCACGGCGTTGTTCGCCGACCTCAAGGGGTTCACGACGTTCTCCGAGCGGGTCACGCCCGGCGAGATCGTGGAGATGCTCAACCGCTACCACACCGCCGCGGTGCCGTGCATTCTCGACAACGGCGGCACGATCGTGCAGTTCGTCGGGGACGCGCTGCTGGCGTTGTTCAACGCGCCGGCCACCCAGCTCGACCACGCGGCGGCGGCCTGCCGGGCGGCGCTGGCGATGCAGGAGGCGGCGGAGGTGATCGCGGCGGAGAGCCGGGGCGCCGATGTGGAGTGGCCGACTTTCCGCGTCGGAGTCAACACCGGTCCCGCGCTCGTGGGCAACATCGGCAGCCCGGAGCTGCGCGGCTTCAACGCGATGGGCGACTGCGTGAACGTGGCCGCGCGACTGCAGGGCGTCGCGGAGCCGGGCTCGGTGGTCATCGGCGCGACCACGCTGGCCCAGCTGGGCGCCGGCGCGGCGACCCGGCCTCTGGGAAGGCTGGAGCTCAAGGGCAAGGATGAGCGGGTGGAGGCCCACGTTCTGCTGACAATGCCATAGAAGGGGCGGCGGCCGTACAGTCATAATCGCGGCATGAACCCAGAGCCTGGCGAGTTCACCTCCTTGCTCACCCCGGAAGAGATCGCCGCGCTGCGCGCGGCGGGCCGGCCGCGCCGGTGGGAACGCGGCACGACCGTCATGACCGAAGGCGACACCTCCGACTGGGTGCTGGTGCTGACCGAGGGCCGGGTCAAGTGCTCATCGCACACCAGCAGCGGCACCGAGGTCGTGCTGGCCATCCGCGGGCCGGGCGCGCTGATCGGCGAGATGTCGTCGATCGACGGCTGGCCGCGCTCGGCCACGGTGACGGCGCTGGAGCCGATCGAGGGCATCGTGGTGCGGGACTTCCCCGCCTACCTGCGCGAGCACGGGCGGGTGGCGGTGCTGCTCATGCAGTCGGTCACCGAGAAGCTGCGCGACGCCGACCGCAAGCGCATCGAGTACGGCGCGTTCGACACGACGGGGCGGGTGGCGACCCGGCTGATCGAGCTGGCCGAGCGCTACGGAGAGAAGACCAACAGCGGGGTACGCGTGGCGCTGCCCCTGTCCCAGGACGAACTGGCCGGCTGGACCGGCGCCTCGCGGGAGGCGGTCAGCAAGGCGCTGCGTTCGCTGCGTGACCGCGGGCTGATCGAGACCGGGCGGCGGCGGGTGATCATCCACGACCTGGAGGGGCTGCGCAAGCGGGCCAGGTGAAAGCGGACGTACGTCGTACGTCATAGTGGGGGGCATGGTCGCGGTCTCCCCCGATTACGCCAGCCGCCTCCGGTATGCCTGGAAGGTGGTGTCGGTCACCAGTCTCGGGCTTGTCCTGATCGGCATCGCCGGGAGCACGCTCAACGTGGCGCTGCCCGCGGTCGTCCGGCACTTCCGGGCGGGACCGTTCGAGTCGGGCTGGATCCTGCTGGCGTTCCTGCTGGTCAACACCGCCAGCCTGGTCTTCTTCGGCCGGGTCGCCGACCTGCTCGGGCGGCGGGAGATCTATCTGGCCGGGTTCGCGCTGTTCACGGTGGCCTCGCTGCTGGCCGGGTTCTCGCCGAACGTGTGGTTCCTGGTGGCGATGCGGGTCGTCCAGGCCGTCGGCGCCGCCATGATCCTGGCCAACGGGACCGTCATCATCACCGACGCCTTCCCGCCCGACCGGCTCAGCCAGGGCATGGGCGTCTACATCGGCACCCTCTCCGTCGCCCAGCTCGCCGGCCCCACGCTGGGCGGCCTCATCGCCGACACCGCGGGCTGGCAGTGGATCTTCTGGGTGAACGTGCCCGCCGGGGTGATCGCGCTGGCGTGGGGTGCGGTGACGCTGCGCAAAATGCCGCGCGGGCCGCGCGAGCCGGTGGACGCGCTGGGCAACGTGCTGGTGTTCGCCGCTTTGTCCGCGGTACTGCTGGCGTTGTCCGAGGCCGGTTCCCGTGGCCTGTCCAGCCCCGTCGTGCTCACCGGCGCCGCCGTCTTCCTGGTGCTGGCCCCGCTGATCGTGGTCGTGGAACGGCGGGCCTCGCACCCGGTGCTCAACATGGGGTTGTTCGCCGGGCGGATGCTGGCCTGCGCGAACCTGGCCTCGTTCTGCAACGCTCTGGCCCGCTCGGCGCTGATCCTGGTGGTCGCCCTGTACTTCCAGTCCGCCAGGGGCCTGGACGCCTTCACCGCCGGTCTCAGCGTCCTGCCGGTGCCCGTGGGCATGGCGCTCGCCTCGCCCGTCGCCGGGGCGCTCGGACGCCGCCTGTCGCCGCACGCGCTGTCGATCGGGGGGTCGGTGTTCAGCGCCCTGGGTCTCGGGACGCTGATGCTGACGGCGGATCCGGCGACGCCGTACTGGATCATCGGGGTGGGGCTCTTCCTGGCCGGGTGCGGGAGCGGGACGTTCCTGACCGGCAACACCACGCAGGTGATGTCCGCGCTGCCCGCCGGCAGCCTGGGGGTGGTGAACGGCTTCCGCATCATGATCATGAACGTGGGGGTGGTGCTGAGCGTGGGCATGTCGCTGAGCCTGATCACCAGCTCGGTGGGCCCGGAACTGCGCGACCAGGTGTACGCGGCCACGCTGTCCAAGCTGTCACCCGTGGCCGTGGACCAGCTCATGACCGGCTTCCAGCGCGCCTACACCGTCCTGTTCGCCGTCGCCCTCCTCGGCACCCTCCTGGCCGTCCTCGCACGCGACCCCAGGCCGTAACACAAAACGTGTTACAATCGGCGGCATGGGCACTCTCAACGTGCGGACCGACGAAGCCATGGAAACCGCGCTCCGCGCACTCGCCGGCGACCATCGCAGCCGGTCGGAGGCCGTTCGCTACGCGATCCTGCGAACGTACAGGGAACTCCTGCTCGAACAGGCCGGCGAGGATGCCGAGCGACTGCGGAACGACCCCGACGACCAGGCTGAGATGCTGGCGATCCAACGGTTCATGGGAGTCACGGAGTGATCTTCCGCGGCGCGATCTGGGAGGTAAAACCTCCCGCTGGAGCCCGCGGCCACGAGCAGCAGGGCAAGCGCTACGGGGTCGTGATCCAATCCGACAGGTTCGCGACCAGTACCGTCACCATCGCACTGACCTCGACGCGTGCCGGACCTGCCATCTACCGGCCGGAGATCGAGTTTGACGGCGTCAAGACCCGCATCCTGACCGACCAGATCTACTCGGTGGATCCGGCACGGCTCGGCGCCTTCAAAGGCGGGCTGGAGTCGCAGGAGATCGCGGACCTTGATCGCGCGATCATGCTGAAGCTCGGGCTCATCTGAGTTCGGCGGACAGGCGGGACTCGACGTCGCGGTAGCGGGCGACCGGGATGAGGTGGACGCCGTCGTACGCGCCGGAGTCGCGGATGGCCTGCACGTGTTCGCAGGCCGCCTCGACGCCGGCCATGCGGTCGGCGGCCAGGGCGGTGAACATCGACTCCGGGATCGCGATGTCGGGGATGGCGCCGGCCAGGCGGCGGGCGTGCGACTCGCTGGCCAGGACCATGACGCCGGCGTAGACGGGCACGTCGACGGGGTTGGCCTCGCGCCAGCGCAGCAGCGTGTCCAGGTCGAAGCTGACCTGGACGAACAGGAAGTCGGCCGCGCGCTTCCACGCGGGCAGCGGGCGGTGACCCGCCGCCGCGCCGACCTTGAAGTCCGGGGAGAACGCCCTGGCCTCGTCGATCATCGAGCGGACCGTCAGGTCGCTGGTGCGGTTGCCGCTCGTCGGTTTGTCGCCGAAGACGAACAGAAACTGGTCGACCCCGTACGCGGCGGCCGTCAGCAGGTCGCGGCGGAAGCCGAGCAGGTTGCGGTCGCGGGAGTTCAGGCAGGCGATGCTGCGCCCGCCCATGGCCTCCACCTCGTGCGCCACCGCGACCGAGGAGACCGTGGCGCGGCCGATGTGGTTGTCGGGGATGAGGAAGGAGTGCGCGATCTTGCTCAGCGTGCCGATCTGGTGCCTGACGTGCTTCAGGTCGGGCTTGGTGGGCGGTTCGATCTCGCAGATCAGCTCGAAGGTCATGACCGTGATCCTGCCAGGGCGGCGATGCCGCTGAGGATCAGTTCGACGCCGAAGGAGTCGTAGAAGCCGGGGTCCAGGTCGCCGACCATGGGCGCGGCCATCGCCACGATGTTCGGGTAGCGGTCGGCGGGCAGCGACTCCAGGCCCACCCGCTTGACCCTGAGCATCTCGCTCGCCTCCTCGGGGGTGCAGGCGGCGCGGAAGTGCACCGGGGCGTCGGCGATGGCGATGGCGCTCTGCAGGATGTACTTGGTGATCAGGCAGCTCTCCTCCACGCCGAACCCGCCCTCGCGGGCCAGGCCGAGCGCCAGGTCCCAGACGGCCAGGAACCGCGGCACCCGGGTCTGGTCGGTCTGCTCCAGCACGTTCTTGGCGCACGGGTGCCGGCGCAGCGTCCCGATCAGGCCCTCCACGAGGTCGCGCAGTTGGTCGAGCCAGGGCCGCCCGTCGTCGTGGCCGACGTGGAACCCGGCGATCAGGTGGTCGGCCATGCCGATGAGCAGCAGTTCCTTGTTCTTGAAGTGCCAGTAGAGCGCCATCGGCGTGACACCCAGGTCGGTGGCCAGCCGCCGGATCGTGACCGCGTCGAGTCCTTCGTCGTCGCCGATCTCCAGGGCGCGTTCGACGATCGCCTCGGCGCTCAGTTTTCCCATCACGGTTGACAACTATACGCCGTACAAGGTCTCCTGTACGTCGTACAAGTACGGCGTACAGGAAGGAAGGATCATGCGCAGATGGTGGGCCCTGGGCGCTGTGACGCTCGGGACGACGATGACCTACCTGGACAACAACATCCAGAACACGGCGCTGCCGACGATCCAGCGGGAGCTCGGTCTCACGATCTCCGGGCTGGAGTGGATCACGACCGCGTACATCCTGGTCTTCGCCGGACTCATGCTGGTCGGCGGGAGGCTGGCCGACCTGTTCGGCGCGCGGCGGATCTTCCTCGTCGGACTGTCGCTCTTCACGCTCTCGTCCCTGGCGGCGGGCCTGTCGGAGTCCGGCGGCACGCTGATCGCCGCCCGCGCCGCCCAGGGCGTCGGGGCCGCGCTGCTCACGCCGACCTCGTTGGCGCTGCTGTCGCAGATCTTCCGCGACCCCGCCGAACGCGGCAGGGCCGTCGGCATCTGGAGCTCGGCCGGCGCCCTCTCGATGGCGCTCGGCCCGGTCACCGGCGGCTTCATCAGCGAGCACCTGCACTGGGGCTGGATCTACCTGATCAACGTGCCGCTCGGCGTCGCCACGTTCTGGCTGGCCTGGTGGGCGGTGCGCCCCGCCTTCCAGCCGGTACGGCACAGCCTCGACCTGCCCGGCCTGGCCGCCTCCACGATCGCCCTGTTCGCCCTGACCTTCGCGCTCATCGAAGGTTCGTCGGCCGGCTGGACCTCGCCTCTGATCCTGGCCGCCTTCGCCGTCGCCCTGGCCGGCGCCGTGTTCTTCGTGCTCGTGGAGTCCCGCTCGGCCCAGCCGATGATCGACGTGTCGCTGTTTCGCGACCGGGTCTTCAGCGGCGGCATCCTGAGCATGGGCGTCTGGTCGTTCGGCGTGTTCGGCATCTACTTCTTCAGCGCGCTGTGGCTGCAGAACGTGCTCGGGTTCTCCCCCACCGAGGCGGGCGCGGCGTTCGTGCCGATGGCGCTGGTCATGGCCGTCGTCGCCCTCCTGTCACAGCGGCTGGCCCGGCTCATCGGCATCGGCCCCACCGTGGCGCTCGGCCTCGTGCTGATGGCGGCGGCCATCTTCATGCTCTCCGGGGTGGGGGCCGACGGCCGCTACCTCGACGTGCTGCCCTGGTTCCTGGTCTACGGGCTCGGCGGCGGCATGCTGGTTCCGCTGACCACCGCCGTCCTCGACACGCTGCCGGAGGGACGCTCGGGCGTCGCCTCCGGCGTGCTGAACGTCTCCCGGGAGGTCTTCGGGCTGCTCGGGATCACCGTGCTCGGCGCGATCCTGACCTCCCGGCAGAGCGGCAGCGGCCTGGCCCCGCTGCCCGCCTTCCTCGACGCCTACCAGTTCACGCTGGTGATCGCGGCGGTCATCGTGCTCGTCGGGGTGCCGGTGAGCCTGTCGGCCATGCGGCGCCGGCCTCGTACGCCCGATCACGCCGCGGTGGAGATGGCCGGGTCGGCGAACTGAGTGCGGTAAAGCTCCTCGTAGCGGCCGCCCGCGGCCAGCAGTTCCTCGTGGGTTCCGCGCTCGGCCACCCGGCCGTCCTCGATCACCAGGATCTGGTCGGCGGCGCGGATCGTGGACAGGCGGTGCGCGATCACCACGGCGGTCCGGCCGTCGAGCGCCTCGGCCAGCGCCGCCTGCACGGCCGCCTCGCTCGTGGAGTCGAGCGCGGCGGTGGCCTCGTCCAGGATCACCACCTGCGGCTTGGCCAGCAGCAGGCGGGCGATGGTCAGGCGCTGGCGCTCGCCGCCGGACAGGCGGTAGCCGCGTTCGCCGACCACGGTGTCCAGCTTGTCCGGCAGCGACTCGATGAGGGTGGACAGGCGGGCCCGGCGCAGGGCGTCCCAGATCTCCTCCTCGGTGGCGTCCGGGCGGGCGAAGAGCAGGTTGCCGCGGATGGAGTCGTGGAAGAGGTGGCCGTCCTGGGTGACCATGCCGAGGGTCTCGCGGATGGAGTCGGCGCTCAGGTCGCGTACGTCGACGCCGCCGAGCCGTACCGTGCCTTCGTCGACGTCGTAGAGGCGCGGCAGGAGCTGCGCGATCGTCGACTTGCCCGCGCCCGAGGAGCCCACCAGGGCGATCATCTGGCCGGGCTCGGCGGTGAAGGAGATGCCGTGCAGCACCCGCTCGCCGCCGCGGGAGTCGAGGGTCGCGACCTCCTCCAGCGAGGCGAGGGAGACCTTGTCGGCCGAGGGGTAGGCGAAGCGCACGTCGTCGAACTCCACGGTCACCGGCCCATCAGGTACGGCCCGCGCCCCCGGCCTGTCCTTGATCAGCGGCTCCAGGTCGAGCACCTCGAAGACCCGCTCGAAGCTGACCAGGGCGCTCATGACGTCCACGCGGGCGCTGGCCAGGCTGGTCAGCGGCGCGTACAGGCGGGTCAGCAGCAGCGCCAGAGCCACCACCGAGCCGGGGTCGAGACTGCCGCTCAGGGCGTAGAAGCCGCCGAGGCCGTAGACGAGCGCCAGGGCGAGGGCGGAGACGAGGGTGAGGGCGGTGACGAAGAAGTACTGGGTCATCGCGGTGCGCACCCCGATGTCGCGCACCCGCCTGGCCCTGGCGGAGAACTCCGCCGACTCCCTGGCCGGCCGCCCGAACAACTTCACCAGCGTCGCGCCGGGCGCCGAGAACCGCTCGGTCATCTGGGTGCTCATGGCCGCGTTGTGGTCGGCGGCCTCGCGGCGCTGATCGGCGATCCTGAGGCCCATCCGGCGGGCGGGCAGCACGAAGACCGGCAGCAGGAGCAGCGCCAGCAGCGTGATCTGCCAGGAGATGCCGATCATGACCGTGAGAGTGAGCACGAGCGTGACCACGTTGCCGGCGACGCTGGAGAGCGTGTCGGTGAAGGCGCGCTGGGCGCCGATGACGTCGTTGTTCAGCCGGCTCACCAGCGCGCCGGTGCGCGTCCTGGTGAAGAAGGCGATCGGCATGCGCTGGACGTGGTCGAACACCGCGGTGCGCAGGTCGAGGATCAGCCCCTCTCCCAGCCCAGAGGAAAGCCAGCGGCTGACCAGGCCGAGCGCGGCCTCGGCCAGCGCCAGGCCGGCGATGAGCACGGCCAGCCAGATCACCACGCTCAGGGGCTGCGCCTTGACGATGGCGTCCACCACCCGGCCCGCCAGGACGGGGGCCAGGACGGCCAGGCCCGCCATCACCACGCTGAGCACCAGGTACACGGCGATCCTGCGGCGGTGAGGGCGAGCGAAACCGGCGATCCGTTTCAGCGTGTCCTTGGACAGGCGTCTTCGGTCCTGCTGGTTGTTGTTCATCGAGTACAGCTGGTGCCAGGCGGTCATCTCCATGCTCATGGGTAGACCGTACGAGCTCAACCAAACTTGAGGTCAAGCCGTTTTTCAGGAGCCGATCTTGCGGCCCTGGCCGTGCCAGACGACGGCGACCGACGGGCGGGGCTGCTCGCCGTCGGGCCAGCGGCTGGCGGGGTTGTCCGGAGTGGCGCCGTCGATCTCGCCCGGATGCTGGACCGCGACGAAGACGCTGCGCTGGTCGTCGGTGACCATCGGGCCGCAGGTCTCGGCGCCCACCGGCACCGTGAGGAACTGGCGGACGTGCCCGCGCTCTCGGCCGCGCATCGGCGTGACGAACAGTCCGTCGTTGGCGCCCAGCGCGTTGCCGTCCGTGGAGATCCACAGGTTGCCGTCGCGGTCGAAGGCCAGGTTGTCCGGGCAGGAGATCGGCGAGACCTTCGTCTTGTCGTATCCGGCGAAGTAGGTCGAGGCGTCGTTCGGGTCGCCGCAGACCAGCGGAAGCGACCAGGCGAAGCCGTTGCCGCGGCCCTCGACGATCTCCAGCACGTGGCCGTGCTTGTTCGACGGGCGCGGGTTGGCCTCGTCCACCTGGGCGGGGGTACGGGCGGTGTTGTTGGTCAGCGCCACGTAGACCGCGCCGGTGACCGGGTTGCGCTCCATGTCCTCAGGCCGGTCCATCTTGGTCGCGCCCACCTTGTCGGCGGCGGTACGCGTGTAGATCAGCACCTCGGCCGCGCTCATCCCCTGCACGTGCGACTCGTCGCCGGACACCAGCGCGATCCACTCGCCGGACCCGTCGAAGGCGCCGTCGGCGGGCAGCTTGCCGGAGCCGTCGATCTCCTCCTTGGGGCTGTCGCCGGTGAACTTGGCCACGTACAGCGTGCCCTCGTCGAGCAGCCCGCGGTTGTGCCGGTCGAAGCCCGGGATGTAGCGCTTCTTCGAGACGAACTTGTAGATGTACTCGAAGCGCGAGTCGTCGCCCATGTACACCACAAGCCGGCCGTCACGCGAGATCGAGGTGGTGGCGGCCTCGTGCTTGAAGCGGCCGAGCGCGGTGCGCTTGAGCGGCGTCGAGTCCGGGTCGAACGGGTCGATCTCCACGATCCACCCGAACCGGTTGGCCTCGTTCGGGTGCTTGGCCAGGTCGAAGCGCTCCTCGACCTTGTCGAAGCGGCGGTTGCTCGCCTGGATGTTCGTCGGGATCGTGTAGCGGGCGATGTTGGGGTTGTTCTTGTCGCCGTTGACGAAGTACTGGTCGAAGTTCTCCTCGGCGGTCAGCACGGTCCCCCAGGGGGTGGTGCCGCCGGCGCAGTTGTTCAGCATGCCGACCGGCTTGCGGCCGGCCGGGTCGGCCGCCGTCTTGAGCAGGTCGTGGCCCGCGGCGGGACCGGTGAAGCGCATCGGGGTCTGCGCGGTGACGCGCCGGTTGTAGCGCCGCCGGCCCCTCGTCACCAGCTTCCACTCGCCAGTGCTCCGGACGCGCTCGACCTCCACGACCGAACCGCCGTGAGCGGCCAGCGCGATCTTGATCTGCTCGGGTGTCGCCGTCGCCGCCGTGTACCCGCGGAACATCAGCGACTCGTCGGTGTACTCGTGGTTGACCCAGAGCAGCCCGCGGTTGCGCCCCATCTCGAAGAGCGTCACGAAGTCGCAGTTGTAGCCGAACTGCTTGGCCTGCGCCTCGGCCGTCTGGTTGTCGAAGTCGAAGTCGGGGGCGTCGGGCAGCACCGGGTCGCCCCAGCGGACCACGACGGAGGAGCGGTAGCCGTCCGGGATGCGCAGCGCGTCGTCCTTGTTCGGCGGCACCGGTGTGAAGCGCAGGTCACCGTGGTGCCGGCCGGCCGCGGACAGCTCTCCGTCCGGCTCCGCGGGATCCGCCATCGCGGGTACGGCTCCCGCCGCACCCGCCCCGACCACCAGCGCGCCCAGGGCGCCCGCGCGCAGGGCGCCGCGACGGGACAGGGCTTCGGCGGCGATGTCGCTGAAGTAGGCGTTGCCGCTGCGGTTGGCGACGTCGTGCGCGCACGCGTTGCCGCATCGGAACATGCACGTCAGGGCCGATCGGCCGCCCTTGTGCGAGTCGTTGAGCAGGGGCAGCAACACGGGGTTCCTCCAAGGTGGTGCGCAATCGTTCCGCCGGGACGCTACGGCCGCATTCGGAACCGCCGGTGAACGACGGTCACCGCCTCGATGAACGCTGGCTGGGGGTACGTGGGAGTCGGGGCTGGAGAATGGGGGGATGGCAGCCAGGAAGATCGACCCCGACAAGCTGAGGGCCGCGCTCGACGCGCAGCTGATCGCCAACGACCAGCCGGAATACGACGGCCCGGCGGCCGGTCTCGCCGACACGTTGGTCGGGGCCGTGGTGACCGCCTACGACCGGGGCGCCGCTCCCGAGCGGGCCGCCGAGCGGCTGGCCGTGCGGTATCTGCTGGAACGGCTGGCGTCCGGGGCACCGGGGCGTACCGTCGAGGTCAGGGTGCCGCCGCACGCCGCCGTGCAGGCGATCGAAGGACCCAGGCACACCCGGGGGACCCCGCCCAATGTGGTCGAGACCGACGCGCGCACGTGGATCGACCTGGCGCTCGGCCGGATCGGGTGGGACGAGGCAATGGCGAAGGGCGCCGTCTCAGCGAGCGGCGCCCGTGCCGACCTATCCGAATTCCTCCCCCTCTGACGTCAGGGGGTGCCCCACGGGAGCTTGCTCTGCACGCAGCGCTCGCTGAGCTGCGGCGGCAGGTTGGCGCACTCCGAGAAGTAGGCGCGGATCGCGAAGAACCCGCACACCGCCAGGACCAGCGTCGCGATGCCCAGGCCGATGCCGGTCCAGGACATGCCCTTGCCGCCGCCCTTGGACAGCGCGACCGCGCCCAGCACGATCGCGATGATCGCGGTGAGCACGCCGGTGAAGCACACCAGCAGCAGGAACACGCTCGCCACACCCAGCACCAGCGACGCCACCGCCAGGCCGTTGCCGGGCTTCTTGGGCTGCCAGTCCGGCTGGTACGGCCCGGGGCCGCCGGTGGGCGGGGTGTAGGCGCCGCCTCCCGAGGGCGGATAGGCGGGGCCGCCCGGGGCGCCGCCGTACGGGCTGGACGGGGTGGAGCCGGGGACCGACGGGTCGGCGCCGCCGTACGGGGAGGCGCCGGGGACCGGGCCTTCCGCCGGGCTCTGGGCAGCGGCCGCATAGGGATCCCGAGGCGGTCCCGCCCCATAGGGCACCTCCCCCGCACCCGCTCCTTGCCCGCCCGCACCCTGGCCACCGGTGCCTTGACCGCTGGCGCCTTGCCCCTGACCGCCTTGACCGCTTTGGCCGCTCTGACCGCCTTGACCGCCTTGACCGCCTTGGCCGCCTTGGCCGCCTTGGCCACCTTGGCCGCTCTGGCCGCCTGGAGCCGCGGCGCCGAAGGCCGCGCCTGCCGCCGCACCCGCGGCGGCGGCACCCGCCGCGCCCGCCGCACCTGCCGCGCCTGGACCGCCGGGTGTTCCGCCGCCCGGGGTGCCGCCTTCAGCGGGCTCGCCGTAGGTGGCGCCGGTGCCGTACTCCTTGGGTCCGCCCTCGTAAGGGCCGGCCGGAGCGAACGTCGGGCGTTCCGGCGGCGTGGGCGGGTCGTAGCGCGACGGCTGCGGGCCCGATGACGACGAGCCGCCCGGACCCTCCCAGCTCGACGCCGGCGAGGAACTCTCCCAGCCCGGGTAGGACGGCGTGGAACCCGGGACTTGGTACGCCTGCGTCTCCCCCGCGCCCGGCTGCTCGGAACCCTGCGGCTCCGGCGCGTCCCAGGACCGGGTGGGCTCGGGCGTCCCGGCCGGAGGCGTGTCGTCGCGCGCCCACTCCGGGATCTCGTACGCGGTGGTGCGCTCGGTGTCCTGCGGCGCGGGCACGTCCGGCTCGTTCCACGGGGACGGCTCCGGCGCGGGTGGCGGCGGCGCGGTCGGCGGCACCACGGGCGGAACCGGTGTGATCGGCTCCTCCGCCGCCGCACCTCCCCACGCCTCGGGCTCCCCCGCCCCGCGCTCTTCCCGTCCGCCGTCGCCCTGCCCGGCCGCGCCGGTCTCGTCCTCGCCCGGCACCGTCTCCTCCACCCACCACGAGGCGGGCGGCTCTTCGGAGTCGGGCGGCTCGGGCAGGTCGTCGTCCGGCCCGGCCGCGCGCGGCTGCGAGGGCGGCGGCGTGGGCGGCGGCGTGGGCGGTGCGGGTGGTGGTGCGGGCGGCGGCGACGGCTGGTCTGGCGCGTCTGGTGCGGGACGGCCGTGCGCAGGTGGGCGCGGCTCGTCCGGGTCCCCAGGTGTGGTCACGTCTGCGTCTCCCGACGGGGTCGTCATAGCCGGATACCCCACCTTCGCGCGCGCCCTGTCCCCGCAACCGCGCGACACGGTAAGAGTCCGCCCACGGTTGCCTCATGTTGCGCCAAAACCGCTGGCGGCGGGCAAGATGAAGGCATGCTCGACGAGACCCTCACCTACGCGCTCATCAAGATCACCAAGGTGCACCGCTACCGGGTGGCGGCGGAACTGACCGAGCTGGGCCTGCACGTGGGCCAGGAGATGCTGCTCAACCAGTTGTGGCGCGAGGACGGGCTGTCGCAGAGCGAGCTGATCGCCCGGCTGGGCGTGGAGCCGCCCACGGTGACGAAGACGATCCAGCGCCTGGAGCGGGCGGGGTTCGTGCGCCGCACGCCGGACTCGAAGCGGCCCCGGCTGAGCCACGTCCATCTGACGGAGGCGGGCAAGGCGCTGCAGGGGCCGGTGGAGGAGATCTGGGAGCGCAACGACCGCGAGGTGCTGGCCCAGCTCGCCCCGGAGGACCGGGCGACGATGGTGCGGTTGGTCGGCCAGTTGTGGGCCTGCCCTTCCGCCGAGGGCGAAACTCCCTTGCATCCTTGCGATTAGCCGACTAATTAGTTGGCTAATAGCAAGGGATGGAGTTCACATGCATGTTCTCGTCACCGGCGGCTCTTCCGGCATCGGCGCCGCCACCGCCCGCGCGTTCGGCCGCGCCGGGCACCGTGTCACGCTGACCTACAAGTCCGGCCCCGACCGTGCCGAGCGGGTCGTGAAGGAGATCGAGCAGGCCGGCGGGACGGCCGCGGCCGTCCATCTGGATCTGGGTGAGCACGGGAGCGTCCGGGCGGCGGTCGCCGCGGCGGGGCCGTTCGACTCGGTGATCGCCAACGCGGTCATGTGGGGCGGGGACGCGCCCAGGACCGAGAGGTTCGAGGAGATTCCGATCGAGCACTGGAGCGAGATGCTCCATGCCAACGTGCTCGGCAACGTGGTGCTCGCGCAGTCCGTGGTGCCCGCGATGCGGGAGCGGGGTTTCGGACGGGTCGTTCTGGTCTCCTCCGGGATCGCCGAGGAGGGCACGCCCGGCGCCGGCCCGTACGGCACCGCCAAGATGGCCCTGCACGGCCTGGCCCGCACGCTGGCCTGGCAGGCGGGCATGGACGGCGTCCTGGTGAACGTGGCAGCTGTCGGCCTGACCAGGACGGACAGCAGTCCGATCCCCGGGCAGGTGTTCGACGCGGTGGCCGACCGTACACCCAGCAAGAGGTTGTCCACCGCGGACGACGTGGCGGCGCTCCTGCTCTTCCTCGGTTCCGCGGCCAACCACAACCTCACCGGCGAGATCATCCGAGAAGGGTCGAACGCGGCACGATCCGCCCATATCACCTGATCTCGCACCCGGGTGTGCGAGCACGGAAGTGGCCGACCTAAACTGAGGTACGTGCTGAAGGGCGACGGCCGACTCGGCCATGACCTGGACCCCCAAGACCGTGCTCCCAAGGATGCCTGCGGTGTCTTCGGCGTGTGGGCCCCAGGCGAGGAAGTATCCAAACTCACCTACTACGGGCTGTACGCGTTGCAGCACCGCGGCCAGGAGTCCGCGGGCATCGCGGTCAGCGAGGGCAGCAGGATCCTCGTCTACAAGGACATGGGGCTCGTCGCCCAGGTCTTCGACGAGTCGGTGCTCGGAACCCTGCGCGGTCACCTGGCCATCGGCCACTGCCGCTACTCCACCACCGGTTCCAGCGTCTGGGAGAACGCTCAGCCGACGCTGAGCTCCACCGACCAGGGCGGGCTCGCACTCGCCCACAACGGCAACCTGATCAACACCCCGGTCCTGGCCCAGCGCCTGGAGCCGGGCACCACCAGGGCCACCACCGACACCGAGGTGCTCACCACCCTGCTCGCGCAGGACCGCAGCCGCTCCATCGAGGACGCCGCCGCGGAACTGCTCCCGCAGGTGCTCGGCGCCTACTCGCTGGTGTTCATGAACGAGAAGACCCTCTACGCGGCCCGCGACCCGCAGGGCATCCGCCCGCTGGTCCTGGGCCGCCTGGAGCGGGGCTGGGTCGTCGCCTCGGAGACGGCCGCGCTCGACATCGTCGGCGCCACGTTCGTGCGCGAGGTCGAGCCGGGCGAGCTGCTCACCATCGACGAGCGCGGCGTGCGCTCGCGCAGGTTCGCGGTCGCCGAGCCGAAGGGCTGCCTGTTCGAGTACGTCTACCTGGCCCGCCCCGACACCACGATCGCCGGGCGCGGCGTGCAGGTCACCCGCGTCGAGGTCGGCAGGGTCCTGGCCCGCGAGCACCCGGTCGAGGCCGACCTGGTCATCCCGACGCCCGAGTCGGGCACCCCCGCCGCCGTCGGCTACGCCGAGGAGTCCGGCATCCCCTACGGCCAGGGCCTGGTCAAGAACTCCTACGTCGGCCGCACGTTCATCGAGCCGTCGCAGACCATCCGCCAGCTCGGCATCCGGCTCAAGCTCAACCCGCTGCGCGAGGTCGTGGAGGGCAAGCGGCTGGTCGTCGTCGACGACTCGATCGTGCGCGGCAACACCCAGCGCGCGATCGTCAAGATGCTGCGCGAGGCGGGCGCGCGCGAGGTGCACGTGCGCATCTCCTCCCCGCCGGTCTCCTGGCCGTGCTTCTACGGCATCGACTTCGCCACCCGCGCCGAGCTGATCGCCGGCTCGCTGTCGGTGGAGGAGATCCGGGCCTCCCTGGGCGCCGACTCGCTCGGCTACATCTCCCTGGAAGGCCTGACCGAGGCCACGACCATCCCCGCCGACCGCCTCTGCCGAGCCTGCTTCGACGGCAGCTACCCGATCCCGATCGACCAGGACAACGTCGGGAAGTACGTGTTGGAGAGCACCAAGTGACCACCTACGAGGCCGCGGGCGTCGACATCGCGGCGGGCGAGCGCGCCGTCGAGCTGATGAAGGCCAAGGTCGCGCGCTCGCGGCGGCCCGAGGTGGTCGACGACGCCAGCGGCTTCGCCGGGTTGTTCGACGCCTCGTTCCTGCTGCGCTACAAGCGGCCGCTGCTGGCCACGTCGACCGACGGCGTGGGCACCAAGGTCATGATCGCGCAGCAGTACGGCAAGCACGACACCATCGGCATCGACCTGGTCGGCATGGTCCTCGACGACCTCGTGGTCTGCGGTGCCGAGCCGCTGTTCATGACCGACTACATCGCCTGCGGCAAGGTGGTGCCCGAGCGTGTCGCGGAGATCGTCGGCGGCGTGGCCGAGGGCTGCCGCCTGGCCGGGGCCGCGCTGGTCGGCGGCGAGACCGCCGAGCACCCCGGCGCCATGGGCGCCGACGAGTACGACCTGGCCGGCGCCGGCACGGGCGTGGTCGAGGCCGCGGACATGCTCGGCCCCGACCGGGTGCGCGCGGGCGACGTGGTGCTGGGCCTGGCCTCGTCGGGCATCCACTCCAACGGCTACTCGCTCGTGCGGCACGTGGTGAAGAACGCCGGGCTGTCGCTGGACGACGAGCTGCCCGAGCTCGCCCGCCCGCTGGGCGAGGAACTGCTGGAGCCCACCCGCATCTACTCCCTCGACTGCCTGGAGCTGGCCCGCTCGGTCGAGGTGCGCGCCTACTCCCACATCACCGGCGGCGGCATCGAGGGCAACATCGCGCGTTCCCTGCCGCCAGGGCTGGACGCGGTGCTGTCGCGGGAGTCGTGGACGGTGCCCGCCGTCTTCCAGGTCCTGGCCGGGCACGGTTCGATCGAGCGGCAGGCCATGGACCGCACGTTCAACCTGGGTGTGGGCATGGCCGCGATCGTCGCCCCCGAGGCGGCCGACGCGGCACTGCGCCTGCTGGAGTCGCGCGGGCTGCCCGCGTGGGTCCTGGGCGAGATCGTCCCCGGCACCGGCGCCGCCCGCTACTCCTAACCCGCCATCCGGCCCACTCCCGCGTCGATGAGCACGTGGGGTGGGCCGTCCAGCAGCGGTACGGCCGGCACCTCGTCCTCCGGCATCCGCCAGTCCTGCACGGGCACCAGTCCCGGCCCGATCAGCTCGAACCCGTCGAAGAAGCCGAGCACCTGCTCGCGCGTGCGGAACACCGACTGGATCGGCGAGCCGGCGGTGGCGACGCCGAGCTGCCGTTTCGCCTCGGGGTGGCTCTCGTCCATGGCGTGGGTGAGCACGAGATGGCTGCCCGGCGCCATCCGCTCGCGGAAGCGCTTGACGATGCCGTGGGGGTCCTCGCCGTCCAGGACGAAGTGGAGCAGCCCGACCATCAGCACCCCGACCGGCTGCTCGAAGTCGATGAGGCCGCTGACGTGCGGGTCGGCGAAGATGGCGTCGGGATCTCTGGCGTCGGCCAGGATGCCGGCCACGCCGGGGGCGCTGGCCAGCAGCACCTCGGCGTGCAGCCGTACGACGGGGTCGTAGTCGACGTAGACGACCCGGCAGGCGGGGTTGGTCCTCCTGGCGACCTCGTGCACGCTGGGCGAGGTCGGGATGCCGGTGCCGAGGTCGATGAACTGCCGTACGCCCCGCTGGGCCATGTGGTGCACGGCGCGGGTGAGGAAGGCCCTGGAGGCGCGGGCGACGAGTCTCGTGTCCGGCGCGAGCGCCAGTAACTTGTCGGCGACCGCTCGATCCACCGCGAGGTTGTCCTTGCCACCGAGCAGGTAGTCGTAGACCCGGGCGGAGCTGGGGACGGTGGGGTCGACGCCGGGCGGAACACGTTCGAGCTCGGTCACAGGAACCATCGTATGTCGCGCAGGTCCCATGATCGTGGGATGATCCCGGATATTCAGCCCATGGCCTCCGTGCCGTCAGAACACTGACATACGGCACTACCCGCGTGCATGGCCCGTCGAGCAGCCTCTTTCCATGGCAAACGCCCTGGAACTCACGGCCGTCAGCAAACGCTACGGCCCGGCCAGAGCCCTCGACGGCGTCGATCTGACCGCCGAGCAGGGCCAGACGATCGCGGTGCTCGGCCCGAACGGCGCGGGCAAGAGCACCCTGCTCTCCATCGCCCTCGGCCTGCTCCCGCCCACCTCGGGCACCGCCGCGGTGTTCGGACACCCGCCGGTCGAGGCCCTGCGCAAGGGCCTGGTCGGCGTCCTGCTGCAGGAGTCCGGCCTACTGGAGGACGTCCGCGTGAACGAGCTGGTCACGGCGACCGCCGGCATGTACCAGAAGCCGATGCCGGTCGAGCGGGCCCTGCGCGCAGCCCGCGTGGACGGCTTCGCGGCCCAGCGGATCGGCAAGCTGTCCGGCGGACAACGGCAGCGGGTGCGCATCGCCCTCGCCCTGATCGGCGACCCGCGCCTGCTCGTGCTGGACGAGCCCACCGTCGGACTCGACGTGGACGGCCGCCGCGCCCTGTGGCAGGAGGTACGGGCGCGCACCGCCCAGGGCCGCACCGCCGTCTTCGCCACCCACTACCTCACCGAGGCCGACGACTACGCCGACCGGGTGATCCTGCTGGCCAAGGGCAAGGTCGTGGCCGACGGACCGGTCGAGAAGATCAAGGAGCTGGTCGGCGGCAGCGAGGTGCACGTCACGCTGGACGCCGCCGAGGTGGGGGTGCTCCAGGCGTTGCCCGGGGTGCGCCAGGTCCGGGTGGAGGGCGGCGCCGCCGTACTGCGGACCAATGACTCCGACGCGACGCTGCGCGCGCTGTTCGCGACGTTCGCCGACGCCAGAGACGTCCGCACGGCCGGGACCGACCTCGAAAGCGCCTTCGTGAGCCTGACGGGAGGCAACTGATGGGCTCCTACGTCAAGCTCGAACTGCTGCGGTCCGTTCGCAACACCACCAGCCTCATCATGCTGACCGTCTTCCCCCTCGTGCTCTACCTGGTGTGGACGAAGGTGCTGCGGGTCGTTCCGGCGGGGCCGCAGCAGGTCGACTTCGCCGCGTACACGATGGTCTCGATGGCCGTCTACGGCGCGATGGGCGGCGCGCTGTTCATCGGCGGCGCGATCGCCATGGAGCGCTCGAAGGGCTGGCTGCGGCAGCTCGCCGTCACGCCGCTGCCCGCCCACGGCTACATCTCGGCCAAGCTGATCGCGGGCGCGACCGGGGTTCTGCCGAGCATCTTCGCCGTGCTCGGCGGGGGCGCCCTCATCTCCGGTGTACGGCTGCCGCCCGGCACCTGGCCCGCGCTCGTGGTGCTGATCTGGGTGGGCGTGGTGCCGTTCGCCGCTCTGGGAGTCACCTTCGGCTACACGATGAACGGGCAGGCTGCGAACCTGGCCATGATCGCCGTCTTCTTCGGGCTGTCCGTCCTGGGCGGGTTGTGGCTGCCGGTTCAGCTCATGCCGGAGTTCATGCGGACCCTGGCCGAGTACAGCCCCGCCTACCAGGCCGGATCCCTCGGCTGGCGGGCCCTGGCGGGCGACTGGCCGACGGTCAAGTCGCTGGTCGTGCTGGCCGGGTGGACGTTGCTGTTTTCCGGGCTGGCCGCCTGGCGTTACCGTCGGGCCTTGTGAAGGTGGCGGCACGCGGCGAGTTCGGCAAGGGCCGTAGCCAGGTCAGGGCGGGCTCGGTGGCCTGGCTGCTGGTGACGCTCTGGCCGCTGTGGACGTTCCTGTCCACCGGTCCGGCCCTGCCGCGCGTCCTGTGGGCCGTCGCCGGGCTCGCGGTGCTGTCGGGCTGCTGGATGGCGATCATGTGGCGGATGCTCGGCGAGAACAGCGGCGTGCCCCGGCGGTGGCCCATGGCCGGGCTGGCCGCGGCCGCGATCGCGCTCCTTCCCGTGCTCGGGCCGCCCTGGGCGTTCGTCGCCTTCATCTACGTCATCACCGGACTGGCCGCGACGACCGGCGGCGCCGGGTTCGTCGCCGGGGTGCTGCTGACCATCGCCGTGACCATGGGCGTCCTGCTCGCGCACGGGCTGCGGGTGTGGTGGCTGGTGCTCGTCATCCTGGCCCAGGCCGGCGCCGTACACGGCATGAAGCGGATGGGCCACCTGCTCGCCCGGCTGGCCGCCGCCCGCGCCCAGGTGGCCCAGCTCGCCGTGGACAACGAGCGGCTGCGCTTCTCCAGGGACCTGCACGACACGCTCGGCCACACCCTGACCTCGATCACCATCAGAAGCCAGCTCGCCGCCCGGCTGGCCCGCACCGACCCCGACCGCGCCGCGCGGGAGATGGGCGACGTGGAGGCCGCCGCCCGCCAGGCCCTCGACGAGGTACGGCACGCCGTCGCCGGATACCGGGTCCCGGCGTTGTCGGAAGAACTGGAGAAGGCGGCGCGGGAGCTGGAACTGGCCGGGATCGAGGTGGAGATCTCCCCCGCCGGCGGCCCGATCCCCGGGGCCGCGGAGACACTGCTGGCGTGGGCGGTGCGCGAGGCCGCCACCAACGTCCTGCGCCACAGCGGTGCCCGGCGCTGCCGGATCACGTTGCGTGTGGACACGAGCTGGGCGGATCTGGAGGTCCGCGACAACGGCCCCGCGACGGCGCCTCCCCCCACGCCCATACCTCCGGCCGCGCGTCTGAACGGATCGGCAGGGCTTCAGCACGGAGCGGGCAAGCTTCTCGACGGAACGGACGGGCTTCTGGACGGAGCGGCCGGGCGGGGTCACGGGTTGACCGGGCTGGCCGAGCGGGTGGCCGGGGCCGGTGGGTCGCTGGATGTGGGTGCGCTGCCGGAGGGCGGATACCGCCTGTATGCCCGCGTCCCGCTGGAGGCCGCGTGATCCGCGTGCTCATCGCCGACGACCAGGACCTCGTCAGGGGCGGGCTGGCCGCGCTGCTGGGCCTGGAGGCCGACATCGAGGTGGTGGCCCAGGTGGGCCGGGGCGACCTGGTCGAGGCCGCGACGGCGGAGCACCGGCCCGACGTCATCCTGCTCGACATAGAGATGCCCGGGATGTCCGGGCTGGAGGTGGCCGAGCGGCTGCGGGGCCGGCGGGTGGTCATCGTGACCACGTTCGGGCGCCCCGGCTATCTCAGCCGGGCTCTGGACGCCGGGGTGGCCGGGTTCGTGGTCAAGGACGCGCCGGCCGCGGAGCTGGCGGCAGCCGTACGGCGGGTGATGGCGGGTGAGCGGGTGATCGACCCCAAGCTGGCCGTGAGCGCGAGCGCCGTCGGGCCGAGCCCGCTCACACAGCGGGAACGCGAGGTGCTGCGCACGGCCCGCGACGGCTCGACCGTGGCCGACATCGCCCGCCGCCTGTTCCTGACCGAGGGGACGGTACGCAACTACCTGTCGTCGGCGATCGGCAAGACCGGCGCTCGAAACCGTGCCGAAGCGGTGCATGTGGCCGAGTCGCGGGGCTGGCTGTAGCTGTACAGTGCCACGCATGACTGAGGGGCTCGTGCAGATCGCGGCAGAGGTGGAGACGTTCCTGGCGAGCCTGCCGCCGGGGGCCGGGCGGGTGACGCTACGGCCGATGACCAGGCACGACGAGGACGAGTTCACCAGACTGACCAAGGCCAGCGCGGAGCTTCACCACCCCTGGATGTCCCTGCCCGCGACCGCCGAGGAGTACCAGGCCTACCTGGCCCACTTCGACCCCGCGACCACCCGCCGCCTGCTGGTGTGCCTGCGCGACAGCGGTGACATCGCCGGCCTGGTCAACATCAACAGCATCATCCGCGGCCGTTTCCAGAACGGCTCGCTCGGCTACGCGGCCTTCGCCCCCACCGCCGGCCACGGCTACATGAGCGAGGGCCTGGCCCTCGTCCTGCGCTACTCCTTCGAGCAGTTGCGGCTCCACCGCCTGGAGGCCCAGATCCAGCCGGGCAATCACGCCTCGCTCAAGCTCGTCCAGCGCCTCGGCTTCCGCCATGAGGGCTTCTCCCCCGAGATGCTGTTCATCGACGGCGCCTGGCGCGACCACGAACGCTGGGCCATCCTCAACCCCGGCCCCTGGCCGGCCCACCCCTCGCTGCCCAACCCCTAGACTGCGGCGGGCGCCAGCGCCAGGCAGGCCGCGGCCAGCACGAGGAAGGTCCCGGGAAAGGGCAGGTGCGCGTGGACGCGGGCGCGCGCGACGGTGAACACGGCGCCGGCGAAGAAGAACACCAGCCCGGCCGCCGCGGCGATGCCGATCGCGGGTACGGCCAGCCCGGCCAGCAGCCCGACCGCCCCCGCCGCCTTGGCCACGCCCAGCGAGGTGATCCACGAACGCGGCACGCCGTACTTGTCCATGTTGGCGAGGACCCACTCGGCGCGGGCGAAGTCGACGGCGGCCGCCGCGAAGTTGCATGCGGCGGCCACGACGACCACCACGACATAGACGGTGAACACCGGATGTTCCCCCTTCGCTGGATACGTGTTCCACCCTCGCCGAGCAGCGCCGAAGGCGTCCAATAGCCGTATCGATAACCTGATGGAATGGATGTGGACACGCGGCTCGTCCGCTCCTTCCTCGCCGTCGCCGAAGAAGGCAACCTGACCAGGGCCGCCGAGCGGCTCTACGTGTCCCAGCCCGCGCTGACCAAGCAGATCAAGAGCCTGGAGACGCAGCTCGGCCTGCGGCTGTTCACCCGCTCGCGGGCCGGGATGGCGCTCACCGAGGCGGGGCGGGCGTTGCGCGAGCGGGCGCCCGGCATGCTGGCCGCCTGCGACCAGGCGCTGCGCGAGACGAAGAGCGCCGCGAGCGTGGCCGCCCGCGTGCTGAGGGTCGGGTTCCTGGCCAGCGCGGCCAACGAGGCCACGCCGGACATCGTCGCCGCGTTCGGCCGGCTGCGTCCCGGCTGGCGGGTGGAGATGCGGCAGGCCGCCTGGTCCGACCCGAGCGCCGGGCTGGCGGACGGCGAGGTCGACGCGGCCCTGCTGCGCCTGCCGTTCCCCGGGCAGGAGGCCATGCGGCACGAGGTGCTGCTCGAGGAGCCGCGCTGGGTCGCGCTGCCCTCGTCCCACCCGCTCGCCGCGCGCGCCGAGATCGCCTTCGCGGACCTGTGGGACGAGGCCTTCGTCGCCGCGCCGCAGGAGACCGGCCGGTGGCGCGACTACTGGCTGGCCGCCGACGAGCGCGACGGCCGCCCGCCGCGCGTCGGCGCCACCACCGACCAGCCCGACGCCTGGCTCCAGGCCATCGCCAACGGGTACGGCGTCGCCCTCGCCCCCGCCTCGTCGGCCCGCTACTACGCCCGTCCCGGCGTCACCTACCGACCCGTGACCGGCGTCAGCCCGACCCGGGTCGGCATCGCCTGGCCACCCGCCGCCGACGCCGACCCCGTCGTCCAGGACTTCGTCCGCTGCTGCCGGGACGCCTGCGGGTAGGGCTTCAGTGGCCGGGGCTCATTCAGCGGGCAGGGCTCGTTCGGCGGGCAGGGCTCGTTCAGTCGTCGGTGAACCGCTCGGTGGCGGCGCGGCCGGCGCCGGTGGTGCGCTGGAGGAACCCGGCGATGAGCGCGAGCTCGCTGTCGGTGTAGTCCTCGCAGAGCGCGTCCATCTGCGCGTTCATGCCGGAGAAGAGCCGGTAGACCTCCCGGTTGCGTTCGCGGCGGGCCCGAACGGTGATGGCGCGGCGGTCGGGGCCGTCGGGGTCGCGTTCGCGCACGATCCAGCCGCCGCGCTGGAGGCGGTCGAGGATGCCGGTCAGCGTGGCGGGGTGCAGACCGGCCTTGCGGGCCAGCGCGCTGGGGGTGAGCGGGCCGTGCCGGTTGAGCAGGTCGAGGCAGCTCCAGTCGACGTCCTTGAGGTTGACCTGCGTACCGATCTGACGGTTGAGCAGGGCCAGCTGGATGTTCAGGTCGCGCAGGGACTCCTTGACCGCCCTGACGACTCGCCTCCGCTCACGCGGATCACCTTCTACGGAACTCATATCGTATGACTCTCAAACTATATGTTACGGTTTCCATATGATACGACTTCCGAACGCGACCGTCCTGGTCACCGGAGCCACCGGCACCGTCGGCCGCCCGCTGATCGACCTCCTGCTCGCCCAAGGAGCCAAGGTGCGCGCGGTGACCCGCGACGCGCGCGCCGCCGCCCTGCCCGACGGCGTCGACGTCGTGGAAGGCGACCCGGCAGGCGCCCTGGACGGCGTCTCCAGCCTGTTTCTCAACCCGCGTGCCCTCGGCCTGAACCCCGACCCGCGCGCCGTCACGGCCGCCGCCGACCGGCTGCTGAGCCTGGCCCGCGAGCACGGGGTCCGGCGGGTGGTCACCATGTCCGCCCTGAATGTCGACCACGACCTCGACGAGCAGCCCTCCCGGCTGCGCGGCGAGTACAACAAGGAGACCGAGGCGGCCGTCACCGCCTCCGGCATGGAGTGGACGGCCCTGCGCTCCGGCTACTACGCGGTCAACACGATCGGCTCGTGGGCCGCCCAGATCCGCGCCGGTGACACCGTGCGCGGCGCGTACGCCGCCGCGGCGTGGGCGCCCCTGCACGAGCGCGACCTCGCCGCCGTGGCCGCGCACGCCCTGCTCACCGGCGACCTGGCCGGCGAACGCCCGGTCCTGACCGGCCCGCGTGCCCTCACCCAGCAGGAGATGATCGAGACCATCGGCGCGGCGATCGGCCGGCCGCTGCGCTTCGAGGAGGTCGCGCCGGAAGCCGCGCGGCAGGGCTTCCTGCGCGGCGGGGTGCCCGAGGCGCTGGCCGACGGCTTCCTGACCCTGCAGGCCCGCTCCTACCTCCAGCACGACCTGGTCACCGGCGAGGTCGAGAGAATCCTCGGCCGCCCCGGACTCACCTTCGCCGAATGGGCCACCGAACACGCCACCGACTTCCGCCCGTAGCCTCCAGGCCGTTGCCGCCCCAGAGGGCCATGGAAGCCTCAGAGAGGCCGTGAAGGCCGCGAAGGGAGGCCGCGGGACCGCACCGCGGGACCGGAGCGGCCGGAGCGGCTGAGGAAGGTGGGAGGGAGGGGAGACCGCGGAGGCCCCGGGAGGCCGTCGAAGTCGTGGGAGGCCGTGGAGGCTTTCAGAGGGTGGCGGTGGCTGGTTCGTCCAGGGGGGTGGGCAGTCGTCCGGCCTGGGTCCAGTACCAGCCGAGCGAGCCGGTCAGCCGGGTGGCCAGGCGGGTGTCGCCCAGCAGCTCGGCCGCCTCCCGCGCGCCGCGCAGGTTGGCGCTCTCCACGTCCAGCCGGCTCACCCAGCGGTGCCGGGCGGGCCCCGACCGGTACGCCTCGGCACACTCGGCGAACTGGGTGTAGTACGTGGCATACCACCGCAGGACGAGGTCGTGCTCGCCGGACTCGCGCAGCCGTTCCATGCCATAGGCGGACACGGACTCCAGCAGCCGGTACCTCCCCCCGGAGCGCACGACCAGCGACCGGTCCACCAGCCGGGCCAGCAGGTCGGCGACGCCGGCCGGGTCGAGGTGGTCGGGCCCGACCCCGGCCGCCTGCGCCTCGGCTGCCAGCTCGATGTCGCCGGGCGGTCCTCCGGGCAGCGGCATGGGCACCGCGCACACCCGTTCCGCCGCCTCCAGCGTGCACCCGCCCACCTGTACGGCCAGCCGCCGCAACACCACCCGCTCCGGCTCGCTGAGCAGGTCCCAGCTCCAGTCGATGGCCGCCTTGAGCGTGCGCTGATGAGCGGGCCCGGCTCGGCGCCCGGCCGACAGCAGCCGGAAGCGGTCGTCCAGCCGGTCGGCCAGGGCGCGCACGCCCATGGACCGCACCCGGGCCGCGGCCAGCTCCAGGGCCAGCGGGATGCCGTCCAGGCGGCGGCAGATCACCTCGACGGCTTCGGCGTCCTGGGGCGCCAGCGGCGTACCGGGGAGGGCTCGGGCGGTGAACAGGCGTGCGGCGGCGGCGGGGTCCAGCGGCGCGACCTCCCGCACGACCTCGCCCGCGACGCCCAGTGGCTCCCTGCTCGTGGCCAGGACGCGCAGGTCGGGTGCGGCGCGCAGCAGCAGGTCGGCGAGCTTGGCCACGGGCTCGACGACGTGTTCGCAGTTGTCGAGGATCAGCAGCGCCCGCCGGGTGCCCAGGGCGGCGGCGAGCTCGCCGTCGTCGCGCAGCCCGAGCGCCGCGGCCACCACCCCTGGCACCTCTGACTCCGAGGAGGCGGACAGCTCCACCAGGTGGGCGCCGTCGGGGAAGCGGTCGGACAGGCGGCGGGCGGCCTCCAGGGCCAGGCGGCTCTTGCCCACCCCGCCGCTGCCCGTCAGCGTGACCAGGCGGGCCGAGGCGGCCAGGCCGAGCAGGCCGGCCAGCGCCTCCTCCCTGCCGACGAGCTCGGTCAGCGGCTCGGGCAGGCGGGCGGGCGCGGGCTCCGGGGCGGGCGCGGGCCGGTGGAGGGCGGGGCGCTGTTCGAGGATCGCCTGATGCAGGGCGGCGAGTTCGGGCGCGGTGTCGAGGCCCAGCTCCTCGCGCTTGCGCTCACGCAGGGCGCGGTAGACCTCCAGGGCGTCGGCCTGCCGTCCCGACCGGTAGAGGGCGCGCATCAGCAGCGCGTGGAAGCGTTCCCGCAGCGGATGCTGGGCGGTGAGCTCGCTCAGCTCGCCGACCAGCTCGGCGTCCTGGCCGAGCGCGAGCCGTACGTCGGCATAGTCCTCGACGGCGGCCAGGCGCTGCTCCTCAAGCCGGACGGCGGTCCTGTGCACGAGAGGCGAGTCGGCGAAGTCGGCGAACGCGGGCCCGCGCCACCACGCCAGCGCCTCGGCGAGCACGGCGGCCCGCTCGCCGGGCCCGCCCGTGGACGGGAGGCGGTCCAGGGTCGCCTGGAAGCGGTGCGCGTCGGTGTCGGCCTCGATCAGGTAGCCGGGCGCGCGGGTGACGACGAGCAGCCTGGCCCCGGGCTCGGCCTCGTCCAGCGCCCGGCGCAGCTGCGAGACCTTGGCGCGCAGCGCGGCCAGCGGGTTGCCCGGTGGTTCAGGGCCCCAGAGGCTCTCGATCAGCCGCACCGAAGGAACGACCCGCCCGTGGTGGGCGAGCAGCCCGGCCAGAAGGGCCCGCACCTTACGCTCGGGCACCCCTACCGGGCGATCGTCGGCGATCACCTCAAGCGGCCCCAACACGGCGAAGCGCATGAAGCTCACCCTAAACACCTCCGAACATTTCCCGAACGTCCGCCCTTGAGGCTGATCACATGACTACTACTGTTCCCCGTACCGGGGCCGGGGCGTGGCTGGGACTGTCCGTGCTCGCCCTGGCCACGTTGTTGCTCGCTGTGGACAACACCGTTCTGCTGCTGGCTCTGCCCCATCTGGCCGTCGATCTGAATCCGAGCGCCACCGAGCTGCTGTGGATCACCGACGTGTACGGCTTCATGATCGCCGGATTCATCATCACCATGGGCTCGCTCGGCGACCGGATCGGCCGGCGCAGGCTGCTCCTGATCGGCTCGGTCATGTTCGGCGCCGCCTCCGCGCTGGCCGCCTACTCCACCTCGACGACCATGCTGATCGTCGCGCGGGTGCTCCTGGGCGTCGCCGGGGCGGCGATCGGGCCGTCGGCACTGGCGCTGGTGGCCGGGTTGTTCCCCGGGGCAAGGCAGCGGGCCATCGCCATCGGTGTGTTCACCGCGTGCTTCATGGGCGGGGCGGCGGCCGGGCCGGTGATCGGCGGAATGCTGCTGGAGCACTTCTGGTGGGGGTCGGTGTTCCTGATGGGCGTGCCGATCATGGCGTTGGTCGTGCTCGGCGGGCTCGCCTATCTGCCGGAGACCGGGGGCGGCGGCTCGGCCCGGCTCGACCTGGCCAGCGTCGCCCTGTCGATGGCCGCGCTCCTGCCGCTCGTCTACGGGCTGAAGGAACTGGCCGACGACCCTGGCCAGGTGGTGGCGTACGTGGCCGTGGTGGTCGGGCTGGCGTGCGGAGCCGCGTTCGTACGGCGGCAGCGCACGCTGGCCGAGCCGCTGCTGGACATGCGCCTGTTCGCCAACCGGTCCTTCAGGACGGCGCTGCTGATCCTGGCTCTGGCCATGGTGACGCAGGGCGGCGTGTACCTGTTCGTGAGCCAGCACCTCCAGCTCGTCGAGGGCCTGTCGCCGCTGAGCGCCGGGCTGTGGATGGCGCTGCCCGCGCTGGGCCTGGTCGGCGGCTCGCTCGCGGCACCGGTGATCGCCGGGAGGTTCCGGCCAGGACTCGTGGTCGGAGTGGGGCTCGTGGTGTCGGCGGCCGGCTTCGTCGTGATGGTGGCCGGCGACGGGCTCGTCGTGCTCTTCACCGGCGTCACGATCGCGTTCCTCGGCATGGCCCCCGTGGGCGCCCTGGGCCTCGGTCTCATCGTGGGTTCGGCGCCGGAGGAGCGGGCCGGGTCCGCCTCCGCCATCGGGGAGTGCGGCGGCGAGCTGGGCATCGCGCTCGGCGTCGCGCTGCTCGGCAGCGTCGGCACCGCCGTCTATGGCGGCCTCGCCACCTCGCCGCAGGCGGGCGACTCGCTCGGCGAGGCCCTCGACACCGCCTCCGGCCTCGCGCCGGCGCAGGCCGCCGCCCTGATCGCGGAGGCGCAGGGCGCCTTCACCCAGGGGCTGGTCGTCGTCTCGGGCATCAGCGCTGTGATCGTGCTCGCCCTGGCCGTCTCCTCCCTGACCCTGCTCAGGCACCTACGCCCGATCGGGCACTGACACGGGCAGTCCGAAGGCCGGGAAGTGTTCGGCGCCGAGGAACGAGGTGATCTCGGCGATCCGGTCTCCGCGCAGCCCGAACACCGTGATCGACCAGGCCTGATGCGTCGCGTCGGCCGACTCGCCGAGGTAGAAGGCCGCGGCGGGCCGGCCGTTCGCGCCGGTGAGCAGGTGGCGGAAGCTGGGGCATCGGGCCAGCGGAACCTGGACCGCGAAGTCGGTGACCGCGGGCAGCCCGCCGTACCACTGGGCCAGGGGCGGCATCGACCAGGTGACGTCGGCGGTGAGCAGCGCGACCAGAGCGTCTGCGTCGCCGCGTTCGAGCGCGGTCGCGAACCCCGTGACGAGCTCACGGACCCGGACGTCCGCAAGAGTCCGCAAGGCCCGGCCGGGCGCGGGAACCCGGTCGGCGACGACCCTGCGCGCGCGGGCGAGCGCGGAGTTCACGGAGGTCGTGGAGGCGTCCATCATGGCGGCGATCTCCGCGGCCGAGAACCCCAGCACGTCGAACAGCAGCAGGGCGGCACGCTGGTTCCCCGGCAGATGTTGCAGCGCCGCCACGAAGGCGAGCTCGACCGCCTCACGCTGCTCATACCCCAACCCCACGTCCGGGTACGGCCCCAGCCACCGCTGCTCGGTCACCGGAGCGGCGTCGAGCACCACGTGCCCGCTCGACGGCCCGAGGTCGACCGGCAGGGCCCGCCGGTCACGATCCTTCACCAGATCCAGGCACGTACGGGTGGCCACCGTGTACAGCCAGGACCGCAGCGCCGAGCGCCCCTCGAACCGGGCCAGCCCGCGCCAGGCCCGCAGCAGCGCCTCCTGCAGGGCGTCGTCGGCGTCGTGGACGGAGCCCAGCATGCGGTAGCAGTGGGCGTGCAACTCACGCTGGAGCGGCTGGACGAGCCGGGTGAACGCCGCGTCGTCCCCCTCCCGGGCCCGCTCCAGGTCGTCGTTTTCCGTCACGGCGACGATTCTGCAGCATGACCGCAGTCCTACCTGTCAACGACAGGAGGTGCTCTGACATGACAGATACCGGACTTTGGGCGCTGATCTTCGCCGAGCGGGCGGCTCTGGCCGACGATCTCGCGGCGCTGACGGACGAGCGGTGGGCGACGCCGTCCCTGTGCGAGGGCCTGAGCGTGCGCGAGGTGCTGGCCCATCTGACCTCGGCCGCCCGGCTCACTCCTCTGCGGTGGCTGGCGGGCGTGGTGCGCTGCCGGTTCGACTTCGACCGGCAGGTGGCGATGCGGCTGCGCGAGCAACTGGGCGCGTCGCCGGACGAGACGCTGGAGCGCTTCCGCGGGGCCGTCACGAGCAGGACCAGGCCGTTGTCGGCCATCGCCATGCTGGGCGAGACGGTCGTCCACGGCGAGGACATCCGCCGCCCGCTGGGCATCCGCCGCGACCACCCGATCGGCACGCTGACCCGCCTGGCCGGGTACTACGTGGGCTCCAACCAGGTCGTCCCGGCCAAGCGGCAGGTACGCGGGCTGCGGCTGGCGGCCGTGGACGGGCCGTTCGCGAGCGGCTCAGGGCCGTTGGTGACCGGCTCGACACTGGCGCTGATCATGGCGATGGCCGGGCGCGGGGACTACCTGGACGAACTGTCGGGCGACGGCGCGGCGATCCTGCGCGAACGCTGACCCCGGTACGTTCCCTGTCACATCTCCCGATCGACGTGGAAGCAGAACCACCGAGAAGGAGAAACCCATGAGAAAGATCGTCGCCGGCCTGTTCGTCTCCCTCGACGGAGTGGTGGAGGCACCGGACCAGTGGCACTTCCCCTACGTCAACGACGAGATGACCGGGGCCGTCATGGCCCAGCAGGAGGGCTCCGACACCCTGCTGCTCGGCCGGGTCACCTACGAGGTGTTCGCCTCGTCCTGGCCGCACCGCAGCGACCCGATGGCCGACCACCTCAACAACGTCCGCAAGCTCGTCGTCTCGACCACGCTGGCCGGCGCGGACTGGAACAACTCCACCCTGATCAGCGGCGACGCGGTCGAGGAACTGCGCCGGATCAAGGAGGGACCCGGCGGGAACATCGGCATGACCGGCAGCGTCACGCTGACCCGCGCCCTGCTCGGCGCGGGTCTCGTCGACGACCTGCACCTCTACGTCCACCCGATCGTGCTGGGCTCGGGGACCCGCCTGTTCGACGAGTCGGCGGAACGGCTGCCGCTCAGGCTGGCCGGCTCCGCCACCTTCGCCACCGGCGTCGTCCACCTTCACTACCGGCCCGCGTGATCAGCCCGCGTTGCTGATCACCCGCTGGGGAGTCAGCCGGATCACCACGCGGACCATCTCCCCGGGCAACTCCAGGTACGCCCGGCCGGCGCCCTCGCCCTCGTACTTCTCCGCCAGCTCCACCGCCAGCCGCCGGCCCTCGTCCTCGGTGACCGTCGTCACGCCGCGGACCTCGACGTACAGGTCGGGGTCCGTGAGGTCGAACACGCTCAGGCTGGCCCGCGGGTCGCGCTCCAGGTTGGTGACCTTGCGCCGGCCCGACTGGGAGGAGATCACGACGTCGTCACCGTCCGTGCCCACCCACACGACGGAGGTCTGCGGACTGCCGTCGGGGTTGAGGGTGGCCAGAACGCCGATGTTGGGAGCGTCGAGGATCTTCCTGGCGGTGTCACTCAGAGGCGTGTTCATGAGTGGATCACATCACACAGGCACCCGGCGCGGGGATCCCGCACCGGGTGCCTGCACAAGACGTCAACCGGGAGACCGGCTACCGGCGGCCGGACGTACGGTCATCGTCGTCGTCCTCAGCGCCGTAGTCATCGGCGTAATCGGCATAGCGATCCGCCAGCTCATCGTTGAGGTCGTCGGCGTCGTCGTCGGTCTGGCCGGAGTCTCCGACCCCGAGTTCATCGCGAAGACGTTCAAGATCTGTGCCACCGCTGTTGTACTTCAGCTGGCGAGCAACCTTGACCTGCTTGGCCTTTGCTCGGCCGCGCCCCATTGGCTCGACCCCCTCGTGTGGGGTCGTCCCCGACCCCTCGTCGCTAACGCACCACTCGCTGACGCCGCTGTCTTCGGACGTCAGCCTCTCGTTCGCCTATTACCGTACCTGTTTTGTGCCCAGCTCGGTACGTCGTATGGGCGCGGGGCGTCAGGCGCCCAGCCAAATGCCCCTGATTCGCCCGACTTCCGACATTCTGCGCTCTGCCAGCCTATCGGCTGCCGCCGCCGGAGGTACGCCCTCCTCAGCGGCGATTCCGAAGATCTTCAAGGTCGTGTCGTAGATCTTGGCGGCCCTGGACCGCGCGCGCTCCATGTTGAAGCCCTCGATCTCGTCGGCGACCTGGATGACCCCGCCGGAGTTCACCACGTAGTCGGGAGCGTAGAGGATGCCCCGGTCGGCGAGCTGCTTCTCCACGCCGGGATGGGCGAGCTGGTTGTTGGCGGCGCCGCACACGATCTTGGCACGGAGCGTCTCCACCACCGAGTCGGTCAGCGCGCCGCCCAGGGCGCACGGGGCGAAGACATCGATGTCGGAGACGGCCATGGCGGCGGCGTCGGCCACCACCTCGACCTCCGGATGGCGCTGGCGCACCCGCTCGATCGCCTCCTGACTGACATCGCAGACGACCACCTCGGCGCCGTCCTCGCGCAGCAGGTCGACGAGCCGGTGGCCGACCTTGCCCACGCCCTCGACGCCGACCCGCCTGCCGTGCAGGGACGGCGTGCCGTAGACCCGCTCGGCCGAGGCGCGCATGCCCTGGAAGACGCCGAACGAGGTGAGGATCGAGGAGTCACCGGCGCCGCCGTGCTCCACGGTGCGGCCGGTGACGAAACGCGACTCCCTGGCGACGATGTCCATGTCGGGGCTGTAGGTCCCCACGTCGCAGGCGGTGATGTAGCGGCCGCCCAGCGACTGGATGAAGCGGCCGTAGGCCCGCAGCAGGGGCTCGGACTTCTGTGTCGCGGGGTCGCCGATGATGACGGCCTTGCCGCCGCCGTGGTCGAGGCCGGCGAGGGCGTTCTTGTACGCCATGCCCTTGGCCAGGTTGAGCACGTCGGCCAGCGCGGCCGCCTCGCTCTCGTAGGGGTAGAAACGTGTCCCCCCGAGTGCGGGCCCGAGCTGGGTGTTGTGGATCGCGATGATCGCGCGGAGGCCGCTCTGCTCGTCGGCGCAGAAGACGACCTGTTCGTGAACGTCCTTGTGGGACGTGCCGAAGACGTCGGTCACGGTAGTGACTCCCTGTCCGGTTCCGCCGCATCTTCGCGGCGGAGATCACCTCTCAGGGTAGTGGCAGCAACGGTGCAAGCAGGCTGTCTTCATGACACGATGCCTTCCGTGCTGCCCTACGCCGCGTACCTCCGCGTCTATGAGCCGCTGACCGCCTTCAGCGAGTCTGAGCGGAAGGTCTGGGCCGAATACGCCGAGTCGCGTGACCGCCCCCGCCGGGCCAACGCGCTGCAGGCCGAGCACGGCGAGTCCGTCCGGCGCCTGCTCGGCATGCCGCCGCACCCCGCACCGGCCCAGGAGAGCCCCAACGCCTATTTGCGCCGCGTTGAGGATCGCCTCTATGTCTGCCCCTGGCAGACGCGGCTGCGCTCGTGGCTGGCGTTCTCACGGCTGCGCGGGACGGTTCCCGTGAAGATGATGGACCGGTTGGTCCCGAAGACGATCGCCGAGCAGACGGCCGACGACTTCGACCGGTTCAAGCGCACGGGCGGCTCCTCGGTGCTGCGCACCCACATCAGGACCACGACCTGGCACGTGCCACCGGCGTGGTTCATCCCCTTCGACGGCAACGAGCGGTGGCTGGTGCTGGGCTCGACGCCGCCCAAGGGCCAGGACCTCACCACCACCACCGGCCGCAACCTCATCTACGTGACCTCCATGGCGCAGGCCAGGCGGCGCTCGGCCAAGGCGCTCCAGGTGCTGCGCAAGCATCTGGGGGACGTGGCGGCCGGGCTGGACGTGGAGGACGTGGCCCGCTGGCTGGAGGAGTTCCACCCGCACTCGCTGGTGGAGCTCGACTACGGCGGCCTCGTCCATCTGATGGACGACGACGCGCTCCAGGCGGACCAGTCTGTAGCGGAGCTTTCGGCTGCTTTGACCGGATTGGACACAGGTCAAGAAGAACTTGCGTTCGCGATGTATCAGCGGGTGATCTTGCGCTGGAAGTCAATGCAACTTCTGGAATCTGCCAACTGAACCCCATACAGGGGTCCTGACCAGCAAGAGCACGGCATGAGTGGGTCACGTGTCACGCCTGCTGGCTTCTGCGAACTGAGTAGTTTGCCGTTTTCACTGCGATACCACGAAACGTGTCGCTAGAATCACCGAGCGTGACATCGCCATGTGGGCGGGCAGTTGGGTCAAAGAAGGGCTCGCCAATCGCTCTGCGTGGCGGTATGGTCACTTCGGGTGATGCCGCATATGGCTCAGAAAAGCCGCACGCTCTGGGCTATAGGGGGACATCCGTGACACGCGCAAAGGCAGTCGCAGGGATCGCAGATGCCGGTCCACACGGAGGAGAGGCCGCACAAATGTCAGCTCGTACACCCGAGGCCGAGCCACTGCTCACGCCCGCCGAGGTCGCGACCATGTTCAGGGTCGACCCCAAGACCGTTACCCGGTGGGCCAAGGCGGGCAAGTTGACGTCGATTCGCACCCTCGGCGGTCACCGGCGATACCGGGAGACCGAGGTCCGCGCGCTGCTGGCGGGGATTCCGCAGCAGCGCTCGGAGTAACTCCGAGGTCGTCACGGACCTATAGGGGGGTTTCACGGTGGGCCAGGGTCTCCGGCCCGGTCCACCCGCGTGACGACGTCATGTCGCCCCGCGCGTCGGGGGACGCATACGGGAGTTGGCGCCGCCCGCCCGGCGCCATCCTTCCCACTCCAGGGCGGCCCGCTCTCCTGGCGCGAGAGCATGGCGCGGCCGCCCGTTCAGGCGGGGAACTGCTTGTGGGCCAGGCCCTCGAAGAGGGTCCGCACCTCGCGGTCGTAGTTCGCCGCGACGCCGAGCAACGCGATCATGTGGTCCACGAGCATCTTCTCCAGCACGGGACGCTCGATGTCGCGGTGCTCCAGCCAGTCCAGCCCGGCCGTCTCCACGGAGGCGATCCAGGACACGATCGTGGTGCGCAGCACCGGCGAGGGCTGCTCGACCCGCATCTGCTTCTGGATGAGGCGGAACAACCGCTGCCGGACCCCGTCGACGATCTCGCCGACCTCGCCGGCCCGGTTGGCCGGCCCCCCGCGCAGCAGCGCGGCGAACCCGGCCGCGTGCTCTTCCACGAAGTCGAAGTAGCGCCTGAGCCCGGCGGCCAGCTCGTCGAGCGGCCTGCCGCCCTCCTGCGGCCGAAGCCGGGACTCCAGCTGTTGTGCCGCGCTTTTCAGCGCGGCGACATAGAGCTCCTGCTTGCCGCCGAAATAGTGGTACACGAGCGCCCGTGAGGCGCCCGCGGCGCTGGCCACGTCGTCGATGGAGACGTCTTCCGCATCGCGCTTACTGAACAGCTCAAGGGCCGCGGCCATGAGCTCTTCGCGACGCCGGTCGACGCTGAGCCTGCGCCGCGCAGGGCGCGCTGCTTCGGCGGAGGACTTCCCGGGTGTCACACCTGCACAGTATCCGACTCCATGCCCAATAACGGCCGCCTGCCGTCGGGGCCGACATCAGGCTTACCTCATGAAAGCCGTACCCTGCGGCGAACTCGATCGTTCTGTGAGGCAGGTGCCCGTATCCGCATCGCGGGGGAGACACATGTCAGGACCGCCCGTCAACACGACCGTCGCCGAGGTAGACACCCTGCCCCGGCCCAGGCCAACCATCCGCAACGTCGCCGAGCGAGCAGGCGTCTCGAAATCGCTCGTCTCACTCGTGCTGCGTGGGTCCCCCCACGTGAGCGAGCATCGGCGACAGGCGGTGCTGGCCGCCGCACGCGAGCTCGGCTACCGCCCCAATGCCGTGGCGCGCAGCCTCGTCGAAGGCCGTACCCATCTCGTCGGCGCGCTCGTCGCCGACCTACACAACCCGTTCTACGCCGAGTTCCTGGACGGCCTCCAGGAAAGTCTGCACGGCGACGGGCTACGCATGCTGATCGGCAACAGCCAGTGGGACCCCGCGTTCGAGGACGAAGCGGTGGAAGCCTTCCTGGAGCTCCGCGTCGACGGCCTCGTGCTCTTAGGCATAGCCCCGACCAACGAAACCCTCATCGAGGCGACCTCGTACACGCCCACGGTCGTCGTAGGGGAACGTGACATCGAGCTCGACGGCGTCGACATCGTGGTCGACGACGATCAACTCGGCGCCCGGCTGGCCATCGACCACCTGGTCGAACACGGCCACAAACGCATCGCCCACATCGAGGGCAACCGCTCCTCGCGCTGCGAGGGGTATCTGGTCGCGATGCGGCGGCACGCGCTGGCGCCGTACATCATGGTCGAGCACGCCGAGTGCTCGGAGGAAAGCGGCAGGGAGGCGGCGACGGCGCTGCTCACCCGTGAGCCGCGGCCCACCGCGATCTTCGCGGCCAATGACATGGTCGCGCTTGGTGTCATGTCGGCGGCGGCGGATCTGGGGCTGCGCATCCCCGAGGATCTGTCGGTGATCGGCTACGACAACACGCATCTCGCGGCCTCACGCCACATCTCACTCACCTCGGTCGACCTGCCCAGACGTACGATGGGCCGCTCGGCCGCCGCTCTGCTCAGCGACCGCATCGGCGACCCCGCGAAGGCCTCCCGGCTGCGCGAGGTCACCCCCGAGCTGATCGTACGGCGGAGCACGGGACCGGCCTAAAGAGCTACCCAAGGGCTGGTCAATCCCGGATGCCATGGCGAGTCTCCCCGCTTTACTCGTCAGCGTCATGGCGTCATTTCCGGGGGGAACAGTCATGCGTGATCCAGAACTGGTGTCCTGTGCCCAGCGCGCGGCGGCCGAGCTCGAACGCGCCTGGGCACACTGGCGCGCCGGCAGGGGCAGGGGGAGCGACGTCGGCGCCGAGTCCGTGGCCAGTTACGTCGCCCACTCCCTCGACCATCCGTGGGGCCGCCCGCGCGTGGTCCTCGGCCTCGACGCGGAGGACGCGAGGGACCTCGCGGCCCTCCTCCAGCGGCAGGAAGTGGGGGAACACGTCTGGTGATACCGGATCGTGACGTACCTTGGAGCTCATGCGTGCTCTACCTGCCACCGTTCTCGCCCTGCTCGGCCTGACCGCCACCGCTTGTGGCGGCGTCGCCAACAGTGACGCCGCGGGCGGTCAGGGGCTGGCCGTGTCGGCGCAGCCACAGCAACCCGCGCAAGCCACGACCATCGAGGCCAGGAAGCCGCTCGACGGCAAGGTCATCGTCATCGACCCCGGCCACAACGGCGGCAACTTCCGCGACCCCAGGGCCGTCAACCGCAAGGTGAACGTGCTGACCAAGTGGAAGGCCTGCGACACCACCGGCACGGAGACCGCCGACCGCTACACCGAGGCGGCCTTCACCTGGGACGTGTCCAACCGCCTGGTCAAGATCCTCAAGCAGCGCGGCGCGAGCGTGAAGCTGACCAGGGCCGACAACGACAGCGTGGGCCCGTGCATCACCCAGCGCGCGGCGATCGGGAACAAGGCCAAGGCCGACGCCGCGCTCTCGGTGCACGCCGACGGCTCCTCGCCGGGCAACAAGGGCTTCCACGTGATCATGCCCGAGAAGATCAACGGGCCGGTGGACCCGGTGGTGGGCGACTCCAAGAAGCTCGGCCTGGCGGTACGGCAGGCGTTCAAGACCGGCACGGGCCTGCCGTACTCGACCTACATCGGCAAGGACGCCCTCGACTTCCGCAACGACCTCGGCGGCCTCAACCTGTCGACGGTGCCGAAGATCTTCGTCGAGTGCGGGAACATGAAGAACGCCGGCGAGGCGGCGAAGTTCCGCGACCCCGAGTTCCGGCAGCGCATCGCGTTGGCGTTGGCCAACGGGTTGCAGCAGTATCTCAAGGCATGATTCCTCGCCCCAATCTGCTCAGCCAGCTGTCCGGCTCCTACGAGCTGACCACGGGCGCCGTGGTGTCCGGCCCCGCCGACCTCGTCGAGGCGGTACGCCTGGCGCTGCCCGTCCTCGACCTGCGGCCGGGCGACTCCGGCGCCGTCGACATCCGGCTCGACCCGGCCCTGGGGCCCGAGTCGTACCGGCTGACGGCAGGCTCGCGGGGCGTCGAGATCTCGGCCGGCGACCGGGCGGGGGCGTTCTACGCCGGTCAGTCGCTGCACCAGTTGCTGCCCAACGCCTCCTACCGGCGTACGCCGGGGGCGGAGTGGCGGGTGCCCGGCGTGCGGATCGAGGACGCGCCGCGCTACTCCTGGCGCGGCCTGCACGTGGACGTGGCCCGGCACTTCTTCCCCAAGCGGGAGCTCCTGCGCGTCGTCGACCTGATGGCCGTGCACAAGCTGAACCGGCTCCACCTCCATCTGGTCGACGACCAGGGCTGGCGGGTGGAGAGCCGGGCCTTCCCGCGCCTGCACGAGGTGGCCTCGCACCGCCCGCGCACCGCGACGCACCACTACCGGGAGCCCGAGTCGTTCGACGACCTCCCGCACGGCGGCTACTACACGCTGGACGACCTCGCGGAGATCGCCGCGTACGCGCGGGCGCGGGCGGTCACGATCGTGCCGGAGATCGACGTGCCGGGGCACGCGTCGGCGATCCTGGCCGCCTACCCCGAGTTCGGGGCCACGGGCGAGCCGGTCGAGGTGCTGGAGCGGTGGGGCATCTCCCCCGCGATCCTGTCGCCGCTGCCGCCGACGGTCGACTTCCTCACCACGATCTTCGACGAACTGCTGGGCGCGCTGGGCGAGACGCCGTACGTGCACGTCGGCGGGGACGAGGTCGTCCTCGACCAGTGGGACGCCTCCCCCGAGATCACCGCCTACGCGCGGGAGCTGGGGCTGGAGTCGGTGGCGGCGCTGCACGCGTGGTTCCTGCGGCGGCTGGCGGACGTGCTGGCCGAGCGGGGGACGCGGGCCGTGGTGTGGGACGAGGCGTTCGTCGCCGGTGACCTGCGGCCGGACACGCTCGTCATGCCGTGGCGCGGCATGCCGGTCGGCCGGCGGGCCGCGGCGGCCGGCCACGACGTGGTGGCCACGCCGGTCTTCCCGCTGTACTTCGACTACGCCGAGGCCGCCTCGTCCGACGAGCCGATGGCGATCGGCGACACGGTCACCGTCGCCGACGTGGCCGCCTTCGACCCCGCGCCGGCCACCTGGTCGCTCGCGGAGCGCAGGCACGTACTCGGGCCGCAGGCGCAGCTGTGGAGCGAGCGCATCCCCGACGCCCGCACGCTGGACTACAAGGCGTGGCCCCGGGCGTGCGCGCTGGCCGAGGTGGGCTGGTCGGGCGCCGCGGGCCCCGATTTCCCCGAACGGCTCCGCGCCCACCTGGGGCGGCTGGACGCGCTCGGGGTGGAGTACCGGCCGCTGGAGGGGCCCAAGCCGTGGCAGCGCCGCCGTCCCCACCGGCCGGGCGTGGTGTCGGTGTCCGACGTCATGGACCACGTGGAACAGATGGCGGAGAGCGCCACCTCCACCCGGCCCAGCATGTGAGTCAGGCGACCTGGTAGCCGGCTTCCTTGATGGCGGCGCGGACGAGGGAGTCGTCGGCCGCGCCGGTGACCGAGACGCGGCCGGAGGCCAGGTCGACGTCCACGGCGGTGACGCCGGGGACCTCCCCCACCTCTTCCTTCACGGAGGCGACGCAGTGGCCGCAGGTCATGCCGGTGACGGTGTACGTGGTGCTCATGGGAACAAGCGTATGCCCCCGGCCGGTATGACGAGGGCGCTTGCCGTACAACCTCAGTGTCCTTCTTCGCGGGCGAACCTGGGGAGCAGGAACGAGAGCGCGAACGTGGCGGCCAGCAGGCCGATCTCCACGGCGATCGTGATCTGGAGCGCGTCGGGGAAGGCCATCCGGCTCTTGAGCAGGTTGAAGAACAGCGTCCCGAGTACGGCGGCGCCGAGCGCGCCACCGAGCTGCTGGACGGCGGTGAGGGTGCCGGAGGCCGAGCCGGACTCGTGGGGTTCGACGCCGGCCAGGATGATGTCGAAGAACGGGGCCATGGTCAGGCCCATGCCGATGCCGACCAGGGCGAGCCCGGGGGCCAGCTCCCAGTAGCCGATCTGCGTGCCGTTCAGGTGGATGAACAGGGCGAGGACGGCCGCGCCGAGCGCCATCACGACCGAGCCGGCCTGCATGAGGCCGCGGCCGAACCTGGCCTGCAGGCCGGACATCGCGAGGCCGAAGCCGATCACGCCGCCGATGGCCTGCGGGAGGCCGGCCATGCCGGCCTGGAGCGGTCCCCAGCCGAGACCGACCTGGGTGAACAGGTTGAAGACCACGCCGAACCCGACCATGCCGGAGAAGAACGCGAGCCCGGCGACCAGGCCGGTGGTGAAGGCGCGCTTGCGGAAGAGGGCGGGCACGACGAGCGGGTCCTTGCCGTCGCGGACGCGGGCGCTCTCGTAGCGGCCGAAGAGGGCGAAGACGACGATCGAGGCGGCCATGGAGACGAAGGTCCAGGCGGGCCAGTCGTGCTCCTGTCCCTGGATGAGCGGGAAGATCAGCAGGAACGCGGCCACCGAGACCAGGAGCATGCCGACGAGGTCGAGCTTGGTGGCGTTGGAGAGCCTGTACTCCGGCAGGAACTTGATCGCGGCGAACGCGGCGGCCAGGCCGAGCGGCAGGTTGATCAGGAAGATCATGCGCCAGCCGGTGCCGAAGAGGTCGGCGTCGATGAGCCAGCCGGCCAGCACGGGGCCGCCGACGGACGAGATGGTCATGACGGGCCCGAAGGCGGCGAACGCCTTGCCGATCTCCTTCGGCGGGAACATCTCCTTGATCAGGCCGAGGCCCTGGGGGATCATCACGGCGCCGAACAACCCCTGGACGACGCGGAAGACGATCAGCATCTCGGGGGTGCCGCTGATGCCGCACAGCAGTGAGGCGGCGGTGAAGCCGAAGGCGCCGATCACGAACATGCGCTTGCGGCCGTAGAGGTCGCCGAGGCGGCCTCCGGTGATCAGGCCGACGGCCATGGCCAGCGCGTAGCCGGCGGTCAGCCACTGGACCATCGCGTTCGAGCCGCCCAGCTCACGCTGGATGGTCGGGGCGGCGATCGTGGTGATCAGCGCGTCGAGCAGGTCCATCACCTCGGCGGCGAGGATGACGAAGAGGGCGACCCAGCGCCATCTGTAGGGCTGGGTGCCGGTGGAGGTCTCCGCGGGGGCGGTGACGGTCATGCGAACTCCTTGGCAGGAACAACGTTCTTAGGACGAACAGCGTTCGTGTACGGACACTGTTCTAATGACGAACGGCGTTCGTGTCAAGTACACTGTTCCGGGAGGAGGAAACATGACGTCATTGCCCACCCCGCCGTGGCGCAAGTCACCCAGGCCGGTGAAGCAGCAGCTCAGTCAGGCGTTGATCGTGGAGACCGGGTTGCGGATCCTCGACGCGGAAGGATTCGACGCGCTGAGCATGCGCAGAGTCGCCCAGGAGCTCGACACGGGCCCGGCCTCGCTGTACGCGCACGTGTCCAGCAAGGACGAACTACTGGAGCTGATCTACGACCTGGTTCTCGGCGAGATCGAGGTAGGCGAGGCCGACCCGGCCAACTGGAAGGCGCAACTGCGTGAGTACGCGATGGAGTCGCACCGGGTCCTGGGCCGCCACGCCGACATCGCCAGGGCGGCCATGGCGACCGTGCCGACCGGGCCCAACGCGCTGCGGCTCGGCGAGTACATGATGACGCTGCTGATCTCGGCGGGGATGGATCCGCGCGACGCCTCGTTCGGGGTGGACCGGCTGTCGCTGTACATCGCCGGCGACGCCTACGAAGGCTCGCAGCACTACGCGCGGATGCGGGCCAAGGGCCTGAACGACCGGGAAGCCTACCTCAACAGCTTCGTGGGCCAGATCAAGGACTACTACAGATCGCTGCCGCCCGAGCGGTTTCCCATGCTCGTGACCTATGTGGACGAGCTGACCGACCCCGACGGGGAGGCCCGGTTCGAGTACGGGCTCGACCTGTTGATCGACGGCATGGCGGCCCGGATGAAGTAGACGCGCTCGTATGCGATCAAGCGTTCAGACCATGGACCGTCTCAGGGCGAGTACGCCACGATAGTCGCATGATGACACTCGCTCTGATCACTCTCGTCCTGCACGGCGCCATCGCCGGCCTCTTCTACACCTTCTCGATGTCGGTCATGCCCGGACTCAACGCGATCGACCCCGCCCAGGCCGAGACGGCCATGCGGAGCATCAACCGGAAGATCCTCAACCCGTGGCTCTACATCCCCTTCATGGGGGCTCCGGTCGCGGCCCTGGCGGCCGGGTTCCTCGCGGGTTCCCCGGCCGCCCTGTGGTTCTTCCTCGCCGCGGGCGTCAACTTCGTCGGCTCGTTCCTGGTCACCGTCGCCATCAACGTGCCGATGAACAACAAGCTCGACGCGGGCACGATGACCTACCCGGAGTACTCGCCCCGGTGGACGGGGTGGAACACGCTGCGAGCGGTGGCCGGCTTCGCCTCGGTCGTGCTGGTCGGCGTCGGCATCGCCTACCTGTAGGCACCTACATGTTGATCATGTGGCCGGCCAGACCGTGGACGGCCTCCTTGACGGCCTCGCCGAGCGTGGGGTGGGCGTGGATGTTACGTCCCACCTCATGCACGGTGAGGTCCCACTGCTGGGCCAGGGTCAGCTCGGGCAGCAGCTCGGTGACCTCGGGGCCGATCAGGTGGGCGCCGATGATCTCGCCGTGGGTGTCGTCCGCGATGATCTTCACGAAGCCGTTGGCGTCGCCCAGGCCGTGGGCCTTGCCGTTCGCGGTGAACGGGAACTTCTGCACCTTGACGTCATAACCCAGGTCGCGGGCCTGGGCTTCGGTGTATCCGAAGCTGGCGACCTGCGGCTGGCAGTACGTGGCCCGCGGCACCATCGCGAAGTCGATCTCCATGGTCTCCGCGCCCGCGATCGTCTCGGCCGCGACGACCGCCATGGCCTCGGCGGCATGCGCCAGCATGAGCTTGGCCGTGACGTCGCCGATGGCGTAGATGTGCGGCACGTTGGTACGGCCCCGGCCGTCCACCTGGATGGCGCCCCTGTCGGTGAGCGCGACCCCGGTCTTCTCCAGGCCGTAGCCCTCGACCCGCGCCTGGAAGCCGATCGCCTGCAGGACCTTGTCCGCTTCGAGCACCTGGGTCTGCTGGTCGCGGGTGACCGTGACCTTGACCGAGGAGCCGGTGTCCTCGATGTTCTCCACGCGGGTCGAGGTGAGCACCTCGATGCCGAGCCGCTTGTAGCGCTTGGCCAGCTCCGCGGAGACCTCTTCGTCCTCAAGCGGCACGACCCGGTCGAGGAACTCCACGATCGTCACCTTGACGCCGTAGTTGTGCAGCACGTAGGCGAACTCGACGCCGATGGCGCCCGCGCCCGCGATGATGATGCTGCCCGGCAGGTCCTCGCTGAGGATCTGCTCCTCGTACGTCACGACCCGCTCCGACAGCGAGGTGCCCGGGATGAGCCGGGTGGTGGCGCCGGCCGCGATGATGCAGTGGCCGAAGGTGACCGTCTCGCCGTTCACCTGCAGGGTGTTGGCGTCGAGGAACTGGCCACGGCCGTTGTACTCCGTGATGCCGTTCTTCTTCATCAGGAAGTGCACGCCCTTGACCCGGCCGTCGGCCACCTTGCGGCTGCGCTGGAAGGCGGCGCTGTAGTCGAAGGTGACCTCGCCGCTGATGCCGAAGGTCTTGGCCTCCTTGGTGAAGATGTGGGCCAGTTCGGCATTGCGCAGCAGCGCCTTGGACGGGATACAGCCCACGTTCAGGCAGACGCCACCCCAGTACTTCTCCTCGATGACCGCAGCCTTGAGGCCAAGCTGGGCGGCGCGGACCGCAGCCGTGTATCCCCCGGGTCCAGCGCCGAGAACGACGACGTCATAGTGAGTGCTCATGCGTCGGACGATACCGCCCGCCGGACCTCCCTCTTGTACGGCACTGCCAGGGGCCAAGATAGAGACCGTGATTCGCATCCTCCTCGCCGACGACGAGGCCATGATCAGGGCGGGCATCAAGGCCATCCTCGGCACCGATCCCGAGCTTGAGGTGGTCGCCGAGGCCGCCGACGGCAAGGAGGCCGTCGACCTGGCCATCAGCCACCACCCCGACGTGGTCCTGCTCGACATCCGCATGCCCAGGATGGACGGCCTGGCCGCCGCCGCCGAGATCCGCCGGGCGGCGCCGGGCAGCGCGGTCGTCATCCTGACCACGTTCGGCGAGGACGACTACATCGCCAAGGCGCTCGACGTCGGCGCCGGCGGCTTCCTGCTCAAGTCCGGCGACCCGCGCGAACTCCTGGCCGGCATCCACGCCGTCGCCGGCGGAGCCGCCTACCTCTCGCCCAAGGTGGCCCAGCGGGTCATCACCCAGCTCGCCGGCGGCCAGATGTCGCGCGGCGCCGCGGCCCGCGACCGCATCGAGCCGCTCACCGAACGCGAACGCGAGGTCCTCGCCCTCGTCGGCGCCGGACTTTCCAACGCCGAGATCGCCGCCAGGCTCTTCATCGTCGAGGGCACCGTCAAGGCGTATGTGAGCGCCATCCTGACCCGTCTCGGCGTGCGCAACAGAGTGCAGGCCGCGATCATCGCCCACGAGGCCGGATTGGTAGCCTGACCTGTGATGTACCGCCTCTTCTTCACGCTCGTCCTGCGCCGCTTCGACGCCGAGAGCGTGCACCACGCCACCGTCCGCGCGCTGGCCGTGCTGTCCGCGCTGCCGTTCGCCAAGCGCCTGCTGCACCGATGGCTCGCGCCGCACGACCCGGCGCTGCGGGTCAGCGCGTTCGGGGTGCACTTCCCCGGGCCGTTCGGGCTGGCCGCCGGGTTCGACAAGGACGCCGCCTGCGCCGAGGCGATCTCCGCGCTCGGATTCGGGCACGTCGAGGTCGGCACCATCACCGCCCACGCGCAGCCGGGCAACCCCCGGCCGAGGCTGTTCCGCCGGGTCGGGCAGGCCGCGATCATCAACCGGATGGGGTTCAACAACCACGGCGCCGCCGCGGCCGAGCGGCGGCTGCGCCGTCCGCGGGGGCTGCCGGTGGTGATCGGGGTCAACATCGGCAAGACCAAGGTGGTGCCGGAGTCCGACGCCGCCGCCGACTACGTGGCCGGCGCCAGGCGGCTCGCGCCGCTGGCCGACTACCTCGTGGTCAACGTGAGCTCGCCCAACACCCCGGGGCTGCGGAACCTGCAGGCGGTCGAGCTGCTGCGGCCCCTGCTGTCGGCCGTGAAGGAGGTGGCCGACGGGACGGCGCGCCGTACACCTTTGCTGGTGAAGATCGCGCCGGACCTCGCCGACGAGGACGTCGACGCCGTGGCGGACCTCGCCCTTGAGCTGGGGCTCGACGGCATCATCGCGACCAACACCACGATCAGGCACGACGGAGAGCAGGGCGGCCTGTCCGGCCGCCCGCTGAAGGCGCGTTCGCTGGCGGTCCTGCGCCGCCTGCGCGCCAGGGTCGGCGACCGCCTCACGCTGGTGTCCGTGGGCGGCGTCGAGGACGTGGACGACGTGTGGGAACGCCTGCTGGCCGGCGCCACCCTGGTCCAGGGCTACACGGGCTGGATCTACAACGGCCCGTTCTGGCCCTCCCGCATCAACCGCCAGCTGAGCCGCCGGCTGCGCCGCCACGGCATGAAGTCCATCACCGAGGCCATCGCCCGCACCGCCTGACCGCCTACAGTCCTGCCCGCCGCCCCGCGCGGCCCAGGGGCCGATCGGCTCCGGGCCGCGCTGGAAGAGATGCCGCCATCGCTAGACCGTCAGGGCGACGGTTGGGGACAGGCGGGCGGCGCGCATGGCCGGGTAGATGCCGGCGATGGTGCCGATGAGGAGGGTGGCGGCCACGGCGCCGCCGATCGCCCAGGGCGGGACCACGGGCGGCCAGTCGCGGGAGACGGCGTAGCCGACGGTGGCCACGGCGCCCAGGAAGGCCCCCGCGACTCCGCCCAGCGCCGACAGCAGCAGCGACTCGGCCAGGAACTGGACGCGGACCTGTCCCCTCGTGGCGCCCAGTGAGCGGCGCAGGCCGATCTCCTTGCGGCGTTCCAGGACGGAGATGACCATGGTGTTGGCCACTCCCACCCCGCCCACCAGCAGGGCCACCGCGCCCAGGCCGAGAAGCAGGTTGGTGAAGGCGCCCGCGGCGGCGGCCTTGGCGGCCAGCGCGTCGGAAGGACGGCTGACCTCCACCTCGTTCGGGTTCTCCGGGTTGACGGTGCGGGGCAGCGCCTCGCGGACCGCGCCGACCGCCGCGTCGTCGGAGCGCTCGTAGATGGTGGTCGGGTGACCGTCGAAGCCCAGATACTTCTCGGCGGCGGAGAAGCCGACCAGCGCGGAGCGCTCGATCTCCGGTGCCAGCGGCATCGGGCCGAGGATGCCGAGGACGGTGAACCAGCGGTTGCCGATCCACACCCGCACGCCGGTTCTGGTGATGCCCAGCCGTTCCGCGGCCTTGGCGCCGAGCACGACGGCCGGCTGGCGGCCGGTGGCGGCGTTGAGCCAGGCCCCCTCCACCACGCTGCCTTCCAGGGTCTTGAGCAGCGGAACCGTCGCAGCCTGTACGGCGATGCCCCCGGTGACCGCCTCAGGGATGTGGCCGGTCCTGCGCACGCTCGTCTTGATGGCGCCGGTGGCCCCGGCGGTCTGCACGTGCTCCATGCGCTCGACCATGCCCGCGGCGTCCTCGGGCAGCTGGGCCTGCTGGCCGAAGAGCGTCTGCCCGGCCGAGACCGTGAGCAGGTTGGTGCCGAGCTGGTCGAGCTGGCGCAGCAGTTGCTCCCTGGAGGACGACGAGATCCCGATGACCGCGATCATCGTGGCGATGCCGATCGCGATGCCGAGCGCGGACAGCACCACCCTGGTCGGACGGCTGCGCAGGCCGGCCGCGCCGACCCGGAGGACGTCCGACGGGCTGAGCCTGGCGGGCTTCATGACACGGCTCCGTCCCGCACCTTGACCTGGCGCGGGCACCAGGCGGCCACGTCCATGTCGTGGGTGATGATCGCGATGGTGGTGCCGGAGGCGTGCAGTTCGCCCAGGATGCGCAGGACCTCGGCACCGGAGGCGGAGTCGAGGTTGCCGGTCGGCTCGTCGGCCAGGAGCAGCGGCGGGTCGCCCGCCACCGCCCTGGCGACGGCCACCCGCTGCTGCTCGCCGCCGGACAGCTGGTTGGGCCGGTGGCCGAGCCGGTGGCCCAGGCCCACGCGTTCGAGCGCCGCGGCGGCCTTCTCGCGGCGTACGCGCCGGGGCGTGCCGGTGTAGAGCAGGCCGTCGGCCACGTTGTCCAGCGCGCTGACGCCGGGCGCCAGGTGGAACTGCTGGAAGACGAAGCCCAGGTTCTTGGCGCGCAGCGCCGACAGCTCACGGTCGCTCAGCTTGGAGATGTCGTGCCCGGCGATGCGTACCATCCCGCTGGTCGGCCGGTCGAGCGTGCCGATCAGGTTGAGCATCGTGGACTTGCCGGAGCCGGAGGGCCCGACGATCGCGACCAGCTCGCCGTAGTCGACCTTGAGGTCCACGCCGCGCAGCGCGTGCACGTCGCCGTTGTAGGTCTTGGTCACCTCGCGGAGCTCGATGACGCTCATGCCGTGGGCACCCCGACCTTCATGCCCTCCGCGAGGCCTGAGCCGGTGACCTCGACCCGGCCGCTGCCGAACGCGCCGAGCTCGACCGGCACCACACGGCTGCCGGAACCGTCGACGACCTCGACGCCGAAGCCGCCTTCGCGGGTGGCCAGCAGCGCCTCGACCGGGACGGTCAGCACGCCCTTGACCCGCTTGCTCTCCAGCTCCACGTCCACGGGCGCCTGGTCGAGCTTGGTCTTGGGCTTCTTGTTCAGCGTGATGTCCACGTCGATGGTGGTCGTCTTGTCGTCGTCGCGGCCGGAGGTCTGGGCGACGGTGCCGACCTCGGTGATCTTGCCCTTGGCCCGCTCGCCACCGGGCAGCTCGACGGTGACCTTGGCGCCCTTCCTGGCCAGATGCTGCTCGTCGGTGTCGAGGTCGACGTGGACGAGCCGCTGGGTGCCGGTGACCTTGAGCGCCTCCTGGCCGGGCATCGCCTTGCCGCCGACGGTGGCCTTGACGTCGCCGACGCGTACCTCGCCGGGCTGGAAGACGACCTGCGTGGCGTCGACCCTGCCGGTCTCCTCCAGGTCGCGGTCCTCCTGCCATTCGAGGACGGCCAGGTAGGTGGCGTAGGTGAACTCGTCGTCGACGGTCAGGTCGTCGCCGTAGCCGAGCGCCTTGAGGTTGCGCTCCAGCTGGGTCACGTCCGGGCCCTCGACGCCGCGTTCCAGGGTGCGGTAGAGGGGCAGCTTGCCGTACATGAGCGTGACGGGCTTGCGGTCCACCTTGAGCAGCGAGCGGCCGCGCTTGACCAGCGTGCCTTCCTCCGGCACCCAGGTCACGGTGCCCCGGGCGTCGGTGGTGATGGCGCGCTCGTCGTTGTAGGCGAGCGTGCCGTCCACGGTCTGGGTGTCGACGAGGTCCTGCTTGGTGATCTCCGCGGTGGCCGGCGCAGGCGGGCGGGTGGGCGCCGCCGTTCCCGTGCCACTGTCACTCAGTACGGCTGTCGCCGTCCACGCGGCGGCCGCGCCCACGAGCGCGACCGCCGCCGCTGCCAGGAGCTTTCTCACGACTGCTTCTCCGCGCCCGGCTGGAACTTCTTGCAGGCCTCCTGGGCCTTCTTCATCTTCTCTTCGTCGCCGGGACCGCCGGTCATCATGATGCCGCCGTTGGCCGTGGGGTCGGGGACGTTGATGCCGTTCTCCCGCATGCACTGGGCGAACTTCACCATCTGGTCGCGGCGCTTCGGGTCCATGGCCCCGCCCTGGTCGCCCATGACGCCCTTGAGGTGCTTCTGGCACTCCTTCTGCGCCTTCTCGACCTTGGAGCGGTCGGTGCCCTGACCGACCTTGAACTGGATACGGCCGTCCTCGGCGGGGTCGTCCATCTCGACGCCGTTCTCCCGCATGCACTGGGCGAACTTGAGCTGGGCGTCGCGGGCGTTGCCGGACGGGCTGGCGGAGGCGCCGGCGGTGGTGGCGCCGGTGCCGGTGGTGGCGCTGGTCGAGCCGCAGGCGGCGAGCGCCAGGAGCATGGCCGCTGCGGCCGGAATGAGGCGAAGGTTCATGGCACCGCACTTCATCGGAGCGGGTGCTAAACGCGGATAAGCCGCCGGACTTACTCCCCGCTAACACCGCGTCGGTGAGTCTTTGCAGCATGCGGGTGCTTGTCGTGGAAGACGAGGAACAGATGGCCGACGCCATCGCGCGGGGGCTGCGGCTGAACGCGATGGCCGTCGACGTGGCCTACGACGGGCAGGAGGCGCTCGATCTGGCCTCCTACGTCGACTACTCGGTCATCGTGCTGGACCGGGACCTGCCCGAGGTGCACGGGGACGACGTCTGCCGCGAGCTCATGGCGCGCAGCCGGATCATCATGCTCACCGCCGCCGGGCAGCTGCACGACCGGGTGGACGGGCTGACGCTCGGCGCGGACGACTACCTGGTGAAGCCGTTCGCGTTCGCCGAGCTGGTGGCCAGGGTGCGTACGCTGGCCCGCCGTACGGGCCGGGCGAGCGCGCCGGTCGTCGAGCGGGCGGGCATCCGGCTGGACCCGGCCTGCCGTACGGTCACCCGCGACGGCAGGGACGTGAGCCTGAACCGCAAGGAGTTCGACGTGCTGCACGAGCTGCTGCGCGCGGACGGCGAGCTGATCACGTCGACCGGGCTGCGCAAGAGCGTGTGGGACGAGTTCGCGGAGAGCGGCACGGGGGTGCTGCGCGTCACGCTGACCTCGCTGCGCAGGAAGCTCGGCGCGCCCGGCGTGATCACGAACGTTCCCGGCCAGGGGTATCGCCTGTGAAGCGGCTCGGGCTGCGCATGCGGCTCACCCTGATCTACGGCGGCCTGTTCTTCGTCGCCGGTTCGGCACTGTTGTGGATCACCTATCTGCTGACCGCCCGCTCGCTTGACGCGAAGTTCGTCAAGGTCATCGGCACCGGGCCGCCGCCGCCCCAGACCAATGCCCAGACCAAGGACGCCCTGTTCTTCCAGGCCCAGGTTCAGGCGCAGGCGGAGGTGGGACAGCGCGCGGACAAGGCGCTCAACGAGATCCTGCAGTGGTCGGTCAGCGCCATGGTGATGATCGGGCTGGCCGCGGTGGTCATCGGCTACCTGGTCGCCGACCGGGCGCTGAAGCCGCTGAACAGGGTGACCGAGACCGCGCAGCGCCTGTCCGAGAGCACGCTGCACGAGCGGATCGCGCTGGAGGGCCCGCAGGACGAGGTCAAGCGGCTGGCCGACACCTTCGACGCGATGCTCGGCCGACTGCACCGGGTCTTCGACGCGCAGCGCAGGTTCATCGCCAACGCCTCGCACGAGCTGCGCACCCCGCTGGCGATCAACCGGACGGTGCTGGAGGTGTCGCTGGAGGAGCCGGAGGCCTCTCCCGACCTGAAGGCGCTGGCCAGGGCGCTGCTCGGCACCAACGCGCGCTACGAGCGGCTGATCGAGGGCCTGCTGCTGCTCGCGCAGTCGGAGCAGGAGCTGACCACCCGCAAACCCGTCCAGCTGGAGCGGGTGGTACGCACCGCGCTGGAGCTCACGCCGGCCAAGCGGGGGGTGACGATCGTCGAGGACCTGCGGCCCGCCGTGGCCGAGGGCGATCCGCTGTTCCTGGAGCGCTGCGTGTTCAACCTGGTGGAGAACGCGATCAAGTACAACATCCGCGGCGGGCAGGTGTGGATCACCCTGCGCGAGTCGTACGGCGGCGGCGGAACCGTCACCGTCGAGAACACCGGGCCGGTGGTCTCCCCGTTCGAGGTGGACGACCTGTTCGAGCCGTTCCGGCGCAACGGCGACCGGGTGCAGTCCGGGCGGGGCGCGGGCCTTGGCCTGTCGATCGTGCGGGCGATCACCGAGGCCCACGGCGGCACCGTGACCGCCAAGCCCCGCCCCGAGGGCGGGCTCTCGGTGACCCTGCGCCTGCCCGCCTGACCGTCAGGGCAACAGGCCCGTGACCACCGTCGCGTGGAACTCCTCGGAGCGCAGCACCCGCGCCTTCAGCCCGCTGGCCGTGACCGCGTCGACGGCCTGGCCGGCCTGGCGTTCGCTGGTCTCGAACAGCAGCAGCCCGCCGGGGGCCAGCCAGCGCGGCGCGCCCTCGGTGACCCGCCGCAGCACGTCCAGGCCGTCGGGGCCGCCGTCCAGCGTGACCCGGGGCTCGTGGTCCCTAGCCTCGGTCGGCAGCAGGGCCAGGTCGGCGGTCGGGACGTAGGGGACGTTCGCCAGCAGGACGTCCACCCGACCGCGCAGCCTCGGCGGCAGCGGGTCGAACAGATCGCCCAGGTACACGTTCTCACCCAGGTTGCGGCGCGCGCAGGCGACCGCCGCCGGGTCGACGTCGGCCGCGTGCAGTTCGCCGCCGGTCAGGACGGCCAGCGCGGCGCCCATGGCGCCGGAGCCGCAGCACAGGTCGAGGATCACTCCCGGGCCGGGGGCCAGCGCGGCGGCCCGCCGTACCAGGAACTCGGTACGGCGGCGCGGCACGAACACGCCGGGATCGATGCGGACGCGCAGACCGCAGAACTCCGCCCAGCCCACGACCTGCTCCAGGGGAAAGCCCTCGGCCCGCCTGGCCACCATGGCGGCCAGTTCGCCGGGGTCGGCGGCGGTGGAGAGGATGAGCTCCGCCTCGTCCTCGGCGAACACGCAGCCGGCGGCACGGAGCTTGGTGACGACTTCTTCGGGTGACACGGAAACGCCTCTCGGGGTTACCCGCGGGCGTCTCCGAACATCACTGGTGAGAACGCCCGCGTCTCGGTTGCGGAAATCGGTCTCACCTCCTCAAGTCGCTCACAGGATATCGGGGCGATACCGGCCGGTCACCGGCGGGCTCGGGGGCTCCAGCCGAGGTCGCGTTCCGCCGGTGTCCAGTCGAGGATCCGCCGCTCGTGGTCGCCGGTGATCGTGTACGCGGCGAAGGCGGGCCGCGGGCGGTCCAGGGCTGCCAGGAAGGCGGCGGCCACGTCGCTGCCCGCCGTCATCACCGGGGAGACGTCCGGCGCCAGCCACTCGTCGTCGCCCATCGGCCCGACCAGGCGCAACGCGGTCGCGGTCACGCCGTGGGCGGTGACGGCGGCGGCGCACACCTGCTCGCCCAGGCGCTTGCTGAGGCCGTAGGCGTCGGTGTTGTCGGGCTCGGGGTCCGTGCTGTAGTCGCGGGACTGGTATCCGGCGAAGACGGACATGCTGCTGGCGTAGACGACGTGCCGGACGCCGGCCGCGGCGCAGGCCTCGACGGTGAGGTAGAGGCCGGTCACGCTGACGGTGAAGTGGGTACGCGCCCATTCGAGGCCGTCGCGCCAGCCCGTCTTCCTGCCCATGGCCAGGTAGAGCAGGGCGTCCTGGCCGTCGGCCGCCCGCTTCAGCGCGGCCGGGTCGGTGACGCTGCCTTCGACGAACTCCACGTATCCGACGGGCTCGGCGGGCGGGCGCAGGTCCAGGACGCGCACCGTGTGGCGGGCGGCCAGGGCGGGCAGCACCAGCGCGCCGACCGCCCCGGAGCCTCCGGCGACCAGGACGCGCATCATTCCTCCTCGGCGAAGGCGCGGGCGAACTCCAGCGCCCGGCCGTAGGCGGTGTCGACGATCTTGTGACCCATCTCGGGCGTGGCCAGCCTGGCGTCGCCCAGCGCGCCCGTGGCCGACAGGCGGTGGTAGGCGAGTGCGAGGTCCACCCTCGGCGCGGGCGGGGCGGCGTGCGGGAGGACGGGCAGCGGGTCGGCGGGCGGGCCGATCCGGTCGGCGCGTACGAGGTGCGGCGCGAGCACCATGGCCACGGAGGTCTCTCCTTCGCAGGCGTGGCCGTAGCGCTCGCTGCCCATGAGTTCGGCGATGACGTCGCCGGCCAGGCCCGCCCACATGACGTGGGCCATCGTCACCTGGTGGTCGCGGCGCAGGACGCGGGCGGCCAGCCGTACGGCGTCGACGTTGCCGCCGTGGCCGTTGACCACGAGGACCTTGCGCACACCCGCCTCGGCCAGCGACTCGGCCAGGTCGCGCAGCAGGGCCAGCAACGTCTCTGGCCGCAACGTCATCGTGCCGGGGAAGCCCAGGTGGTGCTCCGACAGCCCATAGGGCACGCCGGGGCACAGCACCGCGTCGGGACCGAGGTCGGCGGCGAGCCTGCGGGCGAACGCGGCGGCGATGGCGAAGTCGGTCTCCAGCGTCAGGTGCCTGCCGTGCTGTTCGGTCGCCCCGATCGGCAGCAGCGCCAGCCTGGCCGTGCGCAGCGCCAGCGCGGCCTCCTCGGCGACCATGGCGGCCAGTTCGTTCATCGTGCTCCCCACTCGTGCAGCACCCGCGTCGCGGGCAGGATGTCGGCCGCGGAGCAGCCGGGCGGCCGTCCGAGGGTGATCGCTTCGAGGAAGTCGGCGTCCTGGCGGGCCAGGCCGTCGGCTTCCATCCGGTCGCCGCAGTCGAGCAGGACCGTGCCGTCGTGCTCGCGCAGCAGGCCGCCGGACAGGTGCAGGGTGCGGTCCTCCCCGATGACCGTCAGCTCGCGGGCGGGCAGCCGCGAGTGGTAGGACAGCGCGATCGTGGCCAGCGCGCCGCCCGGCGTTCGCAGGACCGCTCCGGCGTCCATGGGCGGGCCGCCCCGCCAGGGCTCGCCGCTGACCCCGTGCACCTCGGCCCGCCACGGCTCGCCGCGGGCCCCGTGCGCCTCGGCCCGCCAGGGCTCTTCGCCGGTGCCTCGCTCGTCGGCCCGCTGGGCGCCGAGCAGCCACAGCGCCGCGTCCACGGTGTGCGCGCCGTGGTGCCAGAGCACGTCGTCGGTCCAGTCGCGCGGCCGTCCGCCCATGCCGGTGTCGTCCTGGCGCAGCATCAGCGTGCGCGCCACCACGTGCGTGACGCTCAGCGCGCCCCGCTCGATCTCCTCCCGCACCCGCAGGTACGGCCGGCAGAAGCGCAGCGTGTGCGCCACCGCGACCAGCCTGCCGGTGGCGCGCGCCCGCTCGGCCACCGCCTCGGCGTCGGCCAGGGTCAGGGCCAGCGGGATCTCGCACAGCACGTGCAGGCCGGCGTCAAGCGCGGCCAGGGTCTGCGCGGCGTGGTGGGCGTGCGGGGTGGCGATGACGACCGCGTCGAGACCGGGATGGGCGTAGAGGTCGCGGGCGGTGCCGTACACCTGCTTGATCCCGAAGCGCGCGGCGAACGCGGCGGCCTGCCCGTGGTCGGGACCGGCGACGGCGGCCAGGTCGGCGCCGGCCGCGGCGAGCGCGGCGGCGTGCCGCTCCGCGATGGCGCCGGGACCGACGATGCCCAGGCGGGGCGTCATCCGCCCATGCCGAACAGCGCGGCCGAGGCGCCGCCGAGGATCCAGCGCTTGTCCTCGTCGGTGAGGTAGGGGCGCTCCAGCACGTGGTTGATCGCGGACTTGTAGTCGCCCGGCGCGGGGTCGGGCCGGTTCCAGTCGCCGCTCCAGGTGACGCGCCGGGCGCCGTAGGCGGCGACCGCCTCGCGCAGGAAGGGGTCGGCGTCGGGGTGCGGGTACGGCCGGCCGCTGTTGGCGTAGAAGCCCGCCCACATGGTGTGGACGAGCGGGCGTTCGGCCAGCGCCAGGAAGCTGCCGAAGTGGGCGGGGTCGGCGTCGGGGTAGGTGGTGAAGCCGAGGTGCTCCAGGCGTACGGTGAGGCCGGGCACCTCGTCGAGCAGCGTGGCGAAGGCCGGGTCCGCGATGTCGGCGAGCGGGCCGCGCACGCTGGCCACGAGCCCCGCGGCGGCGATGGCCCGCCACAGCGCGTACGGGTCGGGGCCGGGTGAACGGGTGGCCGCCCACAGCCGCACGCCCTTGACGTGGGGGGATGCGGCCAGGCGGGCGACGTGCCCGGGCGCGCCGTGCGTCTCGGTGTCGACCATGGCGACGACGGCGAACCTGCCGGGGTGGGCCTCGGCGCAGCGCAGCAGGTAGGAGTTGTCGGTGTTGCCGACGAACTGGACGAGGACGGCGGCGTCGACGTCGGCCATCTGCGGGAGGTAGGCCGATATTTCGGGGTACTTCCAGGTGCCGACGTGCACGTGCGAGTCGATGATCATTCGGCCGCCTTGATCAGCGCCTGGGTGCCCCGGTCGCCGCCGTGGACGGCTCTGACCCGCTCGGCCACCTCGATCACGTTGGCCAGCCCGGACAGTTCCAGCCCGCCCCCGGCCTCGCCGGCCAGCGTGAGGTCCTTGATGAAGTGGTCGAGCTTGAAGCCCGGCTCCAGGTCGCCCGCGCGCAGCTTGCCCCACAGGAAGTCCAGCAGAGGTGAGCCGGCCACGCCCGGCCGTACGGAGGCCAGGACCTTCTCGACGTCGAGCCCGCCGTGCCCGGCCAGCGCGTACGCCTCGCAGGCCGCCAGCGTCACCCCCGCCACCAGCGTCTGGTTGACCAGCTTGGCCAGTTGCCCGGTGCCCGGCCCGCCGTGGTGCACGACGGTGCCGGCGACGGCGGCGAGCACCGGCCCGACCCGCTTCAGGGCCGTGGCGTCACCGCCGACCATCACCGACAGGGTGCCCGCCTGGGCTCCGGCGGGGCCGCCGCTGACCGGCGCGTCCAGGACGGCGACGCCGCGCGCCGCGCCCCGCTCGGCCAGGTCCCGCGCCAGCGCCGGTGAGGAGGTGGAGCAGTCCACGGCGACCAGGTCCGCGCCCGCGTGGTCGAGGACCTCGCCGTAGACCCGCTCGACGTCGGCCGGGTAGGGCAGCATCGTGATCACCACCTCGCTGCCCGCCACGGCCGCGGCGACCGATTCGGCGACCTCGGCTCCCCTGGAGGCCAGGTCCGCTGCCCTGGCCGGTGTCCTGTTGAAGACCGTGACCCGATGGCCCGCCTCCAGCACCCTTCGTGCCATCGGCTCGCCCATCAGTCCGGTGCCTATCCATGCCACTCGCACGGCCCCGACTCTAAGCGGACATCGACCAGAAGAAAAGACCTAGGTCCTATTTCAACGGATGCCGGAATAGTGTGGCTCCAGGGTGATCTGCCCATCCTGGACCGCCATGAACGCCAGGCCGTCGTTGGCCCGCGGCGCGTACTGCCTGCTGTTGCACTCGAACGGCGGCCACGACCACGGCAGTGTCGCGGCCAGCCGGGCCGAGTGCGCGAGGGCCAGGTCCACGGCGGTGAGGTCCTGGATCATCACGGCCAGACCGTGCTCCCTCGCGTAGGCCCAGCTGCGCAGGGCGAGGCTCTGGCCCTTGGCGGCCTTGACGACCACGCCGCTCCAGCCGCCCTCCGCGAGCCGGTCGAGGTCGGCGACGCCGGCCAGCGACTCGTCGGCCAGAACGGGGACGCGGCGGGCCAGTTCCCGCATGCCGTCAGGGTCGGGGGGCGCGTCCCTCGGTACGGGCTGTTCCAGGTAGGCCACGTCGGCCAGGACCCCGGACGGCAGGGCGTCCAGCATCGCGGCGGCGCCGGCGGCGCTCCGGCAGCCCTCGTTCGGGTCCACGGAGACGCTTCCGCCGCCGCCGAGCAGGGCGTGGATCGCGGTGATCCGGGCGGCGTCGGCCCGCGGGTCCTGGCCGGCGACCTTGACCTTGACGTGCCGGATGCCGTCGCGTTCGAGCCAGGCGCCTACCTCGTCGAGCGAGTCGCCGACGCCCACCACATGCTGGACCGGCAGGCGGGTCCTGGGCTCGCCGAGCCCCTCCTTCAGCAGGGCCGACAGGCGGGTGTCGGCCAGCGCCTCCGGGTACAGCCCGGCCGCCGGGCGGCCCGCCGCGCGGGCCCAGCCGTCGTGCACCGCGTTGTCCACGGCACCGAGCACCAGCGACGCCGCCAGCCTCGGCACCCCGCGCGGCCCGGACAGGCGCGTCTCCAGCTCGGCGCAGATCTCCAGCGGGTCGCCCGACGCGGACCCGGCGTCCGCGCACAGGCCGGTGACCATGTCGCGCAACGTCTGGTCGCGCGCGTGCCAGCTCAGCGGCGAACGCGGCCAGGCCCACGGGACCGACAGCACGCTCGCGCCGCTCCCCTCGGCCGACCGCCCGTCCGCGGTCTCCACCTCGGCCGTCACCACCGCGAGCGTGAACCGGTCGACCGTGGCGCCGGCCAGCCTGAGCGGGTGGTCGAGGATCACCTCCCTGAAGTCGGCACCGGCCTGTCTGATGCGCACATCCGTCATCTGCCGTTCTCCAAACTTAGGACCTAGGATCTAGCTATGAGCATTCGTGTCCTGCCGTACGACGGCCCGCCGCACCCGCGCCGCCGGCTCGACCTGCTGCATCCACCGGCCGCGCACGCACCCTACGCGCTGTGCTTCGTGCACGGCGGCGGCTGGCGCGCGGGCGAGGCCGCCCAGTGGCACAGGCAGATGCGGCGGGCCGGGGCGCGCGGCGTCATCAGCGCCTCGCTCGGTTACCGGGTGGGCGAGCGGCTGCCCGCGCTGCTCGACGACGTCGCCGACGGGTACCGGCGCCTCCTGACCCATCTGGACGAGCGCGGGCTCGGCGAGCTGCCGGTGTTCCTGGTCGGCAGCTCGGCCGGCGCCCACCTGGCCACGCTGCTGTCGCTGTCGCCCAACGGCCTGGAGCCCGCCGGGTGCGTCAGCGTCAACGGGCCGGGCGCGAGCCTGCGGCCCTGGCCGGGGATGGACCCCGAGATCCGCGCGGCCGTCGAGCATCTCGCCGGCGGCGACTACGCCGCCGCCTCACCCGCGCACCACGCCGACCCGGCGACCGCGCCGCCCATGCTGTTCATCGTCGTCGGCAAGGAGCGCTTCTTCCCGCACGAGCACGTGCGCGAACTGGCGGCGACGCTCCCCGGCGCGCGCGTGGTGCTGCTGCCGGGCGCCGAGCACGGCTTCTTCTACGAGCCGGGCAGCAAGGACAGCGCGCGGGCGCAGGCCGAGATCGACGTGTTCATCGCGGAGGTACTGCGCGGGTGAGCGTCTCCAGCAGCCGGACCGGCGCCAGCAGGGCCTCCTCGTCCAAGGGCGGCTTTCCGCTCTCCACCATCTCGGCGAACCGCCGCAGCGCGGGCAGCGTGTAGTCCTTGCCCAGCGAGGGCTGCTCGGCGAGGACCCCGCGGGTGCCCGTCACCTGGATCGCGAAGGGGACCGCGCCGTCGGCGTCGCGCTCGACCAGGTTGAGCACCGCGTGAGCGGCGCCCGCCCGCGCCACGGCCAGCACCCCGCCGGGCAGCACCGAGATCCGCGGCTCGCCCTCGGGCGGGGGCAGCAGGTGCAGGGCCATCTCCACGACGTGCACACCGTAGAAGGCCACTCCGCCGTACGGGCTCTCGCGCTGCACGGGGCCGGTGGCGACCACGGAGCGGATCGGCCCGAGCGCCTCCAGCCGATCACGCATCGCCTCCACCGCCCAGCGCAGCGCACTGGAGGAGGTCACCGGTACGCCGCCCGTCCTGGCCGCGGCCAGGATCGCCTCCGCGTCGGCCGAGGATCCGGCCAGGGGCTTGTCCACGAAGACCGGCACACCCGCCTTGAGCAGGGGTTCGGCGTGAGGCCTGTGCAGGTCGCCATCCCTGTCCATGACGATGGCCGCGTCGATCCGGCCGATCAGGTCCTCGGGCCGGTCCACGCCGAACTCGACGCCGCCCTGGCCGGAGAGCTGGGCGGTGCGCTCCGCCGTACCTCCGCAAAGAGCCACGATGCGGACGTCGCCGAGGGCGCGCTCGGTGTTGAGGTGGCGGATGGCGTGGTCGGCGTGGGTGTTGTCGAGCCCGATCAGTCCGAGCCTCATGGGGCACTCCTTCTCTCGTTATACCGGCATATTGACCTATTTCCCGGAAGACATCTAGAGTCCTAGGTCATAAGTTACGACGTGGAGGTGGTCCGTGCGGTTCGGGATCGTCGGGAGCGGAGTCATCGGCGGCTTGCACGCCAGGCTCATCGCGGACATGGCAGGAACGGCGGAGCTCGTCGCCGTCGCCGACAACGACCTGGCGCGGGCGAGGGAGCTCGCCGGAAAGCACGGCTGCGCGGCGCTCGGCTCGACGCAGGAGCTCTACGCCCGCGACGACGTGGACGCCGTGGTGATCTGCCTGCCCAGCGGCCTGCACGCGGACGTGGCGGTGCCCGCGCTGAAGGCGGGCAAGCACGTGGTGGTCGAGAAGCCGATCGACATCTCGCTGGCCGCGGCCGACCGGATCATCGCGGCCGAGCGCGAGAGCGGCAAGAGCGTGACCGTGATCAGCCAGCGCCGCTTCGAGCCGTCCTTCCGCGCGGTGAAGGCGGCCGTCGACCGCGGCGAACTGGGCCGGTTGACCTCCGGGACGGCCGAGGTCACGCTGTGGCGTCCCCAGTCGTACTACGACTCGGGCGGCTGGCGCGGCACCTGGGCGATGGACGGCGGCGGCGCGCTCATGAACCAGGGCGTGCACGTCGTGGACCTGCTGCTGGCCCTGCTCGGGCCGGTGGAGTCGGTCAGCGCCTACTCGGGGCTGCTCGCGCACGAGAACATCGAGGTCGAGGACACTGTCGTGGCCGCCGTCCGGTTCGCGAACGGCGCGCTCGGCCGCGTCTTCGCCAGCACCGCCGCGTACGGCGGGGCCAGCGTGCGCGTCTCCGTCCACGGCGACGCCGGGCACGCGATCGTGGACAACGAGGTGCCGACCAGCTTCCGCGTGGGCGAGGAGGACCGGGCTCAGAACGCCCTGGCCCGCCTGGGTCCGGAGTCGCACCGCGCCCAGCTCACCGACTTCATCGCCGCGGCCGCCGAGGGGCGCGCCCCCGAGGTCACCTCGGCCGACGGACGGGCCGCGCTCGCGCTGGTCCTGGCCGTGTACGAGTCCGCCCGCAACGGCGGCGCCCCCACCAGGCCCGCCTGAACCTCAGGCCCCGCCTGAGGTTCTCCGATTTCCCTGCCTTCCGAGGCCGCTAAAGGCAGGGGAAACCGGGGCGGGAGGGAGAAAATACCGCATCCCCCTCCCGCCCCGGTCACCTACTCACCGGCCGTTCAGCCGGAACGGTCGTTCCGGCTGAACGGTCATTCGGGTAGCGGTCATTCCGGGTAGCGGATGCGGTAGACCGCGTCCAGCCGCCAGATGTCCCCGGGCGCCACCTGCTCGCTGCCCGGCTTGCTGACCCTGGTCGGGTAGACCTTGTTGTACTTGTCGCCGTCGTAGACCCAGACCCCGCGCCCGTCCGACTGCGCGTAGCCGTTGAAGAAGCCGGGCTCGACCTCGACCGACATCGTCGCCCCGTTGACGGTGTTGTACAGCTCCGCGCCGTAGCTGTCGGCCGGCGGCGCCCGATGCCCCGGTGTGCCGATCTTGTGCTCGATCGCCTGGTCGAGGTAGCGGAACCGGGTGGTGACCCCGTCGGCCCTGACCGCCGGGAGCATGGCCCCGTAGGCGTACTCGATGGCACGCGCGGCCCGCCAGCGCAGCACCCACCGGATCCGCAGCCCGGCGGCGGTGAAGATGTGGCGCACGTTCATGTCGCCGAGGACCGTCGGCGCCTCGACGGCCGGATCGAGGACCTGAGTGTCCTGGGCCAGCTCGAACTCCCCCATCTGGAGGATGCCGGACGGTACGGCGGCGCGGCCGTCCACGAGGAAGAGCAGGCTCCGCAGGAGCTCGTCGCCGTGGAGGCCGCCGAAGTGGTCGGGCGCACCGGCCGGCTTGATGGCGTACGGGTAGGCGGCGGCCGTGGCCAGCTGGATGCCCTCGGCCGTGGCCGGAGGCGGGCCCGCCTGCCGTACGGCGGTGATCTCCTGGATGCGCCAGGCGTCCATGCGCTTGGCGGTGTCGGTGAAGTGGCGCAGGTCGTAGCGGATCCACAGGTGGCCGGGCTCGCGGGTCCAGACCATGAGCTGCCGGGGGCCGAGCCGTTCTACGTAGAGGCCGGATGTGTCGCCGGGGGCGGCGAGCACGAGCCCGCTCGCGGCCAGCGCGGCGGTGCCGCCGAACAGGGCGCGGCGCTCCATCAGGCCGGTCCCGGCAGCGGCAGCCAGGTGCCGGGCTTGCCGGAGACGGTGCACACCCAGCCGAACGGCTGGCCGGCGGCGGGGTTGCGGTTCTGCACGACCATGCCCTTCTCCCACCAGCCCTCGGTGGGCGCGGCGGTGCGCGTCACGGTGAAGGAGTAGCTGATGTCCTCCTGCGTGCCGGTGCGGAACATGCCCTCCTTGTTGCCGGTGAGCGTGTTGGCGCCGATGTCCACGCCGCGGGTCCTGGCGTGGATGAAGATGCCGTAGTCCTGGGTCTTGACCTCCTGGTCGTCGAAGCTGCGGTTGCCGCTGATGACCACGTTCTCGGCCTTGAAGCCGGTGCGGGCGTAGGTCCTGATGCCGCCGCGCGGCTCGTTGCTGAGTCCTCCGCCGTAGTTCTGGTGGTTGTTGTAGACGACGTTGCCGGTGACGGTGACGTCGTTGGACTGCCAGACGTTGATGCCGACGGTGTTGCAGTGGCCGACGATGTTGTCGGAGATGACCAGCTTCCTGCAGCGGTCGGTGGACAGGCCGGCGTCGCCGCCGTAGAAGAGCGTGTTGCGCTCGAAGATGCCGTCGAAGATGTCGTAGACGGCGAGCAGGTCGGCGTTGCCACCCTGGCCGTAGGCGAGCTTGTTGCCGATGACCAGGTTGTCCATCGCGCGCACGAAGCGGTGCTTGTGCGCGGCCGGGTTGTTGCCGCCGCAGGTGATGTAGACCGGGTAGCCGACCTGGCCGGGCTTGCCGCCGATGCGTTCGAGGCGGTTGCGGCTGACCGTGAGGTACTCGGTGTGCGACTCGGTGTTGCCGAGCACGTGCAGGCCGAACTGGGTGACGTCCTGGAAGTCGCAGTCGTCGACCGTGATGTTGGTTCCGTTGCCGTTGACGTTGATCCCGACGTAGGCCTTGCTGATCCGGCAGCCGCCGACGTGGACGCGGTGGCAGTCGGTCAGGCGCAGCAGCGCGGTGGAGGCGGTGCCGGGCAGGGGTTCGTACGCGCCGGCTTTGAGTCCTTCCAGGTGCACGTTCTCGATCAGCACGTCCTTGCAGCCCGTCAGGTGTACGGCCCGCGTCAGGGAGGCCCGGTCGTCGCAGAGGATCGCCAGGTTCCGCAGGCCCACGACGGACAGCCCGCTCCCGTCGATCACGTGGCTCTGGCTGTATCCCGCCGAGAGCACGAGCGTGGCCCTGGTCCGCTCCGACCGCAGGCTCACCCCGTTCTTGAGGCGCAGAGGGGCGCCGAGCAGGTAGCGCCTGCCCGCGCCGAGGTGCACCGACCCGCCGCCGGCGGCGGAGGCGGCGTCGATCGCGCGCTGTAACGCCGCGGAGTCGTCGGTGGTGCCGTTGCCCACCGCGCCGAACGCGGAGGCGGGGTAGACGTTGAGCTCGTTCTCCTTGAACCGGGTCTGGGCCTGAGCAGGGCTCGCGGCCAGCGGAACCACCGCCGCAGCCGACACTCCCAGCAACCCCAGCACACGCCGTCGATCCGTTGAAGTCACGATAAGTCCTTTCAAGTAGGACCTAGGACGGAAGATTGAGCGGAATGTATGCCTCGGCGACATGTCCGTCAAGTGGGCTATTGACCCACCAGCATTGCGCTGTACCGTGAGCACACACGATGGTCTGTCCTATGTCTTACTTGGCGAGAGGCAAGAAACATGAGGTTAAGAATCGCTGCGAGCCTGCTCGCCCTCCCCCTGGCCGCCACCGCCTGCGGCTCCGGAGGAAGCGGCGAGAAGGCGGCGGAACTGCGCGTCTGGAGCATGTGGTCCGAAGGCGAGCCCAACCAGAAGGTGCTGGCCGAGGCGTTCAAGGACTTCGAGAAGGCCACCGGCGTCAAGGTCAGGGTGCAGTGGAAGGGCCGCACCGCGATGAAGTCGTTCCTGCCCAGCCTGAACACCGCCAACGTGCCCGCCGACCTGATCGAGGGCAACAACAGGGAGCTGACCCGCCAGTTCGCCGCCGCCAAGGGCGCGCTCGACCTGTCCGACGTGTACGCGGCCACGGTCCAGGGCGAACAGGCCACGGTCGGGCAGATCGTCGGAGACGCCTACAAGCGCATGGCCACCTCGTCGCAGGGCGTGCTGGCCCAGCTCCCGTACCAGGTGTCCACCTACGGGTGGTTCTACAACGGCAAGGACTTCCCCACCACGCCCAAGACATGGGAGGAGTTCGTGAAGGTCCTCGACGAGCGCAAGGCCCAGGGCCGTAAGCCGCTCGGCCAGGACGGCAGCATCCCCAACTACAACATGCGCTACCTGGAGCACTTCGCCCGCGCGATCATGGGCGACGAGGGCTGGCACGCGCTGGCCCCGGACAAGAGCGGCCAGGGCTGGCTCAAGCCCGAGGTGCTCAAGGCGGCCCAGATGGTGGAGTCGCTGGCCAGGGGCGGCTACTTCCCCGACGGCTTCAACGCCGCCAAGTTCCCCGCCATGCAGCAGAAGTGGGCCAACGGCGAGTCCGACTTCCTCTACCAGGGCACCTACCTGCCCAAGGAGGTCGCGCCGTACGCCAAGCCCGGCCTGGAGTTCCGCGCGTTCCGCTTCCCGGCGGTCGAGGGCAAGGCGCCCACGATGAACGTCACCACCACCGGCTTCGGCATCCCGGTCAAGGCGGCCAACCCTGACGCGGCCAAGAAGTTCCTGGCCTTCTTCCTACAGAAGAAGTACCAGGACAAGGTGGCCGGGGTGGCGCTGGAGATGTCGGTGCGCAAGGACGTGCCCGCCGCGCCGCAGGTGGCCGACCTGAAGACCGCCCTCGACAGCGGCGAGATCAACAAGGCCGACGTCCTGGACATGGGCGACTTCAACACCAAGGTCCTGCTGCCGCTCAGCGACCAGCTCCTGTTCGGCAAGATCGGCGCCGCCGACTTCACCAAGCAGATGGCCGAGCAGTCGGCCGCCTACTGGAAGTCCAAAGGATGACCGCGGTCCTGGAGCGGCCTCCGGTCAAGGCCGCTCCCCGGTCACGGCGGGGCGGCAGCCCGTTCGAGGCCGCGCGTCGCCGGATGATCGGCCCGTTCCTGCTGCCCGCTTTGCTGGTCTACGCGCTGGTGATGATCGTACCGAGCGTGATCACGGTCTGGATCAGCTTCAACGAGTGGGCCGGGGTCGGCGCCATGGAGTGGGCGGGGCTGGCCAACTACCGTGAGATGGTCGCCGACCCCGTCTTCGGCACCTCCTTCGCCAACACCATGAAGATCCTGGTGCTGGTGGGCGCGGCCGTCTTCGTCATCGCGTTCACCCTGACCATGCTGCTGCAGGACATGGTCGGCAGGAAATTCGTGCGGGCGGTGATCTTCTTTCCGAGCCTGGTGCCCGGACTGGTGATCGCGATCCTGTGGGGCTTCCTGCTGGACCCCGACGGGCTGGCCAACTCGGTGCTGAAGTCGCTCGGGGTGGCGGAGCCGCCGCTGTGGCTGGCGCCGGAGAACATGTTCACCACGGTCATGGCCGGGATGACCTGGCTGGCCGCGGGCACGTACACGGTCATCTTCATGGCCGCGGCCGACCGCATCCCCCGCTACTTCTACGAGGCCGCCGAGCTCGACGGCGCCGGTCCGCTCACGCGCTTCTGGCACATCACGCTGCCGCTGATGTGGGACGTCATCGGCGTCTGCGCGGTGCTGTGGGCGATCGGCGCGCTGAAGACGTTCGAGTTCGTGCTGGTCTTCGCCGGCGCGACCGGCAGCCTGCCGCCGACCGGCCTGTGGACGTTCTCCGTCTACGCCTACGCCGGCGCCTTCCCCTCCGACGGCGTCCCCAGGTACGGCATCGCCTCGGCTGCCGCCGTCCTGACCATGCTGCTCACGGTCGTGCTCACCGTCCTGGTCCGGCGGGTCATGGCCCGCCGCGAGCAGGCCACCTACTGACGCAAGGAGGTCACATGAGACTCCTCGCCATGCCGCTGGCCTGGTCGCTGGCGTTGTTCGACCTGTTCGTCGTGGCCTGGATGGCCCTGTCGTCGCTGAAGACCACGCGGGAGGTGGTCCACGATCCCTGGGGTCTGCCCGCCTCCCCGCAGTGGGGCAACTACGGCGAGGCCTGGACCTCGGCCGCCTTCGGCGACGGCGTCGTCAACTCGCTGCTGCTGGTGATCGGCAGCGGGCTCGGCACGATCGTGCTGGCCGCGCCCGCCGCGTACGTGCTCGCCCGCTTCAGCTGGCGGCTGTCCGGCCCGGTCACCATCTTCTTCGCGCTGGGTCTCGGCATCCCCGCCCCGGCCATCATGATCCCGATCTACCTGGGCCTCGACCGGGTCGGGCTGATCGACTCGCTCGGCGGCCTGCTGATCGTCTACATCGCCACCAACCTGCCGTTCGCCGTCTTCTTCCTGACCGCCTTCTTCTCCTCGCTCCCCCGCGAACTGGAGGAGGCCGCCGCACTCGACGGCTCCGGCCCGTACCGCACCTACTGGCGGATCATGCTGCCGCTGACCAGGTCGGGACTGCTGGCGCTGTTCATCCTGCAGGCCATCGGCGACTGGGGCGAGACGTTCTTCGCCCTGTCGTTCCTGCAGGAGAAGAAGACGATCTCGCTGACGTTGCTGAACTTCATCCAGACCATGCAGTACACCGGCGCCCGCTGGTCGGTGCTGTTCGCCGGGATCTGCATCGTCGTCATCCCCCTTCTGCTGCTCTACCTGTGGATGAGCAGCCGCCTGATCGAGGGCATCGCCGCCGGATACGGGAAGTGACCATGAAACGCCGCCAGTTGTTCGGCCTCGCCGGGGCCGTCGCCGCCACCCCGTGGATCCGCCCCAAGGCGGGCCTGCCGATCGTGCGTTCCGGCAGGGCGATGGCCGCGGTCATCGCCCCGCCGGACGCGGAGGAGGCCGCCGCCGAGCTGGTCGCCTACGTCGAGCGCGCCACCGGCGTGCGCCTGCCCAGGACCGCGGCGCCCGGCCTGACGCCCGTCCACGTGGGCTCGCCCGGCCCCGACCCCGCCGTGCCCGGCCTGCTGGCCAAGCTGGACAGGGACGGCTTCCTGATCCGGCCCTACCAGGGCAGCCTCACCGTGGTCGGGCCGAGCCCGACCGGCACCGCCAACGGCGTGCGCGAGTTCCTGGAGCGCTACGCCGGGGTGCGCTGGCTGATGCCGGGCCCCGACGGCGACGACGTTCCGGCCCTGTCCGCCCTGGAGGTGCCCGCGGTCGCGCTCTGCCAGCAGCCCGCCTTCGCCATGCGTTCCTTCAGCCCGCTGCGTGACACCCGCTACCCGCTCCAGCAGCTGTGGGCCCGCCGCAACCGCATGCAGGGCACCACCACCGAGCCCATCGCCTTCCACCACAACCTGCACGCGCTCTTCCCCGTCGAGCGCTACGGCGTGTCGAACCCCGAGTTCTACCCGGGCGGCAAACCCCCGGCGCCCGGCAAGCTGACCGGCTGGCAGCCCGCCTTCACCGTGCCCGGCACGATAGACGCCGCCGTCACCGGAATCCTGGAGTACTTCACCGCCAACCCCGGGGCGAGCTCGTACTCGCTCGGGGTCAACGACGGGGAGGGCTTCGCCGAGGCCGATCCGGTGCCCGCCTACTACGCCTGGGTGAACGAGGTCGTACGCCGGGTTCTGCTGGAGCGTCCCGGCAAGCGGTTCGGGCTGCTGGCCTACCGCAAGCTGGAGACGCCGCCGTCGTTCAAGCTGCACCGGCAGGTGGTGCCCTTCCTCACGCAGGACCGCTACGCCTGGACCGACCCGGCCGTGGAGTCGGCCGCGCACGCGCTGACCGATCGGTGGCTGGCGGTCAGCTCGCAGCTCGGGTTCTACGACTACCTGTACGGCGCGCCGTACCTGCTGCCGAGGATGTTCACCCGCCGCTACGCCAAGACCATGCGCTACGCGAAGGCACGCGGCATCGTCGCCCATTACGCCGAGCTCTACCCGAACTGGGGCGAGGGCCCCAAGCCGTGGGTGAGCGCCAAGCTGCAGTGGAACGCCGACGCCGACCCGGTGGCGCTCCAGCGGGAGTGGTGCGAGCGCGCGGTCGGCAAGGCGTCCGCCGGGGATCTGCTGGCCTATTTCGATTTATGGGAGAAGTTCTGGGCCGAGCGGGTGCCCGGTTCGGCGTGGTTCCTGCCGAACGCCACCTACCAGACCTTCAACCTGCCGCACTACCTTGAGCTGGTCCAGGACGGCGACATGACGCGCAGCCGTACCCTGCTCGACTCGGTGGTGGCGCGGGCGGCCACGGCGCCGCAGCGGGCCAGGGCGACGGTGCTGCGGCGCGCGTACGAGTTCTACGAGGCCTCGGCGCTCAGCTACCCGCGCGCGGTCACCCCGCCCGCGACGCAGGAGGCCGCGCTCGCGATGCTCCAGAGCGGCGCGGACGCGCATCAGCGGCGTCTGGACCAGGCGGCGCGGCGGCTGGCGCTGATCAAGGAGTTCGCCACCGATCCGGTGCTGGTGCTGCAGATGAACCCCGCCTCCCACGCCAACCTGGTCTGGACGGGCTGGAACGCCGGCGAGTACTGGAGCGTCGTGGCCTACATCCGCGCCCACGAGCCCACCGGCGGCCCGGTCACCGACCTGGCCAGGAGCCTGTCGGCGGCGAACCCGTACGCCGCGCTCGTGCTGCGCGGCCTGCCCGCGCCCAACCTCGTCGTCAACCCGGACCTCACCTCCGGCCTGCCCCCGTGGACGCTGCTGCCGCGCTCCAACGGCACCAGGGCCGTCGCCCGCCCGACGGACCAGGCCGTGCTGCGGGTGAGCGGCAAGGGCTGGGGCGGGCCGTGCCAGAAGATCGCCGTCACGCCCGGCCTGGCCAGGCTCACCGCCTCCTACCGGGCCCCGGCGGGCACCGCGGCGTCGGTGCAGCTCGCGCTCGACCTGTGCGACGCCGCGGGCACCCCCATCCCGAGCAGCTCCGTGCGCTCCCCCGTGATCAGCCTGCGCGCCAACGACACCTGGACCCCGCTGCGGCTCGACTGCGAGATCCCCGACAAGGCGCGCAACATCGCCGTCGGCATGGTCGAGCTCATCTTCCTGGTGGACAGCGCCGCCGAGGTCACGGTGGACTTCGACGACATCTCCCTGCTCAACATCGCCAAGGAGGCTCCGTGAGCCTGCGCGTCACCGCCGTCGAGCGCGTCACCCTGCGGGTGCCGTTCAGGGAGCGCTCGCGGCCGTGGAACGAGATCCTCGTCTCCGAGTTCGCCGTCGTGGAGGTCGTGCGGGTCCGCACGAACTCCCCCGGCCTCATCGGGTACGGCGAGAGCCTGCCCCACTACACCTGGGCCAGGACCACCGACGCGTCCGTGGCCCGGGTCCTCGACCGCCACCCCGCCGAGCTGATGGGCGACGACTCGCTGGGCGCCGGTCTCCAGATGGCCCTCTACGACGTGGCGGGCAAGGCCCTGGGCGTCCCGGTGTACCAGCTGCTCGGCCAGCCGATGGTCCGCCAGTGGTGCCCGCTGGCCTGGTGGAGCACCAAGATGCCCGCCCGGGTGCTGGCGGAGGAGGCCAAGGACGCGCTGGCCGAGGGCTACCTGGCGCACAAGCTCAAGGCCAGGCCGTGGTTCGACGTCCATGAGCAGGTGGCCGCCATCTCCGCCGTCACGCCCGCCACCTACGTCCTCGACCTCGACTGGAACGGCATGCTGCGCACGCCGGGCGAGGCGGTCGAGGTGCTGCGCGAGCTCGACCGCAGCCCGCGCGTCGGGGTCTACGAGTCGCCGGTGCTCCAGTCGGACGTGGCCGGGCAGAAGGCGCTGCGCGCCCGCGTCGACCGGCCGCTGGCCGAGCACTACAACAAGGCCCTGTTCCCGATCTGGATGCGCGAGGACGCCATCGACGGCTTCGTCTCGTGCAACGCGGGCGTGGCCGGGACGATCGCGCAGGGCCTGCAGGCGGCGGCGTTCAACAAGGACCTGTTCCTGCAGATCGTCGGGCCAGGACTGACCACGGCGTGGACGCTGCACCTGGGCGCCGTGCTCACCCACGCCCGCTGGCCGGCGGTGACCTGCCTCAACGTCTACGCCGACGACCTGATCACCACGCCCGTCGAGATCAGGGGCGGCTACGCGAGGGTGCCCGAGTCGCCGGGGCTGGGCGTGGAGTTCGACGAGGAGGCGCTGGAGCGCTGGCGGGTGCCGGACGGGTTCACCCCGTCGCCGTCGCGCAAGCTGCTCGGCTTCCACCTCGGCGACGGCAGGGTGCGCCGCTACGCCGGGATCAAGCAGCTGTTCGAGGAGTGCAGGTACGTGGGCAACCTGCCGGTGCAGCCGCGCGGGGCCGATCTGGAGGTCTGGGAGGACGACGGCACGGCCGAGTTCGACCGTCGCTACCGGGAGGCGGAGCGGGCGCCGGTCTGGGAGTGACCTGCTGTGGGGGCCACGGCCCGTGGCCCCCACAGCAGGTCACGGCCTCCGGCAGGTCACGGCCTGCTCCAGGCCGTCGCCTACTCCAGGTCGTCGCCGCGGAAGGTGCGCTGCACGCGCTCCAGGTGGGCGCGCATCTGCTGCTCGGCCAGCGCCGCGTCGCGGGTGCCGAGGCCGAGCAGCAGGGCCTTGTGCTCGGCGTCGCTCTCGGCGTGCGTCTCGCCGAGGAACTCCGTCAGCTCCTTGCCCTTCTCGCGCTCGTTGGCCAGCACGTCGGACAGGGCCTCCAGCACCGCGGTGAAGAAGCGGTTGCGGGCGGCCTTGACGATGCCGAGGTGGAAGGCGAGGTCGAGCTCCACGCGCCGCTGCAGGTCGTCGCCGACCGCGTCGGCCTCCTCCAGCAGGGCGCGCAGGCCCTCCAGCTCGCGGTCGGTGATCCTGGCGGCGGCCAGCCCCGCGGCCTTGGTCTCCAGGGCCAGGCGCATCTCGACCAGCTCGTCTATGGCCGACCCGTCGGCCTCCATGGCCAGGCGGAAGTAGCTGTGGACGGCGACCGGGCGCAGCTCGCTGACCACGGCGCGCTTGCCCTGCCGGGTGCGGATGACGCCCTGCTGGCTGAGTGAGCGGAAGGCGTCGCGGACCACGCGCTGGCTCACGCCGTACTCCTCGGCCAGCCTGGCCTCCGACGGGAGCTCGTCGCCCTCCTTGAGACCCTGCTTCCTGATGTAGTCCGTGATCAGGGCGGCGACTCGGGTGCCCAGCAGCGCGCGCCCGCGCGGCAATGCCTCGGTGTCCACGTCTCGCCTCCACTCATGTCCTATGTTCCACGTCATCGTAGACCATCGGCCCAATTTTGGCCGCAAAACTTGAGACTCTTGACTTAGGTCCTTTCTATTCGGACGATGAGGACATCATCGGGAGAAGGAGTCTTAAGTGATAGGAGTCATCGAATGCGCGTGACCGCCGTCCGGCAGTGGATCGCCGAGTTCGGGTACTACAACGCGATCTACGTCAGGATCGAGACGGACGAAGGCGTGGAGGGAGTGGCCGAGGTCGCGATGCGCCGCCGGACCAAGACCGTCTCCGCGATCGTCGAGGAACTCGGCGAGTACCTCGTCGGCAAGGACCCCACCCGCATCGAGCAGCACTTCGAGCGCATGTACCGCGACTCCTTCCTCGGCGGGACGCTGCTGACGATCGGGATCTCCGCCATCGACGTGGCACTGTGGGACCTCAACGCCAGGGCGCTCGGGGTGCCCGTGCACCGGTTACTGGGCGGGAAGTTCCGCGACTCCGTCCCCGTCTACACGCACGCCAGGGCGACCGAGACGCCCGAGCAGTTCGCCGACGAGATCGCCGACCGGCTGGCCATGGGGTTCACCGCGATCAAGACCACGCTGCCCGGCTTCTACACGAAGGTCTCCAGCGTCCACCACGAGACGCCGGCCGCCATCCCCGCCCGGCAGACCGAGACCGAGCTGCTGCCCAACTGGTTCTGGCCGCTGCTGGCCGAGTACTTCGAGGCGGCGCGGGAGGTCGCCGGGCCCGACGTGCACCTGATGCTCGACTGCCACGGGCGGCTCAACGTGGCCAACTCGATCCGGTTGTGCGAGGTGCTGGAGCCGTACCGGCTGGCGTTCGTGGAGGAGCCGGTGCCGCCGGAGCGGCCGGAGTGGCTGGCCGAGGTGACGCGCCGGTCCACGACGCCGATCGCCGCCGGGGAGCGCTGGGCCGGGCCGTACGCGGCGGCGCCGTTTCTTGAGCGGCGCGCGCTGTCGGTGGCGCAGCCGGACGTGATCTTCTGCGGCGGCATCACCGCGGCCAAGCGCATCGCGACGCTGGCCGAGGCGAACGCGGTCTCGATCGCCTTCCACAACCCCTTCGGACCCCTGGCCAGCGCGGCGACCTGGCAGCTCGGCGCCACGCTGCCCAACCTGCTCATCTCCGAGTCGATGCTCACGCCGGAGCAGATGGTGTTCTGGGAGCGCTACACCGAGGACCCGCCCCAGGTGCGCAACGGCGAGTGGGTGGTCTCCGACGCGCCCGGCCTCGGGCCCAAGCTGCGCATCGAGGAGATCGTCAAGCACCCCTTCCGTCCCGAGTACGACGCCGGCGGCACCCGGTGAACGGCGTCTACCCGGCCGCGCTGACCATGTTCGACCGGTTCGGGCGCCTCGACCTGGACGCCACCGCCGACCATCTGGACTGGCTGGTCGGCGAGGGCGCGCACGGGCTCGTCGTCGGCGGCACCAGCGGCGAGTTCGTGGCGCTGTCCGGCGAGGAGCGCAGGGCGCTGCTGGAGGCGGCCGTGGCGACGGTCGCCGGCCGGGTTCCCGTGCTGGCGGGGACCGGCGCGTACACCACCGCGGAGACCGTCGCGCTCACCGCCCACGCCGAGGCGGCGGGCGCCGCCGCGGCGCTGGTCGTGCTCCCCTACTTCCAGCGGCCCTCGCGCGAGGAGGTGCTGGGCCACTACCGCGCGGTGGCGGCGGCGAGCGGGCTGCCGATCTGGGTCTACAACATCCCGGCCAACGCCGCCGTCCCCGCGCTGGACGTCCCCGACCTGACGGCGCTGCACGCCGACGGGGTCATCCACGGGGTGAAGAGCACGCTGCCCACCGTGCACCAGCTGAGCGAGCTGTCGGCGCTGCCCGGCTTCCACGCCTTCTACGGCGGGTTCACCTCGCCGCTGGAGGCCCTGGCCGGTGGTGCGCACGGGTGGATCAGCGGGCTGCTCAACATCGTCCCCGCCGCCGCCGTGAGCGTGTGGGACGCCGTGCGCGCCGCCGATCTGTCCCTGGCACGCTCCCGGTGGGCGGAGCTGCTGCCGCTGCGCCGCATGCTCTTCCAGCCGCCGGTACGCGGGGTGGGCGACCTGGCGCTATACCGGGGCGTCCTGCGGATCAGGGGCAGAACGGCCGGATACTGCCGCGCCCCGCTACGCGACCTCGGCGCCGAGGAACTGCGGGTGCTGGAGAAGGCCGTCTCCGGCTGAGGCGGTCAGTGCCCCTTTTCCGCGCGCCGGACCAAGGCGGCGATCCGCGCGGCCAGATCGGGCCACAACTGCCTCGGGAAGTTGTGGCCCATGCCCTCGACCACCACGAGCTCGGCCCCCGGCACGGCCGCCGCCGTGGCCTTCCCGCCGCTGACGTCGAACATCACGTCGTCGGCGCCGTGGATCACCAGCGTGGGCGCCACGACCTCCCGCAGCCTGTCGGTACGGTCCCCCGAGGCGATCACCGCCACAGCCTGACGCGCCATCCCGGCCGGATCCCAGCCCCGGTCGTAGACCCGCTCGGCCCGCTCCCGCGCCCCGGCCAGGTCGGGCTCGAACCCCGGCGACCCGAGCACGCTCATCGCCCTGACGGCCTGGTCGGCGTACTCCTCCCGGTTGGCAGGCGGCGCGCCGCCGCCCATCGCGCGCAGCGCCTCGGCGTTCGAGCGTCCCACGGAGGGGTCGCCGGTCGTGGACATCATGGAGGTCAGCGACCGGACCCTGCCGGGGTGCTCGATCGCCATCGTCTGCGCGATCATCCCGCCCATCGAGGCGCCGGCGACGTGGGCGCTGCCCAGCCCGAGCGCGTCCAGCAGGCCGGCGCAGTCGGCGGCCAGGTCGGACAGCGTGTAGGCGACCGCGGACAGGTCTCCGGCCATGGCCGCGGCCACATCGGGAACGGGCGCGTCGCGCAGGTGTGTCGAGTGCCCGCTGTCCCGGCCGTCGAACAGAATCACGTACAGGCCGCGGGCGACCAGTTCGGCGACGAGACCGCTCGGCCAGGACACCAGCTGGCCGCCGATGCCCATGATCATCAGCAGGGGCGGGTCGTCGGGGTCGCCGTGGCGCTCGTAGGCCACCTCAAGGCCCGCGGGCCCCACGTTCAGCGCCTTTTCCTCAGCCATCGGCTTCCCTTCAGAATGACCCGGGGAAAAGCTAGCAGCATTCCGCCTGGAGTTTTCGGCTTCGGAAAGGGCGTTACTTCTCGAAATCGAGGACCACTTTGATGTCGTCGCCGGGCTCGAAGGCCTCGTGCGCGCGCTCCAGCGGGATCCGGCGGGTGATCAGCCGTTTCAGCCAGCCGTGGTCGGCTTCGGCGAGCGCCGTGGCGGCCTGCTCGTAATGGTGGCGATTGGCGTTGACCGACCCGAAGATCAGGTCGTTCTCCAGCACGATATTGCGGTTGAGCGTACCGGCGTCGACCCGCAGCGGCCGGCCGGTCGGCGTGACTCCGGTGAGGCAGACGATGCCCGCCGGGCCGTTGGTCGTCATCACGCCGACGGCCACCTCGGAGACGCCGGTCGCCTCGACGACGATGTCCGGGGCGATCCGCTCGGCCACCTCGATCACGTCGCCGGTGTGGTACGTGCCGCCGAGGTCGCGGACCAGCACCGGCTTGAGCCCGTCGGTGACCCGGTCGAACACGTGCACCTCCAGGTCGCGCCGCCGGCCGAACAGCGCCGCCAGCAGCCCGATCGGGCCGGCGCCGGTGACCAGGACGGTACGCGGGCCGTACCAGGCGCGTGTGCCGATGCGCTCGATCTGGTCCCACACCTTGGCCAGTACGGTGGCCGGCTCCATGAGCACGCCGACCTCCTCCAGGGACGGGGCCAGCTTGACGGCGTAGTCGATCTCGACGGTCCACAGCTCTGAGCCGAAGCCGTCGATCTCCTTGATGCCGCGCTCGGTGTAGCGGCCGTTGCGGCACATGTCGAACTCGCCGTGCGCGCAGGCGCCGCACGGCTCCGGGTCGGGGCGGCGGACGATGCCGACCACCAGGTCGCCCGCCAGGAAGCCGCTGCGCTCCGGCGCCTGGCGGACCCGGCCCAGGCTCTCGTGGCCGAGGATCAGCCGGTCGCGGCCGGGCGGGGCCCAGCCGTACTCGCCGTCCGCGATCTCGCGGTCGGTGCCGCAGACGCCGAGCGCGATGGCCTCGACCAGCAGATCGTTCGCGCCGGGGACCGGGTCGGGCACGTCCTCGACGCGCAGGGAGCCGGTGGCGCCGGGGGCGATGGTGAGTGCACGCATGAGCCTGTCCTTGTCCGTTCGCGGGGTTCGACCCGATAACTGCCCGCCATCTGCCCTTTGTGCGGTCAAGGACGCCAAGACTTGGCACAGGCCTGGGCCGGGACCTGCCGTACGATGCGGAGCTATGCCGAAGGTGGTCGATCACGACGCGCGCCGCGAGGAGCTGATCGCGGCGACCTGGCGGACCATCCGCAGGCTCGGGCTGGCCGGCACGACGACGCGGGAGATCGCCAAGGAGGCCGGGTACGCGCACGGGCTGCTCGCCTACTACTTCCCCGACAAGGACGCCATCCTCGAGGCCGCGCTTGAGCGCGCGTACGCGGTGGCCCGCGAGCGGCTCGGCGCGCGCATGGCCGGGCGCTCCGGCCGCGACGCGGTGCGCGAGGTGCTGCTGGCGGCGCTGCCGATCGGCGCGGCGAGCGTGGAGACGCAGGTGCTGGTCCTGTCGTGGGGCTCGATGGTGACCTCGCCCGCGCTTCGGGAGCGGCGCTTCGCCAGCTTCCGCGAGTGGCGCGACACGGTACGCCTGCTGGTGCGTATCGCGATCGCGGTGGGCGAGATGAGCGGGGAGAAGGAGCCGGAGGAGATCGCCGACGCCCTGGTGGCGGTGGTGGACGGGCTGACGCTGCACGGGGTCATGAACCCCGGGGAGTACCCGCCCCACCGGCTGATCGCCACGCTCGACAACGTGCTCGACCGCTACAGCTAGCCGGCTTCTATCGTGCCGAGTCGCTCAGGGCGCAGAGGATTCGCGGCGCCACCTGCTTGATCAGCACCAGCTTGTCCAGGCCGGGATGGGCGTTCACGCCGAAGGTCACGGTCGCGCCGCCGTCGTCCAGCGCGGCGGCCAGCGTGCGGTAGCCGGGGAAGCTGCCGCCGTGGCCGTACCAGGTGCGCTCGCGCGCGCAGCCCTGAGCGGCGCCGAGGGTGTCGGCGAACAGGCCGAGGCCCGCCCGCGCGCCCGGCCACATGCGGGCCGGGTCGGCGGGGACCAGCGTCTTCATCCGCGCCAGCTGGGCGGCGGGGACGACCCGGCCGGCGAGCAGTTCGCGGTAGAAGCGGTTCAGGTCGGGGGCGGTCGAGATGAGCGCGCCGGCGGCGTGGGCGGTGGTGGGGGTCCAGCGGGTGACGTCGTGCCACGTGCCGTCGTCGTTGAGGTAGCCCTTGGCGTGCGGGCCGCGGATGGTGGTGCGGGTTCCGGGCCAGTAGGTGTCGCGCAGCTTCAGCGGCCTGATGATCCGGTCGGTGACGAGGTCGCCGAACGGCCGGCCGGTGACCTTCTCGGCGATCTGGGCGGCGATGACGTAGCCCGTGGAGGAGTAGGCCCAGCCTGGCGGGCGGGGCAGCTTGAGTCCGGCGGCGACCAGTTCGGCCGGGGTGAGCTTGGTGAAACGCTGCTCCTCGGTGAGCCGCTCGGCGAAGTCGCCGAGCCTGGCCTCGTGGGACAGCAACTGGCGTACGGTCACGCCGGGCGGCGGCTCGGGCAGATAGCGCGAGACCGGGGCGTCGAGGTCGATCCTGCCCTCTGCGGCCAGTTGCAGGACCACGGCGGCGGTGAACGTCTTGGTGACGCTGCCGACCCGGAAGCGGTCGCCGGGCCGCATCGGGCGGGCGCGCTCGCGGTCGGCGAGACCGGCGGCCAGGTTCCAGGTGCCGCATCGGGTGCCGGAGACGGTCGCGGCCAGGCCGGGGATCTTCGTCTCGCGGACGACCCGGTCCAGGGTCGCCCGGACGTCGGCGCGTACGTCCGCGCAGGCGGCGGGCGAGACCGCCGCCGCCCCGGCCGCCGGGGCGGCCGTCCCGGCGGCCGGGGCGGTGGTCAGGGCGGTGGTCAGGGCGGTGGTCAGGGCGGTGGTCAGGGTCGCGGCCAGGGCGATGGGGAGGAGGGCGAGGGTAGGCATGCCGTCGATCCTCACGGCCGGGGCGCCGCCGCACGATCGGCCGTCCGGCCATGGTGAGCCCTTCGGGGAGCGGGGGCCGTCTCCTCCTTCAGAAGGGGCCGCGCCGGGGTGACGTACGACCGTGGAAGGATTGAGGTCGTGAGCGCGGAGGGGAAGCGGCAGGCGAAAGGCACGGGCGGCGCGGCTCCCAAGCGGGGGTCCAAGGCCACGCAGAGCCGGGCGGCGACCGAGGCGGCGCTGATGGCGGCGGCGCTGCGGCTGCTGGAGCGTGACGGGGTGCTGGCCGGGCTCAGCCTTCAGGCGGTCGCCGACGAGGCCGGGGTCAACCGCGGCCTGATCCACCACTACTTCGGCAGCCGCCAGGCGTTGCTGCGCGCGGCGCTGGAGGCCAGGAAGAACGCCGGGGAAGTGCCGTTCGAGCAGGTACGCGAGGACGCCCCGGCCGACAAGGAGGCGTGGTCGTTCGAGGCGCATGCCCGGGATTCGAGCTATGCCCGGGTGGTGGCGCTGCTGGCGCTGGACGGGGACGAGGAGTTCGCGCCCATGCCGTACGTGGAGAGCCGCCTGGCCGATCTGCGCCGCGAGAGCGACGAGGGCCGGCTGCCCCAGGACGTGGATCTGGCCGCGATCTTGGTCATGTGGGACAGCTTTTTCTACGGATATTTCGTCATGCGTACGGCTCTCGCCCGGCAGCTCGGCGTGACCCCCGAGCAGCTCGATCAGCGTGTCGTCGGCACCTACAACCGTCTGACCGGCCGCGACAACGGTTAGCGTTTCGCTAAGTAAGGGATTGACCGGCGGTCTCGCCATGTGTTCCGATTTAGCGAAACGCTAATATCTGGAGGACGGATGAGGACGACCCTCGCTTTGCTCACCGCCGCCCTGACCCTCAGCGCCGCCGCCCCACCGGCCGCCGCGAGCCCACCGGTGAACGCGCAGGTCCAGGCCCAGGGACGGGTGGACGTGCGCACCGACAAGGGCAAGGTCAGGGGTGTCACCGACGGCCGGGTCAACCGGTTCCTGGGCGTGCCCTACGCCGCCCCGCCGGTGGGGGCGCTGCGCTGGGCGTCGCCGCGGCCGGCCGTACCGTGGAAGGGGGTGCGGGACGCGGCGGCGTCGGCGCGCAGATGCCCGCAGTCCCCGCAGATGGGCGGGGGCGACAGCGGCGTGGAGGACTGCCTCTACCTTGAGGTGACCGCCCCGGCGAAGCCCGGCAAGCGGCCCGTGGTGGTGTGGTTCCACGGTGGCGTGGGGATGTCGGGCGCGGCCTCGGAGTACAACGCGAACAGGCTGGTCGCGGGCGGTGACGTCGTGGTCGTGTCGGCCGCCTTCCGCATCGGGATCCTGGGCGGGCTGCAGCATCCCGCGCTGGACGCCGCCTCCGCCGCCGGCGACTCGGGCTTCTGGGGCACCGAGGACCGGATCGCGGCGCTGCGCTGGGTGAAGGCGAACATCGCCGCGTTCGGCGGCGACCCGGGCAACGTCACGATCGGCGGGCAGTCGGCCGGGTCGACCGCGGTGTGCGGGCTGCTGGCCGCTCCCCCGGCGGCCGGGCTGTTCCACCGGGCGATCCTGCAGAGCGGGCCGTGCAAGCTGCGGTGGGCGAAGAACTCCCTGTTCGAGGGCACTCCGGCCAACGACGGGCGGCCGCGCACCCACAAGGAGACGCTGCCCGGCAACCTGGCCACCGCGGCCAAACTGGGCTGCGCCGACCGGGCGGGCGCGGCGGCGTGCCTGCGCGGGCTGAGCGTGGAGAAGATCCTCCAGGTGCAGGCCGGCGACTTCGAGGCCGGCGGCGGATCAGGCTCCGCGTTCCTGCCGAAGGGCGACGTGTTCGGCGACGGGCGGTTCAACCGGGTGCCGGTCCTCATCGGGGCCACCAAGGACGAGAGCCGCCTGTTCATGGTGTGGCGCTTCGACGGCGCGGACCCGTCGAAACCGCTCACGGCCGCCGAGTACCCGGTGAAGGTGCGCGAGAGCTTCGGCGCCGACGCCCCGAAGGTCCTGCGCCGCTACCCGCTGTCCGGCGGGGTGCGGCCGGCCGAGGCACTCGGATCGGCGTACACCGACCACGGCTGGTTCTGCTCGACCGTGACCACGGCGCGGGCCATGGCCGGGAAGGTCCCGGTGCACGCCTTCGAGTTCGCCCAGTCGGTCGGCGACTATCCCGGGCTCACCTTCCGGCCTGGCGCCTGGCACGGGGCGGAGCTGCAGTATTTGTTCGACATGCCGGGCGCCAAGCCGATCTCGGCCCCGGCGCAGAAGCGGCTGGCCGCCCAGATGATCGGCTACTGGTCGAACTTCGCCAGGACCGGTGACCCCAACGGGCGCGGCCTGCCGTACTGGCCGAGGTCGAAGGCGCGTGGCGGGACGGCGATGTCGATCAGCGCGGACGATCCGGGCCCGCGGGATGTCGGCAAGAGCCACAACTGCGGCTTCTGGGACCGGCTCGCCCGGTGACGTCAGACGCCGGCCCGGGCGAGGATCGACTCCACGACCCGGGTCTTGGCGTCGGCGTAGTTCTGGACGTACTTCCAGGTGCGCCCGGCGAGGTCGCGTTTGGTGTCCGCGTACAGGTCGCGGTCCTCGTCGTGCGTACGCAGCCAGTCGCGAAAGCCCAGCATGCGGCGCACCTCCAGGCAGCCCTCCGGCAGCACGTGCAGGTTGACCGGCATCTCGCCGCCGGTCAGCTTGAGCACGCGGTGCTCGTACCACTCCGGCTCGCGGATCGTCAGGACGTAGCCGAGCGACTCCAGCGCCGGGACGTACGCGGCCTCGCCGGCCGGGTCCTCGACGATCAGGAGCATGTCGAGGATCGGCTTGGCCGGCAGACCGGGCACCGACGTGGACCCGACGTGCTCCAGCCTGACCTCGCCGAGGGCGGCCAGGATGTCATCGGCCAGGCGTTCGAAGCGGACCGGCCAGGCCGGGTCGTAGCCGGCCAGGTGGATGTGATCATTGTGGACGGGCGGGGTCGTGACGTGGGCTCTGGCGATCTCTTCGTCGGACATGTTCACGCATGACATCCTGCCCGTTCCCGGAGGAACCGGCGTAAAGCGTTGTGCAAGCGGCCCCCGCTAGCTTGCCGATCGTGCACCCTCTCCCCCACATGGCCGCCGTGGCCAGGACCGGGCTGATCACCGGCCTGATCTCCACCGTTCCCGCCGTCGCCCTGCTGGTCGTCGCGCTGACCGCCGATCCGCGCAGCGGCATCGGGTACTTCTACTTCCTGGCGCCCATGATCACGCCGTTCGCGTTTCTGGTCGGCCTGGTGATGCTCGCCGCCCGCGGCGGCGCGCGCCAGGCCGGCGGCGCCGTGGCGGGCAGCGTGCTGATCGTGCTGGTGGCCTACGCCGTCACGGCGCTGATGACCGACGAGCCACGGACGATGCTCACCTTCTTCGTGCTGCCCCTGGGCGCCGCCGCCCTCTTCCCGCTCGCGTTCGTGACGGGTGTCTGGCTGGTCAGGGCGCCACGAGGCGGATGATCTCGCGGGGCCGTACCTCGCGCTCGTCGTAGGCGAGATCCACGTCGGCCGCCTGGACCGCGGCGAGCGAGGCGGTGAACGCCGCCTCCGACTCCCACTCCACGATGGACACCACCGCGTCGCCGGCCAGCCAGCACGTGGCCGACAGGCAGCCGGGCGCGCGCCGGAACTCCGCCGCCACCGCCTGGACGCGGGCGACGAACTCCTCCCGGTGCTCGGCGCTCGGGTAGTGGTGTCCGATCATGCCGACCTTCATGAGGATCTCCTTCGACTCGGGTCTTCGGGTGTTCGCCAGCCCCGGCCGATCTTCCTGACCAGGGCGGGATCCACGATCAGGTGCCTGAACGGCCTGATCGCGAGCATGTAGGCCCGGCCGAACAACCCGTTCGGCTTCACCAGGACGGCCATCTGGCCGCGGTGGCCGCCACGGCCGTCCGGGACCCAGGCGATGTGCATCACCGTGTGCACGGTCCTGTTCGCCATCTCCGACGCCCACTCGGTGTCGGTCTGGAAGACCGAGGTGAACGGCACCGCGCGCAGGTCGGGACCGCGCCTGGCGAGCAGGTGCTCCGGCAGCCGTCCGCGCAGGGATCGCACGCGCGAGCCGATCCCGGCGGCGCGGCGGTCCCAGCCGAGCAGCGCGCCGATCTTCCAGCGGAGGGCGAAGAGCGCGCCCGTGAGACCGGAGAAGCCGCCAGGGCGCGTGGACATCTGGCGCACGAGCACGTCCAGGTCGCCGGGGCCGCCGGGGGTCGGCAGCGCCCAGACGTCCTCGACCCGGAAATCGGGCGCCACCTCGTGGATGTGCCAGGCGTGCTTCGTGTGCTCGGTGTCCGGGATTCTCATGCGCGCGCCCATTCGGCCATCAGCGCGAACAGCGCGATGCGGTCGAGCACCGGCTGCTCGGGGTCGAGCTCGCGGTAGCGCTGGTAGACGTTGACCACGACCCGCTCGGCGTCCAGCCAGGCGGCGTACTCGCCCAGGTCGATGCCGAAGGCGGCCTCGCGCACGTCCAGGCCCTTGGCGTGGGCGGCGTCGGCGTGCGCGACGACGTGGCCCAGGTAGTCGCGGACGGCGCGGATCCCGGCGGCGTCGGTCACCGGCCCGTGGCCCGGCACCACGGTGGGCGCGTCGAGGGCGAGCATCGTGTCGCAGGCGGCGACCCAGTTGGCGATCGGGCCGCCCCACACGATCGGCGTGCACCCGACGAACAGCAGGTCGCCCGCGAACAGCACCCCGGCGTCCGGCACGTGCACGACCGTGTCGGCCCCGGTGTGCGCGGGGCCGAGGTCGAGCAGGCGCACCTCGCGTCCGCCCACGTCGAGGGTGAGCCGCCGCTCGTAGGTCTGGTCGGGGCCGCGCAGCCTGATCCCGCCGAAGTCGAACGCGCCGAACCTTTCACGCAGGTACGGCGTGAGCACCGGCCCGAGATCCATGATCTGGAGCGCCGCGGTCATCTCCGGGGCCATCTCGGTACGCATCTCGTGGGCGGTGCCCTCCGCGGCGATGACGCGGACCGAGCCGGGCAGCAGCTGGCCGCCGTGGGTGTGGTCGCCGTTGGCGTGGGTGAGCACGTGGTGGGTCAGCGGGTGGCGGTCGGTGACCTGCCGCAGGCCGTCCAGCATCTCGGCGGTGTGCCGCAGGTCGTAGAGCGTGTCGACGAGCAACGACGCGCCGTCGCCGGCGACCAGTCCGGCGTTGCTCATGCCGAAGCCGCCGTCCGGCAGCAGCCACGCCCACACCCCGTCGCCGACCTGGTGCGGCCCCTTCGTGTACGGCACCTTCGTGCTCGGCGCGCGGTTGGCCCGCGGCCTGGGCGGACCGGCGGCGGGATCGGGTCTGGCGGGCAGCGGATGCGGGGCCGTACCGGCGCGGACGGTCTGGCGGATCTCGCCGAGCCCCTCGGCGCGCAGCGTCACCACATCGCCGTCCTTGAGCCAGCCGCGGAAGGCGGCGAGGTCGGCGAAGCTGAGGTGCTCGATCAGGCAGCAGCCGGGAACGGTGCCGGAGCCGAAGACGTCGCCCGGCCGGAGCTCGACGCCGCGCGAGGCGTAGGCGACGACCTCGCCGAACGTCCAGTCCATGGCGTCGGTACGGCCCGCCCCCACCAGCTCCCCGTTGACCTCGGCCCGCACCTCGAGCGCCGGCCGCCCGCCGGGGCCGAAGGGCAGCTCGTCGGGCGTGACCAGCCAGGGCCCGAGCGTGGTGGCGCCGTCCTTGCCCTTGGCCTGCCCGATCTTGAGCTGGCCTTCGAGTGCCTGTAGGTCACGGGCGCTCCAGTCGCAGAACAGCGTGTAGCCGGCGATGTGCTCCACGGCCTGCTCGGGCGTCAGGTCGCGCCCCGGCACGCCGATCACCGCGCCGATCTCCAGCTCGAAGTCGAACCAGGCGCTGCCCGGCGAGACGCTCACCTCGTCGCGGGGCCCGATGACGGTGGCCGGGTTGGCGAAGTAGAAGGCGGGGATCTGGTACCAGGTCGGCTCCAGGGTCTCGGTGCCGCCCATGGCTCTGAGGCAGCCGCGCATGTGGTCGAGGAAGCACAGGCAGTCGCGGATGGACGGCGGTCTGGGGATGGGCGCCTTCAGCGTGAGCTCGGCGAGCGGGGTGACCTGGGCGGGCTCGGCGAGTGCCCGCTCGCCCGCCTGCCGCAGCGACGGGCCGAGCAGGTCGATCAGGCCCGTGCCGGCGGGCAGGGCGTGGACCTGGTCGCCGTTGACGACGCCGACCCGGTCGCCCTCGGCCGACGCGTAGGTGACGAAGCGCAAAATGACCTCCTGTGTTGGCCAGCATAGAGTATGATTGCTAGCATAGAAGGAGGCACGGTGACAACACGTCGAGAGCAGACCAGCCAGGAGAGCCGCGAGCTGATCCTGGCGGCGGCGGCCGAGCTGTTCGCGGAGAAGGGCTACCGGCAGACCACGTTCGCCGACGTGGGCGAGCGCTCCGGGATCAGCAGGGGGTCGATCCCCTGGCACTTCGGCAGCAAGGAGGGGCTGCTGCTGGCCGTTCTCGAACGCTCGCTGGAGGAGCTGCGCGCCGGGCTCGGCGAACCCCCCGAGCGAGTGGAGACGGCGCTCGACCTGCTGGCGGAGGGCGCGGGGGCGCTGTTCGCGCTGCCCACGGGCAGGCTCTTCGTCAACCTGCTGGTGGAGGCGCTGGAGCCGGGCTCACCGATCCAGGGGCGCTACGTCGAGATGCACGAGGCGCTGCGCGCGCACGGCCGGCGGGTGCTGGATCGGTTGCCGCTGCCGGCCGGACTGTCGGCCGAGGGGCTGTCGATCCTGCTCGTCGGGGCCGTCATCGGCGTGCACCAGCAATGGCTGCTGGCCCCCGATCGCGTCGACTACCCGGAGGCGCTGGCCGCGCTGCGTGCGCTGATGGCGAGAGCGGTGCTTCCGGGCCCTGCACAGGAGTGATGCGGGTGATGCCACCCCTCGGCGCAAGGGTGATGCCACCCCGGCGCGGGGGTGAAGGCGCCCGTGCCGCGCCGGGGTGGAGCGGGGTGGCGGCCGGTCGGGCGGGCCGGCCGGCCGCCGGGGTGCGTCAGGGCACCCAGTGGTTGTGCGTGGCCGTGATCATGACCTGGAGCTGGATGCTCGCCGCAAAGTAGCTGCTGCTGTCGATCGGCGTGGCCAGCATCTTGTTCCAGAGCGCGTCCAGCCAGGCCTGGCTGCCGGAGTCGGTCATCGCCGCCACCGCGAACGGGGCGAAGAACGAGGCGTCGCTGCCGGAGGAGATCTGCGTGCCGTTGAGCTTGTAGCCCATGGCGATCTTGCCGGGGTCGCCGCCGGTCTTGGACTTGACCCAGGTGTTCAGTTTGCGGGCGGCCGTGAGCGACTTGGCGTCGCCGCTGGTCACCGCGTCGGCGCCGATCCGCCAGGGCACGCGGCAGGAGTTCCACCAGTACTGGCCGTCGTTCGCGTGCTCCAGCACCTTTCCGGGCGCCGGGCGCGGCGAGGTGTTGGTGTCGACCACGAAGTCGGGCAGCAGGCCGGTGTTCGGGGCGTAGGTGGACTGCAGGGAGGCGATCACGTTCTGGTGCGCGTTGCGCACGGTGTCCCAGGTGGAGTCGCCGGTGGCCTTCTTGAAGGCGCGGAAGTGGTCGGCCATCCAGTCCGAGGCGCGCGAGACGTAGTAGCGATGGTCGCTCGGCGTGCTCCAGTCGCCCAGCTTGAGCAGGTTCGTGGAGGGGTTGAGCTCATCCTTCTTGATCGCGTTGATGTGCCGCACGGCGAGGTTCTTGTAGTTGTAGGTGCCGTTGCTGCCCCACTGCCGGTCGGCCAGGAGCAGGCCGTAGGCCACGTCCATGTCGCCGTCGGTGGCGCCGTCGCTGCCGTTGACGCTCTGGCAGGCCTCGTTCTGCTCGGCGGCCAGCAGGTCGGGGTTGATCACCGACGGGTGGTCGATCATCCACTTGGTCAGGCCGTCGAAGATCTTCTTGGCGTCCGGGTCGGCTCCGGCCATGGTCGCCGCGATCACCATGCCGTAGCCCTGGGCCTCGGCCACGTACGGGTGGTCGGCGTCCGGGGAGTAGACCTGGTACCAGCCGTTGCCGCAGTTCTGCCGGAGGAAGGCGGTCTTCCACCGCTTGTAGTAGTCGATCACCTTCTGGTCGAGCGTCGCCTGGGCGCCGGAGGGCTTCAGCATGCCGGAGGCGTAGGGGAAGGCGTGGCTGCCGAACGGTACGGCGGGGCCGCCGCCGCCCGCCTGGGTAGTGGCGGTGACGGGGCCGCTCGCGGGCGAGACGTTGCCCGCGGCGTCACGGGCCTTGACCGTGTAGGTGTAGCTCGTGCTCGCGGTCAGGCCGGTGTCGGTGAACGTGGTGCCGGTGGCGGTGTCGACCAGGGTGGCGCCCCGGTAGACCTCGTAGCCGGTGACGCCGACGTTGTCGGTGGCGGCGTTCCAGGCCAGGGAGACGCTGGTGGAGGTGGTGGCGGTGGAGCGCAGGCCGCCGGGGGTGCTCGGCGGCGTGGTGTCGCCGCCGGAGGAGAACGAGCCGTAGGTCTCGAACTCCCAGAGCGAGTAGCCGTAGGTGGTGCCGCGGGCGGTGCCGTACATGCGGATATAGCGCCCGCTGCCCGACAGGCCCGTCAGGTCGTCGGTGGCGCCGTTGCCGGTGGTGGTGGAGTAGATGTCGGTCCAGGTCGAGCCGTTGGGCGAGGTCTGGATTTTGTACGACTTGCCGTAGGCGGCTTCCCAGCTCAGCTTGACGCGGGAGATGGTCGCCGTGGCGCCGAGGTCGATGGTGACCGATTCGGGGTCGTGGCCCTCGGCGCTGGCCCAGCGGGTGCTCGTGCTGCCGTCCACCGCCTTGGCCGCCTCGAAACCGGCGCCTTCGATGGACGAGGCGGTCGCGGGCCTGTCGCGGGAGATCAGGGTGTCGGCCGCCGAACTGGCGGCGGCGGGATGGGCGGCGAGGGCTGCGACCATGGCCGCGGCGGCGGCCATGGCTCTGACAACGTGGGGCATCAGCGGGGTCCTTGGGGGGTGAGGTTCGGACGACGCCTTAGTTAGGAATGTTTCCTAACTTGTAGGGACAGTAAAGAACCTTCGCCCGCTTGGCAAGAGCCCCCTCGCGCGATCAGCAGGGATAGAGGCCGCGCCCCTGCCGGTGGGAGGCGTTTCCGTACAGGAGGTTCTTCCGCTCGTTGGCCTTGATCGTGTAGGGGCCGGGGTCCGGCCAGTTGGGGACGTCCACACAGACCTTCTTCGCGTATCCGCACTCGTTGACGACCTTCACGTACCGGAAGAAGTTGGCGGAGCCGCCGCTGTACCACCCCTCGTGCTGGACGTTGCACGCCGACGCCGCCGCCGAGACGTCAGCCTGCGCCGGAGCCGCGATCGACAGGGAAACCAGCGCCGCGGCGCCGAGGAGAACCTTCTTGAGCATGACTGACTTTCCTTTCTGGGAGTTACGCGGCGAAACGTTAGGGACGCGGGATTCGCGGGAGATATGAGCGCCTCATATCGAGCTCATAGCGGCGGCGTGCAGGCTCTAGCCAGCCGATCACCGCCGAGGGGGACACCAATGATCGAGTGGGAGCATCTCGCGCTCTTCTGCCAGTCGGACCCCGACTTCTTCGCCCGCCCCGACCGGATCGCCGACACCGCGGAGCGACTCGCGCACCGCGAGCCGCCGGAGCACTGGGAACGCACCGAGAAGGACCTCTGGGTACGGCTGCGCCCCGCCTACCGCCCGCTCAAGCGGACCGGCTGGAAGATCCACGTCGCGGTGACGCCCGGCGACGCCGACCACGCCTGCGCGATCGTCTGGGACTACTGCGTCGAGCGCGACATCCCGTTCAAGTTCCTGCGCAGCCGCCGCGCCGTCCAGCTGCTGAACGGCAAGTACGCCGACCGCTCGGCCAGCGGCAAGACCATCACCATCTACCCGGCCGACGACGAGGAACTGGCCGAGGCGCTGGAAACGCTCGGCCGCCTGCTCAAGGGCATCACCGGCCCGTACGTCCTCAGCGACCTCCGGATCGGCGAGGGCCCGCTGTTCGTACGCTACGGCGCCTTCACCAAGCTCACCTGCGTCGGCGAGGACGGCGAACCGGTGTCCGGCAGGCTCGACCCGGACGGCCGGATCGTCCCCGACGTACGCGAGGCCCGGTTCGTCCTGCCCGAGCGGGTCAAGGTGCCCGAGGTCCTGACCCCGCACCTGGAGGCCCGCCACGGCGGGAGCGCCGACTTCCCCTTCGCCGTCGAGAGCGTCATGCACTACTCCAACGCCGGCGGCGTCTACCTCGCCACCCGGAAGGGGACGGACGAGCGCGTGGTCCTGGTGGAGGCCCGGCCGCACGCCGGTCTCGACCGCAACGGCCGCGACGCGGTCGCCCGCCTCCAGGTCCAGCGCGACATCCTGCGGCGGCTGGACGGCCTGCCCTGCGTGCCCCGCCTGCTCGGCCACCACCTCGCCTGGGAGCACCACTTCCTGGTCGAGGAGCACGTCGAAGGCCTGAGCCTGTTCGATGAGATGGTCCGACGCTACCCGTACGCCCACAACACCTACGGCCCGCCGGAGCCCGAGGTCAGGGCGTACACCGAATGGGCCGCCGAGATCGTCGGCAAGATCGGGCACGCGCTGGAGCGGATCCACGAGCGCGGCGTGCGCTACGGCGACCTGCACCCCGGCAACGTCATCGTCCGCCCCGACGGCGAGATCGTGCTGGTCGACTACGAGTACGCCCGCGACCTCGACGACACCACGATCCTGGACGGCGGCGCGCCCGGCTTCCACGCGCCCGCCGGGGTGAGCGGCGCCGCCGCCGACCGCTACCAGTTGGAGTGCGTACGCGTCTGGCTCCACCTGCCGATGAACATGCGGCCGGAGCACACCCCCGCCCAGGTCCGCCGAGCGATCGGCACGGTGACCGATCTGTTTCCCGTGGACGAGACGTTCGCCGCGCAGACGGCCGCCGGGTTCGGGCTGACCGGGGACGGCCCCGCCCCCGACGTGGCCGACCGGCTGCTGGGCGACGGGGAGATCTCCTGGCCTGCCGTACGCGACTCGCTGGTGGCGGGGATCATGGAGAGCGCGGACTTCTCCCGCGACGGCGCGCTGTTCCCCGGCGGCCCGCAGCAGTTCGCCACCGGCGGCTTCACGCTGGCCTACGGGGCGGCCGGGGTGCTGCTCGCACTGCACCGGGTGGGCGCCGAGGTGCCGGCGTCCTTCGCCGACTGGATGGCCGCCCAGGCCCTGCGCAGCCCGGACGCCAAACCCGGGCTGTACGACGGCCTCCACGGCGTCGCCTACGTCCTGGACGAACTCGGTTACACCGACGTCGCGCTGAAGGCGCTGGAACAGGCGCGGGCGGCCGAGGACCGGGTGGCGACCGCGGGGCTGCTCAGCGGCGGCGCGGGCCACGCGCTCAACCTCCTGCACTTCGCCCACCGGACCGGCGACGACACGCACCTGGCCGGCGCGCTCGCCATCGGCGAGCGGCTGGCCGGGCTCACCGACGACCGGAAACCCGCAGAAGGAGGACTGATCCGCGGCATGTCGGGGGTGGCGCTCTGCTTTCTGCGGCTGTTCGAGACGACGGGCGGGGACGTGTGGCTGGACCGCGCCCGCGCCGCCCTCCAGCAGGACCTCGACCGAGGCGAGGTCCTGGGCGGCGACACCTTCCACCTGGTCGACCACGGCACCCGGCGGCGCAACATCCTCTACGTCGAGGGCGGCAGCGCCGGGCTGGCGATCGTCGCCCACGAGTACCTGCGGCACCGGCAGGACGAGGCGCTGGCCGCCGCCGTCACCGGGGTGCGGCGCGGGTGCCGGGCGCCGTTCACCCGGGGGCCCAGCCTGTTCCGCGGACGGGCCGGGTTCATCGCGACGCTCGCGCACCTCGGCCATCCGGGCGACCACGACGTGCTCATGGCACACGTGCCGAGGCTGGCGCTGCACGCGCAGCCGTACCGGGGGCACCTGGCCTTTCCGAGCACCAAGCTCCTGCGCCTGTCCATGGACGTGGCGTCGGGATCGGCGGGCATCCTGCTCGCCCTGAACTCCGCGTTCCGAGGGGGCAGGTCCTTTCTGCCCTTCCTCGGGACCGGGACCACAGAAGGGAGGTGACCACCATGGCCGAGATTCTCGCCCTGCAGTCCGAGGCCCCCAAGCGGGGGGACAGCCACTGCATCAGCATCACGACCGACTAGTTCGAGTCCGGCAGGCCGCCGTCGAAGACCGTTCGACGGCGGCCCGCCGCTGTCCAGGGAAGGAGCGCGATGAAGGAGCTGCTGCTCGACCGGACCTACCGCCGCCTCTGGCTCGGGCAGAGCGTCTCGCTGGCCGGCGACTACCTGTTCACCACCACGATGGCGCTGTGGATCGGCACCGTCCTGCTGCGCGACCAGCCGTACGCGCCGAGCGCGACCGCGGCGAGCCTGATCATCGTGGCCGTGGTGACGGTGGCGGGCGCTCCGGTCGCCGGAGCGCTGGTCGACCGCTGGGACAAGGTACGCGTCGCCAGGACCGCCGACGCCGTCAGGACGCTGATCGGCGGCGGCTTCGCGATCCTGGCCTGGCTGTCGGGCTCCCTGCCCGTCGGGCTCACGCTGGCCCTGTGCGGGCTGGCCCTGGCCGGGCAGTCCGCGGCGACGCAGTTCTTCAACCCCGCGCGCATCGTCATCCTCAGCGACGTGGTCTCCGAGGACCGGCGCGAGCAGGCGGCGAGCTTCGCGCAGGCGAGTTCCGCGATCGCGATGATCGCCGGTCCCGCGCTGGCCGGCGCCCTGTTCGCCGCCGCGGGCCCCGGCGTCTGCTTCGGCCTCAACGCGGCCACCTTCGCCTGCTCCTTCCTCGCCCTGCGCGGAACCCGCGTGCCCATGACCGAGACCCGCGAACGCCACCTGGGCCGGGAGATGCTCGCGCCTCTGGGCCTCATCGCCCGCGACCGCACGCTGCGGGCCGTCCTCGGCGCCGGCGTGATCGTCATGCTGGGCGCGAGCGCGTTCGGCTCGCTCAACGTCTTCTTCGTCAGGGAGAACCTGAGCGCCGACCCGGCCTGGTTCGGCGTGATCAGCTCGGCGCTGGGCGCGGGCATCCTCACCGGCGCGCTCGGCTCCGCCGCGCTCCACACGCGGCTGGGCAAGGAGCGGCTGTTCGCCGCCGGCCTGCTGCTGTGCGGTCTCACCTGCCTGCTCTACGCGCGCCTCGACAGCGCGCCCCTCGCCGCCCTGGTCATCTTCGGGTACGGCGTCGCCGGCGGCATCGTCGAGACCGTGATGTCGCCCATCCTGCTGGCCGCCACCGGCCGGGACCATCTCGCCCGGGTCCTGTCGGTCTTCACCTCGGCCCTGCGCGTGGCCTCGATCACCTCACTGGGCCTGGTGGGCTGGCTGGCCGGGGGGCGGGGCCGTATCGACCTCATCCTGCTCGGAGCGGCCGTGATGTTCCTGCTGGCCGGCGCGCACGCGGCCCTCTACCTGCGGCGGCCCGGCCCGAGGGCCGGGCCGGCGCCTAACACCACTCGTGGTCGCCCGGGCATTCGCCGGCGACGACGGTCTGGGCGGGGGGCGAGTGCGGCGGTTCGAGGTGAGCCGCCGCGGCACTGCCTCCGAGCACTACGGCGACGCTGATCAAGAGTGCGGAAAGACGGCGCTTCATCGTCATGTCCTCCAGGACGGGTTAGGTGAGGTTGAGTGCCTTCTCCAGCCAGGGCTGGGCGCCCAGGCGTCGGAAGGCGGTGATGGCGAGGTCAAGGTGCTCGTTCGCGTCCTCGCCGCCCAGGCGGGCGAGGGCGAGGTGGGCACGTCCGGCGAGCAGGAGGTCCCCGAGCCGGTCGGCCCCCGCCACGGACGAGGCGAGCGTCTCCCTGCCGAGGGGCCCGTCCACGTCCGCCAGCGCCTCCCCCAGGCTCAGCAGCACCCAGGCCTCGCCGATCTGGTCGCGCTGCTCCCGGGTGAGCCGGAGGGCGAGCCTGCCCGCCTCGACGGCTTCGAGGTTCTTCCCCAGCTCGTGATAGGTGTCGGCCAGACGCTTGGTCAGCAGGGCCTTCGTGCGCCTGCCCAAGGGGTGGGCCAGTGCTCGCACCAGAGGCCCTTCGGCCTGGTCCGGGCGGCCCACGGTGGTGTGGTGGTAGGCGATGCTGCCGAGGGTCACCGCCTCCGCGGTGGTGTCGCCCACCCGCTCGAAGACGGCGACCGCCTTCCACAACTCGGCCACTGCGCCCTCGTGGTCGCCCCGGTAGCCGCGGGTGACGACGTCATAGCGGCGGGTGAGGGCCAGGCCGTACTCGTCGCCGACCTCCTCGAAGATCCGCGTGGCCGCCGCCAGCGTGGTCTCGGCCTCGGTGAACTGGCGGCGCTGGTTGTGGATCTCGCCGCGCGACAGCAGCATCGCGGCCTCGCCGCGCCGGTCCCCGGTCTCCCCGCACGCGGCCAGCGCCGCGTCCACGACCGTTCGCCAGTCGTCGAAGTAGCCGGACATCTCGTAGAGGTAGACCGGGGTGGCGGCCAGTTCCCAGGCCAGGCCGGCCCAGCCGAGACGGGCCGCCTGGGTGACGAAGGCGACCACGGTCGCGCGTTCCGCGTCGAGCCAGGCCATCGGGTCGGCGTCCAGCTGGGGCGGGGGTTCCAGGTGGTGGCGTGGCGCCGTACCCCGGAGGATCATGAGGTCGTGGCGGGGATACTCGTGCCCGCGCGCATGCTCGGCCAGGGCGAGCAGGCCGCCGATCGCGCGGGTGAGGGCCTCCGCGCGCTGTTCCCGGCTCTCCTCCGCCTCGGCCCGCTCGATCGCGAACAGGCGGACCAAGTCGTGCATCGTGTAGCGGCGCTGCCCGCTGGCGTCGCGCCGGGCGGGCTGGAGCATCTGGGCGTTGGCCAGTTCCTCGCACAGCTCCTCCGCGCCGCGCAACGACGTGTGAAGGAGCGCGGCCAGGGTCCAGGGGGCCAGGTCTCTGACGCCCTGGAGCAGGCCGATCCGCCGGAAGGCCAGCCGGGCGGTCTGCGGCAGGTCGAGGTAGCTCAGCTCGAAGGTGTTGCGCAACTGCTCCTCGTCCTGGCGCAGCTCGTTCAGGCGGTGGCGCTCGGCGCGCAGGCTGCCGGTCAGCTCGCCCAGGGACCACGCGCTGCCGACGGCCAGTTTCGCCGCCGCGATGCGCAGCGCGAGCGGGAGGCGGTCGCACAATTCGGCGAGCGTGGACAGCTCCTCGCCGTCGGCGTCGTCCTCGACCCGTCGCCGCCCGGCGATGCGGCGCAGCAGCAGCCGCGCGTCGGCGGGCGGCAGCACCTCCAGCGTGAGCGGCCGCGCGCCCTCCTGGACGACGAGTCCGCCGAGCCGCTTGCGGGAGGTGACGATGACGCGGCAGGTGCCGGAGCCGGGCAGGAGCGGGCGGACCTGGTCGGCGGAGTGCGCGTTGTCCAGCACGACCAGCAGCCGCCGGCCGACGAGCATGCTGCGGTAGAGGGCCGTGCGCTCGGCGAGGCTCTGCGGTATCCGGCGGCCCGGCACCCCGAGCGCCCGCAGGAACCCGTCCAGCACGCTCTCCGGCGCGGCCGGGCGGCTGCCGCGGGTGAATCCGCTCAGGTCCGCGAACAGCTGCCCGTCGGGGAAGCGCTCGGCCCGGCGGTGCGCCCAGGCCATGGCGAGGGCGGTCTTGCCGATGCCGCCCACCCCGCTCACCACACTGACGCGGACGGCGTCGTCACCGCTGTCCAGCAGACCGTCCATCTCTTCCAGCTCCGCCTGCCTGCCGGTGAACGCGAAGGCGGCGGGCGGAAGCTGCGAGGGCCGTACGTCGGCGACCTCGCGCTCCGGCTCACGGGTGACGGGATCCTCCAGGAGGATCATGTTGTGCACCTCGCGCAGGCGCGGGCCGGGCTCCAGGCCCAGCTCGTCGACCATGAGCCTGCGTCCCTCGTCGTAGACGGCCAGCGCGTCGGCCTGCCGTCCGGAGCGCGACAGGGAGAGCATGAGCTGGGCGCGGGCACGCTCCCGCAGCGGGTGCTCGCCGACGAAGCTCCTGAGCTCGCCGGTCAGCTCCCGGTGGTGGCCCAGGTCCAGCTCCAGCTCGACGCACTCCTCCAGCGCGGCCAGGCGCAGTTCCTCCCACCTGCCGGCCGCGTTGAGGAGCGCGGAGCTGGTGATCCCGCCGAGCACGGGGCCGCGCCACAGCTTGAGCATCGCGCGGAACATGGCCGCGGCCTGGCCCGGCCTGCCGCCCGCCGCCTCCCGGCGGGCCGCGGCGAGCCCTTGCTCGACCGTCAGCGCGTCCAGGGCCAGCGTCCGGGGAACCCGGTAGCCGCCCGCGACGGTCTCGATCAGCGCCGGGTCTCCACCGGCCTTGCGCAGCGCGCCGCGCAGGGCCGAGATCGCCGCGGCCACCTGCCCGCGTACGGAGGAGGGCGGCGCGTCCTCCCACACCAGGTCGACCAGGCGGCCGGTGCTCACCGTCTGCCCGTTGTGCAGCAGGAGGGTCGCCAGGACCGCCTGCGGCCGCGGACCTCCCACGTGGACGGGCCGGTCGCCGACCGCGACCTCCAGCGGCCCGAGAATCCCGAATCTCGTGCCCGGCTCTCCGCTCAGCGCCACCGGCGCCTGCCGATCCGGCTCGCCGCGGAGGTCAACCCGGGGAAGGTCATCACGCGGCCACTCCTGATCATGGTCTCTCCACTGCCGAGGGGACCGTAACCGTGACCGCTTTCGATCGGTTATCGGTGGGCGAAAGCGCCCGCCGTTCCCTATGATCAAGCTCTCTGGGACGTGCACGTTCGCTGACATGCGAAGGAGACCGTCGATGGTCGCACGCTGGACCGGATTACCCCTGCTCGCGGCGGTGATGGCGTTGGCGGCGGGCTGCGTCAACCCCGACACCGGGGGCGCCCCGACGGCGCAACCGAGTCCCCAGGGCCAGAGCCGCGTCGCGTTCTTCGGCTTCGCGAAGGCGAACTCGTTCACCGCCGCCACGTTCGCCGGCGTCGAGGAGCACGCGAAGTCCCGCAACGCCACGGCCGAGTTCTTCGACCCCAACTTCGACGCGCAGACGCAGGTCCGCCAGATCCAGGACGCGGTCACCTCCAAGCGCTTCGACGTGTTCGTCATCCAGGCCAACGACGGGGCCGCCGTGGTCCCCGCGGTCCGCACCGCCGTACAGGCGGGGATCGCGGTCGTCGTGCAGTTCACCCCGCTCGGCACCCGCTACGACACCGCCGTGCCGCAGGTCGAGGGTACGATCACGCTGATCGACGTGCCCACGGTGAACGGCGCGGCCCTGGCGGAACTGGCCGTGCGCGCCTGCGTGAGCAAGAAGCTGAACCCGTGCGAGATCGCCTACCTGGAGGGCCTGAAGGCGCTCCCGCTCGACAACGCGCGCACCGGCGCGGCCGTCGGGGCGCTGAAGAAGGCGGGAATGAAGATCGTCGCCCAGGTCGAGGGCGGATACACCCAGGACAGCGGGCGCAAGGCCATGCAGGACGTCCTCCAGCGCGCTCCCGGCGTCGACGTCGTCGTCGGCTCCTCCCAGGCGATCGCCGGCGCCGAGGCGGTCGCGAAGGGCAAGCCCATCCTGTACGTCGCCAACGGCGGCTCCCGCCAGACGGTCACCGCGGTCCAGGAGGGGCGCTGGTTCGCCGCCTACTACCTGCCCGTCCGCACCCTCGGCGCCAGGGCCGCCGAGCTGGGCCTGGACAAGGCGCAGGGCAGGCAGGTGCAGGCGGGCAACCTGATGACCGACGTCACGCCGGGCAAGCACCTGGGCACCAAGGAGGTGCTGGCGGGCGTCACCGGCGAGTACGACGAATGACCGGCCCGCTCCTCCTGGAGGGCATCACCAAGAGCTACGCGGGCACGACCGTGCTGCACGGCGTCGACCTGCGCGTCGAGCCCGGACGGATACACGGCCTGGTCGGCGAGAACGGCGCCGGCAAGAGCACGCTGGTCAAGGTGATGTGCGGCGTCACCACGCCCGGCGCGGGGCGGATCGTCGCCGACGGCCGGGCGGTGCGGCTGGACAGCCCCCGGGCCGCGCGGGCGCACGGGATCGCGCTGGTCACGCAGGAGGTGGCGCTGGTCCCCCGGCTCACGGTGCTGGAGAACGTCTTCCTCGGCCGCTGGGCCCACCGGGCGGGATGGTGGCGGCCCCGCGCGGACCGGCTCCTGCTCGACGGGCTGCTGGGCCGTACCGGATTCGCGCTCGACGCGGACCGGCCCGTGCGGGAGCTGCCCGTCGCCGACCAGCAGCGGGTGGAGATCCTGCGCGCGCTGGCGAGCGGCGCGCGGGTGCTGGCCCTGGACGAGCCGACGGCGCTGCTGCCGCGCACCGAGGCGGCGCGGCTGCTGGAACTGCTGGGCACGCTCGCGGCGGACGGGATGGCGATCATGCTGGTCTCCCACCGGCTGGAGGAGGTGCTGTCGGCCTGCGACGTGGTCACCGTGCTGCGCGACGGCCGGCACGTGCTCACGGCGCCGGCCGCCGGGCAGACCCCGCGCTCGCTGGTCCAGCACATGGTCGGGCGCCCGGTCGAGGTCCTCTACCCCGAGCCCGCCCCCGTCGCGGCGGACGCCCCCGTGGTGCTGTCGGCCACCGGGCTGCCCCAGGCGGAACGGCTGGAGGTCCGCGCGGGCGAGATCGTCGGGCTCGCCGGGCTGACCGGCAGCGGCAGGTCGGCGGTCCTGCGGCTGTTGTTCGGCGCCGACCGCCGCACGTCCGGCGACGTCGCCGTCGACGGCCATCCGGTACGGCCCGCCTCCCCCCGCCACGCGATGGCCCGGGGCATGGCCCTGGTCCCCGAGTCCCGCAAGGAACAGGGCCTGGTCCTGGTCCGCTCGCTGCGCGAGAACCTCGCCCTGGCCGGTCTGCCCGCCCGCCAGCGCGCCGGGTTCGTCCGGCGGGCCGCCGAGGCCCGCGAGGTCGGCCGGTGGCTCGACCGCCTCGATGTCAGGGCGGCCGACCCCAAGGGCAGGACCGCAGGCCTGTCGGGCGGCAACCAGCAGAAGGCCATGTTCGGCAAGTGGCTCATGCGCGAGCCCAAGGTGCTGCTGGTCGATGAGCCGACCAGGGGCGTCGACGTCGTGGTGAAGGTGGAGATCCACCGGCTGCTGGTCGAGCTCGCGGCGCGCGGCGTGGCCGTGCTCATGGTGTCCTCGGAGATCGAGGAGGTGCTCGGGCTCTCGCACCGCGTGCTGGTGATGCGCGGCGGCCGGGTGGCCGGCGAGTTCGCGCGCGGCGCCGCGGAGCGCGAGGACGTCATGGAACTCGCCTTCGCCGGGAGGCCGCGATGAGAGTACGCGACTCCGGGATCCTGCTGGCGCTGTTCGCGCTGGTGGTGGCGCTGTCGCTGGCCACGCAGACGTTCCTGACCCAGGGCAACCTGGTCAACCTGCTCGACCAGGCCGTCATCGTGGGGCTGCTGACCTGCGGGATCACCCTGTGCATGATCTGCGGCGTGTTCGACCTGTCGGCGAGCGCGGTGCTGGCGGTCAGCGCCGTCGTGGGTGTGCTGGTCGCGCGCGGCGGCGGGGTGGCGCTGGGGTTCGGCGCGGCGGTGCTCGCGGGTGCGCTGCTCGGGGCGGTCAACGGGGCCGCCGTCGTGCTGCTGCGCGTGCACTCGTTCATCGTGACGCTGGCGCTGAGCATCGTCTACCGAGGGCTTGCGCTGGTCATCACGGCCGGGGCGATCGTGTACCCGGATCCGGCGCGGCTGACGGAGTTTCAGTCGCTGAGCTGGCCCACGGCTCTGGGCGGGGTGACCGTACCGTCGTTGCTGCTGCTCGCCGTCTCGGCGGTGACCTCGCTCGTGCTGTGGCGGACCACGCTCGGGCGGCGCGTGTACGCCGTCGGCGGCAACCCGGAGGCGGCCAGGCTGTCCGGCATCCGGGTGGGGCCGGTGCGGATCGTCGTGTTCACGATCAGCGGGGTCTGCGCGGCGCTCGCGGGTCTGGTGCTGGCGGCCCGCGGCGGATCCGCGCAGGCGAGCATGGGCACGCTGCTGGAGCTCAGCGCGATCGCCGCCGCCGTGATCGGGGGCACCAGCATCCTGGGCGGCGAGGGCGCGATCTGGCGGGGCATGATCGGCGTGCTGATCCTGACGCTCATCGGCAACGGGTTCAACCTGCTCGGATGGGATACGACATACCGGCCGATCGTCGAGGGACTGCTCATTCTTGCCGCCGTCGGCACGGACTACGCGTTACGGCACCGCGAGGAGTAGCCGAAAGATCGCGAATAATGAGTGTTCATACCGTTAGCATCTGTTCATCGGATTGCGCTGATCAAAGGTGTGACGATGAGCAACCCCACGCGCGTGCCCTCCGGGATCAACCCGAACGTGCCCAACGCCGCGCGCATGTACGACTATTACCTCGGTGGCAAGGACAACTTCGCCGCCGACCGCGCGGCGGCCGAGAAGATCATGGCGCTGGGGCCCAGCCGCCAGATCTGCCTGGCCAACCGGTGGTTTCTGGGCAGGGCCGTACGCCATATCGCCAACCTTGGCATCCGCCAGTTCATCGATCTCGGCACCGGGCTGCCCAACCAGAACAACGTGCACGAGGTCGCCCGCCGGATCCACCCGAGCGCGCCCGTGGTCTACGTGGACCACGACCCGGTCGTCATCGTCCACGCGCGGGCGCTGCTGGCCGACGTCGACGGCAACACCGCCATCGCGCACGCCGACATCCGCGAGCCGGGAACGATCCTCGACCATCCCGACGTGAAGCGGCTCATCGACTTCAGCCAGCCGGTCGGGGTGGTGTTCCTCGGCGTGCTGCACTGCATCCCCGACGAGGACGATCCGTACCAGGTGGTGCGGGCCTTCTCCGAACGCATGGCGCCGGGCAGCTACCTGATCGTCTCCCACCTGACCGACGACGCCCATCCCGAGGTGGGGGTGGCCGCCAGGAAGGTGTACGACAAGGCGGACACGCCCCTGCTGCACCGGAGCTTCGCGCAGATCTCCCGCTTCTTCGACGGCTTCGAACTGGTCGAGCCCGGCGTGGTCCACGTGGCGGGCTGGCGGCCGGAGGAGCCGTGGGAGGAGGACCCCGAGGGCAGCGAGTGGTGGTACGTCGGGGTCGCCCGCAAGCCCGCCAATCCTCCCCGCACGCCCTGACCGCCCCTCCCCGCCCATCCTGACCGCCCGGCGCGAGCGCCCATCCTGACCGCCCGGCGCGAGCACCCGGCGCCCGCCGCGCGCCGGGGCCCGCGACGGTCCCGCGGCCTCGTCAGACGAGGCCGTCCGCGCGCATCTCCTTGAGCACGTCCCTGGCCGCGTCCAGGGTCAGGTCGATGTCGGCGTCGGTGTGCGCGCCGGAGACGTGGTTGCGCTTGAGCGCCATCGGCAGCATCAGGAAGCCCTTGCCGGTCATCCTGCGGTGGAAGGCCGCGTACGCCGCGTGGTCGTTGCGCATCAGGTCGCGGTAGCCGGAGACCGGGCCGGTGCCGAAGTAGAGCACGAACACGCCGCCGAAGCCGCTGACCGTCGCGTCCACGTCGAGTTCGGCGGCGATCTGGCCGAGCCCGTCGCGCAGGCGCTGCCCCAGCCGGTGCGTCCTGAGGTAGAAGTCCGGGTTGTCGCGCAGGTGGCGCATGGTGGCGACGGCCGCGTGCGCCGCGACCGGGTGGCCGTTGAAGGTCCCGGCCAGCAGGACGTCGGCGGCGAAGCGCTCCATCAGCTCGCGCGGTCCGGCCAGGCCCGCCGTCGGGAAGCCGTTGGCCATCGCCTTGCCGAAGGCGGTCAGGTCGGGCAGCACCCCGCAGACCTGCTGGTAGCCGCCGAGCGCGTGGCGGAATCCGGTGATCACCTCGTCGAAGACCAGCAGCGCGCCCTCCCGCCTGGTCAGCTCGCGCAGCCCCTCGACGAACTCCGCCGTCGGCACCAGCGCGCCGACGTTGTGGGGGATCGGCTCCAGGAAGACCGCGGCGATCTGCTCGGGATGGGCCTCGAACAGGGCGCGCACCGAGTCCAGGTCGTTGAACTCGGCGATGAGCGTGGCGTCCACGGCCGAGTCGAGCAGCCCGGCGGAGAGCGGGTCACGGCCGTAGGCGGACTCGGGCTTGGAGATCACGTTCCTGGCCAGGGCGTCGCCCCAGCCGTGATAGCAGCCCTGGAACTTGACCAGCAGCGACCGGCCGGTGACCGCGCGGGCCAGGCGGACCGCCTGGACGGTGGCTTCGGAGCCGCTCATCGTGGTGATCATCATCTCGGCCGAGGGGATGAGCTCACAGGCCAGCTCGGCCAGCTCGACCTCGATCGGCGTCACGCCCAGGCCCATCAGGTCGACGCCGTCGAGGGCGGTCAGGACGGCCTGCCGTACGGCCGGATGGTTGTGACCGAGCAGAACGGCGCCGAAGGCGGCGTGGTAGTCCAGGTAGCGGTGGCCGTCGGCGTCACTCACGTAGGCGCCGTCGGCGGCGGTGAAGGCGTACGGCGCGCCCACCTGGCGGGTGGCGGAGTTGACGCCTCCCGGCAGAACCCGGCGCGCGGCCCCGTCGATCGCGTGTCCCAGCGGACGGTGTAATTCCACAACTGCTCCTTACGTGAAAAGACGTTCCATGTCGCGGAAGTTACGTGGAAGGAGATTCCACGTCAACCCTTGACATCCGCACGGGCACGCACGAAGGATGCACGCATGGAAAGAGGTTCCACGTCGGTGGGCGTGCTCGTGATCGGTGCGGGCGCCATCGCCGACCAGCACGTCGCCGCGTTATCCAGCGATCCACGAGGGCGGCTGGCCGGCTTCGTCGACACCAGCGCCGCACGGGCCGAACAGGCCGCACGGGCCCAGGGCGGCGTCCCCTGGACCACCGATCTGGCCGAGGCGCTCGCCTGGCCCGGCGTCGACGCCTGCGTCCTGTGCACCCCCAACGACACCCACGACGAACTCGCCGCCCGCGTCGCCGCGGCCGGCAAGCACCTGCTGGTGGAGAAGCCGCTGGCGACCACCGTTCCGGCGGCCCGCAAGACCGTCGAGGCCTTCGCCGCCGCCGGCCGCACCCTTTCCGTCGCGCACTCGCACCGCTTCTACGACTACGCCCGCACCGTCCGCGGGGAGATCGCCTCCGGTGCGCTCGGCCGCCCCCTCCTGGTACGGCTGGCGCTGCTCGGCGGCTGGATCTGGCCCGACTGGCGTACCTGGGTGATCGACCGCGAACGCTCCGGCGGCCACGCCCTGCACAACGGCGTCCACCTGCTCGACCTGGTGACCTGGTGGATCAGCGACGAGCCGGTCAGCGTGTACGCCAGAGGCCAGCGCAGGACCGCCGCGGAACTGGACGTCCACGACCACCTGGAGATGGTCGTCACCTACGCCGGCGGCGCCACCGCGATCTGCGAGATGAGCCGCGCCCACCGCCCCGCGAGCCTGAGCGCCCGCGACGTCGTCGTCCAGGGCAGCGAGGGCCTGCTGACGATGGAGTGGGACGGCGAGGGCGTGCTGCTCGCCGACGAGCGCGGCACTCACCTGACCGCAGAGGGCCCGGCCACGGGCTTCGCCGCCCAGCTCTCCGCCTGGCTCGACGCCGTCACCGGCGCCGCGAGCACCGGAGTCGCCGGCGACGAGGCCCTGCTGGCGGTGGCGATGGGCGTCGCCGCGGAACGCTCGATGGAGCTCGGCCGCCCGGTGACGCTGGAGGAGGTCCGATGAGGATTCTCGACGTCCTGCTGGTCGGCGAGTACGGCCTCGGCCACCAGAACCACCAGCGCGACATGTACGCCCCCGCGTTCGAGGCGCACCCGGGCTTCCGCGTCACAGGCCGGACCGAGGCGGACGACCCGCTCGACCGGCCGGACGCCGACGTCGTCAGCGTCTGCGTGCCCTACGAGCGGCGCGTCGAGGTGGTCACCCGCGCCCTGCGGGCGGGCAAGCACGTGCTGGTCGACAAGCCGATGGCGCTGACCGCCGCCGAGTGCGCGCGGATCGCCGAGGCGGCCGCGGGCACCGGCCTGGTCTGCCTGCCCGCCCACCACCAGCGTTTCCAGCCCGCGGTCCGGGTGGCGCGGGAGGCGATCGCCGCGGGCAAGGTCGGACTGCCGTGGAACGTGCAGGCCGACTTCCTCGTCGCGGGCGGCGGATCGGTCTGGCCGCTCGGCGAACTGCTCAACTTCGCCCCCTACGCCACCGACGCCATTCACGCGATGACCGCACTGCCGGTCACCGCCGTGTACGCCACCGGCGGCCCCCGCTTCCAGAACGCCCCCGCCCAGGACGCCACCTCCCAGGACGGCCGCTTCCAGGACGGCCCATCCCAGGACGGCCCCGAGGACCTGGTCACGCTCTGCCTCACGCACGAGCGCGGTATGACCAGCACCGTCGTGGCGGGCCGTACACCGGCGATGCCCGGAGCGAGCGGCCTGTCGCTGCACCGCTACCGCGTGGCGGGCTCGCACGGCACGCTGCTGGCCGACGCGAACCGCCCGGCCGCGCGCGTGCTGACCACCACCGGGACGCCGCGTGGCACGTGGGCGGGGCCGTCCACCGTCGATCGCATGCTCACCGAACTGCACATCGCCGTCGTCACCGGCCGGCCCGCCGAACTCGGCCCCGCCGACGCCGTGGCCGCGCTGCGCGTCGTCGAGGCCGCCCGCCGTTCCATGGCGTCCGGCCAGGTCGAGGAGGTCCTGCCGTGAAGCTGCTCACCTACCGCCGCGACGGCGTCGTACGGCACGGCCGTCTCCTGGACGGCGACATGATCGAGGAGTGGGGCGAAGGCGACCTGACGAAATGGCTGGCCGGATCCCCGGAAGGGGCCCTGGCGACCGTGCCGCTGGCGGCCGTCGAGGTGCTCACCCCGCTACTGAACCCCGGCAAGCTGCTCGGCGTCGCCGCCAACTACCAGGACCACGTGGCGGAGGCCGGCGCCGAACCGCTGGACAGGTCCCGGCTGGCGCCCCGGCTGTTCCTCATGCCGCCGACCGCGCTGCTGGCCCACGGACGCCCGATCCCGCTGCCCTCGGTCAGCGAGCAGGTCGACTGGGAGGCCGAACTGGCCGTCGTGATCGGCCGCACCGCCAAGGACCTGGACGTGGAGACGGCCCTGGACGCGGTCGCCGGGTACTGCGTGGCCAACGACGTCTCGGCCCGATCGGTCGGCTACGGCTACCCGCGTGACCTGGACGACCCGGCCGTGCGCTTCTTCGACTGGCTGGCCGGCAAGTGGCTGGACGGCTTCGCGCCGCTGGGGCCGTACCTGGTCACGGCGGACGAGGTCGGCGACCCGCAGGCGCTCGACGTCGAGCTGCGCGTCAACGGCCGCGTCAGACAGCGCGGCTCGACCAAGGACATGATCTTCACGGTGGCGGAGCTGGTGGCCTTCGCCTCCCGTCTGATGACGCTGCGCCCGGGGGACGTGCTGATGACCGGCACCCCGGCCGGCGTCGGCGCCACCACGGGGGAGTTTCTCGCCGCGGGCGACGAGGTCTCGGTCTCGATCTCCGGCCTCGGCACGCTGGTCAATCCCGTCTCGCCCATGGAGCCCTCATGATCCGTCCGCTCGGCGTGCTGGCCGCCGCCGTCCTCGTGCTCGCCACCGGCTGCTCCGACCCCACCAACTCCGGCTCCAAGACCGCGCAGGGCGGCGCGCTCAGCGTGTACCTGTACCAGAAGCCCAAGCGCTTCAGCCCGCTGGACCCGCTCACCGGCCCCGATCAGCAGGTCATGCAGCTCGTCTACGACAATCTGCTGACCGTCAACGACCGCTACGAGTACGAGCCCCGCCTGGCCGAGCGCTGGGACGTCACGCCCCGCAAGGTCGTCTTCCACCTGCGCAAGGGCCTGAAGTGGAGCGACGGCACCGCGTTCTCCAGCAAGGACGTGCTGTTCACCTACAAGCTGCTGGCCGACGCCAAGCTCGGCAGCGCCATGGCCGGCAAGCTCGCCGGAGCCGCCTTCGAGGCCCCCGACGCGGACACGTTCGTCATCAACCTGGCCAAGCCGAACGTGGGCTTCCTCAGCCTGCTGGCCGGGCCGTTCGGGTTCGTGCTGCCCGAGCACGTGCTCGGTTCCGTGCCCGCCGCCCAGCTCACCGGGCACGCGTTCTTCAACAAGCCCACGGCCGGCATGGGCCCGTACACGTTCGTGCAGTACAAGACCGACCAGTACGTGGAGCTGGCCGCCAACCCGAACTACCGCAAGCCGGTGTCCATCCCCAAGATCTTCCTCAAGCCGGTCAGCTCCGACGTGGCGACCGCGCAGCTGGGCACCGGCGAGATGGACCTGGTCCAGATCTCCCCCACCGACCTGCGGGCAGTAGGCGCGCTCAAGGGCGTGACGGTGGCGGGCCGGCCCAGCCCCGGCTTCCTCAGGATGGCGGTCGACCAGACCGACCGGCGCTTCGCCGACCCCCGGGTACGGCAGGCCATGCTCCACGCCATCGACAGGAAGGCACTGGTCGACAAGCTGCTCGCAGGCAAGGGCCGGGTGCAGAACTCCTCCTTCGTCGCCGCCTGGGCCCTGCCCGAGACGCTCGCCGGCTACGCCTACGACCCGGCCAAGGCCAAGACGCTGCTGGCCGAGGCGGGCTGGGACGCGTCCAAGCCGGTGACGTTGTCGTGGATCCCCGGCCAGCGCGACCGCGACGCCGCGGCGACCGTGGTGCAGAGCTCGCTGGCAGCGGCAGGGGTGAAGGTCGAGCTCAAGCAGGTGCAGGCGGCCCAGCTCCTGCAGTCGTACGAGGATCACAGCTTCGACCTGGCGTTGTTCGGCGGCGGCACCTACGCCGTCGACCCCTCCAGCAGCGTGCCCATCCTCGGCTGCGGCGCCTTCTACCCGACCGGCGGCAACATCAGCTCCTTCTGCGACAAGTCGCTCGACAAGCTGACCGCCGAGGCCGACGGGGTCTCCGACCAGGACCAACGCGCTGGGCTGTACCGCGAGGCGGCCGAGAAGGACAACGCGCAGGTGCCGTACCTGTGGCTGTACAACCCGGACACCCTCTGGGCGAGCAGCGCGCGGCTGCGGGGCTTCAAGCCGAGCGGCGACTTCGTCTCCGGCTTCTGGAACGCCGACGAGTGGACCCTGGCCGGCTGATGCTCGCCTTCCTCGTGCGCCGGCTCCTGGTCAACGCCGCCGTCTTCCTGCTCATCAGCGTGGGGGTGTTCGTCCTGGTCCAGTCGGTCCCCGGCGACCCCGTCCTGATGATGGTCAACCCCGAGCAGCTGCAGTCGGGCGGGCCGGAGTTCCTCGCCGCCAAGCGCGCCGAGCTGGGGCTGGACGCCCCGGCGTTCGTCCGGTACCTGATCTGGCTGCGCGACGCGCTGGGCGGCGACCTCGGCTACTCCTTCGTCAGCCGCCGGCCCGTGGCCGACGTCCTGCTGGAGCGGGTGGGCCCCACGGTGCTGCTCATGTCCACGGCCCTGGTCATCGGGCTGCTGCTGGCGGTGGCCGTCGGCACCCTGGCCGCCGTGCGGCGCAACACCGCGGTGGACTACGCCGCCACCGCGGCGAGCCTGGGCACCATCTCGGTGCCCAGCTTCTTCCTCGGCATCGCGGCGATCTACGTCTTCGCGCTCAAACTCGGCTGGGTGCCCTCCTCGGGCATGTCCACGCCGGGCGACGGCGGCGGCGCCGACGTCCTGGCCCACCTGGTGCTGCCCGCCGTGATACTCGGACTGTCGATCGCGGGGCCGTTCACCCGGTACGTGCGCGCCGGACTCCTGGCCGAGCTGGGCGCCGACTACGTGCGCACGGCCGAGGCGAAGGGCGCCGGCCCCGGCCGGGTGCTTCTGCGCCACGCGCTGCGCAACGCGCTCATCCCGCTCATCACCGTCGTCATGATCTACGTCCCCCAGCTGCTGGCCGGAGCCGTGGCCCTGGAGCAGGTCTTCGCCTGGCCCGGCATGGGCCAGCTCGCGGTCAGCTCCATCGGCCAGCTCGACCACCCGGTGGTGATCGGGTTCGCGATGTTCATCGCGGTGCTCGTGCTGATCTGCAACCTCGCCGCCGACCTGCTCTACGCGGTGGCCGACCCGAGGATCAGCCTGTCATGACCACGCAGATCATCCCCCGCTCCCCCGCCCGGCTGGCGGCCAGGCGCTTCCGCCGCAACCGGATGGCGCCGGCCGGCGCCGTCTTCCTCACCGTGATCGTGCTCATGGCGCTGGCCGCGCCGCTGGTCAGCGGGCACGACCCGAACGCCGTGGACCTGTCCGCCTTCCGCGAGCCGCCCTCGGCCGCGCACCTGCTCGGCACCGACTCCTCGGGACGCGACGTCTTCGCCAGGCTCGTCCACGCCGGGCGGGTCTCGCTGCTGGTCGGCCTGATGTCGGCGCTGGCGGCGGTCGTCCTCGGCGCACTGCTGGGAGCGCTGGCCGGCATGTTCGGCGGCCTGCTCGACGCGGCCGTCATGCGGGTGGCCGACGTGGTGCTGTCCTTCCCCTCGCTGGTCGTTGTCGTCGTGCTGGCCGGCGTTCTCGGCCCCAGCACCGCGATGCTGGTGGTGGTCTTCGCCGCCTGCAACTGGCCCACCGCCTGCCGCGTGGTGCGCGGGCTCACGCTCGCGCTGCGCGAGCAGGAGTACGTGCAGGCCGCGCGGGCCTTCGGCGCCGGCCGGCTGACCATCGTCTTCCGCCACGTGCTGCCCGCCGTGCTCTCGCAGGTGGCGGTGGTCGGCACGCTGCTGGTGGCGCAGATGATCCTGCTGGAGGCGGTGCTGTCCTTCCTCGGGCTCGGCGTCCAGCCGCCCCAGGCGAGCTGGGGCAACATGCTGAACGACGCCCAGAGCCTCACGCTCATCCAGACCATGCCGTGGCTGTGGCTGCCGCCCGGCCTGGCGATCGCGCTCACCGTGCTGGCGGTCAACTTCGTCGGCGACGGCCTGCGCGACGCCGTCGACCCGAAGGGAGCCCGCGCATGAGCCCGCTGCTGCAGGTGGACGACCTGGCCGTGGAGTTCCCCACGGAGGACGGCGTGGTACGCGCCGTGGACGGCGTCAGCCTCGACGTACGGCCCGGCGAGATCCTGGGCGTCGTCGGCGAGTCCGGCTCGGGCAAGAGCGTCACCGCCATGTCGGCGCTCGGCCTGATCAGGCCGCCGGGCCGGATCGTCCGCGGCTCGGTGACCTTCGACGGCGAGGACCTGCTGGCGCTCCCGGCCCGCAGGCTGCGCCGGATCCGCGGCCGCCGCATCGCCATGATCTTCCAGGACCCGATGACCGCGCTCAACCCGGTGGTGCCGGTCGGCGCGCAGATCGCCGAGGCGATCAGGCTGCACCAGCCGCGCCTGTCACGCGCCGCCGTCCGGGCAAGGGTCCTGGAGCTGCTGACCGCCGTCGGCATCGCCAACCCCGCCGACCGGTACGGCAGGCATCCCCACGAGTACTCCGGCGGCATGCGCCAGCGCGCGATGATCGCGATGGCCATCGCCAACGAACCGGACCTGCTCATCGCCGACGAGCCCACGACCGCGCTCGACGTGACCATCCAGGCGCAGGTGCTCGGCCTGCTGGACACCGCCAGGCGCGAGGCGGGAGCGGCGGCCATCCTCATCACCCACGACCTCGGCGTGATCGCCGAGCTGGCCGACCGGGTGGCCGTCATGTACGCCGGCCGCGTCGTCGAGCACGGCGACGTGCACCAGATCTTCGCCGCGCCCCGGCACCCGTACACGGCGGGGCTGCTGGCCAGCCGGCCGCGGCTGGAGTCGACCGGCGAGCTGACGGCCATCCCGGGCAGCCCGCCGAACCTGCTGGCGCCGCCGCCCGGCTGCGCGTTCCAGCCGCGGTGCGGGCTGAGCGAGGAGCGGGAGGCCTGCCGTACGGACCGGCCGGAGGCCGCGGAAGTCGAACCGGGCCACCACTCGGCCTGCCACTACCACGAGGAGCTGGCGTGAACGAGCCCTTGCTCTCCGTCGAGGGCCTGGTGAAGCACTTCCCGATCCGGTCGGGCGTGCTGCGCAGGCAGACCGGTGCGGTACGCGCCGTGGACGGGGTCGATCTGGCGCTGCACGCCGGCCGTACCCTGGGGCTGGTCGGCGAGTCCGGCTGCGGCAAGACCACCACGGGCCGGCTCGTCGTACGGCTGGCCGAGCCCACCGCGGGCCGGATCGTGTACGACGGCCGGGACCTGGCCACGCTCTCACCCGCCGAGCTGCGCCCGCTGCGCGGCGAGATCCAGATCGTCTTCCAGGACCCGTACGCGTCGCTGTCGCCCCGGCTGACCGTGCACGAGATCGTCGCCGAGCCGCTGCGCTCCCAGGGCCGCTACCGCGACGGCGGCCGGGAGCGTGTGGCCGAACTGCTGGAGATGGTCGGCCTGCTGCCCGAGCAGGCCAACCGCTACCCCCACGAGTTCTCCGGCGGCCAGCGCCAGCGCATCGGCATCGCCAGGGCGCTGGCGCTGGGCCCGCGCGTCCTGGTGCTGGACGAGCCGGTCTCGGCGCTGGACGTCTCCATCCAGGCGCAGGTGGTCAACAAGCTGGCGGAACTGCAGCGGGAGCTCGGGCTGGCCTACCTGTTCATCTCGCACGATCTTTCCGTGGTGCGGCACGTGTGCGACCGGGTTGCGATCATGTATCTCGGCCGTGTCGTGGAGGAAGGCGAGCGCGAGGAGGTCTTCCAGCGGCCGGCTCACCCCTACACCAGGGCGCTGATCTCCGCGGTGCCCATCTCGGACCCGTCCGCGCGCGGCGACCGGGAGCGGATCGTGCTCACCGGAGACGTGCCCAGCCCGGCGGATCCGCCGTCGGGCTGCCACTTCCGTACCCGCTGCTGGAAGGCCCAGGAGCGGTGCGCGGCCGAGGCGCCCGTGCTGACGGGGGCCGACCACCGCGTCGCCTGCCACTTCCCCGAGGAGAACCCCGATGCTCGACTCCCTGCCCGACACACCGCCGGCTCCCGCTGAGCCGGTGACCATCGAACTGGTCCGCCGCGACGGCGACACGCTGTTCGCCTCCGGCCAGGTCGCCATGGCGGGAGACACGCTGGTCGCCACCGGGCCCGTCACCGACCTGGACACCGCCCGGCACTGCGCCTGGCAGTGCGCCCGCAACCTGATGGCCGCGGTCCGGGAGCACACCGGCTCGCTGGAGAACGTCCACGCGGTGAAGCTGACCGTCTACGTGGCGAGCACTTCCGGCTTCACCGAGCAGCACCTGGTCGCGCACGCCGCCTCGCAGCTGGTCCTGGAGGTGCTGGGCCCCGAGCGGGGCCGGCACGCGCGGGCCGCGATCGGTGTGGCCGCCCTGCCGCTCGGCAGCCAGGTCGAGGTCGAAGGCGTCTTCCGTGTCGGCTGACCGTGGACTCACCGACGCACCGCCAACCGGAAAGAGCGCAGACGCGCCGCCGACCGGAAGGCGGGCCGACGTGGTGCTGACCGGTGGCTTGCTGGTCGACGGCACCGGCGCGCCCGCACGCCCGGCCGACGTCGAGGTGACGGGCGCGCGGATCAGCGCCGTCCGCCCGCCCGGCACCGGCCGCGCCGCCCGCGTGCTGGATGTCGCGGGCCGCGTGGTCTGTCCCGGCTTCGTCGACGTCCACAGCCACTCCGACCTGGCCCTGCTGTCTAACCCCCAAGCCCACAGCAAGGTACGGCAGGGCGTCACCACCGAGATCGTCGGCAACTGCGGCCTCGGCGTGACCCCGGCGGCCGACGAGGCGGCGCTCAGGGCCGCCGTCGCCTTCATCGACCTCGACCCGGCGCTGCCCTGGCCGCGAGGCGGCACCACCGGCCACCTTCGCGCCCTGGAGGCCGCCGCCCCGTCCCTGAACGTCGCCACGCTCACCGGCCACCTCCCGCTGCGCGCGAGCGCCGTGGGCTTCGCCGACCGCCCCGCCGCCCCCGCCGAGTTGGGCGCGATGCGCGAGGAGCTGGCCCGCTCGCTGGAAGAGGGCGCGCTGGGCCTGAGCACCGGCCTCATCTACGCCCCCGCCAGCTACGCCACCGAGGCAGAGCTGACCGCGCTCGCCGAGGTGGTCGCGGAAGCGGGCGGCGTCTTCGCCTGGCACCTGCGCGACTACACCGACACGCTGACGGAGTCGGTGTCCCAGGCGGTACGCGTGGCCGAAGCCACCGGGTGCCTCACCCAGATCTCCCACCTGGCCGCCGTCGGCCGCCGCAACTGGGGCGCCGTCGCGAGGGCGCTCGACCTCATCGGCGACGCCCCGGTCCACGTGGACGTCTACCCGTACCTGGCCGGCAGCGCGAACCTGTCGCAGCTCCTGCCCGGCTGGGCCCACGAGGGCGGCCGGGCGCGGGAACGGCTGGCCGAGCCGGGAGCCCGCGACCGCGTACTCGCCGAATGGGAGGGGCGCTGGTGGGACTGGCCGGACATCCTCGTCGACGGCCACCCGCTGGAGTCCGGCGAACAGGCGCTCGACCTGATCGCCGAGCACGGCAACGCCGTCACGATGGTCGCCTTCGGACGTTGCGAGGAGGACCTGCTGACCGTCCTGCGCCACCCCGCGACCATGATCGGCTCGGACGGCTTCGCGCTCGACCCCGGCGGCCTCACCGGCGGCGCCACGCCGCACCCGCGCTCCTACGGCTGCTACCCCCGGCTGCTGGCCCGCTACGTCCACGAGGGCGCGCTCACGCTGGAGGAAGCCGTGCGCAAGAGCACCGGGCTGCCCGCCGCGGTCTTCGGCCTCGACGGCCGCGGCCTGATCGAGGAGGGCGCGGCGGCCGACGTGCTTGTCCTCGACCCCGGCACGCTCAATGATCTGAGCACGTTCGACCGACCACACCAGTTCCCGTCAGGGGTGGAGCTCGTCCTGGTGAACGGCGTCGCCGTCGTGGAGAGCACAGGCCACACGGGCGCCGGACCGGGCCAGGTGCTACGCGCCCGCGGCCAGATCGGAGTCAGCGCATGAGGAGAGGCACCGAGAAGCGGAGCATCGACGAGGACAAGCCCGCGGCGGCCAACTACCACGCGCACGCACTCGCGCGCGGCCTGGCCCTGCTGGAACGGCTGGCCACCAGCCGCCACCCGGTGACCCTGTCGGAGCTGTACGAGGAGACGGGACTGCCCAAGAGCACGCTCGTCCGGCTGCTGTCCGTGCTGGCCGAGACCGAGTACGTGGTGCGCGTGGACGAGCGGCCGTCGTTCCGGCTCGGCCACAAGGTGCTGGACCTGTCCACCGCCTACGTCTCCACGCTCGACGCGGGCGCCTCGGCCCGCGGGCACCTGGCCGAGCTGGCCAAGCGGACCGGGCAGACGGCCAACCTCGGCGTCCTGGACGGCACGCAGGTGCTTCATCTGTGCGTCGAGGAGCCGGACCGGCCCATCCGGTACATGGCGATGAGCGGCTCGCGCGACGACACGCACGCCACCGGGCTCGGCAAGCTGCTGCTGTCGCGGCTGGGGGAGGGTGAGCTGCCGGGGTTCCTGCCGGCGGAGCCGTACCGGAGGAGGACGGAGCACACGCGCACCACCTTCGCCGAACTGCTCGCGGATCTGCGCGTCACCCGTGAGCGCGGCTACGCCTTCGACGACAACGAGAACAGCATCGGGCTGCGCTGCCTGGCCATCCCGCTGGAGGCGGACGGTGAGGTCCTGGCGTCGCTGAGCGTCTCGGGACCGGCCGGGGAGCTGGAACCGGCCCGCCACGAGGCGCTGCTCGCCGAACTGCGCGCCACCGCCGGGGCCATGCTCGCCGACCACGAGCTGGTGACGGCGCTGCACGTGGTGACCCGCTCCCTGCTGCCCGCCGCGGAAGGACGAAGCCGATGACCGACGTGCGGAAAGGACGCGCCCGATGATCGATGTGCACACCCATTGCATGCTCGCCGAGGACTGGGGGTGCGAGTGGGACGACCACTGGCGGCCGGTGTACGGCGGGCCCTGGCAGGACGTGACCCCCGAGGACTACGACCGGGCGATGACCGGCGTGCGCGCGGCGTTCGTGTTCGGCATCCGGGCCACCTCGGCGGGCGTGGCCACCTCCAACGAGCACGTGGCCCGCTTCTGCGCCGACACCCGTACCGAGACGGTCGGCTTCATGGCGCTCGACCCCACCGACCCCGACGTGCTCGAGCAGCTCGCCGACGGGGTGGCGCGCGGGCTGCGCGGCATCAAGCTCTACCCGGTGCTGGCCCACTTCGATCCGCGCGACCCCGCCCACGACCCGTTCTACGCGGCCGCCGCGGCGGCGGGTCTGGTGATGCTGTGGCACATGGGCGCCACCCCGAGCCCCGCCGGCGACCTGGACGTCACCAACCCGCTCACCGTGGACGCCGTCGCCCGCCGCCACCCGGAGCTGACGCAGATCATCGCGCACATGGGCCATCCCTGGCAGCGCGAGACCATGATCGTGCTGCGTAAGAACCGGCGCGTGTTCTCCGACGTGTCGGCCAGCTGGGCCAGGCCGCTGGACGGTTACCTGTCGCTGGTGCGCGCTCAGGAGTGGGGCGTGGCGGACAAGCTGCTGTTCGGGTCCGACTTCCCGCTGTGGACGCCGGACGAGGCGGTCAAGGGCCTGCGTTCCCTCACCGGGATCCGCGTGCCCGGTCTGGAAGGCGTGCGGCAGGAGACCCTGGACACGCTGCTCGACGCCGACCCGCGCCCGCTGCTGGGGCTCTCGTGAGAATCCCGCTCGACGAGCTGCCCACGCCCGCGCTGCTGATCGACCTGGCCAGGCTGGAGCGCAACCTCGCGGACATGGCCGGGCTGGCCGCCTCCGCCGGGGTGGCGCTGCGCCCGCACTTCAAGGCGTCAAAATGCGTCGAGGTGGCGCGGCGGCAGCTCGGCCACGGCGCCGCCGGGTTCACCTGCGCCACGATGGGCGAGGTCGAGGCCCTGCTGGAGGCGGGGATCGACGACCTGGTCTGGGCGCACCAGCCGGTCGGGCCCGCCAAGGTGCGCTTCGCCGTGCGTACCGGGGTGACGGTGGCGCTCGACTCGGTGGCCGCCGCCGAGCCGCTGGCCGCCGCCGCCCGTGCGGCGGGGGTGCGGCAGCCGTACCTGCTGGAGGTGGACACCGGGATGGGGCGGGCGGGCGTCGCGCCCGCAGCGGCCGTGCGGACGGCCGCCCAGCTGGAACGGCTGGGCGGGCTGAGCCTGCGCGGCGTGCTCACGCACGAAGGCCATCTGATGACCTATCTGGGCGACCCCGGCGGGCGGGAGAAAGCCGGGCGGCGGGTCGGCGAGACGATGGCGGGTGTGGCCGCTGACCTGCGCGCGGCGGGGCACGACTGCGCGATCGTCTCGGTGGGTTCGACGCCGGGGGCGGCCAGCGCGCCGTTCGTGCCCGGGGTGACGGAGGCGCGGCCCGGCACCTACGTGTTCTACGACGGCAACCAGGTGGCGCTCGGCACCGCCGAGGAGTCCCGGTGCGCGCTGACCGTGCTGACCCGGGTGGTGAGCGTGCCACGGGGCGAGGACCTGGCCATCGTCGACGCGGGGCTGAAGGCCATGAGCTCCGACGCCTCGGTCAGGGGCGGCGGGTTCGGCACCGTGCTGGGGCTCTCGGGCGTCGCCTTCGGCAAGGCCAACGAGGAGCACGGCTATCTCACCGGCGTGGGCGGCCTCCGGGTCGGGTCCCTGGTGTCGGTGCTGCCCAACCACGGCTGCGGGGTGGTGAACATGTGGAGCGGAGCCTACGTCGTCGACGGCGGCTTCGCGGTGGACCGCTGGCCCATCAGCGGCCGCCACTGAAACGCCAGGACGGCGCCGCCGAGCACCAGCAGCCCGGTCCCGGTGCCGACGACCGTGCCCGAATGCGCGATCCAGCGCTCGCCGCCGGGCAGGCGCGTGGCGGTGACCCGCGGCGGATCGGTCCGTCCGTCGTGGTCGACGAACGTCAGAGCCGTGCGCCGTCTCGGCTCGCCCGGATGGCCGCCCTCGCGGTGGGCGCGTAACGCCGCGAGTTCGGCCCGGCGGACGGCCGCGTCGTTGGCGCGCAGTTGCTCCGGGCTCTCGCCGTCGCAGTGCCAGACCGTGCCGCCCTTGACCATGACCGAGCGGCACTCGATCCGGGTGAACACGTGGGTCTCCAGCCCGAACGCGCCGGTCCCGACGGCGATCACGCCGACCCCCAGCGCCACCGCGACCGCTCCGGCCGCCACCATCGCTCGCATGACGCCTCCACCCTACGGCGCGAAAGTCGTTGGCGGCGGGCCGCGGGGACTGGGCATGATGACGGGATGATCGACACCGGACTGCGTGGACGCGTGGCGCTCGTGATCACGTTCCTCGCTTCCGAGCAGGCGCGGTGCGTCACCGGTCAGCTCGTCAGGCTGTACTGAACGGCCTGCCCAGGGCGGGCAGCACGAGCCGGTCGATGATCGCGGCCAGCTCCTCGCCGGTGGGCGTCGCACCGTTGATCAGGTGCCGCCAGGACCTGATCGGTCATCCGGAACCCCACCTCGGCCAGCTCCGCCGCACGGCCGCGTAGATCGCGTCCAGCAGAGCCCGCCCGCGCCTTCTTCACCTGCTCGGACACGCGGGCTCTCCTCTCGGGCGGCGGCCGGCCGCACTCGGGCATTGTCCCGCATCCTCGCTCGTCTCCCGTGTACGACCGGCCGCCCCTCTCCCGAGCACCCTGGCGGCTCTGGAAGCTCATGCCGCCGCCCACGATCAGGACGGGTACTGCGTGTCGTGCCGCCATGTCGCTCATTAGGTACACGGATGCCTCCAATGAAGAGACATAACATGGAACAACCTTTCACGTTGACATGGAACGAGATTTCGCGTTCGATCGCGGCAACCCCCCAGGAGGTCGAATGTTCCTCAAGGCGTTAGCCGTCGCCACCCTGCTCCTGACCAGCACGCCGGACGTGCAGATCATCAGCCCCGACAACAGCACCTGCCGCCCGTGGGACCCCGCCCTGACCCGGGAGCAGAACGAGACCGTCGAGTGCCCCTGGTTCCCGTCCATCGCCACGCTCGCCAACGGCGACCTCTACCTCGCGTACAGCTGGAGCGTCTCCCACTCGCACTCGGGCGCGATCGCCGCCCGGCGCAGCACCGACGGCGGCCAGACCTGGTCCGCCCAGCAGATCATCGCGAGCGACCCGGACCCGCTGACGGTCGACGTGAAGGAGCCCAGCCTCACCGTCCTGCGCGACGGCACCCTGCTGATGGCCTACTACGACTACCGGCCTTCACGCGGCAACCGCCGCCAGGTCTACGTCAAGCGCTCCACCGACAACGGCGTCACCTGGTCGGCGCCGATCCTGCCGCCCAGCCTCATGTACGACAGCGGCAAGGCCAGCGTCGCCGTCAACGGCGAGATGGTCGAGCTCGACAACGGCGACATCCTCCTCCCCGTGTACGGCTACCGCCACTACTCCGGCTCCCTGGGCGGCTCGGGCGCCCACGTCCTGCGCAGCCGGGACGGCGGCCTGACCTGGGCCAAGAGCGACGAACGCGTCGCCATGTGGGAGGGCCCCGTCTACGTCGCCGGCACCACCATCGGATACGCCGAGCCCGCCCTGGCCAACCTCGGCGGCGGCCACGTGATGATGGTGGCCAGGACCTCCAACAACGGCGACGTGATGCGCGTCAGCCACTCCTACGACGGCGGCGACACCTGGAGCGCCCCGGTCAACGAGCCCACGCTCAAGGGCCACGCGCCGCACCTGCTCAAGCTGCGCGGCGGCAGCCACCTGCTGACGTACGGCGACCAGTCGGCGACCTGGGTCGGCGGCCGCCCCGTGGCCGGGCGCATGTACATCGACTCGCGCGGCTGGTCCGCCACCCAGAGCCAGCTCATCTACCGCAACCCCGGCATCTTCTCCGACATGAGCTACCCGGGCAGCGTCCAGCTCGCCGACGGCCGCGTCCTCACCGTCTACTACGACCGGGGCCAGGGCATCCTCGGCGGCAACCACATCACGCCGGCCCCGGACCGGCTCGACCTGGCCGCGCTGCACCAGGCGGGGACGCTGACCGTGTCCACCGACCTCACCCACACCGCGCCGAGCCGTCCGTCGATGGGGCCGCTGGGGCCGATCGACGGTGACCTCACCTACTGGCACGCCGCCGGCGCCGGGACGACCGCGCCGCCCGCCCGTTACTGGCAGGCCGATCTCGGCGGGCCGTACCCGATCACCGGGGTGGGGGTCGTGCTCAAGCCCGGCTACCACGAGTCGGCCAAGGTCGAGGTGTCGGCGACCGGGTCCGGCGACTGGCAGGAGGTGCGCGCGTACACGATGGCCCGCACCGACACGCTCGACTGGACCACGCTGGCGGCGCCGCGCGAGGCCAGGTACGTGCGCGTGACCATCACCGACACGACCGGCAACGGCCACGCGATGCTCACCGAGGTGGCGGTCCGTGTCGCCCCGACGGGCTTCACCGGCTAGAAGGAAGTGGAGGGCGCGTGATCCGGTCAGGATCACGCGCCCTTTTCTGTGTCCAGACCTTGACGAACAACACATACACGTCTAAAACAATGTGAAACCACATTGAAACGGCGGTGAACCAACAGCATGTACGCCGAGGAGCGCCAGCAGGAGATCCTGCGCAGGGCGCGCGAGGCCGGTCGCGTGGACGTCGTGGCGCTGGCCGAGAGCTTCGACGTCACGACGGAGACCGTACGCCGCGACCTCACCGTGCTGGAGCGGGCCGGCGTGCTGCGCCGCGTGCACGGCGGGGCGATCCCGGTCGAACGGCTCGGCTTCGAGCCCGCGCTGGCCGCCCGCGACGAGGTGATGACCGCCGAGAAGGAACGCATCGCCAAGGCCGCCCTCGCCGAACTGCCCGACGACGGATCCGTGATCATCGACGCGGGCACCACGACCGGCCGCCTGGCCCAGGTGCTACCGGCCGACCGGGAGCTGACCGTGGTCGTGAACTCCCCGCCGCTGGCCACGGTCCTGGCCACCCGGGCCAACCTGACCGTGATCATGCTGGGTGGCCGGGTCCGCGGGCGCACGCTGGCCACGGTCGACGACTGGGCGCTGCGTCCGCTGGCCGACCTGCACGTGGACGTGGCGTTCATGGCGACCAACGGCTGCTCGGTCGCCAAGGGCCTCACCACGCCCGACCCGGCCGAGGCGGCGATCAAGCGGGCGATGATCGCGGCCGCCGAGCGGAGCGTGCTGCTCGCCGACCACACCAAGTTCACCAACACCTACTTCTCCCGCTTCGCCACGCTGAACGAGATCGACGTGGTGATCACCGACGCCGGCCTCGACCCGGCCACCGCCGCGGATCTGGCCGAGGCGGGGCTCGAGGTGGTCCGCGCATGATCCTCACCCTGACGCTCAACCCGAGCCTCGACCGCACCATCGAGGTCGGCGAGCTGACCCGCGGCGCGGTGATCAGGGCGGGAGCGGCCAGGCTCGACCCCGGCGGCAAGGGCGTGAACGTCTCCCGAGCCCTCCTCGCCAACGGCGTCGTCTCGTGCGCGGTGGTGCCGTTCGGCGGCGACGAGGGCAGGCGGCTGGTCCACCTCCTGGCCGACGAGGGCCTGGAGATGGTGATGGTCCCGGTCAGGGGCGCCACCCGCTCGAACGTGGCCCTGGCCGAGCCCGACGGCACCGTCACCAAGATCAATGAGCCCGGCACCGCGCTGTCGGCCGACGAACTCGACACCGTCGCCGAGGCCGTCCTGTCCGCCGCGCACTCGGCCGACTGGGTGGTCGCCTCCGGCAGCCTGCCGCCGTCGGTCCCCCAGGACGTCTACGCCGTGCTCTGCCGCCGCTTCACCGGCGCCGGCATCCACATGGCCGTCGACACCAGCGGCCCCGCCCTCATGGCCGCGGTCGCCGCCGGTCCCGCGCTGGTCAAGCCCAACCGCGACGAGCTCGCCGACGTGACCGGCCGCCCGATCACCAGCCTGGGCGACGCCGTGGAGGCCGCGGAGAAGCTGCGCGCCGCCGGCGCGCGCTCGGTGCTGGCCAGCCTCGGCGCGGCCGGCGCCGTCCTGGTCGCGGAACACGGTGTCTGGTACGGCGACTGCCGCGTCGAAGAACCCCGCAGCACGGTAGGCGCCGGCGACGCCATGCTGGCCGGCTTCCTGGCCCACCTGTCCCGCTCAGCTCTCCGGGACGGCCCAGCCCGCAGGGACGGCTCCCCGGGGGACGCGCTCCTGGCCGATCCGCTCGCCTGCGAACGCGCGCTACGCGAGGCCCTGGCCTGGGCCGCCGCCGCCGTCGAACTGCCGGGGAGCCGCATGCCCCACCCCTCCGACATCCGCCGCGACCGTGTCCGGCTGCTTCCCGCAGATCCGTCCACCCCCCTGGGAGAGTAACCATGGCCGACACCTACACCCCTCCGGTCACCGGGACCGGCGTCAAGGCCACCATCCAGCGCATCGGAGGCTACTTAGCGGGCATGATCATGCCGAACATCGGCGCGTTCATCGCCTTCGGCCTCATCACGGCCCTGTTCATCCCGACCGGCTGGTTGCCGAACGAGGACTTCGCCAAGCTCGTCACCCCGATCATCAGCACCCTGCTTCCGATCCTCATCGGCTACACCGGCGGCCGGATGGTCCACGGCCAGCGTGGCGCGGTGGTCGGCGCGGTCGCGACCGTCGGGCTGATCGTCGGCGCGACCATCCCCATGTTCCTGGGTGCGATGATCATCGGCCCGCTGGCCGCGTACGTGCTCAAGCTGGTGGACGGGTTCACCGAGGACCGCACCAAGGCCGGCTTCGAGATGCTGGTCGACAACTTCACCGCCGGCATCGTGGGCGGCGCGATGGCGCTGCTGGGCGCCTGGGGCATCGGCCCGATCGTCAAGGTCGTCACCGACGCCGCGGGCGGGGCGGTCGGGTGGCTGATCGGCAACAGCCTCCTGCCCGCCGCCTCACTGCTCATCGAGCCGGCCAAGGTGCTGTTCCTCAACAACGCGATCAACCACGGCGTGCTCGGCCCGCTCGGCGTCGCCGAGGCGGCCAGGTCCGGGCAGTCCATCCTGTTCATGCTGGAGTCGAACCCGGGCCCGGGGCTCGGCCTGCTGCTGGCCTTCATGTTCTTCGGCCCCAGGGTCATGCGGCCCACCACCCCGGCGGCGATCATCATCCACTTCTTCGGCGGGATCCACGAGATCTACTTCCCGTACGTGCTGATGAAGCCCCGCCTGATCCTCGCGGTCATCGCGGGCGGCGCGGTCGGCATCTTCACCTTCATGATCACCGGCTCCGGCCTGGTGGCGCCACCCTCGCCGGGCAGCATCTTCGCCTACCTCACGGTGACGCCCAGGGGCGGCTGGCTCGGGGTGGGGGCCGGCATCCTGCTGTCGACCGCGGCCAGCTTCGTCGTCGCCGCCCTCCTGCTCGGCTTCGGCCGGGGCGAGAAGAAGGAAGAGAAGGAAGAGGTCGCAACAGCATGAGCAGCATCGACAGCAAGGACATCCGCAAGATCGTGATCGCCTGCGACGCCGGCATGGGCAGCAGCGTCATGCTCGCCACCACCGTCCGCAAGCAGCTCAAGGGCACCGGCGTCCTGGTGGAGCACACTCCGGTCAACTCCATCCCCGACGACGCCGACGTGGTGCTCACCCACGCGGGGCTCGCCGCCCGCGCCCAGGCCGGGGCGCCGGGGAAGGTCATCATCCCCTTCCAGATCTTCCTCGGCGATCCGGCCGTCACCCGGCTCGTCGAGACCATCAAGAAGGGCGGGACCGTCGGTGCGTGAGGTGCTGGAGGCGCGAGCCGTACTCCTGCGCGAGAAGGCGGCGACCCGCGAGGAGGCCGTCGCCCGGTGCGGTGAGGTGCTGGTGGAGGCCGGCGCGGTGGCGCGGCCGTACGTGGAGGCCATGCTGGAACGCGAGCGCTCCATCTCCACCTACGTCGGCGAAGGCGTGGCGATCCCGCACGGCATGTCCAAGGAGCACGTGCTGCGTGACGCGATCTGCGTGCTCCGCTTCCCCGCCGGGATCGACTGGGACGGCGAGCGGGTCACGCTCTGCGTCGGCATCGCCGCCAAGGGCGACGGCCACGTGGCGCTGCTGGCCGAACTCGCCGAGATCCTGCTCGATCCCGACCGGGCCCGCAGGCTGCGCGAGGCCCCCGACGTCGAGACCGTCATGAAGGAGCTCACGTGAAGGTCGCCCGATTCCACGCCCCAGGCGACATCAGGATCGAGGAAGCCCCGCGCCCCGAGGGCGGCCTGGTGATCCGCGTGCGCAACTGCTCGACCTGCGGCACCGACGCGAAGATCTACAAACACGGCCACCACCACATCGCGCCGCCGAGGGTGATGGGCCACGAGATCGCCGGGGAGGTCGTGGGCACGGGCGAACGCGTGCAGGTGATCGCGGCCGTCCCCTGCGGCACGTGCGCGGAGTGCCGGCGCGGCCGGATGACGGTCTGCCCGAACCAGGAGTCGATGGGCTACCACTACGACGGCGGTTTCGCCGAGTACATGGCGATCCCCGACAAGGTCGTCGCCGTCGGTGGCGTCAACCCCGTCCCCGACGGGGTGTCCTTCGCCGAGGCCTCGGTGGCCGAGCCGCTCGCCTGCGTGCTCAACGGCCAGGAGCTGGCGCGGGTGTCCGATGGGGACGACGTCGTGGTGATGGGCGCGGGTCCGATCGGCTGCCTCCACGTACGGCTGGCGCGCGCCCGCGGCGCGGCCAGGGTCTTCCTGGCCGACGTGAACGCCGACCGCCTGGCCAAGGCCGCCGCCCTGGTCGAACCCGACGCGGTGATCGACGACGACGCCGTCGACCGGGTGCTCAAGCTGACCGGCGGGCGCGGCGCCGACGTGGTGATCACCGCGGCCGCCTCGGGGGCCGCCCAGGAGCAGGCGCTGGCGATGGCGGCCAGGCAGGGCCGGATCAGCTTCTTCGGCGGCCTGCCCAAGGACGACCCGATCATCCGGTGTGACTCCAACCTCGTGCACTACCGGGAGCTGACGATCGTCGGGGCGAACGGGTCGAGTCCCGCCCACAACGCCCGCGCGCTGGAGCTGATCGCCTCAGGACAGGTTCCGGTCGCCGACCTCATCACCCACAGGCTGGGCCTGGATGACGTGCTGGAGGCGATCGCCCTGGTCAGCAGGGGCGAGGCGATCAAGGTAACGATCGAGCCGTGAAGGAGCAGTGAGATGGCAGAGCGTACGGTGGCCGTGGCCGCGCGGGCGGGCCTGCACGCGCGACCGGCCAAGCTGTTCGTCCAGGCGGCGATGAAGCTGGGCGTGCCCGTCAGGATCCGTGTCGGGTCCGGCAAGGAGGTCCCGGCCAACAGCATGCTGGGCGTGCTGTCACTGGGCGCGGTCCGGGGCACCGAGGTGACGCTGTCGGCCGCCGACGGCCCCGAGGGCGAGTCCGCCCTGGACGCGCTGGCCGCCATGCTGGCTCGCGATCTGGACGCCGCAGATGCCTGACCTACGGGGACTGGGCGTCAGCCCGGGGCGTACGGCGGGCCCCGTCCTTCTCATGGCCGCCGCGCCCGCGCTCCCGCCCCCAGGCCCGCCCCTGTCCACCGAGGCCGGGACCGCCGCCGTGGCGGCCGCCCTGTCCGCCGTCGCGGCGGAGCTCGACCGGCGGGCAGGGCGGGCCGGTGGCGAGGCCCGCGACATCCTGGAGTCGCAGGCCATGATGGCCGCCGACCCCACGCTGCTGGAGGCGGCCGAGGAGCACGTCATCGGCGGCATGGACGCCGCCCACGCCCTCGACGCGGCGTTCACCGGCCATCGCGCGGCTCTGGTGGCCGCGGGCGGGTACTTCGCCGAGCGCGCCGCCGACCTCGACGACCTGCGCAACCGGGCCGTGGCCGCGGTGCTGGGCCTGCCGATGCCCGGCGTGCCCGACCCCGGCCACCCGTTCGTCCTGGTCGCCGAGGACCTTTCCCCCGCCGACACCGCTGGGCTGAGCGAGGACGTGCTGGCGCTGGTCACCGAGAAGGGCGGGCCGACCAGTCACACCGCGATCCTGGCCCGCGGCAGGGGACTGCCCGCCGTCGTCGCCTGCGCGGGCGCCCTCACGCTGGAGGAGGGCACGCTGGTGAGCGTCGACGGCGCCACCGGCGAGATCCGCACCGGCCTCGACGGCCCGGCCGCCGAGGAGGTCAGACACCGGGCGGAGGCCGAGCGCGCCAAGCTCGCCCACAGCCGCGGACCCGGCCGGACCGCCGACGGGCATCCGGTCAAGCTGCTGCTCAACATCGGCTCGGCCGGGGACCTGGCGCCGGAGGCGGAGGGGGTGGGGTTGTTCCGTACCGAGCTGCTGTTCCTGGACCGCAGGACAGCCCCGGGCTTCGAGGAGCAGGTGGCCGCGTACGCGGCGGTGTTCAAGTCCGTCCCCGACGCGATCGTCAGGACGCTGGACGCCGGGACCGACAAGCCGCTGCCGTTCCTGGAGCTGCCCGTCGAGCCGAACCCGGCGCTCGGCATCCGCGGCCTGCGCGTGGACCGGCTGCGGCCGGACGTCCTGGACACCCAGCTCGCCGCCGTCACCGAGGCGGCCCGCGCCACCGGCGCCGAACCCGCGGTGATGGCGCCCATGGTCAGCACCCCGAGGGAGGCCGCGCGCTTCGCCGGGCGGGCGCGCGCGGCCGGGGTGCGCCGCGTGGGCGTGATGATCGAGGTGCCCGCCGCCGCGCTGCTGGCCGAGGCGATCCTGGCCGAGGTCGACTTCCTCAGCATCGGCACCAACGACCTGGGCCAGTACGCCTTCGCCGCCGACCGGCAGCATCCCGCCCTGGCCGACCTGCTCGACCCCTGGCAGCCCGCGTTGCTCAGGCTGGTGGAGATGTGCGCGGCGGCCGGCCGTGGCGCGGGCAAGCCCGTCGGGGTGTGCGGCGAGGCCGCCGGTGACCCGCGCCTGGCGCCGGTCCTGGTCGGGCTGGGCGTGACGAGCCTGTCCATGTCCGCCGTCTGCGTCCCCGCCGTACGCGAGGCGCTGGCCGGGCACACCCTGGAGGAGTGCCGGGCCGGCGCCGAAGCCGCACTACAGCGGGATCACGCCAACGGCGTCGTGTGATCGAAGGCGATCAGCACCCCGCCCTACAGCGGATGCTCGACCACCTCCGCCCGCACCCCGAACACCTCGGCGAGCAGCCCGCCAGGTGAGCCAGGGCGGCGAGCACCAGGCACGCCACGGCGAAGATCACCGAGCGCGCCACCCGCAAGACCCACATCCCGGCCATGACAGCGGAATGCTCTCACCCGCCTCCCGCGGTCAACAGCACGGGTGCGAGGGCTCAAGAGATCGCAAAGCGGTCCGGCGCGGGATCCGCCGTGCTCTACCGTTTTCCGCGTGGCCCCCACCGCCACTCTGGATGGTTCCCCGTCCGCAGAAGGTAAATGGGGGAGCCCGGCGTCGCGCCGGGCTCCCTGTTTCACAGCAGCGCTTCCACGTCCGTCCACAGATATGTGACGTTGACCCAGTCATTCGTGGTCATGCCGAGGTCCTGCCAGAAAAGCTCGTCCGCCAGATCTATGCCCGCCGGATTACGCACCTTTCTCGACCTGTCGTCGCGGCCCCCGTTGTATCCGTCGAGATATGCCGCCTGCGCCTGAGGCTTTCCCTGCGGCAGATCCGGCCACATATCGCGGGTGGCCGCGGCGTTCCAATAATCGTCGCGGATATTCCACGGGCCCACGTCCCAGATCGGCGCGACGACGCAGCGCGTGGCGTAGCAGATCTTGACCTCGTAGGCGCGTTCCGTGGTGTTGGCGTTCAGGGCCCGCCTGGAAGGCAGGGCGACGAAGCGGTCCGTGGTGCCGATCGTGTGACCGTTGGCGGTCTTGTCGCCGATCTGGCCGATACGGGTGGCGAAGACGCGGCTGGTCAGCGGCTTGGGGGCGGGTTCGGTCCCGGCCTGCGGCTGGCCGCGGGCGGGGTCGACGACCAGCAGGCGCAGGCCGTACACCTCCGGGCCCTGGCCGGTGCCGCGCTGCGTCAGCGTGATCCTGGCCTGGAGCTGGGTGGACGAGGCGGGCAGGACGACCTCGTCGGAGCCCTGTCTGGCCTCCCGCCACTCCGTCCAGCGGGCGGAGCGGGTCTGGCCGCGCAACTCCAGCATGACGCCCGCGCCCGGCGGCGTCTCGGCCATCATGATCGGCCGGATGCGGTTGGCCAGGGAACGTGTGCCGATCGCGGTGGTGACGTAGAAGCCCTGGCGCTCTTCGCCCTCGGTGGCCGTGGCCGCGAGCTGGGGGCCGAGCCGCAGGCCACGTGCGGTGTGGGCGACGTTGAACTGGCTCACGCCGTCCATGGTGAGGTCGACGGCGAAACTCTGGCTGGCCGTGGCCACGCCGGGTGGTAGGAGCCAAAAGGCGGCGATTCCCGCCGCCGCAACGGTTTTACCGATCCTGCTGAGCACTTTCCGCATTCCCGCCCGCTCCTCGCTTGCCGTACGCGATGCATCTTCGGGGCGCTTATTGACTTAGTCCGACATCTCCGTCTCTGGCGCCCCGACGGGTCATACCCTCGGGCAATGGCGCCATGGGAAAAGCACGGTATGGACGCTGTCATGAAAGAGGATTTGCGCGGGAGAAAGAAGCTATATCGGGCATTCTGCTAATTTTCCCTGGAAAACGCGACGGCCGACGGCCGTGCTCGGGCACGGCCGTCGGCGGTTGTCCACGTGAGCCATACCACCGAGCTCGGGTGAAGCGGGCACTATCACCTCGCTCGGCGGGCTGCGCTGTCAGGAACGCAGCTGTCACGCCACACAGCAGTTCGTGGCGCCGATGTTCCCGTTCCCCTCCAATGGCGAGGGCATCGACGTCACCAGGTCAGAGCCCACCGCGTACAGCGACGCGGGCAGGTCGTGACCGCAGCCGATCTGTTCACGCCCGGCGAAAGGCACCATGACGCCGGACGGGTGCGGAAGACGGTCGGGGGGCTGCTTGCTCTGTGCGGCGAAGGGCCTGTGGTTCCTTCAGCGCACGAGGGAGTGACTCTAGTGAGCCGCTGCCATGTCGCCGACGGCGCCGGTCGTCGGGACCGAGGAGCCCAGCGCCTCTCCCACAGCCGCGGGAGCGCCCTTCGTCTGCGCCAGCGGCGACGCGGCGAGCGGGCCTTCGACGAGCGGGGCGATCTCGTCGAGCGGGACGTCGGTCCGCGGGCCGGCGACGCGCTGCGCCATCGGCTGCCTGACCTCGGGGCTGCCCAGGACGGGCGCCAGCTCGGTGGACACCGCCGCGGGCATCGCGGACTTGACCGCCGCGTTCGGGCCGCTGAGCAGATCGTGCGCGGAGACGGAGCCGACCTGGTGGGCGGCGGTCTTCGCCATGAACGCCGCGTGGTCGGTCTGACCGGCCAGGCGCTCGGTGATCTGCGGCATCGCCGCCTCGGCGGCGGGCTCGAGCGCGGGGGCGTGCAGGATCTCGTCGGCGCGCCCGGTCAGGGAGCTGACGACACCCGGCACCGGCTCGTCCTGGTGCTCAAGGCCGACGACCTCACGCCCGTCCAGCAGCGCGAAGTCCAGCGGCGAGCTCGCCGCGCCGGTGAGGGCCGGCTCGAGCGGGTTGCGGTGCTCCACGCCGGCGGCGTTGGAGGCCTCGTTCAGCGGCAGGCCGTTGCGGAAGGTCCCCTGCGGGAGAAGGCGAGCCGCGCCCTCCACCGAACGGGCCGTGCCGTCAGCGGAACGGGTGATCCCGTCCACCGGGTTCTCGCTCTGCGTGATCCCCGCGAGCGGGCTCGTGAGGGACATCAGCGGGTTCTGCCCGTTCCCGCCGAGCAGGCTGCTGCCGCCGCCTCCGCCGAGGAGGCCGCCGAGCGGGTCCCCGTCACTCCTGGCCGCGGCCAGGGCGGGGCCGGCCAGCGCCGCTGCCATTCCCAGGCAGGCCACAGCTATGGCCGTGCTTTTGACTATGCGATTCATGATTGCCTTTCCGGGCTGTGATCGGACGTGTTCGCGATTACGCATGACCTACGAACCGATTACTCCGAATGCCGCGACGTGCGCCCTGTGGACACCGCACAAAGCGCTATCGCGACCGAGCTACCGGGAAAGTTCTATCACCGCGTCTCGGCCCCATCCGACGACGTTGAACTATGTGGGCACAGGCTTTGCCTTAATCAGCCGCCGATTACCACAGTTAATTCGCCGGCGACTTCTTCATTGACCAGCGCCGCGGCTGACGGCATGTCCGTCTTCACGGGACAAGGCCTGCTCTGGCCGTATTGCCGAGAACAAAGAAGTTGTCCGTTTGCTCCGCGCGGGCATGGAATAACTCGCGCAGCCGCGGGCCACAATTCCAGCGCTACTGGCAGTGGCGAAATATTTGCCCACCCATGAACCCCGCGCGAGCCTTCTATCGGCCAGTTCCAACGCTTGCGCCGATACCATCTCAACGATCTTGGGGCGCGAATGAACGCCATTCTTGTGTCCTCGCACAAGCGCCTGCAGAGAAACAGCCACGACTGCCAGCCCCTGCCACTACCCCTCATCCCGCAGCACTGGCGTGTGACCGCGACCTTGGAGGCAACAGATGACCGTAGCTGTTGGCACCAGCGAACCGACTGAGGACTTCCTGGATTCCGGGCCCGCGATGGCACCCGAGGCGCCCGCCTCACCTCGACCTGACATCCCCCTGCGCCACCTCACCCGGCGAGCCGCCCATCTCGGCCTGCCGACCGCCTGCCTGCTGGCCGCGACGACCATCACCGGCTGGCGGCCGACCAACCTGGCGGCAGCGGTCGCGATCGCGGTCGCCCTGCACGTCATCCTGCCCAGAGCCCGGTTCACGGGCTGGGCGATGGCCGCTCTGTGCACGCTGAGCCTGGAGGCGTGGCTGTGCTCGCCCGTCCCCGCGCCGCCGTCCGCGGCCTGGCTGCTGGCGGGCCTCTGCCACGCCGCGCTCATGGCCCTGGCCCACGGGGCCGTACGCGCCTGGCGGCACGTCGCGGCCCGGCGCCGCGCTCCCCGCAAGGCCGTGATCCTTTCCACCGGCGAGCACGGCGTACGGCTGGCCAGGACACTCCTGCAGCACCCCGAGCACGGCATCGAGCCCATCGGCCTGGTCGGCGCCAGCGCGTCGGCCCACGGCCCCGCCGACGACCTGCCGGTGCTGGCCACCTACTCCACCTGCGCCCAGATGCTGCGGCGCTCGGCCGTCAGCGTCGTCATCCTGGCCGGGCAGCCGCCGATCTCGCGGGCCGTGCTGCAGGAGATCGGGGCCACCGGGTGCCAGATCATGCTCGCCCCCGGACCGGACGACCTCGTCCAGGACTTCGTGGCGCCGGGCCGGCAGCTTCAGAGCTTCCCGCTGGTGGACATGCGGCCGCCCGCGCAGCGCCGGCCGTACTGGATCGCCAAGCGCGTCTGTGACGTCACGCTGGCGCTGCTCGCGCTGCTCGCGCTCGCGCCCGTGCTGGGGCTGTGCCTGCTGGGCGTCCGGCTGGAAGGCGGGCCGGGCGTGCTGTTCCGCCAGCGGCGGGTCGGCATGGGCGGGCGCTGCTTCGACATGCTGAAGATCCGTACGCTCAAGCCGGCCAGCGCGCGGGACTCGGCCACCCAGTGGACCGTGAGCCAGAGCCGCCTCAGCGGCCCGTTCGGCGGCTTCCTGCGCAAGACGTCGCTGGATGAGCTGCCGCAGCTGTGGAACGTGGTCACCGGGGACATGAGCATCGTGGGCCCGCGGCCGGAGCGGCCGTACTTCGTGCAGCAGTTCTCGAAGACGGTCGAGCGCTACGACCGCCGCCACCGGGTTCCCGTGGGGATCACCGGCTGGGCCCAGGTGCACGGCCTGCGCGGCGACACCTCCATCGAGGAGCGCGCGCGCCTGGACAACCACTACATCGACACCTGGTCGTTCGGCCTGGATGTCAAGATCGCGCTCAAGACGATCGGCTGCGTGCTGCGCCTGGGCGGCGCGTAGTGGCGCTCGCCCTGCGTCCGCGCCTCTCCCCGCACGCGCTGAACTGGCAGCGGCCCAGCATCCTGGCGGTGCTGACGGTGGCGCTGGTGTGCGTGCCGCAGCAACGGGCCCAGCTCGACTCGTCCTTCAACGTGACCGCGGCCGACGTGGCGGCCGGCTGCCTGGTGGTGGCCGCGCTCGTCCACGCGCTCAGGGGGCGGCTCCGGCTGCCCAGGCGGGCGTACCTGCTGGCTCCGCCCGCCGTCGCGGTGACGGCGGCGACGCTCGCCAGCGTGGACGTCGTCGCGGCGCTGCCGGGGTTCGTGCGTTACCTCGAGATCTTCGTGATCGTGCCGCTGGCCATGGCGATCGTCGTCCGCGACGAGGTGGACCGGCGGCTGGTGGCGGCGGCGGTGCTCGGCGTGGCCCTGGTCCAGGCGCTGCTCGGGTGCTGGCAGGCGTACTCGGGCAGCGGCGCCTCCTACGGCGGGCAGAGCATCAGGGCGATCGGCACGTTCGGCGCCGTCGACATCATGGGCATGGCCACCGTCGTCAGCTACGGCGCGATCGTGGCGCTGGCCCTGGTGCTGACCACGCGGGGACGGCCACGGGTCGCCGCGACGCTGGTCCTGCTCGTCCTGCTGGCGGCACTGGTCCTGTCGCTCAGCCGGGGCGCGTGGCTGGCGTGGCTGATGGCCGGCGTCGTCATGATCCTGCTGTCGGGCAGCAGGAAGGCCGTCGGCGGCGCTCTCGCCGGGGCGCTCGTGCTGGGCCTCGTGGTACTCGGCGGCTGGGGGTCCGGAACCGTCACCCAGCGGCTGGCCTCCATGACCTCCGTCGCCTCCCAGCCGGACCAGTCGGTCAACGACAGGTACGGCCTGTGGGAGACGGCCGCCGGCATGTGGCACGACCATCCGCTCCTCGGCGTGGGCCCGCGCGGCTTCGCGGCCTGGCGCGACAACTACGCGCCCCTGCACGTCTCGGCCAGCAGCGACACCGCCGACCCCGTGAACGGATTCCAGCGGCAGGAGCTGCGCTCCCCGCACAACATGTACCTGCTGGTGCTGAGCGAGCAGGGTCTTCTCGGGCTCTCTGCCTTCGCACTGCTGTGGGCCGGGCTGGCCGTGCTGGCGGCCAAGCGGGCGCGGCGCGGCGGCACCTCCGCCCAAAGGGCGGCGGGGCTGTGCGCGGCGGGCTTCCTGACCTGGCAGCTCGTCGACTTCGTCTACGCCGACGTGGGCGGATCCCCCACCGTCGTCATGTCGATCATGATCGGCCTGCTGTTGTCCTGGGTGGTCGCGGCGGACGCGGCATGAGCGCCACCACCGAGGAGACCCGCGGCCCGCTGGCCAGGGCCACCACGGTCACCATGCTGCTGGTCATCGCCGGCTCGGCGTCCGGGTTCGCCCGCGACCTCCTGGTGGCGGGCGTCTTCGGCGCCAGCGCGGGCACCGACGCCTTCATGGTCGCCTGGACCATTCCGGAGACGGCCGCGCCCCTGCTCATAGAAGGCGCGCTGTCGTTCCTGCTCATCCCCTACTTCAGCCGCTCCGTGGAGGAGGGCCGGTCATTGCGTGAGGTCGTCTGGGCCGCGCTGCCCAAGGCCGTCCTCGCGTTCGTGCTGCTGAGCGCCGCCACGGCCGCCGCCGCGCCGCTCATCGCGCGCGGCCTGGCGCCGGGCATCCAGGAGCACGACCTGGCCACCCGGTGCACGCAGATCACCTCGCTGACCGTGCTGGGCTTCGGGCTGGCCGGGTTCTGCAGCGCCGCGCTGCGTACGCGGCGGATCTTCGGCCCGCCCGCCGCCATCTACCTGGCCTACAACGCCGCCATCGTCGGCGCCATCGCCATCGGCCACGACGGCTGGGGGATCACCGCGGTGGCGTGCGGCGTGGCGGCCGGCGGCCTGCTCATGGCGCTCATCCAGGCCCCGTCCTTCATCCGGCACATCGGAACCCCGGTCAGGACCGGCGTCGCGACGTCGATCTCCTGGACGATCTTCGCGCCCATCGCCGCCTTCACCCTGCTGCGCCAGGCGCAGGTGTTCGTCGAACGGTTCGTCGCCTCCTCGCTGCCGCCCGGCTCGATCTCCTACCTGAACTACGCGCAGAAGATCGCCCAGGTGCCCATGGTGGCCTCGCTCATCCTCGCCACCGTCTCCTTCCCGGTCCTGGCCCGCTGCGTCGCCGCCGGCGACGGCGCGGGCGCCGGCCGGCGGGTGCTGGCGGACACGTGGGTGGCCGCCGCGATCGTGCTGCCCGCCACGGCGTTCCTGGTCGCGCACGCGCCCGGCGTGGTGGGCCTGCTGCTGGAGCACGGCGCCTTCACCCCGGACGACACCGCCGCGACGGCGTGGAGCATGCGCCTGTACTGCCTGGGACTGCTGGGCCAGGCCGTGGTCGGCGTGCTGTGCCGGGTCTACTTCTGCGCCTCCCGGCCCTCCTGGTACCCGGCCGCCGCCATGGCCGCCGGGCTGGCGCTCACCGCGGTCGCCGCGCCGTTCCTGGCGATCCCGCTCGGTGTGGGCGGGGTCGCGCTGGCCAACGCGGCGGGCATCAGCCTGACGGCCGCGCTCCTGCTGGGCGGGCTCGGCGCGCCGCTCCTGGTGCTGCCCAGACGCGCGCTGCTGGGGTCCGTCGGCCGCCTGTCCGCGGCGGCCGCCGTCGCGGCGGGCGTCTCCTTCCTGGTCCGCCCGATCACCGCGGACCTCTCGTTGATCGTCGCCGTGCCGTGCCAGGCCGCCGTCACCACGGCGGTCTTCGTCACCGCGGCACTACTCACCGGTTCCAGGCGGGACCTCGGCGACGCGCTGAGGCCCCGCGAAGGGGGAGTGCGATTGTGAGCCCAACCAGGCAGCAGGTCCTGATGTACCACTCGGTCGACGACTTCGACGAGGATCCGTACCTCATCACCGTCAGACCCGCCCGCTTCGCCGCGCAGATGGCGTGGCTGCGCGGGCGGGGGCTGCGCGGCGTGTCCATGCGCGAACTCCTGCGCGCCCAGCGCGAGGGTACGGCCCGGCGTCTCGTCGGCCTCACCTTCGACGACGGGTACGCCGACTTCGCCGCCCACGCCCTGCCGGTGCTCCTGCGCCAAGGCTTCACCGCCACGGTCTTCGCCGTCACCGGCCGCCTGGGCGGCGACAACGCCTGGGACCCGCTCGGCCCGCGCAAACCGCTCATGACCGCGGAACAGCTCAGGCAGGTCGCCGACGAGGGCATGGAGGTCGCCTCCCACACCCAGACGCACCTGTCGCTGGCCGGCGCCCCGACCGGGGACCTCTACCACGAGGTCAAGACGAGCCGCACGGACCTGGAGGCGATACTCGGCCACGAGGTCCTCGGCCTGGCCTACCCCTACGGCCACGCCGACCGCGAGGCCGTCGAGGCGGTACGCGCCGCCGGCTACACCTACGCCTGTGGCATCAAGCCCGGCGAGGCTGACCAGCTCTGCCTGCCCAGAACCCACGTGAGCGACGACGACCGGCGGCTCCGGCTGACCGTCAAGCGGGGCCTGCACTACTGGAAGTGGGGCCGGCGATGAAGGTGCTGCACGTCATCACCGGGCTGGAGGCCGGCGGGGCCGAGCGGCAGCTGCGTGACCTGGTGGCCAACCATCACGTGACCGCCGAGGTCGCCGCGCTCACGAAACCGGGCCTGATCAGCCAGGCCATCCAGGCCGAAGGGGTGACCGTCCACCATCTCGGCATGACCGGCAACCGGGACCTGCGCGTACTGGGCCCGCTGTGGCGGCTGGTCCGGCGCGGCGGCTACGACGTGGTGCACACGCACCTGTTTCGCGCCGGGTTGTACGGACGGCTGGTCGCCCGGCTGGCCGGCGTGGCCGCGATCGTGGCCAGCGAGCACTCCATCGGCGAACGGCACCTGGAGGGCCGGCCCATCACCGCGCCGGTGCGCGTCATGGCCCGCGCCGGTGAGCGGCTCGGGCACGTGACGGTCGCGGTGTCGTCGGCGGCGGCCCAGCGGCTGGTCCGGTGGGGCGTGCCGGAGCAGCGGATCGAGGTGATCGCCAACGGCATCGACCCGCGGGCGTTCCGCTTCGACCCGGCCGTGCGGGAGACGACCCGCAGCCGGCTGACGATCCCGCCGCACATCACGGTGGTGGGCGGGGTGGGCAGGCTGGAGCCCGGCAAGCGGTTCGACGTGCTGATCGAGGCCGTGGCCGGGTTGCCGGACACCGTACTGCTGCTGGTGGGGGACGGGCCCGAGCGGGCAAACCTCGTCGCGCACGCGCGCAGGCTGGGGATCGCGAACCGCATGGTGCTGGCCGGGCAGTCCAGCCAGGTTCCGGCACTGCTGTCGGCCATGGACGTCTTCGCGGCGCCGTCGCAGGAGGAGACGTTCGGTCTCGCCATCGTCGAGGCGCTGGCGTGCGGGCTGCCCGTCCTCTACAGCGCGTGCCCGGCGCTGGACGAACTGCCCGCGAGCGCCTCGCCGAACGCGCGGCGGCTGCCCTCGGCGGCGGAGCCGTTCCGTCAGGCCGTGGAGGAGCTCATCGCGGCAGGCGCGCCACGGCAGCTCCCGCCGCAGGCCGTGGACCACTACGGCATCGGCCATCACGTCAACCGCATCGAAGCGCTGTACCTGCGCGTGCACGAGCAAAGATCCCGATCGAAGACCATCGCGCCAGCCTGGGGAGAGCAACCATGAGCGTGACCCGCCGTGTATCCGCCGCTGCCCGGCGGTGGTGGCCGCAAGGCTGCGCCGTCGTCCTGGGCCTGTGCGCGGGACTTCTGTACACCGCGCTGACCGACCGCGTGTACACCGCCCAGGCGTACGTCGTCGTGGTGGCCGACGCCCCGTCGAGCATCGAGCAGACGACGAAGTTCGCCCAGGCCTTCACCAAGATCGCCACGCAGCCCGCCGTCGTCGGCGCCGCGCTGCGTCCCGGCCTCGCCGCCCGCACGGTCGGCGAGCTGCAGCGCACGGTACGCGTCTCCGGCTCCCCCGACGCCCCGATGATCAGCCTGGCCGCCTCCGCGCCGGACGCCGCGCAGGCAGCGGGTCAGGCCAACGCGCTGGCCCAGGCGCTCATCACCTATGCCGGCACCCGCGCCCCCGACACCGGCGTCCGCATCGCCAACCTGTCCCAGGCGCTGGCGCCGGAAGAACCGTCAGGCCCCGACGCGCTCATCAACCTCACCGTGGGCGGCGCCGCGGGACTCCTGCTCGGCGGCTTGTTCTACCTCGTCGCCCCGCCCGCCAGACAGAGCCGTGACAAGGGCGCATCCCGCGACGAGCCCGCCGCCCGCTCCCGCGAGCGCTCACGCAAGCGGCCGGTCGGCGCATGACGCCCAGCCTCCTGGCCGACGGCCAGAACAGCGTCGTGACCGACCCGGGCGCCTTCGCGGCCATGAAGCCGGAATGGGACGCCCTGTACGAGCGCTGCGCCACCTCCACCCCCTTCCAGTCGCACGCCTGGCTCACCTCCTGGTGGCAGTGGTACGGCGGGCGGTCCCGCCTGCACGTCCTGCTGCTGCGCCACCAGGACCGGCTGGTGGCCGCGCTGCCGCTGATGCGAACGCGGCGCTGGGGCTGCCGGGTGCTGAGCCCGCTGGGCGTCGGCCTGTCCGACTACACCGACGTACTCCTCGACGAGGCGCATCGCGACGGCCTCGCCCGTACCGCGGGCGAGGCGCTGCTCGGCCTGCCCGGCTGGGACGTCATGGACTTCCCCGAGGCCCAGCCGGGCGCCGCCCTGGAGACGTTGCACGCGTGCTGGCCGGGCCGCCGCTGGCTCATGGAGGGCTCCTCCTGCCTGTACATGCCCGCCCTTCCGCTGGAGGACCAGCTGGCCGCGCTCGGCACGCGTACGGCCGGCAAACTCCGCCGCGGCCTCTACAAGATCGACAAGCTGGACCTTCAGGTGCACGCGGTGACCCCGGAACAGGTGCCCGCGGCCATGGAGGACCTCCTACGCCTGCACGCCCTGCAATGGGCGGGCCGGCCGATCAACAAGGAACACCTCAGCTCCCGCTTCCAGGCCCACCTCACCAGGTCCGCCACCGAGCTCATCGCCACCGGACGGGCCGCGCTGACGGAGTTCCGGGTCGGCGAGCGCCTCGTGGCCGCCGACTTCTGCCTCATCGGCGCCGACTTCGCCGGTGGCTACCTGTACGGGGCCGACCCCTGGCTGCGTACCCGCGTCGACACCTTCGCCATGGTCCTGCGGCACGGGCTGCGCCAGGCGCACGCGCGCAGGCTGGAGAAGCTGAGCCTGCTGCGCGGAGCCGAGCCGCACAAGGCCAAGTGGGGCGCAAAGGCCATCGGCAACCGCCGCATGATCTTCGGCAGGACGCAACGGGCCGGCCTCTACGCGGCGCTGGTGCGCGCCCGCATCCGCGCGGCCCGCACGCTCAAGGAACGCCTCCCAGTGAAGGCCGGCTCATGACCATCTCAGTCCTGCACGTCAGCCAGCCCGTCGAGGCGGGCGTGGCCGCCTACGTCAGCGCCGCCGCCGCCGACCAGGTACGGCGCGGCTGGCGGGTCACGGTGGCGGCGCCGTCGCGCGGCACGCTCCCCGACCGGCTCGCCGAGCAAAAGATCCCGCACGCGGCCTGGGAGTCGGCCCGCTCCCCCGTGCGCTCGTGCAAGGACGAGACCGTCGCGCTGCGCCGGATCGTCGACGAGCTCGAACCCGACATCATCCACCTGCACTCGGCCAAGGCGGGCCTGGTGGGACGCCTGGCCGTACGGGGCCGGCGGCCCACGCTCTTCCAGCCGCACGGCTGGTCGTGGCTGGCCTGCCGGGGCGCGACGGCCAGGACCGCGATCGCGTGGGAGCGCACCGCCGCGCGCTGGGCGGCCGCGATCGTGTGCGTCGGCGAAGGCGAGGCCGAGGCCGGGGCGGCGCGGGGGGTGGCGGCCCGGCTCGTCGTCGTGCGCAACGGCGTCGACCTCGACCACTTCACCCCCGCCGGCATCGAGGCGCAGCTACGGGCCCGCGCCGAACTCGGCGTCCCCGAGAACGCCCGGCTCGCCGTCTGCGTGGGCAGGCTCACCCGGCAGAAGGGCCAGGACCTGCTGCTGCGTGCCTGGCCCCGGGTGCTGCGCTCGTGCCCGGACGCGCGACTGACGCTGGTCGGAGACGGCGAGCTCAAGGCCCAGCTGGAGGCCGACGCGCCCCCCGGAGTGCACTTCGCCGGCCCCAGCGCCGACGTGCGGCCCTGGTACGCGGCCTGCGACCTGGTCGTCATGCCGTCCCGCTGGGAGGGGCTGCCGCTGACCGCGCTGGAGGCGATGGCCAGCGCGCGTCCCGTCGTCGGCTTCGACATCCCCGGGCTGCGCGAGGTGATCGGCGAGGAGACCGGCGCGCTGGTGACGGCCGGCGACCTCAGGGGGCTGGCCTACGCGCTGTCCTCCCGCCTGTCCTCCCACGACGGTACGGCGTGGCGCGAGGGACAGGTCGCCGCTCTGCTCAGCAAGGAGTTCGACGCCCGGGTGACCATGGAGGTGCTGGCCGGGGTGACCGCCGGGGTGCTCGGGCGGGGCTGACCCCGGGTTCGCCGCCCGAGCGTCCGCGTTCAGGTCGGCAGCTCGTCCCCGGGTACGGCCGGCGGCATCACCGTGGGACTGGGCAGGTTGCCCGGCACCTCCAGCTGTACCGGCGGCGGCACGACGACCATCGTCAGCAGGCTCCGCCACAGGCCGACCAGCCAGGTGAGCATCGGCTCCCTGGTGACCTGCGGGGGCAGGGTGATGGCCGGGAGGGTGGGCGGCATGGGGTTCTGGATCGACGGCGGCACGGGGTTGGACGTCACGCCCAGAGGCGGGATCGCCCCGGTCGGCACACTGGTCGGCGCACCCGGCGCACCCGGCGCACCGGGGTCACCGGCGCCGAGCGGGATCGCGGGTGCGCTTGGAAGCGCGGACGTGCCGGGCAGGGCGGGCGCCGACGGCAGCGCCTCCGTGCTGGGCAGCGCGGGCGCGGACGGTAGCGCCGACGTGCTCGGCAGCGCGGGCGCGCTTGGAAGGGCCGACGTGGACGGGAGCGCGGGCTTCGACGGCAGCGCCTCGCTGCTGGGCAGCGCGGGCGCCGACGGCAGCGCGGAGGTGCTGGGCGGCGCGGGCTTCACCGGCAACGCCGACGCGCTCGGCAACGTGGAGGCACTCGGCAACGCCGGTGCGCTCGGCAACGCCGACGTGCTTGGCAGCGCCGGCTTCGACGGCAGCCCCGGCGCGCTGGGCAGCGCGGGCTTGGGCGGCAGCGCGGGCGCGCTTGGAAGCGCCGACGTGGACGGGAGCGCGGGCTTCGACGGCAGCGCCTCGCTGCTGGGCAGCGCGGGCGCCGACGGGAGCGCGGAGGTGCTGGGCAGCGCGGGAACTGAAGGGAGGGCGGACGTGCTGGGCAGCGCGGGCGCCGACGGGAGGGCCGACGTGCTCGGGAGCGGAGGGGTGGTCGGTGTGGGCGCCGCCGGGGTCGGCAGCATCTGCTGCAGCAAGGTCCGGAACCCCGCGGCCGACCGCGGGTTGGACGAGCATTGCCACACCCCGTGCGGGCAGTAGTCCGACAGCGAGTGGTAGGCGACGTTGTGCCGCCCGATCCAGTCGAGCATCTGCCGGACGTAGGTGGGCCGGTCGCCGTACCGGAACAGGCCCCACTCGGGGAACGACATGGGCTTGCCGTGGGCGGCGGCGAACTCGGCGTGGTGGCGCAGGCCGTACGGCTGGGAGACGTAGGACTGGAAGCCGTCAGAGGGCGGCTGGTCGTAGTTGTCCATGCCGATGATGTCCACGACGTCGTCGCCGGGGTAGCACTCGGTCCACGGAATCGCGTCGCGCCCGCGGTTGGCGGTGAAGTCGAAGCGGAAGCGCTGCCCGGTCACGGACCGCATGCTGGTCACGATCCGCCGCCAGTACGCCTTCCACGCGGTCGGGTCGGGCGCGCAACGGCTGGAGTACGTCGTGCCGTTCATCTCCCAGCCCAGGACGATGATCGAGTCCTCGGCCCCCTCGTCGACCAGCCGGTCGGCCAGCTTCTTGAAGGTGAGGTCGAAGGCGCCGCTGGCTCCGGCGTTCAGCAGCACGGAGACCGCGGCGTCGGACAGCTTGCCCTCGTTGGGCGCCACCATGGGCACGTTGATCGCGAGGATCCTGCCCGGCTGGGCCGCGCGCCACTGGGTCCAGGGCTTCAGGATGAAGTCGGGGCCGTGGAAGGCCGCCCAGGTCTCGCCGGGGATGTAGGTCCTGCCGACGGTCACCTCGCGGCCGAGCCAGCGCTCGAAGCCGGGCAGGCGGGCGGCGCCGTTGGCGTCGGAGCCCATGAAGACGCCGAGCGCCGCCCGCTGCTTGGTCACCGCGAGCAGCTTGGGCTCGGGCTCGGCGACCGCGTCGGGCTGTACGGCGACGGCGGCCACGAGCAACACGGCGGCTCCAAGCGCGCCCCTGTGCCTAAGTCCGGGGAACATGTGCCTTCTCATCCGGCTAACTCACCATTCCTGCCCGTCAAAGCATTACTGCGTGGTTCCATTCCCCTTCCTGCTTGATGAGAACATCAAATCTCCTCCGGAATTTCGCAAGCAATGCACAGGATGACCGTTTCGTCACATAAGAGCCTTTCACACCAGCTCGTCCCTGACATTGGAGAAACAATAACGCCCTCATGAAAAACAATTCACCGTGTCCATGATAGGAAAGACCGGTGAACGACGCTCCCCAACAGAAGCGGAATAACGATATCCGCAACTGCCTGCCCGTCGCCCCGAGGGCCCCGGCACTGGTCGTCAGGATGGATCGCAACCCATTCCATCACGGCACCCTCGCCGCCATTCGGTCGCTGGGTCGCATGGGCGTCGAGGTGCACGCCGTTCTCGAAGGCCCGCACGGTCCTGCGGCCCAGTCGAAATACCTCTCCAGCTGCGGCCACTGGGACACGGCGCCCACCGCGCCCGAGAGCTTTCTCCGCACAATGCTTTCCGCCGCCGACCGCATCGGCGGAAATCCGGTCCTGCTGCCAATGGACGACATCACCGCCATCTATACGGCGCAGCACGCACAGGACCTGTCCCCCAGATTCCGGATATCGAATCCGGCCGGCGAGCTCCCCGCCCAGCTCGCCGACAAGCACGCGCTCGCCACCATCTGCGCCCATCTCGGCGTCGCCCACCCGGACACCCACGTGGCCGAGACCCAGGACGACCTGCGCTTCGCCGAGCGCGCCTACGGCTTCCCGATGATGGCCAAGTGGGCCAGGCCCTGGCTGGCCGCCGGCGCCCGCGGCCTGCGCAGCACCACGCTCCTCCAGTCGCACGACCAGCTCCGCGCCCTGGCCGCACGGGCCCCGGAGCAGGACAGCGAACTGCTGCTGCAGCGCTACATCCCGCCGACCCGCGACGCCGACTGGTTCTTCCACGGCTATTTCCGCGAGGACTCCACCTGCGACTTCGCCGGCTCGGGCAGGAAGGAGCGCGCCTATCCCCCGGCGGCCGGGATCACCACGCTCGGCCGATGGCTGCCCAACCCCGAGATCGACCACACCGCCAGGACCCTCGCCAAATCCCTGCGCTACGCCGGAATCCTCGACATGGACTTCCGCTTCGACGTCAGGGACGGCAAGTACTACCTGCTCGACTTCAATCCCCGCGTCGGCGCGCAGTTCCGCCTCTTCGGCGACTCCAACCGCATCGACGTCATCAGGGCCGCCTATCTGGACCTGACCGGGCAGGACTCAAACTTCGGTTCTCCCCAATACGGCAGGACGTATCTGGTGGAGAATTACGACCTCTTGCGGAAGCTGGCCAGAAAGCCCGGAGGAAACGGCCGCCGCCGCCCGGGATGGCTGTCGTCCCTGCGCCGGGCCGACGAGCTGGCCTGGTACGCGAGGGATGATGTCAAGCCCTTCACCGGAATGGTGAAACAAACGTTTCTACGCGCCATGAGGGCATGCACACCAACGATCGAAAGAATGCCATGAACACCGAAACCGTCGACGTCGCGGTCATCGGAGCCGGGCCCTACGGCCTTTCCGTCGCCGCATACGCCATCAGCGCCGGCCTTGAGGCCCAGGTCTTCGGCCAGCCGATGAACGCCTGGGACAAGCACATGCCCACCGGCATGCTGCTGAAGTCCGAGCCATTCGCCTCGCACCTCGCCGACCCCGCGGGGGATTTCACGCTCGCGGCATACTGCCGTGCGCACGGATTCCCCTATGCCTATGCCCGGCCCACTCCCGTGGAACGTTTCGTCGACTACGGGAGATGGTTCTGCGAGCAGGCCGTCCAGGACCGTGTCACGCCGGTCAACGTGGTGGACGTCGCCAAGCAGGACGAGTTGTTCACCGTCACGCTGGAGACGGGCCGGCAGGTCCAGGCGCGGGCCGTGGTGCTGGCCGTGGGCTTCCTGCCGTTCGCCCGCATTCCGGCGGCGCTGGCGTCGCTGCCGTCGTCGGTGCTGGCCCACAGCTGCCAGCTCAACGATCTCAGCTGCTACGCCGGCGAGAAGGTGGCGGTGATCGGCGCCGGGCAGTCGGCCATCGAGACCGCGTGCCTGCTGCAGGAGGCCGGCGCGTACCCCCATCTGATCGCGCGCACGGCGGCGCTGAAGTGGAACGAGACGCCCGTCGAGGAGCGCACGATGCTGGCGCGCTGCCTCGCCCCGCGCTCGGGGCTGGGGACCGGCTGGCGGTCCTGGATGTGGTCGGAGAAGCCCGCGCTGGTGCGCCATCTGCCCGGACGCGTGCGGCGGCGCATCGTGCGCACCACGCTCGGCCCGGCCGGCTCCTGGTGGCTGAAGGACCGCTTCACCAGCGTCCCGACCAGCCTCGGCGCACGGCTGCGGCGGGCCGTCCCCGGCGAAGGCGTCGACCTGCGCCTGCAGGACGCGGCGGGTGGCCTCTTCCACCTGCACGCCGACCGCGTCATCGCCGCGACGGGGTACGTCGTCGACGTGCGCCGCTTCAGCGTCCTGGAACCGGGGCTGCGTGACTCCGTCGCGCACGTGGGCCACGCGCCCGTGCTGAGCAGCACGTTCGAGTCCTCCGTGCCCGGCCTGTTCGTCGTGGGGCTCGCGGCCGCGCCCACGTTCGGGCCCGTCATGCGCTTCGTGCACGGCTCCCGTTTCGCCGCGTCCACGGTCGCCCCCGCGCTGGTCGCGCGGGTGTCCGGCCGCCGTTCTTCCTCCTCCGTCACTGTGGAGCCGTCATGCCGATGACCAACCGCCGCGCGGCGTTCGCGATCGCCGCGGGTCTGTGCGCGCTCGCCTGGCTGGGTTCTCCCGGTACGGCCGCCGCCACCGCCACCCCGACCATCGTCGTCACCTCGCCCGCGGACACCCCGATCCGGGCGCGCACCCTCGGCACCCCGGTGACGGTCGAGCCGAGGAGCCCCGGCCAGTACTCGATGTCCGTGGTCAGGGCGAGCGACTTCTCCGTCACGGCTCCGGCCGCGCGTACGGGACCCGGCAGCGCGATGCTGCACGGCGACCCCTACGTCGCGGTCCTGGGCCCGGCCCGCTAGTACGGGTAGTTTTGCCGTAAATGATCAGCCTTTGAGGCTGATCGACCGCGCCCGCGGGCACCCTTCCCGTCAACTACTTCGACGGGGACAGGTGCCATGAAGCTCGAGTTCATCATCGGCGGAGCTCTGTTCGTGGGCGCGGTCCCCCCGTTTCCGCTCGACCCCGTTCCCGAGCTCTTCCAGTGGTGCGCCTCCTGGTACACCTCGGCCTGCGAGCGGTCGGCGGGAGTCGCCCGCGGCCGGCTGGCGGCGAACACCGCGCTCGGCACGCTCGGCACACCCTATTCATGGGGCGGCGGCGGGCCCTCAGGAGCCACTTACGGAACCGGCAGGGGAAAGCGCGTCAAAGGCTTCGACTGCGCAGGACTGACCGAGTACGCGTGGTCTCAGGCCGGTGTGGGAATCGGTTCGAGCACCTATGAACAGTGGCGCTCGGGAACCCGGATTCCCAGGACCCGAATTCAGGTCGGCGACCTGGCCTTCTTCGAGACCGATTCCAAGCGCCCTGGTCCTGACCACGTCGGCGTCGCCATCAAAGCGAACCAGATGGTGGTCGCGCCATTCACCGGCGCCGTCGTGCGCATAGAGGCGATCGACCGGCGCAATTTCGTGGGGCTGGTCAGGCCCGCGCGGCAGAAGCCCGGATGATCTTCACGGGCAAAAAGAAATGCCCCTGATCCGGCTCCTCGGGAGTTGGGAGCCGCATCAGGGGCATTGTCGACTGTCGGTGAGGGAGAGTGCCCGTCTACCGCTCACCAGCCGGTTCGCGTGCGGCCTCCTGACCTGCCGTCACCCGAGGTCCGCGCGAATGCCGGCGCGCTGTCATCTCTGCCAGCGCGCCAGCACTTCACACGGACTTTCTAGCGTCCTGCTCAGCCGTCCCGACCCTCGATGTCGGTCAGGCTGGTGTTGTTGGTCAGGAGCTGCAGGTTGATGCGCTCCAGGTGCGCGATCGTGAGGACGTCAATCTCGTTGTTGTTGAGTGCGTGGTTGAGCACCGGAACGACGATCGACGCCGGGCTGTGGGCGTTGCCGACGTTGTCGTCGTTGCCCTTCTCCCACGTGGCCGCAGAAGCTGCGGTGGACGAGGCAGCCAGGAAAGCGCCTGCGGCGAGCGCACCGATGACAATGCGACGAAGCATGTTTACTTCCTCCAGTGTGCGAATGGAATTGGTGGCGCCGCCTGTTGAGTTGGCAGCTGCGCCATGCATGACTACCTTGCCGCGCCACGCATACTAATTCCACCGATCCTTGCCGTATTAAAGTCAAAGACCGCCATGGATTCCTTGGCACAGCAGAGCGAATACAATCAGCCATTCGGCCTTTTCTCAGAGTGCCAAGAAAGGCTGTTGTCCGCCGCCCGATATATGTCCAAATCGGGCCATATCGCACCCCAGAGTCAGAGCTTGGGTTCGGTATCCCCAACGTAAAGCAGCCTGTTGGGGGTATCACGCCGGAGTCCCGATACGACGTTTCTCGTCGACGTCTCCATGAGCACCGACGCGATGTCGGCAGGAGTGGCGCGCGGGCTTGTGGCCAGCAACAACGCCACCGCTCCCGAGACGTGCGGCGTGGCCATCGAGGTGCCGCTCGCCGACCGCGCCGAGGTGTCGTCGGTGAACCACGCCGAGTCGACGGCGACCCCCGGAGCGAAGAGGTCCACGCACCGGCCGCCGTTGGAGAACGGGGCCCGCTCGTCCGCGCGCGTGGTGGCCCCGACCGTGATGGCCTCCCTGGCGCCCGAGGGTGAGGCCTCGCAGGCGTCGGCGTTCTGGTTGCCCGCCGACACCACGTACGGGATGCCGGTCGCGATCGAGCTCCGCACGGCGCGGTCGATGGCCGAGCTCCTGCCGCTCTGCAGGCTGATGTTCACCACGGCGGGACGCCGGGCGTTGGCGGTCACCCAGTCGATCCCGGCCACGATCTCGGCGGTGGTGCCGTAGCCGGCGCAGTCGAGCACGCGTACACCGACCAGCTGGACGTCTTTGGCCACGCCGTAGGTGGCGCCGCCGAGGATGCCCGCCACGTGTGTGCCGTGGCCGTAGCAGTCCTGGGCGACGAGGTCGGAGTCCACGGCGTCGTAGCCGTAGCGGGCCCTGCCGCCGAACTCCGTGTGCGAGAGCCGCAGGCCGCTGTCGATGACGTACGCGGTGACCCCGGCGGCGCTGCCGCCGCGCACGCCGATCCCGTCCAGGGGCAGGCGGCGCTGGTTGACCCGGTCGAGACCCCAGGGGCTCGCCTGGGAGGTGAACACCTGGTTGTGCTCGATCGTGGCCACCCGCCGGTCGGCGGCCAGTCTCGCCGCCTGCTCCGCGCTCATGGACGCGGAGAACCCCCGCAGTGCGGAGGCGTAGATGTGGTGAACCTCGCCGCCGTACTGCTTCGCCAGGGCGGCGGCCTGGGTCTCGACGCCCGCCTCGTCGCCGTCCGGCGGGAGCCGTAGCGCCACGACGAACACGTCGCGGTCGACGGCGCCGCGCACGGGCGGCGCGGCGAGCAGCCCCAGGCACAGGGCGAGGAATGCTGCGGAGAATCTGGCCCAGATCACATGCGTCTCATTTCTACGATCGGCAGGCGCGGCGCCTGCCCTGAGGGCCGGCACCGCGCCTGCGTTTCACGTGATGGTCTGGGGGTTTTTCGGGGAGTTCGTCAGTCGCGCACGGCCACCGAGGCGCCGCACCTCTCGCCCCCGCACGTGCCCGGCCAGCGCGTGGCCACCTTGCCGTTGCCGAGGTCGCCGCGCTTGACCTGGACGCGCACGCGGATCTCGCGGGTGGCTCCGGGTTCGAGCGTGCCCTGCCACGTGAGGGCGGAGCGCGTACGGGAGGCGGGACGAGGGTTGATCGCCCGCACCTTCGCGTCGTCGAGCACGTCGTCCAGGCGCATCGACAGGTGGTAGGGAAGGGCCGTCTGGCCGCTGTTGCGGACGCGCGTGGTGAACGTCAGGCGCTCTCCCTTGCCGATGCGGTTGGGGGCCGTGTGCGAGAGGCGTACCTGTCCGGGGATCAGAAGGTTGACGCGGTGGTCCTCCACCTCGCCGGTGGCCGCCCAGCCGGTGGGCACGCTCACCTCGGCGGCCGCCTCGGCCAGGCGCAGGCGCAGCCACGACGGGCCCGGCTTGGCGTCGTGCGGCGGCGCCCAGGTCAGGACCGCTCGCGCGGAGTTGGCCGGCAGCACGGCCGAGGCGCGCTCGGACGGCTGGAAGCGGCCGTCGCGGTCGAAGTCCACCCATCCGGCCAGCACGCCCGATGACGTGGTCCGCACGGGCACCGTGAGCTGGAGGCGGCCGTCCTGCCCGGCCTCCAGACGTCCCGCCGAGGCGTCGTCCTGGTCGTCGTCGCGCCGGCGCGGGGTGAAGCTCACCATGCCCGGCCGGTCGGACGTGGCCGAGGCGCCGATCGACTGGTCGGAGATGGAGTGGGAGGCGGCGCCGTACGAGGCCGGGGCGTCGGAGTCGTCCTGCTCGAAGGTGACGCGGAAGACGCCCCACATGAACGGGTCGCCGGCGGGCAGCGTCCGGCGGACGTTGCGCGCGCGCACGTCGACGGTGAACGACGAGACCATGCCGTTGACCTGCGCGGTGCCGCACATGTAGACGACGCCGCAGGTGGTCTCGCGCTGGCGGCCGCCGGCGTTCGGAACGATGGCCTGCCGGTCGACGTCGAAGCCGGGGAATCCCGCGATCTTGCTGAACGTCGGCCGGGACGGGGTGCCGCCCGACAGGCGCAGCCCGGTCCAGTACTCCTCCCGGTTGCCCGCCGAATCCACCGTCGCGCCGCCGGTGCCCGCGACGTGCAGGCGCGGGTTGCGCACCGGGCTGGAGAACCTGAACGTCAGGGTGGCGACGTCACTCCAGCCGTTCGGCCGGACCGCGAACCCCTCGTAGAGGTCGCTGATTCCGGCGGCGGCCTTGGCGTTGACCGGGTCCAGGTACTCGTCGGCCGGGGCGCCAGGGTCGGCGCGCAGGGTCTCGGCCTTGGCCACCCGCGTGCCGGACGCCATCTTCTTCTCGACCGTCATGATGATGCCCGACGGCGCGACGCCGCGGGCGTTCTCGACCGTGTTCGCCATCGTCCAGGTGTTGCGCTTGCCCTTCGACGCCATCGCGCCGGCAACCCCTGTCCCGTGGCTCGTCGAGGGTCTTTCCTGATCTACGGCAAGTGCCCCCGGGGAGCCCAGCGTGCTGATTAGCATCGCGGCCATGACGTTGACCACCGCGACACGCCGCAATCCACCCCATACGGAAACCACACTTATTACCCTTCCGTCCTCGACGCAGGTTCTCTACTTTCGCGCGCTCTTGCGGAGGCAGACCAAGGAGGCACTACTGCGGATCAGCAGGGAAAGTGAGCTCCGATATCAGCTGGCCTCGCTGAGGCGCGATCAGCGCCGCCAGTACGGCGGATCGCCCTGACGAATCCTGCCAGCGCGGAACACGTGGAGAACCGGCCGAAAGCATATCCAGATCAAAAACATCTTCAGTTCCCGGCGATGCGCCACACATATCCAGAAATGCCCACATATCGACGGCAGCGGGTGACGGCGGTGCTCTGCCCCCGTACATGAGCCTTTACACCGGGCTCGGGAGGGCACCGCGGGCCGCTTTTCAGACCGGCCAAGCTATCGATCCGGTCGCGCCCATTCCACAACGCGTGGTTGCCGTGTCGGGGCATTACCCGCCCTTGACGCGAAGAATCGCCCCACCCCAGCACGCCCCGCCATACGGGCTTCCACCACGCGGCACAACCCAGGCGGACAGACAGCTCGTGCGGCCGCCAGACCCCCGGCTCCGCCTCCCGGCGTGACCCCTGCCGGGTACCCCGCCGCGTGTGGGTGCCCCGCTGCGTGCGGATGGCCAGGCCGTGCGGGGTGGAACGGTGCGGGTGGGCCGACGGTGCGGGTGACCGAGCGGTGCGGGCAGCCAGGTGGGACGGTGCAAGTGGGCGGGCCGTGCGCGCGGCCGTGCGGGTGGGGCGGTGTGGGTGGGTGGGCGGTGGGGGTGATTCGGCGGGTCTCTCGCGGGTGGTTCAGGGGGCCGGGGGTTGTCTGGTGGCGTAGTCGTGGCGCCACTGCTCGGCAGCTTCGATCATGGCCTGGCCCACGTGGCCGAAGAACTGGCCGATGTCCTGGAGGCGGGTGCCGGCCGGGGTGGTGTCGCCCAGGACCTGGGCTCCGTCTCGGGCGAAGTCGGCCAGCAGGATGTTCTGGCGGGCGCTGGCCGTCCAGCCGCGGAACCAGGCGTCGGCGTCGATGATGTAGCGGTCGCGCCGCCGGCGGGGGTCGCGTTCGCGGCGGATGAGCTCCTGCTGCTCCAGCTCGCCGACGGCCTTGGAGATGGACGCGGGGCTCACCTGGAGGCGCTGGACCAGCTCCGCGGCGGTCAGGCTGCCGCTGTCGGTTACGTACAGGCAGGTCAGGACCCTGGCGGTCATCCGGGGCAGGCCCGTGGCGACCATGATGCCGGTGAACCGCTCCTCCAGGTCGTGGACGGCCCGCGGGTCTCGGCCGGAGGCGAGCCGGTCCTCCACGCGCGCGGGAGGAGGCGTGGCGGGCTTGCCGCGGCGGGCCCGGCCCTGGGTGGCCCGCTGGGCCTGGGCCGCCCGGTAGCCGGACGGGCCGCCGTTGCGGGCCACCTCCCTGGTGACGGTGGAGATGGGGCGGTCCAGCTGGCCCGCGATCTCCGTGTACGTGAACCCCTTCGCCAAGCCGTCGGCGATCGTCTGCCGGTCCTCCTGGGTCAGCCTGCCTCCGGGCATCGGGTCCCGCCTTTCGTGTCGTGTCCGCCTGCCGTCCCCCATTCTTGCGTTCGACTTCACTCCATTGCAAACCATCGGCGTCCGCTCTTGCGTTTAACTTCATCATCATTGCAAAACTTTATGGCTTTGAACTGCATAATCGCAGGCTCTAGCAGTTTCTGCGTTGACGAAATCTTAAACGCAAGATAGCTTTCAGTTGTTCGCGAAACAGTGAACGACAGTGAACGGAGCCCCTCATGACTTCCTTCCTCGCCCCCGTGCGCACCTGGCACCGTCCGTTGATGGTGTGCGCGGCGCTCATGCTGGGCCTGATGCCGGTCGCCGGCGTCGGGCTCGTGGTGGACGACCGGACCCTGCTGAACGAGTCGGTGTGGATCAAGCCGCTCAAGTTCGGCTTCGCCTTCGCCCTGTACGCCCTCACGCTGGCCTGGCTGTCGACCAAGCTGACCCGGGGCAGGCGGCTCGGCCGGTGGGTGGGCAACGTGTTCGCGGTGACCGCGGTCGTGGAGGTCGGCGCCATCACGGTCCAGGCAGCACGCGGCACCTTCAGCCACTTCAACGCCGACCTGGCCGATCCGGTCACCGCGGCGCTGGTGCCGATCCTCACCTACGGCGTCATGATCATTCTGATCGCCCAGCTGGTCCTCGGGGTGGTCGTGCTGATCCAGCGCACCGGCGGCGCGGCGCTGAACCGGGCCATCCGCACCGGGCTGGCGCTGGCCACGTTCGGCATGGTCCTGCCCGTCTACTGGCTGGTCGCCCAGGTCACCCCGCGTACGGTCACCGACGCCAACGGCCGGCAGGTGCCCATGTACCAGGGCCACGGCATCGGCGACCCCGACGGCAACGGCATGTTCCTCACCGGCTGGAGCGTGACCGGCGGCGACTTCCGTGCGCCCCACTTCTTCGCCCTGCACGGCATCCAGGTGCTCCTCCTGCTCGCCGCGGCGCTGGCCGCGCTGGCCGCCGAGCGTGCCTGGCTGCGTCCCGAGAAGGTCCGCGCCCGGCTCGTCGGCAGCGCCGCCCTCGGCTACACGGGGCTGGTCGCGGTGGTGACCTGGCAGGCGGTACGCGGCCAGTCCCTGATCCACCCGGACGCCGCCACCCTCCTCGCCCTGTCCGCGGTGCTGCTGATCGCCGCGCTGGCCGCGGCCGGGTCGGTCGTCGCCGCCAAGCGCGCGGCGGCCGTACCGCTCCGCGTCGCCCGCTGAAACAGACCATCTGAGAAACGCTCGAAAGGACACCGACATGACGATCTTCAAGGCCGGACTGCTTCTCTCCGCCGTGGTTATGACCGCTACCGCGCTCGCATCCCCGGCTGAGGCCGCCCACGACCGCGCCGACGTGCGGCGCTCGCTTGAGCGGGCCGTCGAGGGCGGGGCGCCCGGCATGGTCGCCGAGATCCGCGACCACCGCGGACGCTGGTTCGGCTCGGCGGGCGTGGCCGACCTCAAGACCGGTGAGGAGCGCCGCTCCGGCGAGCGGTTCCGGATCGGGAGCACGACCAAGACGTTCACCGCGCTGCTGGTCCTGCAACTGGCCGCCGAGGGCAGCCTGAGCCTCGACGACAGCGTGGACACGTGGCTGCCCGGCCTGGTGCGGGGCAACGGCTACGACGGGCGCGAGATCACCATCCGGCAGCTGCTCAACCACACCAGCGGCATCTTCAACTACGGCAACGACGCGGAGCTGATGAAGACGGCCGTGGGCGCCGCCTGGTACGAGCACCGCTTCGACGCCTACACGCCCGCGGAGCTGGTGAAGATCGGCCTGTCCAACCCGCCCTACTTCGCCCCCGGCGCCGGGTTCGGCTACTCCAACACCAACTACTACCTGGCCGCCATGATCATCGAGAGGATCACCGGCCGGAGCTACGGCGACGAGCTTGAGCGCCGCGTCCTGCGCCCGCTGGGACTGTCCCGCACCTACCTGCCCGGCCGCGACACGAAGATCCGCGGCGAGCACCCCGTCCACCACTCCACGCTGTTCTCCATGGACGCCGATCCCGAGATCCACGACGCCACCGAGATGAACCAGTCCTTCGCCTGGGCCGCGGGCGGCATCGTCTCCACCACCGGCGACCTGCAGCGCTTCTTCGGCGCGCTGCTGGCGGGCAAGCTGCTGCCCGCCGCGCAGCAGCGCGAGATGTTCACCACCGTGGCCACCCAGGGCGGCCCGCCGTGGATCCCCCACACCCGCTACGGGCTGGGCGTCTTCTCCCAGGAACTGCCGGGTGGCGTCACGCTCTGGGGGAACGGCGGCGCCACCTACGGCTCCTGGACCTTCGCCATGGGCACCCGCGACGGCGGCCGCCTGCTCACCACTCAGATCAACGGCGACTGGAGCGGCCTGGCCCCCTTCGACGACCTGTTCACCGCCGCGTTCAGCTGACCCGCCCCCCGAGGAGACCCGCCGAGCCGTCGGCGGGTCTCTTCTCTTTGGGCACGGCGAACGCCCCCACCAGAGCGAGTACCGCCGCACCCGCCCCGAGCACGAAGGCCAGGCCGAAGCCCGCCTCGGCGGGTACGCCGGTCGCGGGGTCGAGGCGGGCGGCCAGGATCGACAGCCCGGCCTGACTGCCCAGCGTCTCCCCGAGGGTCCTCGCCAGGGTGCTGATGCCCGTGGACACCCCGGTCTCGCCTGGGGCGACCGCCCGGACGATCAGGCTGGTCATGGCGGTGAACGCGAGGCCGTACCCGACTCCCATGACGGCGCCGGCGGCCATGAGCTGCCACGGCTCGCGGTGCCACAGGGCCAGAGCGGCGACGGACAGGGCCATGAGGAGAGCGCCCCCGATGATCACGGCCCTGGGCGGCAGGACCCGCTCCAGCGCCCCGGCGGCCGGGCCGGCGACGAGGAAGGCCAGCGCGGTGGGCAGCAGGTACAGGCCGGCCTGGGCGGTGGTGCCGCCGAAGCCGTACCCCGTCTCGACGGGGAGCGTCACCAGCTGGGGGACCACGACGAAGACCACCACGCTGGAGAAGCCGACCGCCAGGGCGATCAGCGACGGCGCCAGCACCACCCGGCGGCGCAGCAGCGCCATGTCGACGAACGGCCGCGGGTGGCGGGACTCGTACCGGATCCATCCGGCGGCGCCGGCGACGGCGAAGGCGAGCAGCGGCGTGACGCGCCAGGACAGCCAGCCGTCGTCGGCGGCGTAGGTGACCGACAGCAGCAGGGCCACGACCGAGGCGGCGAACAGCAGGACCCCGCCGACGTCGAGCGCGCCGCCGAGGCGGAGGTCGGAGCCGGGGATGACCAGCCGCGCGGCCACGGTCGCGACGAGCATCGCCGCCCCGGCGCCGAGCAGCCAGCGGTGCGAGAAGGCGTCGGCCAGGCCGCCGCCGACCAGGTAGCCGATGAGCCCGCCCGCGGTGGCCACGCCGCCGATCGTGCCGATGGCGACGCCGACGGAGCGCGCCGGCAGAACCTCGCGGGCCAGCCCGTACGCCAGCGGGTAGATCCCGGCTCCCACACCGAGCAGGAGCTGACCGGCGATCATCACCGGCAGGCCCGGGGCCAGGCCCGACACCAGGGCGCCGGCGGCCATGATGGCGAAGGTCCAGGTGACCACGCGCCGCTTGCCGTACATGTCGCCCAGGCGCCCGGCGACCGGGGTCGCGATCGAGGCGGCGAGGAGGAAGCCGGTGAACAGCCACGCGGCGGCGGACGGCGAGGCGCCGAGATCGGCCTGGAAGCGTACGAGGCCGGGCACGATGGCCGAGCCGAGCGTCGTGTAGATCAACACCCCGGCCAGCAGAACGAGTAGCGTCGGCATACGAAGGCCTCCTGTATGAACGTTTATGCACTACGATGAAGAGGTCACCCAGAAACCTGAGGAGAGTCCGTGCCGCCTCGCTCGCGCGCCACCGTCGCGACGCCCGTCAAGAAGCCGCCGGCGGAGCGCATCCTGGCCGCCGCGGAGGAGCTGTTCTTCACCCAGGGCTTCAAGGGCACGAGCGTCAGGGACATCACGGCGGCCAGCGGCCTGACGCCCGCCGCGCTCTACAACCACTTCCCCTCCAAGGAAGAGGTCCTGTTCACGCTGGTCAGCAGGGCGACGGACGAGGGTGAGCGCATGCTCAACGACGCGGTCGCCGACGCGGCGGCCGACCCGGAGAGCCAGCTGAGGGCGCTGGCGTACGCCTCGGCCCTCTTCCATGCCCGCCACCGCGCCTCGGCCATGATCGCCACGTTCGAGTACGTCCATCTGCCCGAGGCCCAGCGGGCGGTCATCGTCGAGCGCCGCCGCGGCCTGCGGACCCGGCTGGAGCGCACGCTGGAGCACGGCGTGCGTTCGGGGGTCTTCGAGCTGCCCGCCATGCGCGGTGACGCGACGAAGCTCACCGCCACGGCGATCGTCAACCTGGTTCTGCGGGCGACCGAGTTCTTCGGCCCGTTCCCGGCGGTCAAGGACGAGGAGCTGGCCGGGCTCCACGCCGACCTGGCCTGCCGGATGGTGCTGGCGCGCTAGGCGCGTACCCAGCCGCCGTCGACGAAGAGGGCCTGGCCCGTCACGTAACGGGCCTCTTCCGACGCCAGCCAGCAGACCGCGTTCGCGATCTCCTCCGGCCTGCCCATCCTGGCGATCGGCTGGGTGGCCGTCTGTTTGGCGGCGATCTCCCGCAGGTTGCCGTGGTCGGCCATCTCGGTGTCGACGAAGCCGGGGCAGACGGCGTTCGCGCGGATGCCGCTGCGGCCGAGCTCGACGGCGAGCGCCCTGGTCAGCGAGAGCAGGCCGCCCTTGGAGGCGTCGTAGGCGATCTGCCCGAAGAAGCCGATCACGGCCACGGAGCAGATGTTGACGATCGCGCCCGCGCCCGAGCGCGCGAGGTGGTCGAGCGCCGCCTGGCTGAGGACGAACGGGGCGCGCAGGTTGACCGCGAGCACCCGGTCCCAGTCCTCCAGCGTGTAGTCGCGGATCTTGGCGCGGGCGCCGGTGGCGGCGTTGTTGACCAGGATGTCGAGTCCGCCGAGCCGGTCGGCCGCCTGCGCGACGACGGCCTTGGCCGCGCCGGCGTCGGAGACGTCGGCCTCCTGGACGATCCCCTTCCCGCCGTCGCGCTCGATCCGCGCGAGCGTCGCCCGCGCGCCCTCGGCGTCAAGGTCGCACAGGGCGACCCGCGCGCCTTCCGCCGCCATCCGGGTGGCGATGGCGGCGCCGATGCCGCGGGCCGCTCCCGTGATCAATGCGGTACGGCCGGCCAGAGTCATGCCCCGCCTCCTTCCGTGATCGGTGTCTCCAGGTGGCGCAGCCGCCATTCGGTCCGCCCGCGGCGCCGGTAGTCGGTGGTGAACCAACGCGGCACGTTGTGGGTGGCGCCGCCGTCCACGAGGTGCGCGGCCCCGGTGACGTAGGAGCTGTCGTCCCCGGCGAGGAACGCGACGGCGGCGGCCACGTCCTCGGGGCGCCCGACCCGACCGAGCGGCGTCTGCGACTCGATGAGCCGGTCCATGCCCTGCTCCAGCAGGTTCTTGGTCATCGCGGTGTCCGTGACCCCCGGCATGACCGCGTTGACCCGCACGCCGTGGGCGCCGAGTTCGCCGGCCATGACCTGGACCAGCATGTTGAGCGCGGCCTTGGTGGCGCAGTAGGCGGAGAACAGGGCGGCGGGGGCGACCGCGCCGTTGGAGGAGTTGACGATGATCGATCCGCCGCGGCCGCCGTCGGCCATGTGCCTGGCGGCGGTCTGGCACACCAGGAAGGTGCCGGTCAGGTTGACGGCGACGTGCCGGTTCCAGGTGTCAAGCGGCAGGTCGATGAAGGCGTCGACGCGGCCCCAGCCGGCGTTGGCGAAGCAGATGTCGAGTCCGCCGTGCGCTTCCACCGTCTCGGCGAAGACCCGCTCGACCTGCTCGGGGTCGGTCTGGTCCATCGTGGCCGCCCGTACGGCGAGGCCTTCGCCGCGCAGGCCGGTGGCCACGCGTTCGGCGGCCGCGCCGTCCCGGTCGGCCACGACGACCGCGGCGCCTTGCCCGGCGAGCTTGCGCGCGGTGGCGGCGCCGATCCCGCCCGCGCCGCCGGTGATCAGCGCGACCCGGTCGCGCAGTGGGGTGTGCATAAGCGTCTCCATGAATAATCGTTCATACTTGCTTGAGGCGGGTGCGGCGGACTTTGAGCCCGGCGGCCTCGCGGTCCCAGGTGTCGGGCGTGACGCCCTCGCGGCGCAGGCGCCGCTTCTCGATCTTGCTGGTGGGGGTCTTGGGCAGCTCGCCCAGCACGCGCACGTACCGGGGCACCATGAAGTGCGGGAGCCGTTCCACGAGAAACTCCAGGAGGTCGCGCGGGTCGAGACGCGCGCCGTCGACGGGCGCCACGGCCGCGAGCACGTCGTCCTCCCCGTCCCCGCTCGGCACCGCGACGGCCGCGGCCTCCCGGACCGCCGGATGGCGCAGGATCTCCGCCTCGACCTCGCTGGAGGAGATGTTCTCCCCGCGCCGCCTGATCGCGTCCTTGATCCGGTCGACGAAGAAGTGGTCGCCGTGCTCGTCCCTGCGGAAGGCGTCGCCGGTGTGGAACCAGCCGTTGCGCCAGGCCGCCGCCGTCGCCTCGGGGGCGCCGAGGTAGCCGCTGGTCATCGCCCAGGGCAGGTCGGTGCGGATGACGAGCTCGCCGATCTCCCCCTGCGGGACCTCCTGGTCGTGGGCGTCGACCACGCGCACCTGGACGCCAGGCCGCGGGCGGCCGCAGCTGCCCGGTGTGGCCGGGTTGAGCTCGGAGACGAGCGGCACGCTCACCTCGGTCATGTTGAACACCGTGAGGATGTCGCAGCCGAAGCGGCGGGCGAACTCCCCCGCGTTGTCCGTGAGCGGGACCAGGTAGACCAGCCGGAGCGTGGTGTCGCGCTCGCCCGGCCGGGGCGGCTGCTTGAGCAGGAACGTCGCCATGACGCCGAGGAGCGTGCAGCAGGTCGCGCCGGTGCGCTCGATGACGTCCCAGAACGAGCTCGTGTCGAAGGACTCGACCAGCACCACGGACGCGCCGACGATCAGCGCGCCCGCGATGTCCTGCAGCCCGCCGCCGTGGAAGATCGGCAGGCTGGTGAGGCAGCGGTCGTCTGCCGACAGGTGCTCCTCGACGGCGGTGACGGTGGCCCACAGGTGTACGTAGGAGGAGATCACGCCCTTGGAGGGGCCGGTGGTGCCCGAGGTGAAGATCACCGCGTACGGATCCCAGGGCTGGGCCGGGCACTCCTCGGGCTCCTCAAGCTCCGCGGGATGCAGAACGGCGACGCCGTGCGCGGCGACCCCCGACAGAGGCGCGCACGGGCCGCCGGCCACGACGACGTGCTCCACCCCGGCCAGGTCGAGCCCGGCCAGCCGGTCGGCCAGGTCCGCGTGCACGACGACGACCTTCGGCCGGACGAGCGTGAGCACGTGCGCCAGGATGTCGCCGCGGTAGGCGGTGTTGACCGGGACGAACACGGCGCCGAGCTGGTTGGCGCCGAACCACGCGCGCAGGATCTCCGGGCCGTTGGGCAGCCACACGAGCACGTGGTCGCCCGGCTCCACCCCCAGGGAGCGCAGGCCGCTCGCGGCGGAGAGCGTCTCGTCCCAGGCGTCGCCGTACGTCCACGCCGTCCCGTCGGCGAAGGCGACGAAGGGCCGGTCGGGCTCCTGGCGTGCCCGATCCCGCAGAAGCAGCGGAAGCACGCACTGTTCGCGGGGTGGGAGCTTCGCTGTCATCGCTCTCCCTGAACGGTGGCAAATGTATGAACGTTTGTATAGCATGCTGCCATTCACACAGACAATACCTGGCCAAATAACCATCAGTCAGTCATGTACGATCGTTCATATTGAGGAGTCGCGGATGATCGAGAAGACCGCTGACGCCGTCGTGGTCGGCGGCGGCCTGTCCGGCCTCACCGCCGCCTACCGGCTGGCCTCCGGCGGCGTGGACACGGTCGTCCTCGAAGCGGGCGAACGCGTCGGCGGCCGCGTGTGGAACATCCCCCTCACCGGCGGCAAGGCCACCGAGGCCGGCGCCATGTACGTGTGCGCGAGCCAACGGGAGATCCTCACCCTCGCGGCCGAACTGGGCGTCGAGCTCTTCCCCTCTTACAAGGACGGCCTCGGCGTCGCCCACCTGGGCGGCCGCCGCTTCGAGTACGCGGACGGCCTGCCCGGCCTGCCCCGTGACGCGGTCCGCGAGTACGCCGGAGCGCTCAAGGCCATGGAGCGCACCGACCACGACGACCCGCGCCACGACACCCTCGACCTCGCCGCCTGGCGGGACGAGCAGATCCACGACCCGCTGGCCAGGCAGTTGTTCGACAGCTCGGTCTCCGCGTGGTTCGCCGCGCCGCCGGACGAGATCTCCTTCGCCTACGCGCTGCACGCCACCGCGACCTGCGGCGGGATCCGGCCGATGCTGCGCGACCAGGACTCCGTGCTGAGGTTCGCCGCCGGGTCGCAGGCGCTGCCCGACGCGCTGGCGGCGTACCTGGGCGAGCGGGTGTGCCTCGGCGAACCGGTCCGCGAGGTCGAGCGGGACGGGAGCGGCATCGTGGTCGGCACGCCCGGCCTGCGCGTGCGGGCCCGCCGGGTGATCATGGCGATCGGGCCGGCCGCGACCGGGCCCGTCTCCTTCCGTCCCGGGCTGCCGCGCGCGCGGGCGGCGCTGGCCCGCGGCTGGGTGCGGGGGCCGCTCATCAAGACCAACGTGGTCTACGACGAGCCCTTCTGGCGGAACCACGGGCTCTCGGGCTCCGGCTTCACCGATCTGGGCGCGGTGCCCGGCTTCCTGGACGCCTCGCCGCCGGACGGCTCGCCCGGTGTGCTCGCGCTCACCGCCTTCACCTTTTCCGAGCGGCATTTCCGCGGCAACCCGCCGGCCTTCTCCACCGACCATCAGGTACGGCGCGCCGCCACCCTGGAAGCCCTGGCCGCCTGCCTGGGTCCCGAGGCGGCCCGCCCGGTGGCGTACCTGGAGACCGACTGGCGGCGGCAGCCGTACATCTTCGGCTGTCAGGGCGGGCTGCGGCCCGGCGCGCTCACCGCGGCGGGACCCGCGCCGCACACGCCCGCGGACGGCCTGCACTGGGCAGGGACGGAGAGCGCCGACCGGTGGACGGGCTGGATGAACGGCGCGGTCCGGGCGGGCGAGCGCTGCGCCCGCGAGGTCCTCGACCGGCTCTGAGGAGAGATCATGACCGAGGTCCTGCCGTTCGGCGACGACCCGTCGGGCTACCACGCGGTGCCCTTCGCCAGGAACCTCGCGGTGTCCTTCCCCATGGACACCGCGGGCTTCCTGCGCTTTTCCGGGGATGGGCACCTGCGCGAGTGGACGCTCACCTACGACGAGACGCTGTACGTCATCGAGGGCGAGCTGACCGTGACCGAGGGCGGGCGGGACGTGCGGGTCGCCGCCGGTTCCGCCTGCTTCATCGGCGCGGGCGCGACGGTCGACTATCGTGCGACCGCCGGCACCCGCGCCTTCTTCGTCATCCGTCCACGAGTCATCCGTCCATGAGCCATCCGTCCATGAGTCATCCGTCCGCGGCCGGGAGGCGCTCCCGCCTGACCCGGATGCCGGCCGCCTCGCGATCCCACGTGTCGGCGGTGACCCCGGCGGCGCGCAACAGGTGCTTGCGCACCTTGTTCGTCGGCGTCTTGGGCAGCTCGGCCACGACGCGGACGTAGCGCGGCACCATGTAGTGCGGCATGTGCTCCACGCAGAAGGCCAGGAACCCGGCGGGATCGATCGTCCGGCCTGGGACCGGTGCCACGACCACGAGCACCTCGTCCTCGCCGTGCTCGCTCGGCACCGCGACGGCGGCCACCTCCCTGACCCCGGTGTACGCGGCGGCGCCGGTCTCCAGCTCGAAGGAGGAGATGTTCTCGCCCCGGCGGCGGATGGCGTCCTTGACCCGGTCGACGAAGAAGTACTCGCCGCCCGGCTCACGGCGGAAGGCGTCGCCGGTGTGGAACCAGCCGTTGCGCCAGGCCGCAGCGCTCGCCTCCGGCATCGCGTGGTAGCCGTGGTTCATGGCCCAGGGCGCGGCCGTTCTGACGATCATCTCGCCGGTCTCGCCGTCGGGCACCTCCCGGTCGTGGGCGTCCACCAGCCGCACCTCGACGCCGGCGCGCACCCGGCCACAGGCCCCCGCCCTGTCCGGGTTGCGCTCCGACAGCAGCGGCGTGCTGACCTCGGTCATGTTGAACAGCGTGTAGACGTCGACGCCGAAGCGCCGGGCGAAGTCCTGGGCGTTCTCCCCGAGCGGCACCATGCAGACGGTGCGCAGCGGGTGGTCCCGGTCGTCCGGTCCCGGCTCGCGTGCGGCCAGGAACGAGGTCATGGCGCCCAGCAACGTGCAGGCGGTGGTGCCGGTACGGCGGACCAGTTCCCAGAACGAGCGGGTGTCGAAGCCGTCCACCACCGCCACCGAGGCGCCGGCGTACAGGGCCAGGGCGACGCCGATCGTGCCGCCGCCGTGGAAGAGCGGCAGCTGCACCAGGTAACGGTCCCCCGCGCCGATGACGCCGGCCGATGCGGCCACCGCCGTCGTCCACAGGTGCGCGTACGAGCACAGCACGCCCTTGCTCGCCCCGGTCGTGCCGGAGGTGTAGAGCACGCCGTAGGTGTCCCAGGGTCGCGGCGTGTGCGTCGAGACCCGGCGCGGCGCGGCCGGGAGGTCACCGACCGGCACCGTGTCGAGGCCGGTGACCTCCGGCGCGGTGCGGCCGGGGACCAGCACGGTACGCAGCGCCGCCGTCTCCACCGAGGCCAGCCTGGGCGCCAGAGCGGGATGGACGACCGCGAGCCGGGCGCCGGAGTTGGCCAGCACGTGCTCCAGGAACCTGCCGCGCAGGGCGGTGTTGACCGGCACGTAGACGGCACCGAGCTCGTTGAGCCCGAACCAGGTGCGCAGGGCGTCCGGTCCGTTGGGCAGCCAGGAGACGACGAGGTCGCCGGGCCGTACGCCGTGCTCGTGCAGGATCTCGGCCATGGCCAGGGTCTCGTGGAGCACCCGCGCGCCCGTCCACTCCTCGCCGTCCTGGAAGACGGCGAAGACCTCGCCGGGACGCTCCTCGGCGCGGCGGCGCAGCACCAGGGGCACCACGCACTCCGCGGCCTCGGGGGTCGCGGTGAAGGCGGTGCTCATGCCGCCGTGCCCAGGACGCGGGTGGCGTTGGTGTACAGCCAGCGGCGCACGGTGCCCTCGTCGAGCGGCAGCGCGCGTACCTCGTCGGCCAGTTCGCCCGCGGACATCTCGTGCACCCAGCCGACGCTGCCGAACAGGACCTTGTTCCTGATCGTGGCCCGGCCGTGGGCCAGCAGCGGCTCCCAGCCGGAGCCCGCGGCCGCCATGTGCAGCGGCCGGTGGGTGGAGAACTCCAGGTAGACGTTGGGATGGCGCTGGCAGAGCGCGACCATCTCCATCATCCAGGGCCAGCCGCCGTGACCGGCGACGATCACCAGGTCCGGGTGGGCCCGCGCGATCGCGTCCAGTTGCCGCCACGCGCAGTGGTCCACGGGCACCCGGGGCGAGAGGTTGTGCCCGGCGTGGATCCAGACCGGCACGCCCAGGCGCTCGGCCTCGGCGTAGACCGCCCGGCTGGCGGCCGAGAGCGGGTCGGCGACGTCGGTGAAGTGCGTCACCGACACCCCGCCCATGCCGAGGTCGCCCACGCACCGGCGCATCTCCTTCAGCGCCGCCTGCTCGTCGCGCAGGCTCAGCCCCGCCCAGGCGCGCAGCCGGTCCGGGTGGCGGCGGGCGAAGGCGGCCGCCCGGTCGTTGAGCAGCCCGCCCGAGCGCAGCGGCGTCATGCCGCCGTGGATCACCTGCAGCGCCACCCCACCGGCGGCCAGTTCCTCCACATACCCGTCGATGTCCACGTCCAGCCGGCCGGTGGACAGCAGCAGCCGCACCACCTCGTCCGGTCCGCGCTCCAGCGCCTTCTGGTACGCCGCGTGCCCGACCCCCGCCAGGCCGCAGAACCGCCGCCCGAACAGCCGCAGGTAGTTCGGGCAGTCGGCGGCGAACCAGCTCAGGTACGACTCCCACGACTCGGCGTCGAGCACGACCCCTGCCATGTCGATGACCGCGTTGTCACTCACCGGGAAGGCCCCTCGAGGATGGTGATGAGGCAGACGCATTCGCCGGGATCGCCGCCGATGTTCTGGGTGAGCGCGAGCCTGCGCCCGTTGTCGATCTGCCGCTCCCCGGCCTCGCCGCGCAGCTGCAGCCAGCTCTCGAAGATCATCCTGATGCCGGAGGCGCCGAGCGGGTGACCGAACGCCTTCAGCCCGCCGTCCGGGTTGACCGGCAGCGCGCCGTCGCGGTCGAAGACCCCGCCCACCATGTCCTTCCAGGCGGTGCCGCGGGCGGAGAAACCCAGGTCCTCCATCAGGACGATCTCGGTGATGGTGAAGCAGTCGTGCACCTCGGCGAAGGACAGCTCCGCCCGCGGGTCGCCGATGCCCGCCTGCGCGTACGCGCTGCGCGCCGCGGCCACCGCCTCGGGGAAGGAGGAGAAGTCGTGGCCGGGGTCCATCGCGCCGGTACCCGGGCCGGCCGCCAGGGCCAGCGCCTTCACCAGGACGGGCTTGCCGGTGTAGCGGCGCGCGTCCTCGGTTCTGGTGATCACGACGGCGGCGGCGCCGTCGGCCAGCCCGCCGCAGTCGAGCAGGCTCAGTTTCCCGGCCAGCAGCGGCTGCCGGTCGATCACCTCCTTGGGGATCTCCCGCTGGAAGTAGGCGCGGGGGTTGAGCGCGCCGTTGCGGTGGTTCTTCCACGCGACGTGGGTCATGGCCGCGCGCAGGTCGGCGTCGGCCACGCCGTGGCGCTGGGCGTAGCCGGTGGCCAGGTAGCCGAAGGTGCCGGGGGGCGTGTGCGGCACCGCCGTACCGTCGTCGAAGAACTCGAAGAACGGGATGCCGGCCTGTCCCGAGTCCATGACCTTCTCCACGCCGATCGCCATGACCACGTCGTACGCGCCGGCGGCCACGGCGTAGCAGGCGTTGCGGAAGGCGTCGGAGCCGGTGGCGCAGAAGTTCTCGACCCGGGTGACGGGCTTGTTGTCCAGCTTGAGCGGCTTGGACAGCGCGGTGCCCGCGTGCCCGGAGCCGAACGTGCCCAGCCAGAACGCGTCCACGTCGGCCAGGTCGATGCCCGCCGAGGCGGCGGCCTCGTTGGCGGCGGCGATGAGCAGGTCGTCGGCCCCGGCGTCGCGGCGCTCGCCGAAACGTGTGCATCCGGCGCCCACCACGGCCACTCTGCCGGTGATTCCCCTGTCGGCCATCAGTACTGCTCCCCTCGCTCCGGGCGGGCTTTCCAGTAGTAGTTGTGCACGCCGTCGCGGCTGTGTGTCCTGCGTACGGCCATGCGCACCCGCAGCCCGGTCCGCGCGCCGTCCGGCAGGGTGTCGGTGAACTCGCACTGCAGCCGGCCGCCGCCGTCGAAGTCGACGGTTCCGTAGATCAGCGGCGGGTTCGGCGACCAGGCCAGCCGATCCACGGTGGCGATCGAGACGGTGGCGGGCATGCCGGCCACCGGGTCGGGCCGCATCTGGTCGAGCGCGCGGCAGGCGCCGCACACACGCTGGGGCGGCAGGTGGCGGGTGTCGCAGGCGAGGCAGCGCGAGCCGACGAGGCCGAGCTTCCACGCGCCGATCCGCCGGGCGGCGGGGGCGGCGAGCTGCGGCGGCAGCGGGCGGCGCATGGGCTCGCGAGGCAGGAATCCGCGCCAGGTGGCGTAGGCGGCGTAGCTCAGGTCGTCGCTGGAGTGCTCGATCTGGGCGGCGGTCGGCCAGGCGCTGCGCCGTCGGGCGAGCAGGTCGGTGGTGCGGAACAGGAGCGCGTCGGCGCCTTCGGTCAGGGCCACGAGCGCGATCACCTCCCCCGGTCCCGCCCGGTCCAGGATCGCGGCCAGCCGCAGCGCCGGGTGGGCGGTGCCGGTCTCGCCGACCGAGTCGAGCAGGTCGTCGGCCGCCGCGTGCTCCTCGACGCCGGCCGCGGCGCGTACCGCGGCGGCGATCCGCCTGCTCGCGCCGGTGACGACGAGGTGGTCGATGTCGGCCGCGGTCAGTCCGGCGGACTTCAGCGCCTCCTCCAGCACCTGCCGCCCGGCGGGCACGTGGACCTCTTCGACGAAGCGGTCCTCCCAGTGGCGGGAGTGCCGCTCGCCCGGCTCGCGCCACCGGCTCAGGAACTCCTCGGTTCTGGCCGCGTCGCCGATCCACTCCGCCACGACCTCTCCGTCGGCGCCCACGACGAGCGCCGCGGCGCCGTCGCCGCCGTCGCGCTCGTCGGCGCCGCCGGGCAGGCCGGCGCGGATGTCGGACAGGACGACGAGTGTGGGCGGGCCCGCGTGCAGTCCGGCCCGCAGGGCGCCGACGCCTGAGCGCACCGCGCCGCCCATGTCGACGGCGGGCACAGACGGGTCGAGCGACAGCACCGCGTGGATGGCGGCGGCGTTGGACCTGTCCAGGTAGACCGGGTCCGCGGTGGCGAAGTAGAGACCCCGCACCTCCTCCGGTCCCGGCAGGCCGTGCAACGCCACCCTGGCCGCCTCCGCGCCCATGGTGGTGGTGTCCTCGTCGTAGGAGGCGACCGTCCTGGAGCCGGTCGCCGGCCTGGAGCCGAGCGCCTCCCCGATGCGCGAGCGGCGGATCCGGTGCGCAGGGAGGTAGCCCCCGTACGCCATGATTCCAGCCAAGATTGAACTCCTTGCTCTATGAACGTTCATTCATATTAAGCATCCGGAGCCGGGATGGCCAGGGGCAGGCCGAGAAGAGCCGCCGCGTTGTCGTGCAGCCAGGCCCGCTCGTGCCGTTCCTCCAGGCCCAGCCCGCGCACGGCGGCGATCGCGCGCTCTTGCGTAGAGGCGTGGGTCCAGGCCGCGCTGCCGAACACCACCCGGTGGCGCAGCGCCCCCCGCAGATGGAACAGCAGCGGCTCCCACCCGGAGCCGGGTACCGCCATCGCCCGCGGGTCGTGCCCCGAGGTGTCGAGATAGACGTTGGGCTGGCGCATCATCACCGCCACCAGCTCTCCCACGTACGGCCAGCCGCCGTGCCCGGCCACGACCGGCATCCCCGGATAGCGCCCGGCGACCAGGTCAAGCTCGGCCGGGGTGGTCATCGGGCTGGTGCGCGACAGGTTCAGCCCGCAGTGCAGCCACAGCGGCAGCCCCAGGCCGGCGACGTGCCGGTAGACCAGGTGGCTCGCGGGGTCGTCGGCGGGCACGCCGGCGGCGAAGGGCAGCATGACCACCCCGCGCATGCCGAGCGCCACACAGCGGTCGATCTCGGCGACCGCCGCCGCCGGGTCGCGCGCGTCGACGCCGCACCAGCCGCTCAGCAGGTCCGGATGCCGGGCGGCGCGCGCGGCCACCCGGTCGTTCACGCTCTCGCCGCCGGGCAGGCGGTAGGGGGAGCCGTGCAGCACCTGGTGGCGGACGCCGGCGGCGCGCAGCCGTTCCACGTGGGCGCCGGGGTCGACGGCCAGCCCGCCGGCCAGCGCGGCGAGGGCCCGCGCGGGATCGCGGGCGAGCTGGTCGCGTACGCCCGCCGGGTCCAGGCCCGCCACCACGCTCATGGCGCCCGCCAGGAACTCCAGGAAGTGCGGCGCGTCCGCCGACAGCCCGCGCAGCAGCGCCAGCCATGAACCGGAGTCGTGGACGCCGTCACAGATGTCAATGACGGGATTCTCTGTATGAACACTCATTTATATGATGGTGGCAGAAAGGGGCCGACATGGACAGACGGATCTCGGGACGGCTCGTACACGCCTGCCTCGCCGGCGCCCGGCGCCGCGGCCTCGACGTCGGCCGGGCGCTCGCCCGCGCGGACATCGAGCCGGAGGCCCGCACGGTCACCACGCGGCAGTACGCCCGCCTGGTCCGGCACCTCTGGACCGCCCTCGACGACGAGTTGCTCGGGTTCGGCCCTGCCCCGAGCCGGCTCGGCACCTTCGCGACCATGGCGGCGCTCGCCGTGCACGGCCACGACCTGCGCACCGCGCTGCTGCGCGGGGCCGCCTTCTACGACCTGTTCGCCATCGGGGTGACGATCAGGCTGGTGGAGAGCGGGCGGGAGGCGCGGCTGGAGTTCACGCTGACCGGGTTCCCGCAGCCTGCCGATCACCTGGTCGAGCTTGTGCTGGGGGCGTGGCATCGGTTCGCCGGCTGGCTGGTCGGGGGCGGGCTGGAGCTGCGGCGAGCGGAGTTTCCGCATGGGCGGCCGCCGTACGTGCTGGAGTACGACGCGTTCTACGGGTGCGGGTGCCTGTTCGGGCGGGCGCGGCCCGCGATCGGGTTCGACCGGGCGGCGCTCGACCGGCCGGTGCTGCGCGACGAGGCGGCGCTGACGCCGTTCCTGCGGCGCTACCCGGCCGAGCTGGTCGAGCGCGGAGACTACTCGGGCGACGTCGCCGGGCAGGTCAGGAAGGTGCTCGCCGAAGGCCGTCCCGACCTGGCCTCGACCGCCGCCCGGCTGGCCGTCAGCCCCGCCGGCCTACGGCACCGCCTGCGCGCCGAGGGCACCTCCTACCAGCGCGTACGCGACCGGTTCAGGCGGGACGCCGCGGTGTCCGCGCTGGCCCGCGGCGACCTGTCCATCGAGGAGCTGAGCAGGCGGCTCGGGTTCTCGGAGCCGAGCGCGTTCCACCGCGCGTTCAAACGCTGGACCGGCACCACCCCGCGCGCCTACCGGCCATAGGGAGAGCCCGCTGGGGGACGCCAGGGTCAGGCATCACGGACGGCAGGGTCATTGGCCGGTTCCGCCGCCGTTCCTACCGTCGGGACCGTGGAAGCCCTCATCTTCGACGCCGTGCGCACGCCGCGCGGCCTCAGCAAACGCGGCGCGCTGCGCGGCATCCGCCCCGTCGACCTCGCCGCGCAGGTCCTGCGCGCCCTGGCCGGCCGCAACCGCCTGGACGGCCCGGAGGTCGACGACGTCGTCCTCGGCTGTGTCAGCCCCGTCGGCGAGCAGGGCAGCGACATCGCCCGCATCGCCGCCCTCGTGGCCGGGCTCGACCTCGACACCCCCGGCGTGCAGATCGACCGGTTCTGCGGATCGGGCCTGGAGGCGGTGAACCTGGCGGCCATGAAGATCCGGTCAGGGTTCGAGGACCTGGTGATAGCGGGCGGCGTGGAGTCGATGTCCCGCGTGCCCATGGGCTCGACCGGCGGCGCCTGGATGGACGATCCGGAGACGGCGCTGCGTACCGGGTACGTGCCGCAGGGCGTGGCCATCGACCTGCTGGCCACGCTGGAGGGCTACACCCGCGAGGAGGTGGACGCCTACGCGCTGTCGTCGCAGCGCCGTGCCACGCGGGCCAGGGACAAGGGGTACTTCGACCGCTCGCTCGTCGCGGTGACCGGGCCTGACGGCCTCGCCGTACTGGATCATGACGATGCGATCAGGCCCCGGACCACGATGGAGGGGCTGGCCGGGCTGTCGCCGAGCTTCGCCCTGGCCGGCGAGACGTTCGACGCGGTCGCCGTCGGCCGCTACCCCCAGGTCGAGCGGGTCGAGCACATCCACACCGCGGGAAACTCCTCCCAGATCGTGGACGGCGCCGCCGCCATGCTGATCGGCGGCGCGGCGGCGGGCGAACGGCTGGGCCTCACGCCACGCGCCAGGATCGTCGCGACCGCCGTGGTCGGCACCGAGCCGACGCTGATGTTCACCGGCCCGGTGCCCGCCACCCGCAAGGCGCTGGCCAGGGCCGGCCTCACGCTCGACGACATCGACCTCTTCGAGGTCAACGAGGCGTTCGCGGCCGTGGTGCTCAAGTACGCCCGCGACCTCGGCCTCTCCCCCGACCGGATCAACGTCAACGGCGGCGCGATCGCGCTCGGGCACCCGCTCGGCGCCACCGGCTGCATCATCCTCGGCACCCTGCTGGACGAGCTGGAGCGCCGGAACCTGCGGCGCGGCCTGGCCACCCTGTGCGTGGGCGCCGGCATGGGCATCGCCACGATCATCGAGAGGGGCGTGTGATGGCGATCGGCTACCACCGCGACGACGACGGCATCGTCACGCTCACGCTCGACCGGCACGACCGCCCGGTCAACACGCTCGACGCCGCCTTCGGCACCGCCCTGGCGTCGGCGCTCGACCGCCTGGACTCAGAGCGCGAGCACGTCACCGGCGTGATCGTCGCCTCGGCGAAGCCCACCTTCGCCGTCGGCGCCGACCTCGACCAGGTCTACGCCGTCACCCCCGCCGACGCGGCCGGGTTCGCCGGGCAGCTCGACCGCACCAAGGCCGCCTTCCGCAGACTGGAACGTCTCGGCCGGCCCGTGGTGGCCGTGATCGGCGGCACCGCGCTCGGCGGCGGGCTGGAACTGGCCCTCGCCTGCCACCACCGCCTCTGCGCCGACGACCCGGCCATCCGCCTCGGCCTGCCTGAGGTCACGTTCGGGCTGCTGCCCGGCGGTGGCGGGGTGGTGCGGACCGTCCGCCTGCTGGGCCCCGCCGCCGCCCTGCCCCTGCTCATGGAGGGAGAACGGCTGCCGCCCCGTCGTGCGCTCGACGCCGGGCTGGTGGACCGGCTCGTCCCGGCCCGCGAACTGATCGGGGAGGCCCGCGCGTGGATCGCCGCCCACCCCGAGGCCGCGCAACCATGGGACACCCCCGCCCCATCCGAGGCCACGCAGCCGGGCGGCACCCCCGCGCACCAGGCCCCCGCCGCTCCCCCGCGCTTCTTCGAGACCGCCACCGCCCGCCTGTACGCCAGGACCCACGGCACGCTGCCCGCCCAGGAGCGGATCCTGGCCTGCGTGGCGGAGGCCGTCCGGGTGGACGTCGACACCGCCCTGCGTACCGAGACCCGGCACCTGGTCGCGCTCGCCACCGGCCAGGTGGCCAAGAACATGATCGGCTGCCATTGGCACGACCGCAACGAGGTCACCCGGCGGGCCCGGTCCACCGGCGGAGTACGGCGGCTCGGCGTGATCGGCGCCGGGATGATGGGCGCCGGGATCGCCGCGGTCGCCGCCGCGGCGGGCATCGAGGTGGTGCTCACCGACGTGAGCGCGGAGGCGACCGAGCGCGGGCACGACGAGGCCGTACGCCGGCTGAGGCGGCAGGTCGCCCAGGGCAGGATGAGCGCCGCCGCCTGCGGCGCGGCCGTCGACCACCTCGCCGGTCCTGGCACCGCGATCGCCGGGTGCGACCTCGTGGTCGAGGCCGTCTTCGAGGACCGCGCGCTCAAGCGCCGTGTGCTGGCCGGCGCCGAGGACGGCACCGCCGTGCTCGCCTCCAACACCTCCACGCTGCCGATCACCGGGCTGGCCGAGGGGCTGCGGGCCCCCGGTGACCTCGTGGGTCTGCACTTCATCTCGCCCGTGGAGCGCGTACCCCTGCTGGAGGTCGTGCGCGGCGAGCGGACCGGGGACGCCGCGCTCGCGCTGGCCTTCGCCTTCGCCCGGCAGATCGGCAAGACGCCGATCCTCGTCAACGACGGCCCCGGCTTCTACACCTCGCGGGTGTTCGTCTCCTACACCGCCGAGGGCGCGGCCATGCTCGCGGAGGGCGTGCCGGCGGCGCTCGTGGAGAACGCCGCCCGCGGGGCCGGCATGGCCGTGGGCCCGCTGGCCGTCAGCGACGAGGTCGCCCTGGCCACCATGCTCAGGGTGCGCCGCCAGAACGAGGCGGACGCGGCGGCCGACGGCCGCGAGCTGGGCCACGCCACCGCCTACGGCGTCTTCACCTGGATGGTCGAGCAGATGAACCGGCCTGGGCGGGCCGGGGGCGGCGGCTTCTACGACTACCCCGATCGGGCGCGCAAGCGCCTGTGGCCGGGGCTGGCCGAGCGCTTCGGCGGCGACCGGCCCATTCCCGAGCGGGACGTGCGCGAGCGGCTGCTGTTCGCCCAGGCGCTGGAGAGCGTGCGCGCCCTGGAGGACGGGATCCTGACCTCCACCGCCGACGCGAACGTCGGCAGCGTGCTCGGCCTCGCCTTCGCGCCGTGGTCGGGCGGCACACTCCAGTTCGTCAACCAGTACGGCCCGCGCGCCTTCACCGAACGCGCCGACCGGCTGGCCGACGCCTATGGCGAGCACCTGCGCCCGCCGTCCCTGCTACGGGGTCGGACCGAGCCCTTCTGACAGGACCGGCAGCTCCAGCCGCGACGGATACAGCACGCTGTGGTGCACGGTCTGGTGGGCGACCACCCCTGCGGTGTCGGAGCCGACCGGCTCGCCGGTGTTCATGTTGCGGTCGTAGGCGGGGAAGTCGCTGCTGGTGATCTCCAGGCGGACGCGGTGCCCGGCCGGGAAGCGCCACGCGGTGTGGCCGAGGCCGATGGTGTACTCCTCGACCGTTCCCGGCTCCAGGAGTTGCTCGATGTCCGGTCCGTGCCGGTGGCGGGCGCGCTGCACGCCACCGGCCGCGGCCAGCGCGCGGCCGTCGGGGAAGACGTCGACGAGCTTGGCGGCGAAGTCGGTGTCGCGGGCCGACGACGCCGCGAACAGCCGTACCGCCACCTGGCCCACCACGTCGAGCGGCTCGTCCAGGACGGGCGAGGTGTAACACAGGACGTCGGGGCGCTCCTGCAGCCGGGAACGGTCGAGCGGGCCCGGCACCAGCCGGCCCAGGTTGACCACCCGGCCGCCGCGGGTGGGCACGGGGTCGTCCGGGTCGTAGGCGTAGTGGTCGGGATGCTCGTCCGTGGGCGGCTGTGTGCCCAGACGGCCGTCGTCCTCCAGGTACAGCGTCCTGAGCTCGCCCGGCGGCGGCCACCGGTCCGCGTCGCGCCACTCGTCGGCGCCCATGAGGAAGTACCGCACGGCGGGCGCCGCGGACGGAGTGCCCCGCACGTGTTCGTCGAAGAAGGCCAGGTGCTGGGCGGACAGGCCGAGCACGGTGGCGTCGCCGCGGGCGGAGAAGCTGACCTCGCCCTGGCAGTAGCCGAGCCGGCCGTCGTGCGACCAGGGGCCCACGATGAGCCGGTGCCGGTCGCCGTGGATCGCGCGCAGGCGCAGGAAGCTCTCGATGGTGGAGTCGCAGTGGTTGTCGAACCAGCCGGTGACGCTCAGGGCGGGCACCTCGACGGCCTCGTAGGCGAACGACTCGGCGATGCCAGGCGTGCCGTACGCCAGCATCTTCCCCACGTCGAGCGGGAAGCCCGGAACCGCGGCGAACTGCGGCAGGTCCTTCAGCGGCAACGTGCGCAGGGCGGCGGCCGGGTCGGTGGCGAGCTCCCACAGCTCGTAGGCGGCGCCGGGGTCGGCCGGACGCCCGGCGGCCCGCTCGCGCTCCAGCCAGTCCATGGCCATGAACGCCAGCCACGCCATGACCTCGTTGACGCGCATGACGCCGCCGGCGGCGCGGTCGAGTTCGGCGCTGCTGGTCATTCCGGGCGCGATCGCGCGCAGGTGCGGCGGGCGTTCCGCGGCGCCGAGCAGCTGCACGATCCCGAGGTAGGAGGCCCCGGCCATGACGACGTTGCCGTCGCACCACGGCTGCGCGGCGGCCCATTCCACCGTGTCGTGGGTGTCGCGGGCCTCCTGCTCGGCCATGAAGATCGTCCACTCGCCGTCGGAGCCCGCGCGGCCGCGCGTGTCCTGCACGACGCAGGCGTAGTCGCCCTGCACGCACTCCAGCGGGCGCAGGAAGTCGTTGTTGGTCCCCGTCCGTCCGTACGGCGTGCGGATCAGCACGGCGGGGCGGCGCCGTCCGTCGTCCGGCGTCCAGACGTCGCCGCGCAGCACGACGCCATCCCGCATGGGCATCTCCGCGTCGCGGACGATGGTGATCGGGGCCTTCACAGCACGGCCTTGTAGACGGCCTCGACCAGCGACTTGACCCGGAAGTCGCCGCCTTCCAGCAGCTCGGAGCCGCGGTTGGGCACGTAGCCGAACCCCATCCCGCGCTCGGGGTCGGCGAAGGCGAACGAGCCGGTGGCGCCGCTGCCGCCGAACAGGCCCTTGAGGTGCTCGGGCGCGGCCCAGAAGGGCCCTCCGGGAACGAGGAAGCCGAGTCCCCAGGCGGTGCGGACCTTGAGGAGCTCGTCGATGCCGTCCGACTCGGGGGTACGGATCTTGTCGACCAGCCAGGGCGAGAAGAGCCGGATGCCGTCGACCTCGCCGATCATGGCGGCGAAGTAGCGGGCCAGGGAGTGGGCGGAGGCGACGCCGTCCATGGAGGGGCTCTCCACCTGGTAGGTGCGGGGGTTGTTGGAGTCGTCCCACTCCTGGGTGACGCTGCCGTAGAAGGCGCGGAAGCTCAGGGTGTCCGGGTCCCCCAGCGCCTGGACGAAGTCCGCCATCTCCGGCACCTGCATGCCGAGCTGGACGGACCGCTCGTCCGGCAGGACCATCTTGGCCAGCCGGGGCAGCGCGGCGTCGGGCACGCGGACGTAGCAGTCGAGGCCGAGCGGGCCGGTGATCTCCGCTTCGAGGAACGCGCTCAGCGTCATCCCGGACACGCGGCGGACGATCTCCCCGGCGAGGTGGCCGATGGTGACGCCGTGGTAGCCGTGCCGGGTGCCGGGCGGCCATTCCGGGGCGGCCGCGGCGAGGGTGTCGGTGATCGGGGTCCAGTCGCGCAGGTCCTCCCAGGTGACCGGGCGTGTGTGCATGCTGGGCAGTCCGGCGCGGTGGGCGAGCAGGGTGCGGACGGTGATGCCGCCCTTGCCGTTCTGGACGAACTCGGGCCAGTAGCGGGCGACCGGCGCCTCCAGGTCCACCTCCCCGCGCTCGACCAGCCGCAGAAGCGCGCCCGACGCGAACGTCTTGCAGGTGGAGGCGATGGCGGCCAGCGTGTCCCGGTTCCAGGGGCGATGGGTGTCCGGGTCGGCCTCGCCGCCCCACAGGTCGACGACGGGGCGGCCGTACCGGTAGACGGCGAGACCGGCGCCGACCTCGCCGCTGTCGGTGAAGTTGCGCTCGAACGCCTCGCGGACGGCCTCGAAACCGGGGGCGACGGTGCCTTGGACATGGGTCATGGCGGATTCCCTCCACAGCTCTACCGACCGGTCGGTCGATACCATAACGATATCGACCGACCGGTCGGTCGGCAACTTTCGGAGCCCGGGATCTGCCTACCGCGCGCGTTCGAGCAGGGCCCGCACCTCGTCCGCCTCGGGCACGCCGAGCTCGCCGTACAGGTCAAGGGCCAGCCGCCCGTGCTCGCGGGCCTGGTCGGAGTGTCCCAGCGTGAGATGGGCGCGGGCCAGGCCGTCGTGCGCGCGGGCCTGCTCAGGCCGGTTGCGGGAGGCGTCGGCCAGCGCGAGCGCCGCCTCGTGCTCCTCGACCGCCCGTGCGGGATCGCCTGCCGCCTCGGCCAGCCCGTTGAGCGCGACCGCCTCGTCCGTGATGTTGCCGAGCTTGCGGTAGAGCGCGGCGGCCTCCTGGTGCCGGGTGCGCGCCTGGTCGAGCAGGCCCTGGTGGCGCGCGACGACGCCGAGGTGGTTGAGCACCAGCGCCTCGCCGCCCGGGTTGCCGATCTTGCGGTGGAGCGCCAGCGCCACGTCGAGGTGCCTGCGGGCCTCCTCCGGGCGTTCGGCACGGTCGAGGACGAGGGCGAGGTAGCCGAGGACATGGGCCTCGCCCCACGTGTCGGCCCCGATGCGGGTCAGGTCCAGCGCCCGCTTGAGGTACTGCTCCGCCTGCTCGTCCTGGCGCCTGCGCTGAGCGACGTTGCCCAGGGTCAGCAGGGCCCGCGCCTCCTCATGCGGCTCCTCGCACGCCTCCAGCGCCTGGTTCGCGTGCTCCTCCGCCTGCTCGTACCGGCCGAGGCGCCAGTACGTCCAGGACAGGTCGGTCAGCGCCTGCGCCTCGAAGCCGTGGCTGCCGAGCGTGCGGCTGCGCCGCAGGACCAGGTTGTGCAGGGTCAGGGCGTCGTCGTGGTGCGCCTGCCGGTCGAGGTACGGGCGCAGCGCCAGGCCCATGAAACCGAGGCAGACCTCCGGTCCGTGCAACGCGGTCACGATGATGTTGGAGCGCTCGGCGTCGAGCCAGGTGAGGGCCTCGTCGGCGTCGCGGATGGGCGGGATCGGGGACTGCGGCTGCGGGATGCCCTCGCGCTGCACGATGCTGTCGGGGAAGAGCCGGTCCATCGCCGCACGCGAGCGGTGCAGGTAGTAGACGAGCAGCTGCAGGATCGCGCCGTCGTCGGCGCCGAGTGAGCGGGCGTGCTCGCGGAGCAGGTCGTGGAAGGTGTACCTGCCGGGTTCGAGCTGCAGGAGCATGTGGGCGTCCAGCAGGCTTTCGAGCAGATCCTCCGCCTCGTCCTCCGAGATCCCGGCCAGGGCGGCGGCGCCGTTCGGGTCGATGTCGCGGCCGGGGACCAGCCCGAGCAGGCGGAACAACCGCTGCTCGTCCTCGTGGAGCTGCTCGTAGGAGATGCTGAACGCGGCCGACACCCCGTCCAGCAGCCGTCGCTGGTCGCGCAGTTTGCCGGCGAGGTAGGCGACCGTCCAGCGCTGGCGGTGCTGCAGGCGGGCGGCCGAGATCCGGATGGCGAGCGGCAGATAGCCGCACAGCTCCAGCACCTCGCGGACCGCGTCGGGTTCGTCCCGCGCGCGGTCGCCGACGATCCGGCCGAACAGCTCCACGGCGTCCTGCTCATCCAGAACCTCGACGGACAGGGCGCGGGCGCCGTCCAGGCCGACCAGCCGCCGCCTGCTGGTGACCAGGACGAGGGTGTCGGAGCCGCCGGGCAGCAGGGGGCGTACCTGGTCGGCGTCGAGGGCGTTGTCCAGGACGACGAGCACCCGGCGGCCGGCCAGCTCGGCCCGCCACAGGGCGCTGCGCTCGGCCGGGGTCGCCGGGATCTGGTCCACGGGCACGCCCAGCTGGCGCAGCAGGGCCTCCAGCGCGGCTGCGGAGTCGACCGGCGTACTGCCCGCGGTGTGGGCCTGCAGATCGAGGAAGAGCCGGCCGTCCGGGTAACGGCCGGTCAGCTGGTGCGCCACGTGCACGGCGAGCGCGGTCTTGCCGATCCCGGCCATGCCGTCGATCGTGACGAGCGCCGCCTCCTGCTCGTCGGCGAGCCGTTCCAGCTCAGCGGTACGTCCGGAGAAATCCGGAATGTCGTAAGGCAGGAAGGTCCGCCGCGGCGGCGCGGCCGGTGCCGGCGGCTGGACGGGCCCGGCCGCCTCGGCCAGGCGCAGCGAAGGATCGTCGTTCAGCACCGCCCGCTCCAGTTCGGCGAACGCGTGCCCCGGGTCCAGCCCCTGCTCGTCGGCCAGCGCCGTACGGTAGGCGCGCGCCGCGGCCAGGGCGTCGGCCTGCCGGCCCGAGCGGTGCAGGGCCAGGACCAGGTGGCCGTTCAGCTTCTCCCTGATCGGGTTGGCGGCGACCTGGGCGGCCAGGTCGTCGAGCAGCTCCGCGTGGCGACCGGCGGCGAGCTCGGTCTCCGCCAGGCGTTCGCAGGCCGTCAGCCGCCGGTCGTTCCAGAGGTCGCGGACTCCGGCGACGTAGTGCGCGTGCACGTCTTCGAGGGCTTCGCCGTTCCACAGCTTCAGTGCCCCGCGCAGGTCGCCGAGCGTCACGAGCTCGGTGAACTCCTGGGCGTCCACCTGCCCCTGCGCCGGGTTCACGACGTAGCCGCCGGCCCGGGTCTCCAGCAGGTCGCCGTCGCCCGCGCCGCGCAGTGCCTTGCGGATCGCGGTGATCGAGGCGTGGACCTGCGAGCGGGCGGTGTCGGGCTGGTCATAGCCCCACATGGCCTCGATCAGCCGGTCGATGCTGATGACCCGTCCGGCGTTGAGCAGGAGATAGGCCAGCACCGCGCGATGCCGCGGGGCGATGCCCGCGAGAGGACCCCCGTCGACGATCACTTGGACCGGCCCGAGAAGCGTAAACCGCACCATTGTCACCCCATCGTCGACGCATAGCGAATGTATCAACTCGGGCGACCAATCTGTTCTCACAGCAACAACGACGAAAGAGGACAAAATGGAAGCCCGGATGAAGAACCCCGCGACGATCATCCCCGCCGCGATGAAGCCGATCATGGAGCTGATGAAGGCCGCGCAGTCGCAGGGCCTGCCCCAGGAACTGCTGGAGATGATCCACCTGCGCGTCAGCCAGGTCAACGGCTGCAGCTTCTGCGTCGACGCCGGCCTCAAGAACCTGCGCAAGCTCGGCGAGAGCGACGAGCGCGTCGGCCTGGTCGCCGCCTGGCGCGAGGCCCCGTACTACACCGACTCCGAGCGCGCCGCCCTGGCGCTGGCCGAGGCCGCCACCCGGCTGGCCGACCGCCCCGACTCCGTCTCCGACGAGATCTGGAACGACGCCGCCGACCACTTCGACGAGCAGCAGCTCGCCGCGATCCTGCTCATGATCGCCACGACGAACCTCTTCAACCGCCTCAACGCCCCGATCCGCCAGGTCGCCGGCACTTGGTAGAACCGGCCCTTCCCACCCTGTCAGGAGCTCACCATGAAGGTCCTCTGACTCACGCCATGGCCGAGAGGTACCCGCTCGACTTGCGGATCCACCAGGAGTACAGGACGCTCATCGGCCCGCCGGGCATTTTCCTGCCCGGCCGGTTGGCGATCTCGTCACCGGCCAGCCTGGCGGGCAGGCGCAGTTGCCTGGACCGGGTCCGCTCGTAGCCCCGCAGGTCGCCCAGTGAGCGGGTCAGCAGCCAGGCGTCTTCGATCGCCTGGTTGGTGCCCTGGGCGAGGCTGGGGGGCATCGTGTGGGCCGAGTCGCCCAGGAGCGTGGTGGCCCCGCGCCCCCAGACCTCCGGCACCTTGTGCCGCCAGTGCGGGAACGCCTGCATCTCGGTCACCGACGACAGCACCTCGGGGGCCAGGCCCTTCCACCCGCCGAAGACCTCCTTGAGCCGGCCGATCGGGTCGACCTCGTCCAGCCAGAGCGGACGGCCCGGCGCCGTGCGCAGCTCGAACCAGTTCAGCACCCTGCCGGGGCCCGCCGGGGTCAGGCCCATCATCCCCTCCTTGCCGGTGATGACCAGGGAGCGCCCGGTGCCGACCAGCTCCAGGGGCACGTCGGCGAAGGTCTGCCAGGTGACCCATTCGGTACGCCGGGCCGGATCCTCCTTTCCCAGCGCGTGCCGTACCGCGGAGTTGCGGCCGTCGGCGCCGATCAGGACGTCGCCGCGGACCGTGCTCCCGTCGGCCAGCGTGACCTCGGCCCGGTCGGGGTCGACGCCCACGACCTCGCTTCCGTAGCGGACGGGCACCCCTTCGATCAGACGTTCGACCAGGTCCCGGCGGGCGATGTGCACGCTGGGAGCGCCGTACTTACGTTCGAGACGCAACAGGTCGATGTTCATCAGCGATACGCCCTCCGGCGACCACCCCTCCAGCACCGTCAGCCGGCTGCCCAGGTCGGTCGGGTCCGCCCCGAGCTCGCGCAGGATACGGATCGAACCCGGCCACAACGTGACGGAGCCGCCCGCCGTCCGCAACTCCGGCGCCCGCTCAAGGATCTCCACGTCGTGTCCGGCCGCCGCGAGCGAGCGCGCCGCGACCAATCCGCCCGGCCCCGCGCCTATGATGATGATTCTGATACGCATAGTATCTGATACTAGGAGTCTCACTTATGGCGCGCAAGCCCGATCCGGAGGTCGATGTCCGCATCAAGCGGGCGGCGACCACCCTGATCTTCACGAAGGGCCTGGACTTCACCATGGACGAGGTGGCCCAGGCCGCCTCCGTGGGCAGGGCGAGCGTGTTCCGCCGCTACGCCACCAAACGGGACCTTCTGCTCGACGCGCTCGGCTCGGCCATGGACGCCAAGGTGGCGATGCCCGACACCGGGTCGTTCGCCGGCGACCTGCGCGTGGTCGTCACCGAGACGATGGAGGCCTGGAAGGCCATGGGCCCCATCGCCAGGCAGATGTACGGCGAGGCCGGCCGCGACCCCGCCGTGGCCGAGATCCTGCGCGAGGCGATGCGGTCGAGAATGGCCCGCGCATGGGAGATCTACGACAACGCGCTCGCCCGCGGCGAGGTACGCGAGGACGCCGACCTGTGGCTGCTGAGTGACATGTTCGTCGGCGTGGTCGTCTACCGGGGCATGCTGGAGAAGGAGTTGCCCACCGTGGAGGCCGTCGTCGAGGCCCTGCTGCACGGCTTCGCTCCCCGCTGAGCCGTTCAGCAGACTCCGGGAAGGGAGCAGACCTTGGCGGCCATCTTCCTGGTGGTCTTGGTCAGCCCGCCCGGGTTGTAGTCGCCGGCGGAGGTGGTGTAGATCATCAGGGCGCTGCCCCTGCGCGCGACGACGCCGGTGACCGTCTCGTTCACGTAGCCGTCCTGCCAGGTCCGGTAGCCCATGCCGATCGACTCGTCGCCCGCCTTGACCTTGCTCGTCCGCCACCGGATCTTGAGAGCGGGAGAGGCCGGATCCCCCTTGCGCGCGCACCGCTTGACCTCGGCGCGCAGCTTGGCGAACGCGGCGTGGGCGGCACGCGGGCTCTTGTACAGGACGAGTTGTTCCGACTCGCCGCTCGGGGCGCTGGTCCAGAGCGTGATCGTGCGGGCCGCCAGGCGGCCGCGGTCGATGGCGCGCCGGTGTACGCACGGGTTCAGCTCCAGCGGCCTGGTGAGCTTGTCGCTGATCTTGTAGCCCATTTCGGCCGCGTCGTCCGGAGAAAGGACCTTGCGTGCGGCGGGCTCGCTGAACAGGAAGTTCTTCGGGATCTCGGTCGCGGTCGCCGGCGAGAGGGCCAGCACCATGGAGAGCGTCACGGTGATCATGCAACCTTGGACTCCGCCGTGGACCCCTTGGTTCGCCTCACCCCCTTGGGTACAGCGCACCCTTGATGAGCACGTTGTACCCACATGTTCTTGGTGTTAACAAGCCCATTCCCATCCCATACCGTGGGAGGAATGCACGGAAAGATCGAAGCAGCACTGGAAAAGACGTACGGCACGGCCCAGCCGTGGGGAGAGCTGGCCGGAGGCGCCATCCGCGCGTACGCGGTCGACCTCCCGCGCCCCCACTGGCACCTGATCACCATCGGGACGGGCCGGCACGGCTACGAGTTCAGCCTCCGCGTGGCCCGCGGCCCCGCGGACGCCGCCCCGCCCGACTGGTGCATCGGCATCCTGCTCGACCTGCGCGAACGGCCCCTGGCCCCCGGCCAGCTCACCCGCATGAACCCGCGAGGATCACTGACGGCGCTGGCCCTGACCGTGGACCCCGAGTTCGACGTCCTGGACACGCTCACGTTCTTGCAGGTCGCCGCGCTCACCGAGGCCGAGTACGAGCGGGCGCGGGCAGGTCACGTCATCCCCACCCTGTGGCAGATCGGCCAGGACGTGCCCCTGCACATCATCGATGACTCAGCACGTTGATCACCCGGCCGTTGGGGTCACGGACGAAGAACCGTCGCACCCCCCAATCCTCATCACGCAGGTCGTGCACGATCTCGGCGCCACTCGCACGCACGGCCGCGTACGCCGCGTCGACGTCATCCACCTCGACGCTCACGTCCGGCGTGACCGGGGCGGTCTTGTCACCGGTCATGAAGCTGATCTGCGCCGCCGGGGTGGACGGCGAGGCGAGCGTCACGATCCACCCGTGGTCCATGACCTCCTCGAACCCCAGCAGCCCGTAGAACTCCCGGCTCTCCTGCAGGGCCTTCGACCGGATGACGGGCATGACGCGGCTGACGGACATCGAAAACTCCAGATCTGTATGGAAACTCTTCCCCGAAGGGCGGTCCCCCGGCCAAAGCACCCCCAACCGCCCTCGGCACCGCCACAATCCTAAGCGCCACCGCCGGACAGGAACCGGCCCTCGCGGGCGTCGAGAGGTTCGCCCTTCTCGGCGATCAGGACACCACGCAGATACGTCCGCACCACCAGGCCGGTGACGGCACGGCCGTGGTACGGGGTCCAGCCCGCCTTGGACAGCATGTTCTCGTTGGCCAGCGTGCGCCGGCCGCCGGGATCGACCAGGACCAGATCGGCGTCGGCCCCCACACCGATCCGGCCCTTGCGCGGGTACAGGCCGTACGTGCGGGCCGGCGTCTCTGCGTACACGCGGGCGACGTCCTCGTGGCTCAGGTGGCCACGGGCGGCGGCGTCCAGCAGGACCGGCAGGGTGGTGTCGAGTCCGGGCAGGCCGAAGTGAACGTTCCAGATGTCGCCGGCGGCCTTCTGCTCCAGGGTGGACGGGGCGTGGTCGCTCGACATGTGCGTCAGCGTGCCGGAGCGCAGCAGCCGCCACATCAACGCCTCGTCGGAGTCGGTGCGCGCCCTGGCCGGCGGCGTGAACTTGCGCAGCGCCCCGTGCTCGTGCACCTCGTCCTCCCGCAGCAGGAAGTACTGCGGGCAGCCCTCGGCGCCCAGCCGGGCGCCGCCGGCCCGCTCGCGCGCGAGGTAGTCGGCGACCTCGGGGTGGCTGACGTGCGCGACGACGGCCCGCGCTCCGACGCGCCTGACGAGCAGCGCGGTGACAGCCGCTGCGACGACTTCGGCGTCACGGTCGCGCCAGTCGGGGAGCAGGCCGGGGTCCGTACGCCCGGATCCGCGCAGCAGACGCTCGGCGTCCGCGGTCAGCGACTCGTCCTCGCAGTGCACCAGGCTGACGGCGTCCGCCAGTGCGGTGGCGTTGAGATGGGCGCGCAGCGCGGCGGCGTCGTGGCCGGGGATGCCGTGCGTGGTGCAGGTGAACACCTTGAAGAAGGCGACGCCCGCCCGCCACAACCCGGCGACGTCGCCGGCGGCGCCGGGCCAGGCGTGCGCGGCCAGCCCGAAGTCGACGTTGGAGCGGCCGGTGAGGTACGACTGCTTGCCGCGCAGATCCGCCACCGTGCGCACGGGCGCGCCGTGGCTGTGCTCCACGATGGTGGTGACGCCGGCCACCGCCGCTGCCGCCGTACCGGTCGGGAAGTCCTCGCGCTCGATGCTGCCTGGGTCCATGAGATGGACGTGGGTGTCCACCCCGCCGGGCAGAACCAGCAGGCCCGACGCGTCGACCTCCCGGCGGGCCGCGGGCCGGTCGGTGCCGATGACCGCGATCCGGCCGTCGGCGACGCCGATGTTCTGCCGCCGGCGGCCGCCCGGGGTGACGACCATGCCACCGGCGATCAGCAGGTCCAGCGTCATCGGTGAGTTCCCTTCTCCGTTTTCACCAGCAGGAGCGTGGCCAGGGCCACGATAGGCAGAATCCCCAGCACGCCCACCGCCGCGCCGCCCCAGCCGAAGTGTCCCTTGAGGGCCGTGAACAGGTATCCGGCGAAGGCCGACGGAATGTAGAAGCAGGCCACGAACAGGCCGGAGACCCGCCCGGCCAGCTCCGGGCGGACGGAGCGCTGAATGGCCGAGTAGAGGTTCACGAACAGCACACCGCTGGCCAGCGCGCCCTCGGCGAACGAGAGGGTGTACTGCATGCCGTGCCCGCCGGGTACGTGGAACATGACCAGGCCGACGACGCTGAGCCCCACCAGGCAGACCAGCATCAAGCGGCGCTGGTCGAGGCGGTCACCGAGGTATCCGCCGACGATGCTCAGCATGGCGCCGCACCCGAACATGGCGGCGGCGAAGCCCGCCTCGGTCCTGGTGAAGCCGAGCTCCTCCTGGAGATAGGTGGGGTAGATCCCGAGGTAGCTGTAGAGCATGACGCCGACCACGCCGGCGCTGACCGCGAGCAGCACGGTATTGCGGTTGAGCAGGAACGCCGGCAGATGGGCACCGCCGGCGGCGGCCGCGGTCCCGGCCGGCTCCGCCCGCTCGGAGAAGACCTTGGGGACCCCGAACCACAGAACCACGATCATCACCAGGCCCAGGAGCCCATAGGTGATGAACGGCGTCGTCCAGTGACCGGAGGCGGTGGCGAGCATGGCGCCCAGATAGGGGCCGAGTACGCTGCCCAGCCCGAACACCGTGTTCAGGTAGCCCAGGGCCAGGGCGCGTGAGGCGTGGAAGTAGGCCCCGACGGCGGCGAACAGTGCGGTGATCTGCATGGCCTCGCCGACGCCCGACAGGGCCCGGTAGGCGAACATGTCGAGGAATCCGACCGCGAACGCGGTGAGCAAGGTGAATCCCGAGTAGATCAGGATGCCGATCGCCATGACCGCCTTGCGGGACAGGCGGTCGAGCAGGATGCCGGTCGGGACGCCGGCCAGGCCGATGCCGAGGGTGAAGACGGTCGCGAGCAGCCCGCCCTGGGACAGGGCCAGGCCGAGATCGGCGCGGATGTCGGGCAACAGGACCGGGAAGAGCTGCCGGTCCATCGCGTTCAGAATGTAGGACACGCCGAGCATGGCCATCGTGGTCAAGGCCACCGTCCGGGTCAGCCGGGCGGGTGTCGCCTTGGTCTTCTCTGTTGTCATCACTCCTCCATCGCCTCGCTGTTCCCCGAGGTATGTGGATGTTATAAAATGCACCCCATAACCTGTCAATGGAGGATGTGCCCATGACCGACCCCCTGGTCCGCGTCCTGTCCCTGGGCGGCACGATCACGATGACCCCGACCGAGAGCGGCGCGGTCGCACCCACGCTCGGCGGTGACGCGCTACTGGGCGCGGTCGCACCGGCGTTGCGGAGCATCCGGGTCACCGCCCAGACCCTCGGCCGCACCCCGGGCGCCGCGCTCACCCCCCACCTCGTCCTCGACGCCGTCCGCGCCGCGGCCGCGGCGATCCGCGACGGCGCGCACGGAGTGGTCGTGGTCCAGGGAACCGACACCATGGAGGAGTCCGCCTATCTGGCCGACCTCGTCTGGCGTGCGCACGAGCCCGTCGTGTTCACCGGGGCGATGCGGCCCGCGGGCGCGCTCGGCGCGGACGGCCCGGCCAACCTCGCCGCCGCCATCAGGACCGCGGCCGATCCCGAGGCGCGCGACCGCGGCGTGCTCGTGGTCATGAACGACGAGATCCACGCCGCCCACCGGGTCCGCAAGGTTCATGCCGGGGCGTTGCAGGCGTTCGAGTCGGGAGAGTTCGGGCTGCTCGGGCGCGTGGTCGAGGGTCTGCCGTGGTTCGCGGGGGCGCCGGTGGAAGGCGGGGCGCTGCCGTACCCGTCGGGACCGGCCTTTGTCCCTCTGCTTGAGACGCACCTCGGCGACGACGGCGGCGCGCTGCGGGCCCTGCTCGACACCGGGCTCGACGGCGCGGTGATCGCGGCGTACGGCGTCGGCCACGTCTCACCCGCCCTGGCCGACACCATCGAGAAGGCGGCGGCCAAGATCCCGGTCGTGCTCGCCACCAGGACCGGCGCCGGGAGCACCCTGCGCGCCGCCTACGATTTCCCCGGCTCCGAAGCCGACCTGATCGGCCGGGGCGTCATCACCGCGGGACGGCTCAACCCGCGCCAGGCCCGGCTGCTGCTGTGGCTGCTGCTGGCCTCGGGCACCCCTCCGGCCGAGATACCGTCGGCGATCGTCGCACGCGGTGGCGGCTATGCTGAACGGGCGCTGTCGTGGCCGCGTCCAGCCGGATCGGAGGCGAAAAGTGTTGCCCAACAAGCAGCCGAACCGATCAAGGACGGCGCACGAGTACGCCAGGGAGAGGATCCGCACGGCCATCCTCTCGGGTGAGCTCGCGGCCGGCACCCGGCTGCTGCAGCGGGAGATCGCCGCCGACCTCGACGTCAGCACCACCCCGGTCAGGGAGGCGCTGCGCGACCTGGCCACCGAAGGGCTCATCTACCTCGACGCGCACCGGGGCGCCGTGGTGCGCAGCCTCGATCTGGACGAGGTCCGCGAGATCTACGAGATGCGCATGGCGCTCGAACCGCTCATGATCAAGCGGGTGCTCGCCGCCGTCACCGACGAACGGCTGGCCGCGGCGGCTGACCTGTGCGAGCGGATGGCCGTCGAGCCGGATCTGTCCGTCTGGGTCGACCTCAACCGGCGCTTTCACGGCTTGCTCTCCGACGAGGGCGACGACGGCAAGCTGGCCCAGACGCTACGCAGCCTGCGCGCCAGCGCCTCGGCCTACGTCAGCCTGTCCCTGGACGCGCGTCCCGAGCAGGTCGGCGAGGCCAACGCCGAGCACCGCCGCCTGGTCGAGCTCTACCGTGCCCGTGACCTCGACGGGATCATCGCCGTCACCCTCCAGCACCTGCGCAACACGCTGGCCGCCATCGAGGCCGTCCACCAGGAGTTCTGAGTCAGCCGATGCGCGGCCCCAGGTGGACGCCGCCGCTGGCGTCCACCACCTGCCCGGTCACCCATCGGGCCGCGTCGGAGGCGAGGAATCCCACCACGTCGGCCACGTCCTCGGCCCTGCCCACCCGGTCCAGCGCCGTATGGGCGGCGAAGAAGGCCGATGCCTCAGGGGTGAAGAGGGAGGCGTTGGCGCTGGTCCGAGTGGCGCCAGGGGCGACGACGTTCACCGTGATGCCGCGGCTGCCGAGCGCCTGGGCCAGGGAGAGGCTCATGGTCTCCAGCGCGCCCTTGGTCATGGCGAAGGAGGTCTGCGTGGGATAGGCCATGCGGGTGGCGACGGTGGAGATGCTGATGATCCGCCCGCCGTTCCGCATGAGGGGCAGGAGCCGCTGGATGAGGAAGTACGGGGCTTTGACGTTGACCGCGAACAACCGGTCGAACTGCTCAGGGGTGTCCGTCTCGATCGGCCCGGCGGGCGGGGCGGCCGCGTTGTTGACCAGGATGTCCAGTTCGCGCTCCGCCAGCGCGTCGGCCAGTTCGCCCACGCCGGCCATGGTGGCGAGGTCGGCCCGCACCGGGAAGGCGCGCTCGCCGATCCGGTCGACCGTCTCGGCCACCTCGGCCTCACTGGTGCTGTAGTGCACGGCGACGCGGGCGCCATCGGCGGCGAGCCGTTCGGCGATGGAACGGCCGATGCCGCGCGAGGCTCCGGTCACCAGCGCGGTCTTGCCGATCAGTCGTGTCATCGGACCCTCCAGAAATGTTAGTAACTACCACTTTGGTACTGTCTACCACATGACGAGCCTGCGTGACCGGCGCCGTATCGAGACAAGACAGGCGATCCAGGCGCACGCCATCCGCCTCTTCCTCGACCAGGGCTACGACGCGACGACCGTGACCGGCGTGGCCGAGGCGGCGGGCGTCTCCGCGATGACCGTGTACCGGCACTTCGCCACCAAAGAGGACCTGGTGCTGTACGACGACTACGACCAGGTGACCGCCGCCACCGTCGCCGCCCGGCCCGAGACCGAGTCGCTCCACGAGCGCATCGGCCTGGCCCTCGTCGAGATGGCCGCCACGGCGATCGCCGCCGAGAAGGCCATGCTCCTGGCCCGGCTGAGCCTGATGATCTCCGTCCCGGCACTGCGCGCCCACCACCTGGACAGCCAGTACGCCACCCAGTCCGCGATCGTCACCGCGCTCTGCGGCCCGTCGCCGGACCCCGCCGAGGAGTTCCGCGTACGCGCCACGGCCGGAGCCTGCCTGGGCGCCACCCACGTGGCGCTGGTGCGCTGGGCCGAGAGCGACGGCCACGCCGACCTGCCCGGACTGATGCGCCAGGCCCTGGGCTTCGCTTTCGAAAGGTGAGGTAAGGTGCAGTTACCGAGGACATCTCGAGCGTTGGCACTCAGGTCGGCGTCGCCCCCGGCGATTCACCACCGGCCCGTTTGCGCGGGCCCGGACAGGTCAGGCGACGAACATGACGCCGACACTTCTACCGCTCCACCCCGTCCCGCGGCTCAGCCTTGACCCCACGCCCAGCCGAAGAGCCGTCGTGAACGGTGCCTGGTGGCCTCGCTCCCGCGACGCCGCCGCCGAGTTGCCCGGCCTCGTCGCCGCCGGCGACCAGCGGCTGGGGCGCACGACGTTGCTGGTCGGCCTGCACCCGGACGCGTGGCGACACATACCGGACCGGATCCCGGCACGCGGGCGACACGTCCGCGTCGGCCGCTTCCGCGGCGCGGACCCGCACGTGGTCGTGCTGTTCTTCGCCGCCGTCGAGCCGGTGGCCCTGCTGCTCATCCCGCCGGACACCGCCGCCGGACCCGCCCAGAACGCCCTGACGCGCGCCGCCCGGCACACCGCCGACCTGACGGCCGACGACCTCCTCGCCCTCACGCGCCTGCCGACCGCGGTGTGATCCCGCATCGGTTTCTCCGAAAGGAGACCTTTCATGGCCGTCATGTCTGGCATCGCCGAACCGTCGACGCCGACCGTCATTCGCCTGACCGGTGAGATCGACATCTTCACCAGCGCGGCGCTTCGCCGCCGGTTGCTGGGCGCGCTGGACTCCAGCACGAACCTGCTCGTCCTCGACCTGTCCCAGGTGTCGTTCTGCGACGCCTCCGGCCTGGCCGTCCTGGTCGGGATCCAGCACCGCGCCAGGCCGCTGGGCATCACGGTGGTGCTGACCGCACCCCGTCCGTTCATGTCCCGGCTCCTGCGCATCACCGGCCTGGACCGCGGCCTGCCGGTGATGACCTGAATCGGGTACGGCTCAGCAGGGCGTGAAGAAGACCCGCAGCGTGCCGTTCAGGGTTCCCCACTGACCCGCGGGCTGGTTGCAGCCGAACCAGCGCTGCCCGATGACCTGTTCCCCGCTGTAGTAGGTGAAGACGATGAGGTTGTCGCCCCCCGGCGGAGGAGGAGGAATGGCGTGAGCCGGGGTCGAGCCGAGAGCGAGCACGCCGGCGGCCAGCACCGCCGCTAAAACCCCTCGCCTGATCTTCATGACGTTCCTCCCGGGCTTTCCCTGTGGATGATCCGCCATCAAGGTAACCCGGCCGGTGGCGTTTTTCAGCGGGTCCATTCGGTGCGGAATTCGGTTTCCGGCGGAGGCGGGCTCGTCCGGATGTGCTTCATTCCGGTTCCATGAGCGGGAAGTTCGACCGCCAGATGGACGACGGTGCCCTCCTCGCCGGTGGTGATGTCGACGCTGCTGACCAGATGATGGATCAGCCACAGTCCGCGCCCGCCCAGTGCGTCGGGGCTGATCCGGGAGACGTTCAGCCCGTCGAGGGGAATGCCGGGGCCGCGGTCGGAAATCGTGCAGTGCACGTGACCGTCGCTGCGCCACAACTGGATCTCGCCGTGATCGCCGGCGTGCTTCACCACGTTGGCGACGCTCTCGTGAACGGCCAGCACGAACTCCAGCAACCGAACCCCGTTGAGGCCGAGGGATTCGGCGTGCTCGGCCGTCGCGTGCCGGATCATGTGCAAGGAGGAGCCGGTAAAACGATCGGCCATCAGGAATGGCGTGCCATGCTCGGGGAGCGGCGATTTCCCTGCGGTCATCACAGACCCTCACCGTTTCACCAAGTGATGAGACAGCTCGCCCGCCGGGGTCTGGGGCGGTACATATTTTCTCCGCCATGGCGGCGGCCCAACATTCAGTCGCAGGCGAATTATCCGGCCTGACTGACCGACGGTCAAGGTCACGATTACCGGACGGGTCCGCGCGCCGCCAGGAGGTGTAATCTACTTAAGCACTCATTTGTCGATCTTCCGTGTCGTCGGACCTTGCGCCACCTCGGCGACCCGGCTCCGCGCTGCCGCCTGGGATTGTGGAAGATCATCCATGGACGCATTGACGCTCTCGACCCGGGAGCGGGACGGCACGGCCACGGTCAGCGTGGCAGGAGAAATAGACATCGCCACCATCGGGCAGTTGCGCCGGTATGTGCTGGAGATCGTGGGCCGGGGCGTGCGCCGGGTGGTGCTGGACATGACGAAGGTGTCGTTCATCGACGCGGCCGGGCTGGGCGCGATGGTGGGGCTGGCGACCTTGGCCGCGCAGGGAGGCGTCTCGCTGGTGCTGGGCGAGGTCTCCACGGCGGTGACGCGACTCGTGGAGCTGACCGGCCTTGGCGACCGCTTCGCCGTACGGGCTGGGTGAGATGCCCCTCGGGCATCGGAGGCGCCCATGACGGGCAGGGGTGAGACGCCCCGCGCGGCCATGCCCGCACCGCCGGCACCGGCATGGCGGCCGTCGCCGCCGGAGTCATCGGCGACGGCCTCCTATCATCAGCCCTTCACTCGCTGACGACGTCCACGACCCAGGTGACGCCGAACCGGTCCTTCAGCATTCCGTAGAGGGGCGCCCACTGCGCGGGGCCCAGCGGCTGCTGGACGGTCGCGCCGTCGGAGAGCTTCTCCCAGTACGCGGCGACCTCCTCGGCCGTGTCACCGCGGAGCGAGACGAAGAACGCGTTCTCCCCCTGGTTCCAGGGCAGGCGCGACGGGACGTCGTAGGCCATGACGCGAAAGCCGCTGTCGGCGGCCACCTGGCCCCACATCACCTGCTCGGCCTCGGTGGGGTTCTGGACGTTTCCCGCGTCCTTGTACGTCACCGCCACCATCTGGCCGCCGAAGACGGACTGGTAGAAGGTGAGCGCGGCCTGGGCGTCGCCGCGGAAGTTCAGGTGGGTCACAGAGTTGACGGACATGATCGGCTCCTTGCTCGTCGGTTCCTCGGTGACCACCCTCGCAAGGGAAGCGGCCAGGGTGTGGCCGCTTCTCAGACGGATTCTCAGACGGATTCTTCGTGGAGAAGACCTGCGGGGTGACACCCTCGGACCGACCCGAGGTGACGCTCTCAGGGCGAGCTGGAGATGGGGGCGCCGGGGGGCGGGGCGGCGGGGTGCAATTCCGGTTGTCTTTACTTGTCAATACTGGGTGGAGCCAGAAACGGGCGCGAAGAAAGGCCGTAACGGATTACGGGCACGCCGCCCTGGGTGGGAAATGGCTGTTCAGCGGGTTTTGGATGCTTTTGGACCGATACAGCATCTGTCGTCGATGAATTTCCAAGTATTTCCGCACATATTGACGCCCTTTTAGATCTCACGTCAGATGCAGGAAGCTCCGTCTTCCTCCCTTCCTGATTGATCACCGCGGAGCGACGCCAGAGATCTCTGGGGAGATCTCGCACACCCCCCGGCGGCCGACGTACCCCCAGCCGCGGCCGCTCACCCAGAAGGAGCACCGCGTGAAACGCAAACTCGCGTTAGCGCTCGTCGCGAGCACCACCAGCCTGCTCGTGGCGATGTCGGCCTCGATCGCCTCGGGCCAGACCGCCCTGGCGGCAGAGACCGCCGCACCTCCGGACCCGGCCACCGCGGCCGTCCAGGCGGCCGACCGCCTGGTGGAGTCCGAGCCCGGCGCTCTGCGCGTCTCACCCAAGGACGCCTTCGTCCGCCAGGGCGTGACCGCCGGTCAGAACGGACTCAACTACGTCTCCTACGCCCGTACCCACGCCGGCCTGCCGGTGCGCGGCGGCGACTTCGTCGTCGTGACCGACTCCGCGGGCGGCGTGCTGAGCACGTCCATCGCGCAGACCCAGGCGCTGGAGGTCGCCACCAAGCCGGCCATCGGCGCCGACCGGGCGGCCGACGTCGCGCGCGCCCTGGTTCCCGAGGTCGCCTCGGTCTCCGCGCCGCAGCTCAGCGTCTTCGCCGAGGGTGCGGGGCGCCTGGCGTACGAGGTGCGGGTCGACGGCACCGACAAGGGACGCGAGACGAAGCTGCACGTGTTCGTCGACGCGATGAACGGCCAGGTCATCGAGAAGTCCGACCTGGTCATGGACGGCACCGGCAACAGCTACTACAACGGCAACCCGGTCACCATCGGCACCTCCGGCTCGGGCTCCAGCTTCTCGATGACGGACCCGGTCCGTACGGGAATCCGGTGCGGCGGCCAGGACGGCGCGGCGTACACCGGGACCGACGACAACTGGGGCAACGGCTCCGGCACGAACCTGGAGACCGCCTGCGTGGACACGCTGTTCGCGGCGGGCAAGGAATGGGACATGCTCAGCCAGTGGCTGGGCCGTAACGGCATCAACGGCACCGGCGGCGGCTTCCCCGCACGAGTCGGCCTCAACGCCGTCAACGCCTACTGGAACGGCAGCTACACGAACTTCGGCCGCTCCCAGGACAACCAGCGCCAGGTCACCCCGATGGACGTCGTCGCGCACGAGTACGGCCACGCCATCTTCCAGACCACCCCCGGCGGCTCGACCGGCAGCAACGAGAAGGGCGGCCTCAACGAGTCGACCGGCGACATCTTCGGCGCGCTGACCGAGTGGTTCGCCAACGAGCCGGCCAACCTCGACCCGCCCGACTACAGCGTGGGCGAAGAGGTCAACCTGGTGGGCAGCGGCCCGATCCGCTACATGCACCAGCCGTCGCTGATCTCCGGCAACCCCAACTGCTTCTCCGCCTCGGTCCCGAACATGGAGGTCCACGCGGCCGCCGGCGTCCAGAACCACTGGTTCTACCTGCTGGCCGAGGGCACCAACCCGACCAACGGCCAGCCGCAGAGCCCGACCTGCAACTCCACCACCCTGACCGGGCTGGGCCCGCGCAAGGCCGGCCAGATCTTCATGGCCACGCTGCTGCGCAAGACCGCGACGTGGACCCACTCGCTGGCCCGCAAGGCCTCGCTGGAGGCCGCGATCCAGTCGTTCCCCGGCTCCTGCGCCGAGTTCGACGCCACCAAGGCCGCGTGGCTGGCCGTGAGCGTGCCGGCCGCGGCCGGTGAGCCGGCCACCTGCCAGGGCGGCGGCCCCGGCTTCTCGATGGAGCTGAACCCGACGTCGGCCACCGTACAGCCTGGTCAGACGACGACCTCGACCGTGAGCACGGCGACCACCACGCCGCCCGCGCAGACGGTCACCTTCTCGGCCACCGGCCTGCCCGCGGGCGTGAGCGCGACGTTCAACCCGCCGAGCGTGACGTCGGGCGCGTCCTCGACGATGACGATCAACGTGCCGGCGGGCACACCGAGCGCCACCTACAACGTCATCGTCACCGGTGACGGCACCTCGATGGACCGCACCGCCCCGTTCACCCTCAACGTGGGCACGATCAGCAACGTGGTCTTCAACGACACGTTCGAGACCTCGCTGGGCTGGACCACGAACGCCTCGGGCACCGACACCGCCACGTCCGGCGCCTGGGAGCGGGGTGACCCGGCGGCCACGAGCTCCGGCATCGGCCTGCAGCTCGGCACCACCGTCAGCGGCGTCAACGACCTGGTGACCGGCCGCCTGGCCGGCAGCGGGGCGGGCACGCACGACGTCGACGGCGGGGCCACGAGCATCCGCTCGCCGGAGATCGCGCTGCCGTCCGGGACGCTCACGCTGACGTTGTCGTGGTATCTGGCGCATCTCAGCAACGCGAGCAGCGCCGACTACTTCCGCGTCCGCGTCGTGTCCGGCTCGACGAACACCGTCGTGCTGCAGCAGCTCGGCTCGGCCGCCAACCGGGCCGGCGCCTGGCAGCCCGCGACGATCAACCTGTCCTCCTTCGCGGGACAGACCGTCCGGCTGCTGGTCGAGACGGCCGACGCGGGTACGGCCAGCCTGATCGAGGCGGGCGTGGACGACGTGAAGATCACACGTTCCTGACCGCCATCTCCTGACGGTCCCGGCGCCCAGCGGGGCGCCGGGACCCCCGACCGGAAGGGACACCATGAGAAGGAGCATCGTGGCCGCCGCGATGGCGGCCGCCCTGGCCTGCACGATCACCACTCCGCCGGCGTCCGCGGCGGCGGCGATCTACACGTGCGCCAGCGGCAACCGCTTCCTGCTGTCCGACATGCTGGGATATTTCATCATCGCCAGCGGGTGCACCGGTCCGGCCGGCCCCGGCGGCGGCACGGTCTCGATCCCCTCCGGCACCTACCACTGCATCACGGTGAACTTCAACGCCACCATCAACCTCCTCAACGGGCAGCGCTGCTGAGCCCGCGCGAAGCGCGCATCCGGCGGTGACCAGGCGCGATCACCGCTCAGAGCTCGAAAGCGAATCCAAAGCCACCCTATGTAGCCTCTGACGCCCAAGATCACGCTGAAGAGGGAAACCATGCTCAAGAAGCTCACCGCCACGGCCGCCCTGGTCCTGGGCATCGTCGCGGTTCCCGCGGCCGCGCACGCCGACCCCGCCCCGATCACCAAGTGCTACAGCGGCCAGATGACGGGCAGCTCCGGCGACGGCGGCTTCGCCAGGTGCAACGCGGGCTACGGCTGGGTCCGCGTCCGGATCGAGTGCTGGAACGACTACAGCAAGAAGGCCGTGTACTACGGCTCGTGGGTGGGCCGCAACCAGGAGTCCTACGCCTGGTGCAACAGCCGCTACCCCAACCTGGGGAAGATCGGCCACGAGAAGAGGAACCTCTAGCCCGGTGCGGGAAGGGCCGTGGCGATGAAGTCGAGGACGCGCCTGAGCCCGTCCCGGAACTGGTCGTCACGGCTCAGGTGCGGGTGACGCGCCTCCATCACGATCTTGGTGAAGATCGGGTACTCCCCGCTCTTCACCAGCCCCTCGATGTACGGGTAGTTCCGCGTCATCCACTCCGACTCGCTGAGCCCGCTGCGGCGGACCTCCCTGGCCGAGCTGATCTCCTCCCGGACGACGCCCTCGATGTAGCTGTTCAGCATGGCCATGAGGCCGAGGTTCTCGTCGATGGAGACGAAGGGGTCGAGCACTCCCATCATCCGTTCGATCAGGAGCAACTGGTTGGGGCCGAAGCTGGGAAGTGACCGCTGAACGGCGCCGATCCAGGGGTGCCTCAGCCACATGGCCCGCAGCCCGTCGGCGTAGCGGGTCAGGTCGGCCCGCCAGTCTCCTGAGGGCATGCCCGTGACGTCGATCTCGCCCTGCATCCGGTCGGCCATGAGCTCGACCAGGTTGTCGCGGCTCGGAACGTACCGGTAGAGAGACATCGCGCCGGCGCCGATCTCGGCGGCGATCCGCCGCATGGTGGCGGCCTCCAGCCCCTCGGTGTCGGCGATCCGGATCGCCGCATCGGTGATCTGCGCGCGGCTGTAACCCGGCTTCGGCCCGCGGGCCGGGCGCTCGGGCAGCATCCAGATGTTCACGTACTCGGCGTCGGTCACCGCTCCACCCTTCCCTACTTGCGTACATGGTACCCAGTAATTTACTCTGGCCGCGATAATCGCGTACAACGTACCCAGTGGAGAGGTCATGGCTGATCCGATCGTGCTCGCCGAAGGACTGCGCAAGTCCTTCGGCGACACCCATGCGCTGCGAGGGCTGGACCTGAGCGTCCCGAAAGGAACGGTCTGCGGCGTGCTCGGCCCCAACGGCGCCGGGAAGACAACCGCGGTGCGCATCCTGGCGACCCTGTCCGATCCCGACGCCGGGCACGCCCGCATCGCCGGATACGACGTCGTGCGCGAGGCCGACAAGGTGCGCGCCAAGATCGGGCTCGCGGGCCAGTACGCCGCCGTGGACGAGAAGCTCACCGGCCGCGGCAACCTGCGCATGTTCGGCCGTCTCTCCCACCTGTCCCGGGCCGGGGCGCGCCGGCGAGCCGACGAGCTGCTCGACCGCTTCGGCCTGATGGACGCCGCCGATCGGCAGGTCAGCGGCTACTCCGGCGGCATGCGCCGCCGCCTCGACCTGATCACCAGCCTCATTCTGCGCCCCGAGGTGCTCTTCCTGGACGAGCCCACCACCGGCCTGGACCCGCGCAACCGCGGCGAGATCTGGGACAGCATCCGCGAACTCGTGGCGGACGGCACGACCGTGCTGCTCACCACCCAGTACCTGGACGAGGCCGACCAGCTCGCCGACGACATCGCCGTCGTCGACCACGGAAAGGTGATCGCCACCGGCACGCCCGACGAGCTGAAGGCCACGATCGGCGACCGCCTCGACGTCACCCTCGAAGACCCCGCCGCGACGCCCGCGGCGGCGACCGTCCTGAACACCCTCGCCGGCAGCGAGCCCACCGCGACCGACGGCCGGCTCACCGTCGCCCTGCCCCCCACCGGCCTCCGCCTCGCCGACATCGTGCGCGGGCTCGACCACGCCGGAGTCGCCGCCGCCGACGTGAGCCTGCGCCGTCCCACCCTCGACGAGGTGTTCCTGCGCCTCACCGACCGCAAGGAGCCCGTCCGATGACCGCTCTCACCTCGTCCCTGGGCCGCCTGCGCTGGACGCTCACCGACGGGCTGACCCTGGTCGGCCGCGAGCTGGGACGGCTGCGCAACAATCCCGGCGAACTCGTCGTGGCGCTGATCTTCCCGGCCGTCATGGTGGTGCTGTTCGGGTACGTCTTCGGCAGCGCGATCCAGGTGCCGAACGGCGGCGACTACCGCGAATACCTCATGCCCGGCCTGTTCGCGATGGTGACCTTCTCCGCGGTGATGGGGGTCATGACGCGCATGGCCGGCGACGCCTCCCGCGGCGTGATGGACCGCTTCCGCTCCATGCCGATGGCGCGCCTGGCGGTGCCGTTCGGGCAGACCGGCGCCGACCTGCTGATCGGTCTGCTGATGCTGGCCATCATGGTGGGCGCGGGCCTGCTGGTGGGCTGGCAGCCGCACAACGGCCTCATCCCCACGGCCCAGGCGTTCCTGCTGATGATCGTGCTGCGGTACGCGCTGAGCTGGGCAGGCGTCTACGTGGGCCTGGCGGTGAAGAACGAGCAGGTCGCCGACGCGATGGTGCCGCTGTTCCTGCCGTTCACGATGCTGTCCAACGCGTTCGTCCCGACCGGCGGCATGCCGGGCTGGCTGCGCTTCCTGGCCGACTGGAACCCGGTCAGCGCGCTCACCGCCGCCTCCAGGCACCTGTTCGGCAATCCGGGCGCCCCGTCCGGGGACGTGGCCTGGCCACTGGCGCATCCGGTGGCCACCGTCCTGCTCTGGTCGGCGGCGCTGCTGGTGGTGTTCGTCCCGCTGTCGCTGCGCGCGTACTCACGCCGGGGGCGGTGACGCGTGGTGATCAAAGAACGTGTGATGGTCGAAGAAGCGGACCGCGATACGGCGGTGCGCCGCGTGCAGGAGGCGTACGCCCAAGGACACCTCACCCACCAGGAGATGAACGAACGCCTGCACCAGGCGCTCACCGCCGCAACCCCCGGCGAGCTCGCCGCCGCGCTCCCGGACGGCGAGGAGCGGGCGGGCACGATCGCCGCCGTCAGCGGGCTCATCCTGCGGCGCGGCGCCTGGCGGGTGCCCAGGACGCTCAAGGTCGAGTCCGCGCTGGCGAAGGTGCGCCTGGACCTGTCGCGCGCGATCATCGACCATCCCGTGGTCGACATCGAGCTGCGGCTCGGCACCGGCGCGGCCCTGATCACGGTCCCCCGCGCCGCGACCGTCGACCTCGACGGCCTGGCCGCCGGGTGGAAGGACCCGCGCTACAGGGCCGGGCGGCACGGCACGGCAGGACCGACGATCCGTATCTCGGGCGCCATGGGCCTCGGACGCCTGACGATCCGCCACGCCCGCCGCTGAACCCATCGGCCAAGGGTGCGGGCAGGTTCTTGGCCGATCGGACAAGGTTCGGCGCCATCTCTTCACGCACTGTTGAGCCCATGGACAATTCGTGGGGCTCGGTGCGCATCCACCGCGACCCGTACGGCACCCCGCTGCTCGACGCCACCAGCGAACCCGCCGCCTACTTCGGCCTCGGCTACGCCCAGGCGCAGGACGACCTGCCGGGTGTGCTGCGCCAGTACCGGCTGGTCCGCGGCGAACTCGGTGAGCCGGAGCGCGACGCCAACCAGCGTCGCTGGCAGGTGCTCGAAGAGGCCAGGCGTGGATTCGACAGCCTCCCGGCCGACCTGCGCGAGTGCTATGTGGCGTTCGTCGCCGGGATCGCGGCGTGGATGGACGAGCACCCGGCCGACGTGCCCGCGTGGGCGCCGCCGCTGGAGCCCGCGCTGCCGATCGGCGTCAACCGCACGGTGATGCTGTACTGGATCATCGTCGACGCCGTCACGGCGCTGCGCGCGGCGGGCCTCACCCCGGCGGCCCCGGCCTCCGAACTGGACCTCGCCCTGGTCCCGCCCGGCTCCAACGCCTGGGTGCTCAGGCCGTGGCGGACGGCGGCCGGGGAGACGATCCTGGTCAGCGACCCGCACCTGCCCTTCGGCGGCGCCTTCGAGATGTACGAGGCCGTCGTCAAGGGCGGCGACCTGCACTACACCGGGTTCGGCTTCCTGGGCGCGATGCTGCCGCCGCTCGCCCACAACGCCGACGTCGCCTGGGGCCTGACGACCGGCGGGCCGCGCGTGTCCGACGCCTACCGCATCGAGGTGGACGGCGACGTCTACCGCTACGACGGCGAGACCAGGAAGGTCCTGGAGTACGGAGGCCATCCCCACGTGCTGCACAACGGCGTGATCGCCCCGGTCGTGGCCAGGGACGACGCCGCCGTCTACGTGGTGTGCACGCCGTACATGGGACGGGCGGGACAGACGGAGCGGCAGTTCATGGCGATGCTGCGGTCCCGTGACACCGGCGAGCTGCGCGCGGCGCTCGACGCCTGCGACTTCCCGCCGCAGAACCTGCTGGCGGCCGGCTCCGCGGGCGACTGCTTCTACCTGCGCACCGGCCGGGTGCCCGTGCGCGGCTTCGAGGAGCGGGGCGTGCTGGACGGCAACACCTCGGCGACCGCCTGGCAGGGAGTCCGCCCGGCGGCCGAGCTGGTGCAGCTGGCCAACCCCGTGTCCGGATACCTCCAGAACTGCAATACCGCGCCCGACACGGTGGCGCCCGACCCGGCGCTGTCTCCCGAGCACTGGCACCGCGACGCCTTCAACGATGAGGCGGGCCGCGACACCAGCAGGGGCAGGCGCAGCGTCGAGCTGCTGAGCAGGGCCTACGCCACCGACGTCGAGGAGGTGACCGCGTGGGCGATGGAGGACCGCTGGATGGACACCCCGCTGTGGCAGGCCAAGCTCGCCGACGCCGCTGCGGCCGACCCCGCACGCGTCGCCGGGTGGCCCGGCGGGCATCGCCTGCTGCTGCGCAGGCTGCTCGGCTTCGACGGGCACGCCGGTCCTGACTCGGTGAACGCGATGGTCTGGCTGGCCTGGCGTTCGGCGGGTGAGGATCCGCTCGACGCGCTGGAGAAGGTGGCGCCGGCCGTACCGGAGGAAGCGTATGGCGCGGCGCACGAGCTCGCGCCCGGGGTGCCCGGTCGCGGGGGCGCGCTGCTGGAGCTTGAGGTGCCGCTGCGCGCCACCTACTTCTCCGGCGGGCGGGCCTATGCGGGCGGTCCCTGCCTGCGGATCGTGGCTTTCGGCCCGTACGGCATGCGGTCGTGGAGCGTGTCGATGCCCGGCCAGGCCGAGCTGTACGGCCGCGGCGAGGTCAAGCCGATCGTGTTCGACCCCTCATGAGGCTCTATCCCGTCCTCGCCGTCGGCATGCTGGCGATCACCGACGCCTTCGTCAACCAGGCGCTCAGCGTGCTCGCGCCGGACATGACCAGCTCGCTCGGCGTCTCGGCGAGCGCGCTCGCCACGTTGATGGCGATCCAGCTGCTGGCCGTCGGAACCGCGCCGTTCCTGATGGCCGCGCTGGTCGGCGGCCGGCCGCGGCGCGCGGTGATCTCCATCGTCACCGGCTTCGTCTGGAGCCTGTCGACGATCGCGATGGCGTTCGCGAACAGCGTCTGGATGGTCGGCGTGCTGCTCGTGCTGAGCGGCCTGGCCAACGGCAGCCAGCTCGCGCTGCACTCGCCCCTCCTCGCCGACCTGTACGAACCCGCCGTCCGCGGCCGGGTGCTCGCCCTGTACGGCGCCGCCACCCCCGCCGGGGCGATCCTGAGCCCGCTCACCGTCTCGGCGCTGGCCGGATGGCTGGACCTGGACTGGCGGGCCGTGTTCGTGGTGCTCGGCGTGGTGTCGATGCTGGGCTGCCTGTTCGCGCTGCGGCTGCGCGATCCGGGCATCGGCCGGTTCGAGGCCCCGGCGGGCGGCGGCGGGCTGCTGCGGTCCAGGACGTTGCGGCGGGTCTTCGCGTGCTTCGTCGCGTTCGGCATGCTGCTGGTGCCCGCGGCGACGTTCCTGTCGATCCATCTCAAGGATCGCTGGGGGCTGGAGACCGAGGCGCGCGGGATCTTCACCGCGGTCTGCTCGGCCGCGACGATCGTGGTGCTGGTGACGCTCGGGCGGCGGCTCGACGGGATCTTCACGTCGGACCCGCGCCGGGTCCCCTACGTGATCGCCGTGCTCCTGGTCTGCTGCGGCTCGGCGTTCGCGCTGGGGGTCAGCGCGCCTAATGTGGTGTTGTGCCTGATCGCGTTCTTCGTCGGGCTGATGCTGACGCCGCTGATCCTGCCGATGATCACGCTGATCATGGTCTCGGTGACCGCGCCCGCGCAGCGCAGCTACACCGCCAGCTTCTTCGGCATCAGCCTCGCGGTGGGCGGGCTGGCCGGCGCCTGGCTGATCGGCTCCGGCGGCGCCCTCGGGATGGCGATTCCGGCGCTGGTGGCGGGCCTGATCATCGCCTCGGCCGCGCGCACGATCCAGCATGATCTTGTCCCGGTGAAGAAGGAGAATCTCAGTGTCTAGTGTCTTCGGCGACTCCAGGTACGCGACGCTGCCGGACGGGCGGCGGCTGCACCACGTGACCCAGGGCTCCGGCGGGCCGGTCGTGGTGCTCGAGTCCGGGCTCGGGGCGACCCGCACCGAGTGGGGGCTGGTGCTGCCCGCCCTGGCCAAGCACACGACGGTGGTGGCCTACGACCGGGCCGGGCTCGGGCGCAGCGACCGCGATCCGGCCCGGCGCGACCTGGAGCGCATGGTGGCCGACCTCGGGCACCTGCTGGATCACCTGGGGGCGGGGCCGTACATTCTGGCCGGTCACAGCCTGGGCGGGCCGATCATCCGCAGTTACGCGGCCGCGCACCCCGAGCGGGTGGCCGCGCTCGTGCTGATCGACCAGGCGGCCGAGGACCTGGACATCTACTACGCGCGGCGCACCAGGGCCGTCGCCCTCGCCCTGCAGTCGGTGCTGATCGTCCTGTCCCGGCTCGGCGTCAAGACCATCACCTCGGAGGTACGCCGAATCCTGCGCCTGTTCCCGCCGGACATGCGGGCCGAGGCGGTGGCCGAGATGACGCGTGCGTCGGAGCTGCGGGCCACCCGGGCGGAGTACGAGGCGCTCGCGGAGGGGCTCGCCCCCCTGCGCGACTCCACCCGCCCGCTCCCGCCGGTGCCCGTGACGGCCATCAGCGGCGCGCTGGCCCCGACCGCGATGGAGCGGCGCGTGCGGCCGGACCTGATCGCCAGCCATCGGCGGCTCGTCGCGGCCCTGCCGTACGGCAGGCATGTCGTGGCGGGGAAGTCCGGGCACATGGTCCCGCAGGACGAGCCCGAGCTGGTGATCGAGGAGATCGTCCGCCTTCTGCCGTGAGGTCAGGCGGCCGGGTCGATGGTGACCCGGAGGTGTTTCATCAACGGCTGGTCGCTTTGGGTGCTGTGGTCGGTGATGGAGCACAGGACGTTCATCTCGGGCATGTATCCGGCGCAGCAGCCTTTGGGCAGGTTGTGCTGGACGGCGAGGTAGCCGTGCAGGGAGCGGGTGGTGCCGTCCCTGGCGGTGCTGGTGACGTCGACGGGATCGAACTGGCCGATGCCGCGTTCGCGCATGTCGTCGGCGTTCATGAAGACGAGGGTGCGCAGGTTCTTGATGCCGCGGTAGCGGTCGTTGCCGGAGTAGATCGTGGTGTTCCACTGGTCGTGGGAGCGCATGGTGCCCAGGATCAGCGTGCCGGGCGCCGGGACGACGTCGGGCAGCCGGGCGGTGGAGAACTCCGCCTGGCCGGAGGGCGTGAGGAAGACCAGCTCGCGGGCGGGCTGCTTGATGCGGAAGCCCATGGGCAGGCGGACCCGGCGGTTGAAGTCCTCGAATCCGTCCAGGACCTGGGCCATGGTGTCGCGGATGCGGTCGTAGTCCTCGACGTACCAGTCCCAGGGGGTGTCGCTGTGCGGGAGGGCGGCGCGGGCCAGGCCCGCGATGATGGCCGGCTCCGACAGCAGGTGGTGTGAGGCGGGGCGCTTCATTCCGACCGACAGATGCACCATGCTCATCGAGTCCTCGACCGAGGTCTGCTGCACGCCGCCGCGCTGCACGTCCTTCTCGGTGCGGCCCAGGCACGGCAGGATGAGCGCCCGGCGGCCGTGGACGAGATGGCTGCGGTTCAGCTTGGTGCTCACGTGGACGGTCAGCTCGCACGAGCGCAGCCCGGCATGGGTGTAGGGGGTGTCGGGCGCGGCCATGGCGAAGTTGCCGCCCATGCCGACGAACACCTTCACCTCGCCCCGGTGCATCGCCTCGATGGTGGTCACCACGTCCAGGCCGTCGGCGCGCGGCGGGTCGATGCCGCACACCCGCGCCAGCCGGTCCAGGAACTCCTTGGGCGGCCGGTGGTCGATGCCGCACGTCCGGTTGCCCTGGACGTTGCTGTGCCCGCGCACCGGCGACGGCCCCGCGCCCTCCCGGCCCAGGTTGCCGCGGAGCAGGAGCACGTTGACGATCTCCCGGATGGTGTCGACGCCGTGCTCGTGCTGGGTGACGCCCAGGCACCAGCTGATGATGCTGCGGTCGGCGCCGCGATACACACGCGCGGCCCGCAGGATGTCGTCGCGGCCGAGACCGCTCTGCCGTTCGATCTCCTCCCACGGCGTGGCCGCGCACAGGGCCTTGTACTCCGCGAACCCGGTCGTGTGCCGGTCGACGAACTCCTGGTCCACGGCCCCGGGATCGCTCTCCGCCCGCTCCAGCGTCGCCTTGGCGATGCCGCGCATGAGCGCCATGTCGCCGCCGCTGCGTACCTGGAGGTTCAGGGTGCTGGTGCGGGTCGCGCGGAACAACGCCATCTGCGTGAACTCGTGCGGGATGATCGTCCGGGTGGCGCCCGCCTCGATCATCGGGTTGACGTGCACGATCTGGGCGCCGCGGCGGTAGGCCTCGGCGAGGCTGGTGAGCATCCTGGGGGCGTTGGAGGCCGCGTTGACCCCCATGACGAACAGCGCGTCCGCGCTGTCCCAGTCCTTGAGGTCGGCGGTGCCCTTGCCGGTGCCGAGCGAGGCGTGCAGAGCGCGGCCGCTGGCCTCGTGGCACATGTTGGAGCAGTCGGGCAGGTTGTTGGTGCCCAGTTCGCGGGCCATGAGCTGGTAGAGGAAGGTGGCCTCGTTGCCCAGCCGGCCCGAGGTGTAGTAAGCGGCCTGGTTCGGGTCGTCCAGTTCGCGGACCGTCCGGCCGAACAGCTCGAACGCCTCCTCCCAGCTGATGGGGACGTAACGGTCGGACGCGGCGTCGTAGGACATCGGCTCGGTCAGGCGGCCCTGGTCCTCCAGCGCGAAGTCGCTCCACCGCGACAGCTCGCTCACTGTGTGGGCGGCGAAGAACTCCCGGCCGACCCGCTTGCCGGTCATCTCCCACGTGACGTGCTTGATCCCGTTCTCGCAGATGTCCAGATGCAGGCCCTGGGTGTCCGGCCACGCGCACCCCGGGCAGTCGAAGCCGCCGTTCTCGTGGTTCATGCGCAGCACGGCGCGGGGGCCGTCGACGAGTTCGCGCTCGTGCACCACGAACTCGGTCACGGCCTTGGCCGCTCCCCAGCCGGCGGCCGGGTGGTGGTAGGGACGGGACTGCGGCGGCCCCTCTGGCACCGGTCCAACGCTGGGCTCTTCGCTCATTTCACCAGTTAAGCCCAGCGCCCGGTTGCTACCCGAAAGTCTGGTTAATTCCATACTTCGTGGATCGCGTTTCCATGGCAGGAGTTTGCCTTTCCAGGCCGCCGCGCACCTGGAGAAGCGCGGCATGTCCGCCGAGGCGGCGCGCGACCTGACACGACCACGAGTGCGGGAGTTCCTGGGCTAGGAGCTTGGGCGGGGAATGGGTGTGCAGGGCTTCACCGTGCTGCCCGCCTTGGCCAGCCAGGTGCCGAGCTGCCAGGGAGCGGGACCCCCGGGCGTCTCCGAGTACTCCAGCACGACCGTCTCACCTGGCCGGATGTGCTCGGGGGAGATCAGGAGCTCCCGCTGGGAGAGAACCCGGGTGGCCCGGAACGAGCGCCACTCCTTCTCTTTGCCGCGCGTGAAGATCTCGTCCCCGTTGTACGCCCCGTCCACGCTGTCGAACCGGGGCGTCTCGGCGCACCACGTGTTCGTGGGCAGGAACGTCACGTCGGCCGTGACGCCGGCCGCGGCGAGGTCGGCCTCCAGCGCTCCGGGGTCGCGCAGTTCGTTGACGGCCACCGTGATCGTGCCGTCCGGGTTCGTGGTCACCGCGTAGGCAGGGGTGCCGGTCACCACGATCAGCGGGGTGGCCACGACCGCCGCCGCGGCCCCCGCCGCGACCAGCAGCCGGGGGGCGGTGAAGCGGCGTCTGGGACGCATGCCGTTCAGCAGCCGCCGCCTGGCTCCGGCGAGATCCTCGTGGGTGCCGGGCTGGACGGTCGCCCACATGCTCTTGAGTTCGTTCATCGTCATTCTCCTTGTCCTGGCCGCAACGCTTGGCGGATCTGGGCTCGGGCCCGGTTGAGCCGGGAACCGACGGTGCCCAGCGGGATGGCGAGCGCGTCGGCGATCTCCTGGTAGCTCAGCTCGGCCCAGGCGACCAGCAGCAGCACGTCGCGATCGACCTGTTTGAGCTTCAGCAGCGCCCGCGCCAGCGGCAGGTTGACGGCCAGCGTGTTGACGCCGTCCTCGACCTGCGTGTTCGCGGTCTGCGCCGGGTGCACGCCGGTGCGGAGGTAGGCGCGGTAGAGGCTGGTCTCGGTACGCCGCCGCTTGCCGATCACATTGGAGGCGATGCCGTACAGCCAGGGGCGGGCGTCGGGGCGGCCCCGGTCATATGCGCCCCGACGCTGGAAGGCGGCCAGGAAGGTGTCGGCGACGACGTCCTCGGCCTCGGCGGGCCCCAGCCGCCTGGTCACATAGCGATGCAGTAACGGTGCATACCTATCGAAAAGGTCGGCGAAGACCTCCGGCTCGGTCAGCGATCTCTCGATGAGAGCCGCGTCATCCAAGGCCGCGTCATCGACGTTGACGTCTTCGCGGGCGAGTGTCATGCATGTCGGCCTTTCCTGGTGTGTACGGTCACCTGTACTTACCGCGCCAGGCCGAAAAGCTTCACCCCGCCGGCCGGACGGGATGCCGTCGAAGGTCCCGGCCGGCACCGGGGCGGGGATCGCGGGCAACGCCTGCGGCAGAAGAAGCACCCGCACAGGGTCACGAAGTGGCCCTAACGGCGACCCACCCCTCACTGGTTGTCCCCAAAAAGGAATGGCCCTTAAGGCTTTTGGGGCTTTTGATGCTTTAGAGCCGCACAGACGCGAGCAGATACGCTGGCCCGCAGGAGGGCGGTGTGATGTCACATCCCTGGCGGGGCTGGTGCTTGATCCGGCCCGGCCTTCTGCTTTTCGGCGGCACCGTCGGCAGGAACGACCTGCACGCGCACCACGCGGTCCAACTGATCGTGTCCGCGCAGCCGTTCACGATGGGCGACGCCCACGGTGGAGAGCTGACCACGCAGATCGCGATCGTCCCGCCCGACATCCGCCACGCGGTGCGCAAGGGGGCGCACGAGGCCCTGCTCGCGCTCCTGGATCCCCGCAGCTCGCCCGGCCGTTCCCTGCTGGCGCGCTTCGGGGCGGGATCCACGGCGTCGCACTGGGCGCCGGTTCTCCAGGATCCGCCGGTCCCGGCCGAGGGCATCCTGCCGCTCATGTTCGCCGCGCCGGCGGCCGGTCATGCTCGCTCGGCCGAGGCGGCGGCCGCGCTGCGGACGGTGGAGGGGTGGACCGGCCACAGCGCGGCCGCGGGCGCCCGCCTCCACCCCGCGGTGGAGGCGGCGATCGCGGTGATCCCCACGCTTCTGCGGCGCGGACCGGTACGGCTGCGCACGGTGGCGGACGCGGTCCACCTGTCGCCGAGCCGGCTGGCGCACCTGTTCGGCGCGCACGTGGGGATCCCGCTGCGGCCGTACGTGCGGTGGCTGCGCCTGCAACAGGCCATCGGCCTGGTGGCCAAGGGACAGACGTTGACGACGGCCGCGCACAGCGCCGGCTTCACCGACGGCCCGCACTTCACCCGGGTCTTCCGCGACACCTTCGGGACGACGCCCTCGGAGCTGGCCGCCGCGATCGACTGGCTGCCCTGAAGCCGGTGCCCTGAGCTGGTGAACGGTCCCCGCAGACGCTCACCAGCTCGCTAGCGCAGCTCGCGCTTGAGGATCTTGCCGGTGGCCGAGATCGGCAGGGTCTCGCGGAACTCGATGATCCGCGGGTACTTGTAGGCCGCCATGTTCTCCTTGGCCCAGCCGATGAGCTCGTCCCCGCTCGCCGTAGCGCCGGGCGCCAGGATGACGTACGCCTTGACCTCCTCGCCGTGCGAGTCGTGGGGCACGCCGACCACCGCCACCAGCGAGATCGCCGGGTGCGTCATCAGCACCTCCTCCACCTCGCGCGGGTAGACGTTGAAGCCGCCCCGGATGATCATGTCCTTGGTGCGGTCGATGATGGAGTAGTAGCCCTCCTCGTCGCGGGTGGCGATGTCGCCGGTGCGGAACCAGCCGTCCCGCATGACGTCCGCGGTCTCCTCGGGCCTGCCGTAGTAGCCCTTCATGATGTTGTGCCCGCGGACGGCGACCTCGCCGGGGCCTTCGCCCTCGATGGGGTTCCACTCGTCGTCCACCAGCCTCATCTCCACGCCCCAGATGGGGAAGCCGATGGTGCCGGGCTTGGTGGGCCGGCTGAGCTGGTTGAAGCTGGCCGCCGGGGAGGTCTCCGACAGGCCGTAGCCCTCCAGGATGGGGATGCCGAAGGTGGACTCGAAGTCCTTGAGCACCTCGATCGGCAGGGAGGCCGCCCCGGACACCGCCACCCTCAGCGTCTTCGGCACCTCGTCCCCGTCGCTGTGGATCTTCGAGAGCATCGCCCAGTACATGGTCGGCACCCCGGCGAACATGGTCACCTTCTCCCGGCACATGAGTTCCAGCGCCGCGCCGGGGTCGAAGCGCGGCAGCAGCACCAGGGTGCCGCGCCTGCGCAGGCAGACGTTCATGACCGAGACCTGGCCGAAGGAGTGGAAGAGGGGCAGCACCGCCAGCGAGACGTCGCCTTCGGGGTCGGCGGGGAACATCCCGTCGCTGACCATGGTGTTGATCAGCAGGTTGGCGTGGGTCAGCACGGCGCCCTTGGCCTGGCCGGTGGTGCCGGAGGTGTAGAGGATGGCCGCGGTGTCGCCGGGCTCGGTCTGGACCGTCTCGAACTCCGCGGACATGCCGCCCAGCGCCGCCCAGAACGACTCGCCGTGCTCCGACTCGGTGGCCAGCGGCGTCGTGGGCAGCACGATGAACTGCTCGCACCCGTCGGTGGTGTCGAAGGCCTCCCGCCCGCGCGCGCCCATGGGCAGCTCGGGCGTGCCGTCGAAGCAGAAGAGCGCCTTGGCGTCGCTGTCGGCCAGGTGGTAGGCGATCTCCCGCGGCTGCAGCAGCAGGTTGAGCGGCACCACGGTCGCCCCGGCCTTGAGGATGCCGAAGTAGACGAAGGGGAAGTAGGGCACGTTCGGGCAGAGCAGCGCGACCTTGTCACCCTTGCCGATCCCCCGAGCGACCAGGAGGTTGGCCACCTGGTTCGCGACAGAATCCACCATCGAGTACGGCAGGCGCAGGTCCCCGAAGACCAGGGCGGTGCGGTCCGGAACATGGCGGGCACTGTCTTCCAGAATGATCGACAGATTGAGCATCGCGACCCTTTCCTCGATGCCAAGACACGGAACTTCGTACGGTCCAGAATGCCGCGAGGGTGGGGGAAGCACTTGTACGAACGTGCCGTCCTGTGGGCCAGGCGCCATCCCGAGTGCCCGGGGATCGTCAACCTCGACGGGCCGCGGTCGGCGGAGAACGATCCCGGCAACTACCCGGGCATGGACCCCGTGGCGCGGGACGAGGCGCTGGCCCGGCTCAAGGCCGCGTTCGACGCGCAGGCCGCGAGCATGGGACGGCCGCTGCCGGTCGAACTCCTGCCCATGGTCCCCGCCCGCGCCCGCGTGGAACGCGACGGCGAGGTCTACGCCCGGCCCGGTGCCGATCTCCTCGAAGCGGTGCGGTACGCCCCGGAGTTCCGCGACACGATCCCGCCGCTGCGCGAGGTGACCTGCCCCGCCCTGGTCACCGAGTGGCTGCGGCCGTAGATCAGGTGGAGGAGCGGCCGCCCGCGGTGGTGCCGAGCACGACGCCGACATGGAACGGGCGATGCCGGAAGCACACGGCTAGGCCGCCGCGGTGATCCCCCACGTGCCGGTGAACAGGTCGCCGGGCTGGAGGACGACGAGGTCCGTACGGCTGGCGAAGCCGTTCGGCGGGCAGGTCATCGGCTCGGCGCCGAGGCCCCTGCGGCGTTCAGGGCCGGGCACGGAGTCGGCGGTGTAGAGCTCCAGCCACGGGTGGGCGCGGTCCGTCCAGAGCGAGGTGGTGCGGGTGGTCCCGGTCAGGTGGACCCAGGCCCGGCCGTCGGCGTCCCGCTCCAGGTCGGTGAACGCGCGGTCGATCCGCAGGTCGCCGAGGGTACGCGGGGTGCGCAGGTCGAACGGGGTGCCGTCGACGGGCTCGGCCGGGCCACGCGGGATCATCATCGCGTCCACCGGCAGGTGCCTGCGGCCGGGCGCCTGGACGGCGCAGCCGTCGATGGGCTCCCCGACGGTCAGGTACGGGTGCGCGCCGTGGGCGTACGGCGCCGCCGTCTCCCCGTCGTTGAGCGCGGTGACCCGGATGGTCAGACCGGACCCGGCGTCGAGCGCGTACTCGGCCCGCAGCGCGAGCCGGAACGGGTAACCGGGGCTGCCGAGCAGCCTGCACGTCAGCGCCACCGCCTCCGGCGTCTGGCTCTCCAGGTTCCAGGGCAGCCACCGGACCAGGCCGTGGATCGCGCAGTCGAAGCGGGGCTCGGAGATGTCGAGCTGGAGTTCGCGCCCCTCCCAGGAGTAGCGGCCGCGCTCGATCCGGTTGGGCCATGGGATCAGCAGCTGCCCGAAGGCGGCCGGGGCGACCTGCTGCGGGCCGTACGTCAGGACGAGGTCCTGCCCGTCCAGCCGCAGGACGCGGAGCCCGGCGCCGGACTCGGTCACCACGGCGGTGTAGCCGCCGGCCGACAGCGTGAACTGCCCGCCGCTCACAGCAGAGTGCATGTAGCCCTACCTACCCGCGCCCCAAAACAGGAAATGTCCGCATTACTGCAAAGAAGATGCCCGGTTGCGGGGGTTACGCGAAGTTTCTCCTAAGCTTCCCAGGTGGCGAAACGGGCATGGATTCTGGTCATCGCGGCACTGGCGAGCTTCGCGAGCATCTACGTGGCGGCGGGCTCCTGGCTGGCCGTGGTGGTCTGCGTGGCGCAGCTGGCGTTCGTCCGGTGGCGGCACGGGTGGATCCTGGCCGTGGTCGTGCTGGGCTCGTACGCGGCGGTGCTGGGGTTCGGCACCTCGGTCGGCATCCTCGGCTTCGCCGGCGGCGCGCTGCTGCTGACCCGGCTGCGCCCGCTCGCCGTACTGGTCGTGGGCAGCGCGGCGGTGCTGGGCAACGCCGACGGGGCGATCAGCGCGATGCTGATCGCCCTGGTCGTCTACGGGCTCACGACGCTGATCGGGCAGGTCGAGGAGATCACCGCCACCCGGCTGGCGCTGGCGATGTCCGCGGCGGCCGAGGAACGGCTGCGCATCGCCGCCGAGCTGAACCAGGGCCTGGGCCGGGCGCTGGCGACGATCGCGGCCGGCGCCCGCGCGGGCGACCCGCAGGCCGAGACGGCCCGAGCCTCGCTGGCCGAGGCGCGGGCGGCGGCGGCCGGTTACCGGGCGATGTCCCTGGCGCCGGAGATCACCACGGCCAGGGCGATGCTGTCCTCGGCCGGGATCGCCGTGGAGGTACGCGTCGGCCACGAGGAGCCGCTGGGCCCGGCGGGCGCGCTGCTGGCGGCGGTGCTGCGCGAAGCCGTCACCGACGTACTGCGTCAGGCCACGGCGAGCCTCTGCGTGATCGAGACCGGCCGGGTCTTCCTGCGCGTGACCAGCGACGGCGCCCGCACCGCCGACGACGCGTTCCTGGACGACCTGCCCGCGCGCGTCGAGGAGGCGGGCGGCAGGCTGGTCACCCGGCTGACCGACGAGGGACGGCTGAGCGTGGAGGCGACCCTGCCCGACCTGGGCAGGCCGCGTGCCGACCACGACTCCTACCGGCTGTCGGTGGTGCTGGCCGCGGCCGTCCTGCTCGGTTTCGTGGTCAAGGGGCTGATGCAGACCCCCGCTCACCTGCTGGCCCCGGCCGCCGCGCTCCTGGCCGTGATCGTGGTGCTCCAGCTGACCTCGGTGAGGGGCCGCCACATGGGCCGGCTGGCGGCGCTGACCGCTCTGACCTATCTCCCGATGCCGTTGCTGGGCCGCAGCTGGCTGGGCGTCCTGGGATTCCTGGCCGGGCCGGTGCTGCTCTCGTTCTCCTGGCGGGTGGCGGTGCCGCTGGCCGGGCTCGTCGCGGCCAGCGCGGCGGTGGCGAGCCACCTGATGGGCCTGCCGGTCCCGGCGCTGGTCAACTACACGCTGAGCACGCTGGTGACCGCCATGGTCCTGTACGGCCTGATCAAGCTCGCCCAGATACTCAAGGAGTCACGCGACTCCCGCGACGCCCTGGCCCGCGCGGCCGTCGTCGAGGAGCGGCTGCGCGCCGCCCGCGACCTGCACGACCTGCTCGGCCACAGCCTGGCCGCCATCCTCATCAAGTGCGAGCTGGCCCGCCGCCTCGGCAACCCGGAAAGCGAGCTGCGCGACATCGCCGAGATGGCCGAGCGCGCCCAGGCCGACCTGCGCTCGGTCTCCGGCGACCACCGCGACCTGCTCCTGCCCGCCGAGGCCGACAACGTCCGCGCGGTGCTGACCGCCGCCGGAATCGAGGTCACGGTCGAGCTGTCCCACCCGCCGCTGGCGGCCGCCGCCGAGACGGTGCTGAGCACCGTCCTCAGGGAGGCGGTCACGAACGTGCTCCGGCACAGCACCGCCCGCCACTGCACCGTCACCACCACCGCCGACGGCCACCGGGTACGGCTGCGCGTCCGCAACGACGGCGTCAAAGGTGGCCCGATCCGCAGGGGCTCGGCCGGGATCGGCAACCTCACCACCCGCCTGGCCGCCCTCGACGGCACGCTGTCCACCACGCGGGAGGACGGCTGGTTCACCCTGGAGGCGGCGCTGCCGTCAGATCCAGCCGGACTCGCTCGCGATGCGGACGGCGTCGGTGCGGTTACGGGCGTTGAGCTTGGCCACGATCGCCGTCAGGTAGTTGCGGACGGTGCCCGCGGTCAGGTGTAGCCGTTCCGCCACCTCGGTGGCCTCGGCCCCACCCGCGACCAGGCGCAGCACGTCGACCTCGCGCTGGGTGAGCGGGTTGTCGGCCAGGTCCCAGGCGGTCACGGCCAGCGAGGGGTCCAGGACCCGCCCGCCTCCCGCCACGGTGCGGATGGCGGCGGTCAGCTCCTCGGGAGGCGCCGTCTTCAGCAGGAACCCGTCGACCTGGGAGGCCAGGGCGCGGCGCAGGTGGCCGGGCTTGCCGTACCCGGTGAGCATGAGGGTGCGGCAGGCGGGGAGCTTGCCGCGGATCGTGGCGGCGGCGTCCAGGCCGTCGATGGTGCCGGGCATGTCGATGTCGAGCACGGCCACGTCGGGCCGGTGAACGAGCGCGGCGGCGACGGCGGCGTCCCCCGACTCGACCGCTTCGACGATCTCCAGGTCGGCCTCAAGCCCGAGCAACGCCACCAGGGCGCCCCTGATGACGTGCTGGTCCTCGGCCAGAAGTACGCGAATCACGGGGTCATGTCTACCAGTGTCCGCTTTATGACGAGGTCATGGTGACCCGGTGAGCACGTCTCTGTCCTGCGACAACGCCCGCCAGCAGGCTTGGACCCATGACGGACGTAGTGCGGTTGGACGCGGTGAGCAAGGTGTACGGAAAAGGGCAGAACGCGGTGGCGGCCCTGCGCGAGGTGTCGGCAGGCATCCCGCGCGGCAGCTTCACCGCGGTGATGGGCCCCTCGGGTTCCGGTAAGAGCACGTTCCTCCACTGCGCGGCGGGCCTGGACGTTCCGTCCTCGGGTTCGGTACGGCTCGGCGGCACGGAACTGGCCGGCATGAGCGAGACCGCCCTGACCGAGCTGCGCCGGGGCCGGGTGGGCTTCGTCTTCCAGGCGTTCAACCTGGTCTCCTCGCTGACCGTGCTGGAGAACATCACGTTGCCGCTGCGCCTGTCCGGTGAGAAGGCCGACGCCGCGTGGCTGGCCGAGATCGTGCGCCGGGTGGGGCTGGACGGGCGTACCGGTCACCTGCCGGCCCAGTTGTCCGGCGGCCAGCAGCAGCGGGTGGCCATCGCCCGCGCCCTGGTGGTGCGGCCCGAGGTGGTCTTCGGCGACGAGCCGACCGGCGCCCTGGACACGATGACCGCCCGCGACGTGCTGGTCCTGCTGCGCGAGGTGGTCTCGGCCCTGGGCCAGACCGTGGTGATGGTGACCCACGACCCGGTCGCCGCCTCCTACGCCGACACCGTCCTGTTCCTGGCCGACGGCCGGATCGCCGACTCGATGACCGCGCCCACCGCCGAGAAGGTGGCCGAGCGCATGACCAGGCTGGGAGCGTGGAAGCGATGATCTCGCTGGCATGGAAGACCCTCCGGCACCGCAAGGCCGGGTTCGCGGGCGCGTTCGTCGCCCTGTTCTGCGCCGCCGCGCTGGTGACGGCGTGCGGCATGCTGCTGGAGACGGGCCTGCGCGGCGCACTGGCTCCGGAACGGTACGCGGGGGCACCGGTCATCGTGGCCGGTGACCAGTTCGAACGCCGCGTCGTCGACAAGGGCGACGGCGAGTCCAAGGTCAAGGCCAAGGCGCTGTCGGAGCTGCGCTGGATCCCCGAGAGGCTGGCCGCCGACCTGGCCGCCGCGCCCGGCGTGGAGAAGGTCGTCACCGAGGTCACCTTCCCCGCCGGGGACGCGCTGGGCCATGGCTGGGAGTCGGCGGCGCTCACGCCGTTCACGCTGAAGAGCGGCCGCGCGCCGGAGAAGGCGGGCGAGGTCGTCGTGGACGCGAGCTTCCGCGGCGAGAACTTCACCGCCGCGGGCAGGACCTACCGCGTCGTCGGCGTGACCCACCAGGCGCTGCCCAGCGGGCGCACCGTCTTCTTCAGCACCGCCGAGGCCCGCCGGCTGGCCGGGCGGCCCGGCCTGGTCAGCGCGATCGGCGTGTTCCCGCGGGTCCCGGTCACGGTCAAGGGCGCGCTCGCCTACACCGGCGACGAGCGCGGCGTGGTGGAGTTCCGCGACGGCGACAACGCCCGCATCAAGCTGATCAGCATGGGCGGCGCGATGGGCGGCACCTCGCTGCTGGTGGCGATCCTGGTCGTGGTCGGCACGTTCGCGCTCTCCATCCAGCAGCGCCAGCGCGAACTGGCCCTGCTGCGGGCCGTCGCGGCCACTCCCCGGCAGATCCGCCGGATGCTCGGCGGCGAGGCGCTCGCGGTCAGCGCCCTGGCCGGGGTGCTCGGGGCGGGGGCCGGGATCATGCTCGGGTTCTGGCTGCGCGGGCGGTTCGTGGCCCTGGGTGCCATGCCGGACAACCTGCACCTGGTCCTCAGCCCGTTCCCGATGGCGGCGGCCGTGCTCGCCACCGTCGCGGCGGCTTGGGCGGCGGCGCGCGTCTCGGCCCGCCGTACCTCCAAGATCCGACCGGTCGAGGCGCTCGGCGAGGCGGCGATGGAGAAGCCGGGACTGCCGGTCGGACGTCTGATCGCCGGGCCGGCCGTGCTGGCGGGCAGCGTCGTGCTGACGATCCTGCTGACCACCTTGGACACCGAGGCCGCGGCCGGCCCGGTCACCATGCTCACCGCGCTCGCCTGGACGCTGGCCGTCTCCCTGCTCGGCCCGCTCATCGCCCGCGCCGTCACCGCGCTGCCCCTGCGCGGTCCCGGCGCGGGCGGCTACCTGGCCGCGCGCAACCTGCGGGCCGGTACCCGGCGCATGTCCTCGGTGATCACACCGCTCAGCCTGATGATCGCCATGACCTGCACCATCCTGTTCGTGCAGACCACGCTGGGCGCCGCCGCCCAGGAACAGGCCGTCGCGGGGACCAAGGCCGAGACCGTGCTCGGCCCCGGCGCCTCCGCCACCGCCGCCCGCGAGGTGCCTGGCGTGCGCGCCGTCACCGAGGTGCTGCGCACCTCCGTCAGAGTCGACCTTGAGCGGTACGGCGCGCAGGCCGTCACCCCGCAGGGCCTGGACCAGACCATGGACCTCGGCGTGGTCGCCGGCTCGATGACCGGCTTCGGCGAGAGGTCGGTGGCGCTCAGCACCAAGGCGGCCGGCTGGTTCGGCGTCACGGTCGGCGACCGGCTCGCGCTCACGCTCGGCGACGGCACCCCGGCCGAGCTGACCGTCGCCGCCGTCTACACGCGCGGCATGGGCTTCGGCGAGCTGACACTGCCGCACGCGCTGGTCTCCAAGCACGTGGACGACCCGCGCGGCACCCTCCTGGTCGCGGGCGGCGACCGGGCAGCGCTGGCCGGGGCGGGCCCCCTCCTGTCCCCCGCCGGGAACTCCTCCTCCGGCGGCGCGGCCGTCAACTACGTGGCCATGGGCCTGATCATCGCCTTCTGCGCCATCGCGGTCGTGAACACGCTGGCCATGTCCACCTCGGCCCGCTCCCGTGAGATGGCGCTCCTGCGCCTGGTCGGGACCACGCGGCGGCAGGTGCTCGGCATGCTGCGCCAGGAGACGGCCGCAGCCGTGCTGGTCTCGGTGGTGCTGGGCACGCTGATCTCGGCGATCACGCTGGCCGCGACCGGCCTGGGCATGACCGGCTCGCCGGTGCCGTCGGTGCCGCCGCTGGGCTACCTGGGCGTGATCGCCGGGGTGGCGGCGCTGGCCCTGGCCGCCACCGCGATCCCGGCCCGGCTGGCGCTCAGGGAGCACCCGGCCGAGGCGATCGGCGGCCGCGAGTAGCGCCGGAGCCCCGGCCTCCGATGAGGCCGGGGCTGTTCACTCGGCGGGGGCCTGCGCGAGAGACAGGCTGTTGCCGTCGGGGTCGAGGACGTCCACGTGGCGGACTCCGTTGCCGTAGGTCTCCACGGGATCGTGCTCGATCCCGTGGGCGGCCAGCCGGGCCAGGATGTCGTCCAGGTCGGTCACGCCCAACGTGATCATGGTGCCGCCCACCCGCGCCGCCCGCACCTGCCGGTCGTCGAGCACGACCCAGGCGTTCTCACCGACCTGCCACAGGAGCTCCTCGCCGATGATCTCGTCCGCCGGCCGCCCGAAGAACACCTCGAACCACTTGCGCGAGGTTTCCAGGTCACGCACGCACACGACGCTGTACAGGTCCATCTGACCCGCTCCTTCCGATCGTCTCGACAGTGAGACCCCGCCCGCGGGCGAGACTCATCGCGCCGCGCCCGGCCCGGGGAGCAGGTCGACGTCGCCGGCGTGCATCGGCTCGCCGCAGTGGGCGCAGCGCAGGTCGGCCTGGCTGATCTCGCCGCAGGCGTGGTGCCGGTAGAGCACCGGCGGACCGGCCTCGCCCGCCAGCCACCGGTCCCCCCACCCGGCCATGACCATGAGCACGTCGACCAGCTCGGCCCCTTTGGCCGTCAGGTGGTACTCGTGGCGCGGCCGCTGATCGTAGGGGCGGCGTTCGAGGACGCCGTGGCCGACCAGGTGGTTGAGCCGTTCGGTCAGCACCTTGCGCGAGATGCCGAGATCAGCCTGGAGCTGCTCGAACCGGGTGAAGCCCGCCCACACGTCGCGCAGGATCAGCGGCGACCACGGCTCTCCGATCACGTCGAGGGTACGCGCGATGGAGCAGGCCATATCCCCGAACTTGGTGCGTTGCATGACATCAGTCTACCGATTGGAGTTCCCTAAAGGAACTTAGACTGTTAGAGTCTCCTCAAGGAACTCAAGAAGGAGTCGTCACGATGAGCGAGCTCGACCCCGGCGTCCGCCGAGCCTTCGACAGCACCTCCGTCGCCCACCTGGCCACCGTCCTGCCGGACGGCTCGCCCCACACCGTCCCGCTCTGGGTCGCCACCCACGGCGACCGGATCGTCTTCCTCACCGGCCCGCACTCGCGCAAGGCCCGCAACCTCCACCGCGACCCGCGGGTGGCACTGTCCATGGCGCCACTCGACAACCCGTTCGAGCCCGTCATCGTCCGCGGCCGGGTCGTCGAGTGGCTCGACGGCGACGTGGCCTGGGAGATCATCGACCGGATCTCGATGAAGTACCTCGGCCGGCCCTACCCCCGGGACGAGGAACGCGTCGTCGGCGTCATCGAGCCCGAGCGGCAGACCGTGGGCGTCGGCTGACACCTTGATCGCCTCGCGGCGGCTGGATAGGTTGGGGCGCTTTGACTGGTTCGCCCCCCAAGGATTGCCATGCGTCGCTACCGCTTCGGCAAGATCGCGGCCCTGATCGCGCTCGGCTATCTCACCGTGGTCGCGGTGCTCTGCGCCCTCACGCCGGCCACCCCGCGCAACGGTCTCCTGTGGAAAGTCGTCACCCGCGACATGTTCACCGAGAGTCTCTTCCGCTCCGGCATCCCGTGGGGACTGACCATCGCCCTGGTACTCATCGGGGCGCTCCAGGCGTGGGCCCTGTGGCAGGTGCTGCGTGGACGGGCGCGCGGCGAGCTGACGGACCGGGGCAGGAAGGTCGGCCTGCTGCGGCTGGCCCTCTACCTCAGCGTCGGCACCAGCCTGCTCGACCTCGCCAGCGTCCCGCTGATCATCACGCGGGAGATCTACTGGGTCTGGACGGTGACGGGGATCTTCTCCGGCCTCCTGCGCATAGCCGTCGCGTGGCTGTTCTTCCTGGTGCTCCGTGACACCGCCTCCCGCGGGCTGCGGCTGTTCTCGCTGGTCACCGGGGCCCTCGTCGGCGTGCTCGGCATCGGGCAGAACATCACGGAGGTCCTCGGCCTGGAGGTGGTGACGCAGTACCTCACCCTCGCCGGCATGTCCGGCTACATCTGGACGGCATGGGCGGTGTCGATCCTGATCGCCCAGCGCAGGGACCCCCGCTGGAGCGCGGCGACCGTCCGGATCGGGATCGCCGCGCAGGTGGTGTCGGTTCTCCAGCCCACCGGGACCGTGTCCTTCGGTTACTTCGGATCCGAGTTCCCCTCCATCCTCCTGGTCTATTCGCTCCTGTCCGCCGTCGGCGTCCTCGGGCTGGTGTGGGAGGCCAGGACCGCCCACGAGCTGGCCGGCCCCCTGCCGCAGGCCGCCGTTCCCGCGCCGGAGCGGTCGGCGGCCCGGCGATGGCCGCTGCCCGCCGTGGCGATCGTGCTTCCGCTGATCCCCGCCGCCGTCAACCTCGCGCAGGGCAGGTACCTCTGGATCGGCCCCAGAGGCGCGATCGAGCAGTACGTCCGCGAGGAGAGCGGGCAGGCCCTGACCTGGCTCGGCCTCGACGTCTTCGTCGGTGCCGGCGGCCCCGCTCTGCTGATCCTGGTCGCGGTGCTGCGCCGGACCCGCCTTGCCGTACAGGTGGTGTCGGTGGCGCTGGCCGTCGCCGCGTTCGTGGGCCTGGTCAGCGCGCTCACCGCCGTGACGCCGGTGCCGGGGGAGTTCCGCTACGAAGGCGAGCAGATCTATCCGGAGGGGATGTTCGCCCCGGCACCGGACGGGGAGATCTTCTTCGGCATCTCACCGTTGTTCTACAGCGCCGCCCTGCTCGGCTCCGCGCTGCTCCTGCGGTTGCTGTATCCGGTCGCGCCCGCCCCGCGCGCACGCCACCACGTCCTGCTGGCCGGGCTCGCCGCGGTCGTCGCGCTCGGCTTCGTGCCCGCCGCCGACCAGGCGCGGGGCCCGGTCACCACGGCCGAGGACTGCCGGCCGTACCCGGGCGAGAGGCTGCCGGAAGCGCCGGAACTCACCCGCGACCAGCGAATCGTGTGCTCCCTCCGGCAGGGAAGCCTGATCAAGGTCGGCGCCACCGCGTCCGACGCCAGGGTCCTCGCGTACGCCCGCCGGTTGTGCGACATCTACACCCGCAACGATCCCGAGGAGGTCGCCCGGCTCAAGGCCACGGACGGGCTGCAGCGCGACGACCTCGCCCACCCGCTCGCGGAGATCTGCCCCAGCGCGAACATCGTCGTCAAGGCGGCGGCCGCCGAGCAGGACCGGGAGTTCCAGGAATGGGAGGCCGCGGCGCAGCGCATGTGCGACGCCACCCCGCGCCATCGCCCGCTCATCGAACCGGCCCACGCGACCCGCATGAAGGAACCCCAGCTGACCGACTACGGGGTCGTCGAGACCTACGAGCCGACCGGGCCCGACCAGGACCCGGCCGAGGACGGCCTGCTGGAGAAGGCTCAGGACGACGGCCTGGTGGCCTCCCTCCCCGGCCGCCTGATGGTCCTGACCCACTCCGACTTCGACATCTGCGTGACCGTGGAGACCTACACCCGCCGCCCGCCGATGGAGACCAAGGGCTGGGACCACGTGGCCGAGGTCGGCTACGAGAGCCCCACCGGCGACATCGTGCTCAGGGACGATCTGAGCGGCACCGAGTTCCCCGACCTGTCGCTCAACGGCCGCGCGGGCCACTACCGGATCCGCGTGCACTACGACTGGTTCAAGGGCAAGGACGGCCAGGAGGGCCAGAGGCTGCTGATCATGGCGTACCCGGGGAAGGGGAAGAAGCCGGTCACCTACCGCGAGCCGCCCAAGCGGTGACGTGCTCCATGGGGAACGCTTGCCTCGCGCACGGGTTCCGCAAAAGACCCATACGGGGAGGAGTCGATCGCAGAATTCGTCGGCAGAGGAGGGCTGATGGCCACGGTCATGAAGGCCGAGTCGGTGGGACCGGTGGATGTCGCCGTCATCACGTTCGGCGGGGAGCATTTCGACCCCGGCGTGGTGTCCGCGATCCGGGAGATCCAGGACAAGGGCACCGTCCGGGTCGTCGACCTCAGCTTCGTCCGCAAGGCGGCCGACGGAACCGTGTCGGCGGCCGAGGTCGCCGACACCGACGTCGCGGCCGAGTACGCGGGACTCGCCGACGAGGAGCTCGACCTCCTGAACGACGAGGACCTGCGCCTGCTGGGCGACGCCCTCGATCCCGGTACGGCCGCGCTGGTCGTCGTCTGGGAGAACACGTGGGCGGCCCAGCTCGGCGCCGCCCTCCGGGCCTCCAGCAGCCAGGTCTCCACGCTGGAGCGCATTCCCCGGCAGGTCGTCCTGGAGGCCCTCGCAGCTCTGGAGGATGAGCGATGATGCTCCGACGTCGAGTGGGCAGGCCCGGTCTCATCGGCGCCATGGCGCGTACCGCGGTGATCACCGGTACGGCGACCGCGGTCAGCGGCGGCATCCAGCGCAGGCAGGCCAGGCGCATGGAGGAACAGGAGGCCGCCTCCGCGGCCCAGGCCCAGGCACCGGCGCCCGCCACGGACCCGGCGGAGCGGATGCGGCTCCTACGGGAGCTCGGCCAGATGAAGGCCGACGGGCTGCTCACCGAGGAGGAGTTCGCCGCGGAGAAGGCCAGGATCCTGGCCTCCTGACCCGGGCCCTGAGCCTGTCCAAGAGAGGCGGAAACCGCCGACAATGACATCGGGCTGCCGCTCATAGTCGCCAGGGGAAAGGACCGGATGATGCCGCAGAGACCGAGGGTCGTGATCGTGGGGGCCGGGTTCGCGGGGCTGGGCGCCACGAAGGCGCTGGCCAGGACGGGCGCGTTGGTGACGCTGGTCGACCGCAACCCGTACGCGACCTTCCAGCCCCTTCTCTACCAGGTCGCCACGGCCGGGCTGGGCGCCTCTGACGTGACCTATCCGATCCGCACCTTCGCCGCCAAGTGGCCCAATGTCCGGACCCGTCAGGCCGCCCTGACCAAGGTGCTGCCGGACGAGCGGCGGGTGGAGTTCGAGGACGGCAGCGGCCTGGACTACGACTATCTCGTGCTGGCCACCGGCGTGACCACCAACTGGCTCGGCATCGACGGGGCACAGGACAACGCGCTGCCCATCTACTCGCTGCGCGACGCGGCCGCGCTGCGCGACCGGCTCGGGCGCCTCCTGGAGGACACGGCGCTCGGCCGCCGCAAGAGCACGCACGTCGTGGTGGTGGGAGCGGGCGCGACCGGGGTGGAGATGGCGGGCACGCTGGCCGAACTGCGCCGCCGTACGCTGCCGTTGACCCATCCCGAGATCAAGCCGGGCCAGACCAGCGTGACGCTGGTGGAGCGGTTCGACCACGTGCTGGCCCCGTACAAGTCACGGCTGCGGAACGCGGCCGCGGCGGCGCTGCGCAGGCGGGGGGTGAAGCTGCGGCTGGGGTGCACGGTGGCGGCCGTCGAGCCGGACGCGGTGGTGCTGAACGACGGCACGCGGCTGCCGAGCGACCTGACCGTGTGGGCGCTCGGCGTGACCGCGCCCACGCAGGTGGCCGACTGGGGCCTGCCGCAGAGCGAGGGCGGCCGGGTCGCGCTCACCGAGGCGCTGAACGTGCCGGAGCACCCGGAGATCTTCGTGGCCGGCGACCTTTCCGGGCCGCCCGCCCCGCAACCGCAGCTCGCCCAGCCGGCGATCCAGATGGGCCGGCACGTCGGCAGGCAGATCGCCGCGGCCATGCGCGGCGAGCCCGTCCGGCCGTTCTCCTACGACGACCCGGGGATCATGGCCACCGTGGGCAAGGCCGAGGCCGTGCTGCAACTGCCCAACGGGCTGACCGTGCACGGGCTCCCCGCCTGGCTGGTGTGGATCTTCGTGCACCTGGCGTACCTGCTGGGCGGCCGCAACCGCGCCAGCGTGCTGCTCAACTTCTTCTGGCGGTACGCCGGGCCGCGCCGCAGCGCCACCAGCGTCTCCCAGTAGTTCCGGCCAGCGCGAGGTCAGTCTCCCTCGTACGGCAGGACCTCGTCGTAGGAGATGACCAGGTGGCGCGGCCCCCGCAGGGTCGAGCTGGGACGGTACGGCGGCGGGTCGGTCACCAGGCGGGGGTTCACCAGGCGCTTGGCGAGCTGGCGGAGCGCGATCTGGGCTTCCAGGCGGGCCAGCGGGGCGCCGAAGCAGTTGTGGATGCCGCCGCCGAAGCCGAGGTGCTGGATGTAGGGCCGGTCCGGGTCGAAGCGGTCGGGGTCGTGCACGTGCGCGGGGTCGCGGCTTCCCGAGGCGAGGGCCAGAATGATGCTCGAACCCTTGGGGATGGTGACGTCGGCCACCGTGATGTCGTCGAGGGCGACGCGCTGGGGCAGGAAGTGCACGGGCGGCTCGAAGCGCAGCAGTTCCTCGACGGCGCCGATGACCAGGTCGGGCTCGTCGCGGAGCCGTTCGAGCAGGCCGGGGTTGCGCAGCATGGTCAGCATGCCGTTGGTGATCAGGTTGACCGTGGTCTCGTGCCCGGCGATCAGCAGGAGCACCGCGGTCGTCATCACCTCGGTCTCCGACATGGATCCCTCGGGACCGTGGTAGGTGACGAGCCCGGACAGCAGGTCGTGGCGCGGATTCTCGCGGCGCGACTGGGCGAGTTCGCCCAGGTAGCCGGCCAGCGCGAGCCCGGCGGCCTGGCGGCGCCCGGCCCGCTCCTCCATGCTGCCCTCGCCGGGGCCGAGGGTTTCGACGATCTCGTCCGCCCAGACGTGGAAGCGGGACTCGTCCTCGCGCGGGACGCCGAGCAGGCGGCAGATGACCGTGACGGGGAACGGGTAGGCGACGTCGTCGACGATGTCGGCCTGGGATTCGCCGGCGATGCCGTCGATCAGCTCCTTGACGAGCTCGTGCAGCTCCCCGCGCATGCTCTCGACCACGAGCGGGGAGTGCGGCGGCCCGAAGTGGCGCATCGTCAGCCCCCTGAGCCGGTCGTGCTCGGGCGGATCGACGCGGATGAAGGAGGGCGGCAGCTGATCTGCGGCCGGCGGGTGGGCCAGGTTCCGCGCGTCCGAGCTGACCCGCGGGTCGTGCAGCAGCGCGACGATGTGCTCGTAGGTGTTGACGACGTAGGCGCCGTCCTCCAGCCGTACCACGGGTGTCTGGCGGAGTTCGGCGTACAGCGTGTACGGGTCCGCCCTGTTGGCGAACTCGTGAATCTGGTCGTAGATGCGTGCCGGCTCCACGGATGTGCCCCCGTCTGGTCGTCGTTACTGGTGCCGGACGAGCGTGACGCGCCGCTCGGCCGGGTCGTGGCCGGTCACCACCACGGTCGCGCCCTCGGCGGGCGCCAGTCGCGGCGGCCCCTCAGCCGGTACGGCCCGCAGTTCGTCGGGCCTGCCGACCATCTGGAAGTCGGGCGGGAACGGCGCCGCCCGCTGGATGAGGTCGCGGTAGAAGTCCAGCCACATCGCCTGGTCGAAGGTGACGGCGGCGGTGATCCTGCCGCGGTAGCCGTACACGGCGACGAAGCGGCGCTCCTCCACGGAGCCCTGCGCGATCACGACCTCGTCGGCGATGGTCGGCACGCCGACGGACTTGATGTTGACGCCGAACTGGTTGGACCAGAAGACCGGCAGCGACAGGTGCGGCCAGCGGTGCGCCTGGTCGCTCAGCATGTTGTGGGCGGCGATCTCGGCCTGGGCCACGGCGTTGCCCCAGTGTTCGAGCGCCATGAACTGGTAGTGGTACACCGGGTGCGGGAAGCGGGCCACGTCACCGGCGACGAACACGTCATCGGTGACCAGGCCGTTGATGTCGACGGCGCGGCAGCCGGCGTCGGTGGCCACGCCCCAGGGTCCGGCCGCCAGGCCCGAGCCGGCCAGCCATTCGATGTTGCGGACCGCGCCGAGCGCGACCACCGCCATGTCGGCCTCGACCGTGGTGCCGTCCGACAGCCTGGCCCCGCGCACCCGGCCGTCGGCGTCGCCCTCCAGCGCCTCGACCCTGACCCCGCAGCGCAGGTCCACGCCGGCGTCGCGCTGCATGCGGGCGGCGACGTCGCCGATCACCTTGCCGAGCGCGCCGGCGAGCGGCGCCGGGCCCGCCTCCACGACGGTCACCGCCACGTCGAGGTCGCGGCAGACGGAGGCGACCTCCGATCCGGTGAACCCGGCCCCGATGATCAGCACCCGCCTGACGCCCGCGGCCAGCCGTTCCCTGATCCGGTGCGCGTCGTCCAGCGTGCGCAGCACGTGCACCCCGTCGAGGGCGGCCTCCTGCTCGTCCGGCCACGGCCTGGCCCGCACGCCGGTGGCGATCAGCACCTTGTCGAAGTCGATCTGCCTGCCGTCGGCCAGCCGTACCTGCTTGGCGGCCAGGTCCAGGCCGGTCGCGGGCGTTCCGGAGAGAAACTCGACCTCGATCTCGCGCAGGTGGGGCAGCGCGGTGTGCTCGACCGTGATCGTGCCGGTCAGCACCTGTTTGGACAGCGGCGGCCGGTCGTACGGCTCGTACGGCTCGTCGCCGATCAGCGTCAGCCTGCCCTTGAAGCCGTCCCGGCGCAGGACGCCCGCCGCCCGGCCCCCGGCCAGGGAGGCGCCGACGATGACGATGTGGCCGTCGCGCTTGAACGCGTCGTCGCCGTGCGAGGTGGCGTAGCTCAGTTCCGGTTCCCTCGTCCGGTGCTGGGTGGCCATCCTGTCGATGTGGATGGCCTGCACCGGACAGGCCGCGGCGGCCTGAAGGACGCGTTCCCGCTGGGCGGCCTCGGGGTCGGGGTCGTACATGAGCGCCTCCGGGCCGTGCATCGTGAACACGGCCGGGGCCATGAACGCGCACTGCCCGTACCCCTGACAGCGCGTGAGGTCCACGACAACTCTCACAGCCACACCCCCGTCGATCCGGTACGGCACACGCCGCCAGGCGGATGTACCCGGCTCTCCCTCCGCGATAAGCGAGGAAAAGTCATGGATTGGGTCAGGAAGTGGCCCTAGCAGCTCTGGTCGCGAGGCGGCAGGTGCCCGCCGGTCAGGAAGTCCGTGACCGCCCGGTCGCCGCAGGCGTTGCCGTTGGCCAGGTAGACGCCGTGGCCGCCGGAGTCGACGCCGACCATGCGGGCGCGCTGCCCGAACGCCTCGCGCATCCGCAGCGCCCCGCTGTACGGGGTCGAGGGGTCGCGCAGGTTCTGGATCAGCATCACGTTGGCGGGGCCGCGCGAGCCGACCTTCACCGGCCGCTCGGCCGGCTTGTACGGCCAGTACGCGCACGGGCCGAGGTTGACCGGCATGCCCGCGGTCAGCGGGAACTCCTCCCGGTTGCGCTTGACCTGCCGCTCGTGCCGGGAGATCGAGTCCGGCCACTCCACGTCGTTGCACATCGTGGCCCCGGCGTGCGCGGCGGTGTTCTGCATGGCCGCCTCCGGCGGGGTGTTCGGCGGGGGCAGTTCGGCGCCGGTGCGCGCGGCCTTCATCAGCCCCGCCAGCACGGGGAAGCCCGCATCGGAGTAGAACGCGTTCAGCATCGTCTCGCGCAGCAGGTTGCCGGTGAGCAGCGGCGGGTTGGCGCCCGTCCAGGGCAGCGGCTCGCGGTCCAGCCGCGCCGCCAGCTCCAGGAAGGTGCGCCGGACCGCCCCGGCGTCGGCGCCCAGCCCGTACTCGCCCCCGCGGGCGGCGGCCCAGGCGGCGAAGTCGGGGAAGCGGTCCTCCACGCCGACCGCGTAGTTGGCCAGCCACTGCCGGGCCACCTTGCGCGGGTCGGGGTCGTCGTTGCTGTCGAGGACCACCCGGTCGGTACGCTCGGGGAACATCGTGGCGTAGACGGCCCCCGCGTAGGTGCCGTAGGAGACGCCCCAGTACGACAGCTTCTTCTCCCCCAGCGCCCGGCGGATGGCGTCGATGTCCCTGGCCTCGTTGCGGGTGCTGATGTGCCGGATCAGCGGGCCGCCGTTGCGCGCGCAGGCCTCGGCGATCCGGCGCGACCAGGCCGCGTTCCCGGCGATGCCGCCGTCGGCGTCCGGGTACGGCTTCAGCCTGGTCACGTCGAGGTCCCGAGGCTCAAGACCGCACGAGACCGGCGAGCTCCGGCCCACGCCGCGCGGGTCGAACCCGACGATGTCGAACCGGTCGAGCACCGCCCGCGGCAGCTTGTTCACCTGGACGCTCGGCCGGTTCAGGCCGGGGCTGCCGGGCCCGCCCGGGATGATCAGCAGCACTCCGCGGCGCGTAGCGGGCTGGGCGGTCCTGATCCGGGAGATCGCCAGCGAGATCCGCGGCCCGCCGGGATCGCCGTAGTCCATCGGCACCTTGAGCGTGGCGCATTCCTGACGCGGGTCGACTCCCTTCCCGGCGGGACAGGCGGCCCACTGCGGGGCGGCGGTCGCGGCCTGGGCGGGAAGCGCCAGGCCCGCGGCCAGGAGGGCGGCGGCGGACAGCGTCACAAGGTTTCTCATGCCGTCGACTCTGCCGAAGCGCAGGTCAGCGAGACAGAGACCCCGTCACCAGCCACCCATGACCTCATCACGAAGCCGACAGAAACCCCGAAATCGGCTAGCCGGTGGTGTCCGTGATGCGGTAGCCGACGTGGGGGATGGTGCCGACGACCGGGGGTTCGCCGAGTTTGCGGCGGAGCCTGCCGACCGTGACCGGGACGACGTTGGAGAAGGGATCGGCGTGCTCGTCCCAAGCCTGTTCGAGGAGGTCCTCGGCGGAAAGGACCGCCGGGTGCGCGCGCATGAGCGCCTCCAGCACCGCGAACTCCCTGGCCGACAGGTTGAGCGGGCGGCCGTCGCGGGTGGCGGTGTGGCGCAGGGTGTCGAGCTCGATGCCCGCCGCCCGGTACGTCCGGGAGCGGGGGGCGGGCTGGCGGCGGGCCAGGGCGCGGATCCTGAGCACGAGTTCGGGGAAGTGGAACGGCTTGGGCAGGTAGTCGTCGGCACCGAGGCCGAGGCCGGTGACCCGGTCGCCGGGGGTGCCGGCCGCGGTCAGCATGAGCACCATGGCGGGGTGGCCGCCGTCGGCGATCATCCGGCACAGCGTGTCGCCGTGCAGGCCGGGCAGGTCGCGGTCGAGGACGACGACCTGGTACGGGTTGAGGTCGAGCTTGGCGGCCGCCTCCCGCCCGTCGTAGGCGATGTCCACGGCCATGCCCTGGTCACGGAGCCCTTCGGCGATGCCGTCGGCCAGCGCCCTCGAGTCTTCGACGACCAGGATTCTCATGCGTGGTCCTCGGCCAGGGGCAGGGTGATGACCAGGCGGAGGCCGCCGGCGGCGCGGGCGTACAGGCTGAGACCGCCGTTGTGGGCCTCGGCGATCGCCTTGACGATGGACAGTCCGAGTCCGGTGCCGGTCCGCTCGGCGTCGGGGCGGCGGAAGGGCTGGGTGAGCCGGCCGAGGTCTTCCGGGGTGAGGACGGTTCCGCTGTTCTCGACGATGAGGCGGGCCTGCTGAGGGCCGGTCTCGGCGCTGACGCGGATCCATCCGCCCGGCCGGTTGTGCCGGACCGCGTTGTCGACGACGTTCCCGATCATGCGGGTGAGCAGGGTTTCGCTGCCGGTGACCCAGGCCCGCGGGCAGGGGCGGTGGTCGACGTGGAGCGGCAGGGCGGCGATGGTGTCGGCGTGCCGCCGGAGGGCGGCCGCCGTGGTGGTGCTCAGGGCGACGCGGGACCGGTCGTCGGAGGGGCCTTGCTGGGTGCGGGCGAGGATGAGGAGGCTCTCCAGGAGCGCGTCGACGTGGTCGAGTTCGTTGCGGATCCGGTCGCCGAGGCTGACGAGTTGCGGGGGCAGCGGGCCGGGTTTGGCCATGGCCACGTCCAGCCATACCCGCATGGTGGTCATCGGGGTGCGCAGTTCGTGCGAGGCGCTGGCGGCGAAGCGGCGCTCGGACTCGAACGACCGCTCCAGCCTGGCCAGCAGCTCGTCGATCGTGTCGGCCAGTTCCTTCAGGTCGTCGTCGGGACCCTGGAGGTTGAGGCGTTCGTGCAGGTTGGTGGCGGAGATCCGGCGCGCGGTGGTGGTGATGGCGCGGACGGGCGCCAGGAAACGTCCCGCCACCAGCCAGCCGAACAGCAGCGAGACCACCGCCATGATGGCCAGGGCGACGCCGGCCACGGTGAGCAGCTTGCCGAGGTCGGAGCTGTGGGTGGTGGCGGCCGGCGCGCCCGGGACCTGGACGGTGGTCGTCGTCTCGCCCTGCCACAGGCCGACCGTCAGGATCAGCAGGACGGCGCCGGAGGCGACGAACAGTCCCCAGTACGACAGGGCCATGCGCATGCGGATGGCGGGCCGTCTCCGCAGGCTCTTCACCCTGCCCAGAATGCCGCATCCCACATGACAGCGGCATAACAGGCGGCGTTGGGCCGGTGTCATCCCCCGCGGCGTACAAACGGCGCCATGGACAGAACGACGCTGAGCGCGGAGTGGGCCAGGTTCAGGACCGGACGCGGCTGGATGCTCGGCATGGTGGCCTCCACGCTGGTCACCGTGTCGCTCGGATTGCTGGTCACCGGGAGCGCCGGCACCACCTGCGTGACCGCGCAGGGCGAGGGCCACTGCCCCCCGCCTTTGCTGGGACCAGACGGTACGGCGGTGGCCGACAAGTACTACTTCGTACACCAGCCGCTCCAGGGGGACGGCAGCATCACCGCCCGCGTATCGGACATGACCGGCCAGATCCGGCTGCCGGACGCCGTACCCGGGGTGCGCAACGTCAAGGAAGGGGCGGTGGTGCCGTGGGCGAAAGCCGGACTTCTCCTCCGGCCGACCCTCAAGCAGGGCACGCCGTACGCCGCGGTCATGATCACCGGGAAGCACGGCGTGCGGATGCAGCACAACTTCACCCACGACGTGGCCGGCGCTCCCGTCGATGGACCGCGGTGGCTGCGGCTGACCAGGTCGGGCGACACCGTCACGGGCCACGAGTCCGGCGACGGCAGGACGTGGACCGAGGTCAGCACGGTCACGCTGGCAGGGCTGCCGCGGACGGTCGAGATCGGGCTGTTCGCCGCCTCACCCAGCGCGTTGACGGACATGACCGGCCGCTTCGCGCAGGCCACCGCCACCTTCGACCAGATCGCCCTGCGGGGGGCGAACGGTTCGTGGCGCCACGACGACGTCGGCCTCGCCTTGAAGCCCGACGGCAGCCCGCACCACCCGGGGCAGGCCGTCGAGTCGGGCGGCAAGGTCATCGTGAGCGGGGGTGGTGACATCGGGCCCGTCATCATGACCGGCGGCCTGCGCGCCGATCTCACCCTGCTGGGCGGGGTCGCCGGGCTGGTCGTGGTGATCGTGGTGGCGGTCACGTTCTTCACCGCGGATCACCGGCGCGGGCGGGGCGATCCGCGTGCCAAGGCCGTGGTGGTGGGCGCGGTGGCGTTCGTGACCGGGCTGGTGACCTCGGGTGCCGTGGTGCCGGGCGGGCTGGCGCTGATGCGGGCCCACCAGAACCCGGTTCAGCCGATCACCCTGGCCACCACGCTTCAGGTGATCGTGGGCTACGCGGCGCTGACCGCGGCCGTCGCGGTGCTGGCCCTCGGCCTCGCGGCGCTGGTCAAGCGGGGCATCGTCGCCATCGGGCTGGCCGTCGGGCTGGTGGTGGTGCCCTATCTGCTGGCGAGCGCGGGGCTGGTGCCATGGCTGCTGATGATCACTCCGGCCGCCGGGTTCGCGATCACGCAGAGCGTCCCCGTGTTCGCGCACATAGATGTGGACCGGTCGCTGCTCGGCGGGTACTACCCGCTTCCGCCCTGGGCGGGGCTGGCGGTGATCTGTGGATATGCCGCCCTCGCTCTTTGGACGGCTCACCGATCCTGTCGGTGAGCGGTGATACCTCTGACGCATGCCCACCGTCACCTTTCGCGATGAGACCGCGACCGGCAAGGCGTCAGCCGAGTTCGCACTGCCCGATCTGCCGGAGATCGTCACCGCCCGCGAGCTCGTACGGCTGCGCGTGCGTGAGGAAGTGGCCCGCCACGACGCGGCCCCGTCCGCCCGGTTCGACGGCCTGGTCCGTCCCGCCGGCACCACGCGCCTCGGCTGGGAGCGGCAGGCCGACCTCGCCGAGCGGGCCTTCCGGCGCAACGGGTTCCTGCTCCTGGTCGGCGACCGGCAGATCGAGGATCTGGACGAGACGATCGACCTGCGCGTCGATCCGGTGGTGTCGTTCATCAGGCTCATCGCGCTGGTGGGGGGCTGACCGGAGCGTCCTGGATCTCCACCGGGCCGGTCTTCCCGCCGTTCGAGGAAGAGGGCGTCGCGGTGGGCACGCGCACCGTGCCGCGGCCGGCCACCAGTGCCACGACCGTCTGGATGGCCGCGGCCACGCACATCAACAGGATCGGTACCCGCCAGCCGGAACCGACGGTGCGCAACAGCCCGAACGCCACCGGCCCCACGGCGGCCAGCAGGTACCCGATCGACTGCGCCATCGCCGACAGCGCGCCGGCCTCGGCGGCGTCCTGGGCGCGCATGCTCATGAACGCCAGCGCGAGCACGAGGCAGGCTCCCCCGCCCAGCCCCAGGACGACGCTCCACAGCAACGCCCATCCCGGCGCCACGAAAAGCCCCAGATAGCCGCCGAGCATGACCGCCGAGCAGATCGCCGCCAGCGCGCGCTGGTCACGTGCCCACCGCAGCGCGGCGGGCACCGCCAGGCTGGTCACCACCGCGACCGCCTGGAACACGAACAGCAGCCATCCCGCCGCTGCCGCGTTGAGCCCACTGTCCTGAAACACCTGGGGCAACCAGGTCACGACCACGTAGAAACCCAGCGACTGCAGTCCCATGAACGCCGTGACCGCCCACGCCAGCCCGGACCCCCACGGCAGCCGGTGCGCGCGCAGCGGCTGCGCGCCGAGCCGCGGCGCCCGCACCTGAGGAGCCCACAGCAGGACGGCCACGAGCGCGAACACGACCCAGCAGCCCAACGCGGTGTACCAGCCGCCGGGCGCGACCTCACTGATCGGCACCGCCACCCCCGACGCCACCGCGGCCACACCGCCCATCACGGTGGCATAGGCACTGGTCAGCAACCCCACTTTGGCCGGAAAATCACGCTTTATCAGGCTCGGCAACAGCACGTTGCCCACGGCGATCCCCGCCCCGATCAGCACCGTCCCCCCGAACAGACCGGCCGCCGCCGGCACCCACCGCAGCGCGATCCCCAGCGTCAGCACCACGAGCGCGCGGCCGAGCAGCCGCTCGGCTCCCCACCGCGCGGCCAGCCGGGGCACCATCGGGGACAGCACCACGAACGCCAGCAGCGGCAGCGTGTTCAGCAACCCCGCCACGGCCGGGGCCAACCCCAGATCAGCCTGTACGCGATCCAGCAACGGCCCGACACCCGTCAAACTCGCCCGCAGGTTGGCCGCCACGACCAGCAGCCCCCACACCAGCAACCTCTTCTCCATGCGGACCACGATCAGGCCACACCAGGCCAGGCAACCAGCCCGTGCCCAGGCTGGCCCCCGAAGGGCCACCCTGAGATCAGGCCAGGACCGCCCGGTAACCTGTCGACGTGGGGACGCCATTGGGGAACTTCATCCGGGCCAAACGCGACAGCATCCAGCCCGAATCCCTTGGCCTGCCGGAGCGCGGCCGCCGCCGTTCACCGGGTCTGCGCCGCCTCGACCTCGCCACGTGGGCCGGCATCAGCGTCGAATACCTGACCCGCATCGAGCAGGGCCGCGACCGCAACCCGTCTCCGTCCGTCATCAACGCCCTCGCCGGCGCGCTCCGCCTCGACCTCCCCGAGCACAACCGCCTGCGCTACCTCGCGAAGATCACCGGCGACGAGTGTTCCGTCGACATCCGCCCCGTGCCACCGCCCAGAGACGTACGCCCGTCCGTCCTGCGGACACTCCGCCTCCTCGAACCCGGTGTCGCCATCGTCACCAACCGCCTGGGCGACATCCTCGCCCACACCACCGGCTACCAGTCGGTCGTCACGGGGACCGGACTGCTCGACACCGCCCGCCCGAACCTCATCCGCTACCTGTTCACCGACCCGCGCGCCCGGACGTTCTTCGCCGACTGGGACGACATCGCCAACGAACAGACCTTCGACCTGTGGCAGGCGCCGTCCCTCGAAAATCTCGAATGGCTCACCGCGGAACTCACCCCCATCGCCGGCCCGGATTTCACCCGCCGCCTCAACCGTCATCTGATTCCGCGACGCGGAGTTCTCCGCCTCGACCACCCGGCCGGACACCGCCTTCGCCTGCACCGCGAGACACTCGAACTGCCCGCGGAGTCCCAGCAGATGGTCGTCTTCCTCCCGGCCGACCATCAGACGACCAAGGCCATCGACCAGCTCAAGGCAGCACGACCCATCAAAGGGTCATGACCGATCGTTCTTATTTCGATCTGCGGGCCGGCTCGGCGGCGGTGCGCCTGCCGCACCACAGGGCGATCAAGCGGCGTCCAGAGCTTCGGTGATCTTGCGAGCCATGTCGGCCAGGGTGGGGCTGGGCTCGCCCTTCCCGCTCTGGGCGCCCGCCTCGATGGCGACGAGAACGGTGGTGCGGAAGTTCTCGGCCTCTGCCGGAGCCTGCTCCTTGAGCAGGTTCATGGCCGCCGTCAGGGCGGGGAGCACCTGGTCGGCGAGTTCGGCGACGGTCTTGCCGTACTTCACGCCCTTCGGCGCCTTGGCCAGCACGTGCCCGACCGGGCCGGTCGCCGAGATCAGGGCGAGGGAGCCGTGGGTGCCGACCTTGTGGGCCGAGCCCGCGGCGCCCGCGGCCGACATCAGCGAGACGGCGCCCCACGCGGCGAGACGGAGGGTGAGCTTGTCCTGGTCGGAGAAAGTGACGGACATGATGGTGTGCTCCTTCGAATCCGGGAGGGCCGGTGGATCCCGGCCCGTTCATGAGCTGAACGATCGCCGACCGCTCTGATACCGGGCCGTCGCCGCCCTGACACCGCCGCTGACACACCCTCCGCCGGCTGGAGCGCAACGGATTCATCGAGAAGTTCCCCGAGCGCTCGCCCGGCAGGCCCGCCGGCCTGACGACCACCGGGTCCGGGGCATCGTCGACTCTTCGTCTATGAAACGTCTACCGGTCTCCCCCACCATGGCCTCCGTCCAGATCAGAACCGTGGGGGGTCAACGATGAGGCCGATGCGTTTCGGCGTGCTCGGAACTGTTGAGGCGTGGCGGGGGGATGATCGCCTGGATGTGGGGACACCACGCAACCGGGCGGTTCTCGCCCGGCTCCTGCTGTCGCCCGGGAGGGTCATTCCCGTCGACCAGCTCATAGACGATCTTTGGGAGGGCTGCCCGCCACCGCAGGCGCTGTCCTCCCTGCGGACGTTCATCTGCCGGCTGCGTCGCGTGGTCGAACCGCCCGCCCGGGAACCTGGCCGGCCGTCCGTGCTGATCACCGAGCCGCGTGGCTACGTGCTGCGCGTGGACGAGGCGGCACTCGACTCGGCCGTGTTCGAGCGGCTGCTGCGGCAGGCGAGGGTGGCGGCCGATCCGCGTACCGCCCTCGGCCTGATCGACGAGGCGTTCGGCCTGTGGCGCGGTCCGGCCTACGCCGAGTTCGCGCACACCCTGTGGGCGCGGGGCGAGGTGAGCAGGCTGCAGGAACTCCGTCTCGGGGCGACGGAACACCGGCTCGACACCCTGCTCGCCCTGGGACGGCACGCCGAGGCCGTACCCGAACTGGAGGCGCACGCGCGCGCCCAGCCGACCCGCGAGGAGGGCTGGCGGCTGCTCGCTCTGGGCCTGTACCGCTCGTCCAGGCAGGGCGACGCCCTTGCCGCGCTGAGCGAGGCGCGCCGCTATCTGGCCGGGGAGCTGGGTGTCGATCCAGGTCCCGAGCTGCGCAAACTTGAGGCGGACATCCTCGCGCAGACCTCCGAGCTCGACCTGCCGCCGGCGCCGGTGGCGATCAGGAAGCCGGTCGTCCGCCTGCGCTGCCTGGGCCGCGACGACCAGCTCGCGGCCGCCGGATCGGCCATGGCGGCCGCCGAGTCCGGCACCGGCGGCAGCCTGCTCTTCGACGGCGTCCCCGGCGCCGGCAAGACCCAGCTGCTGCGGGGGGTGGAGGCGCTGGCCGACATGCGCGGATTCCAGACGGCGTGGGCGCAGGCGCACCCGCTTGAGAGCGAGTACGAGTACGGCGTGGCCCGGCAGATCTTCGAGCCGATCCTGTACTGCCTGCCGGCGCAGGAGCGGCGGCGACTGCTCAGCGGGACGGTCGAGCCCGCGGCCGACATCGTCTGGCACAACCGGCCGTCCTCGGGCGGCCCCGACGCTCTGCACGCGCTCTACCGGCTCGCCGTACGGCTCGCGGAGCGTGTGCCGCTGCTGATCGCCATCGATGACCTGCAGTGGTGCGACCTCGGCTCGTTGCGCTGGCTGGCCTACCTGGCCAGGCGCGTCGAGCACGTCCCCCTCCTGGTCACCGCGACCAGGGCGACCGGCGTCCCCGCCGGCGACGATCAGCTGCTCGAATCGTTGTGCTCGATCTTCGGCCTCGTCCGCCTGGGCGGCCTGCCCGGCGAGGCGGCGACGGCCCTCGCCACCGAGCTGCTCGGCGCGGAACCGGAGCCCGCGTTCATCGCCTCGTGCCTGCGTGAGACGGGCGGCAACACGCTGCTGCTCACCGAGCACATGAAGGCGCGGGGCGCGGGCAAGAGGTCCACCTCCATCGAACGGTGGGTGGCCGGCCAGCTGCGCCACGCGGGTCCAGGGGCGACCGCGCTGGCCAGGGCGGTCGCGACGCTCGACCACGCGGCCGAGTTCCATGCTGTGGCCGACCTGGCCGGTCTGCCCGACAGCCAGGCGGCCGCCGCCCTGTCGGCGCTGGCCGGCATGGGAATCCTGACCGACGGGTCCCCGCTGCGCTTCAACCAGCCCGTCGTACGGCAGGCCGTCATCGAAGGCGTGCGGGCCGGTGTCCCGCAGTTCGCCCTCACTCCTTGATGTGGGGCTCCAGTAGCTTCGACCAGGAGTTGGAGAGCTTCTCGTACTCGGTCGGGCACCTCGCGGCCCTCTCCTCCGGCAACCCGTCCTCGCCGACCCAGTCGGCGTAGCCCTTGGGGTCGGAGCCGTAGATCCAGCACATGTAGTTGTACGCCCGCTGCTCGTCCATCGAGTGCTCGTCATAGAACGGCAGCGCGGCCCGGTCCTGGTCGCCGGCCGACGCGAAGTAGTAGTTGATCGTCTGGACGCTCGCGGAGTCGTCGCCGTCGCCCTGGGCCATGATGAACGCGGACAACTGGTCGGCCGCGTCATCCTCCTTGCCGAGGGCGGGGAGGTCGTAGATGTCGATCACGGCGTGGCCGAGCTCGTGGTAGAGCGTGTCGATGAGGTTGGCCTGGCCGTGCTCGTCGTTCTCCTCCTCGGTCTCGGCCTTGTCGCGGTACCGGGTGAAGCCGTCGGCCACGAGCTCGTAGCACATCGTGATCTTCTTCTCGTCCGGGCTGTAGTAGGCGTTCACCTGATCGCACTGCTCACCGGCCAGGGTGACGTCGTGCGGCAGTTTGAGCATCCCGTTGAGGGTGGTGGCGAAGCCTTCGAGCACCTTGCCCGGCTTCAGCAGCTCCAGTCCCTCGATGGCGACTTCGGTGTCCGCCTTGCCGTACTCGGCGATGAATTTCCCCGAGGATTCCTGTGCGGGGGCGGCCGTCTTGGGGGCGTTCCCTTTGGCCGCCACCGGCTCGTCCGCGCTGCCGCAGGCGGACAGCATGGTGGCGAGGAGCAACGCGCCGGCGCCGATCGTGAACTGATTCCACTTCATCAAGAGTCTCCAGGTCGAAGTTAACCCTTGGATCCTGCAGACACGATCTTGATGATTGATGGACGGACGGTGTGCCGATGACCGGCGGCTCCGTCAATGTGCCGTCAATCGGGGATCGGCAGGCTGCTCGAGGTTGCGCCCGTACAACCACAGCAGCTCGTGGAAGCGGTAGCGGCTCGGGCCGGGCGAGTCGAGCATGCCGACGTCGACGAGGCTCTCGACGATCTCCTCCGCGTCGAGCACGTCAAGACCGAGGACGGCCGCCGCGACAGGCAGCGAGAAAGAGGGAGTCGTGAGGTTCGTCAGCAGTCGGAAGGCGCGCGCCTGCGCCGCGCCGAGCCGTTCGTAGCCGAGGTGGAAGGTCGCCTCGACGGTCATGGCGCCGAGCCGCAGCTCGGACAGGCGGTTTCGCTCGTCGGCCAGCCTCCCGACCAGCGAGGAGATCGTCCACCGCGGCCTGGAGAGCAGCCGCGAGGCGGCGATGCGCACCGCGAGCGGCAGGAACCCGCACAGGACGACCGCGTCCTCCGCCGCCTCAGGCTCGGTGAGGGCCCGCTCCTCCCCCACGATCCGGATGAACAGCCGCACGGCGTCGCGGGGGTGGAGCACGTCGAGATCGACTCGGCGCGTGGTCGGCAGCCCCGCGGGCTTGGCCCTGCTCGTCACCAGGACGGCGCAGCCGCCCGTACCCGGAAGGAGAGGTCTGACCTGCGCGTCGTCCACGGCGTTGTCCAGGATGACGAGCATCCTGCGGTTCACCATGAGGCTGCGGAACAGCGCCGCCCGCTGTGTCGGGTCCTCGGGGATGTCGAGGTCAGGATGGCCGAGCGCGCACAGGAACTCGCGCAGCGCCGCGGCGGGTTCGACCGGCCGGCCTCCGGTTCCGCACAGGTCGATGTAGAGCTGGCCGTCGGGGAACGCGTCGCTGAGCAGGTGAGCGACGTGGATCGCCAGGGCGGTCTTGCCCACGCCGCCCTTGCCGGACAGGCTCACCACGGTGGTCGCCTGCCCGGAGCCGGACTTCAGCACCTCGGTGAGCAGGGCGACCTCGTCGTCCCTGCCGGTGAAGTCGGACAGGTCGGCGGGCAGCTGGGCCACCCGCGGAAGCGCCTCGTCCTCGGATCTGAGGTCGATCCGGGCGGGCAGCAGCTCGGGATCCGACGTGAGGATGCGTTGATGCAGCTCCTTGAGCTCGCCTCCCGGGTCGATGCCGAGTTCCTCCGCGAGCAGTCGCCTGGTGCGGTCGAAGACCTCCAGCGCTTCGGCCTGGCGTCCGCAACGGTACAGAGCCAGCATCAGCAGGCCGCTCAGCGACTCCCGCAGGGGATGCGCGGCGGACAGCACGGTCAGGTCCGCCACGGCCTCCGTCGCCCGCCCGAGCTCGATGTCCAGTTCGAGCTTGGCCTGCTGGGCGCTCAGGCGGCGGTCGCCGAGCCTGTCGCGCTGAGCTTCGGCGTACGGCCCGGCCGTGCCGTCCATGGCGTCGCCCCGCCACAGCCCGAGTGCCGCCACCAGCAGCGCGCGGGCGCGGGCGAGATCGCCTTCCGCGCGGGCCTTCCCGGCTTCGGCGCACCTTTCTTCGAAGACCGACACGTCCAGCGCGCCCTCGGGAACGGACATGGCGTAGCCGGTGCCGACGGAGACGACCGTGCCGGCTTCCAGCACCTTCCGCAGCCGGTAGGCGTAGGTCCGCAGGGTGCTGAGGGCGCGCAGAGGCGGGCTCTGTCCCCAGATCGCGGCGATGAGCGCGTCACAGGTGATCGCCCTGCCCTCCTGGAGAAGGAGGGCGCCGAGCACCGCACGCTGCTGAGGCGAGCCGAGGTTGAGCTCCTTGCCGCCCTGCCAGGCCCGCACGGGACCCAGTACCGAGAAGTACAACGTGTGTGATCGTTCCATACCGCGCCTTCGGAATATTAGTCCGCATGATGCTATTTGTTCTGTGCGGTGACTCGGTGTAGATGAGGTTGGGGGTGGGCTCCACGGTGCTGCGGCCAGCACAGCTACCGGCTGACATCCCTGACTTCACCGGCCGGAAGGAACTGATCGCCGAGCTCGCGGAGCGGCTCACCACCAGCCCGGCCCACGCTCTGACCGTGGTGGCCGTCTCGGGCGCGGGCGGGATCGGCAAGACCACGCTGGCGCTCCACGTGGCGCATGCCGTACGAGCCGCGTTCCCGGACGGGCAACTCTTCGCGAGCCTGCGGGGCGCGGGAGCCACGCCCGTGCGGCCGGAAGACGTGCTCGCCGATTTCCTGCGGGCGCTCGGCCTCAGCGCCAGGGAGATCCCCTCGGGAGTCCACGAGCGGACCGCGCGGCTGCGGTCGGTGCTGTCGGGACGGCGGGTGCTGATCCTGCTGGACGACGCCACGGACTCCCGTCAGCTCGCGCCCCTGATGCCCGGAGCCGCCACCTGCGCCGTGCTGGTGACCAGCAGGTCGTGGCTGGGCGACCTGCCGGGAGCCCACCAGGAGGGGCTCGGCCTCTTCCGCCGGGGAGAGGCGCTGGAGCTGCTGGCTCGTGTGGCGGGGGCCGAGCGGGTCGCCGCCCAGCCCGCGGAAGCGGTCAAGCTGGTCGAGTCCTGCGGGCTGCTGCCGCTGGCCGTACGGATCGTGGCGGCTCGGCTGGCCGCGCGGCCGGGGATGAGCGTGGAGGTGCTCGCGAAGCGGCTCGTCGACGAGCGGCGCAGGCTCGCCGAACTCAAGATCGGCCGCGATGCGGTGGAGTCGTGCTTCGCGCTCGGGTACGAACCGCTCGACTCCGATCATGCCAGGGCGTTCCGGCTGCTGGCGTTGATGGACGGGCCCGACCTGTCCGTCGCCGCGGCGGCAGCCGTACTGGATGTGCGTCAGGCCGAAGCCGAGAACCTCTGTGAGTCGCTCGTCGACCTGAGCCTGCTGGAGTCGCGCGGGCCCGGCCGCTACCGCTACCACGACCTGGTCCGCCTGTACGCCAGAGGGCTCGCCGAGCGGGTGGACCCGGCGAAGGAACGGGCGGCCGCGCTCGACCGGCTGCTCGACCACTACCTCGCGGGGATCAGAGGAGTCTGCCGGGTCTCGCTGCCCGGGTTCGTCCATCAGGCCGGGCATCAGGGCCCCGAGCTGCCCTTCGCCGACGCCCCCGCCGCCCGCGCCTGGGTGCGCGAGGAGCAGGCCAACGTCAGCGCGGCGGTCGAGCAGGCGGGGCGTTCGGGAACCCGCGTCCTGTCGGAAGAGGTGCCGCTGCTGGCCGAGGTGACGGGTATCACCGAGATCGACGACCGGCTCATCCTCGGCGCCGTGCTGCACGCGCTGGGGCTGGGCGCGCTCCGGGTACGCGGCGTCGACGAGGCGATCAGCCTGCTGTCGGCGGCGCTGGCCGTCGCGGAGGCGCAGGACAGCCCCCGGCTGGCGGCCAGCGCGCACGGCCTGCTGGCCATGGCGCTGGGCGACGCCGGCTTCGTCACCGAGGCCAGGGCCCACGTCACGCGGGGACTCCGCCTGGCGCACGAGATCGGCGACACCCAGGGGATCGGGGTCAACCACCTGGGCGCAGCGGCGGCGGCGTTCCGTTCCGGCGACATGGAGGAGACCATCGACAGCCTGCTCAAGAGCGCTCAGGCCTACCGCGAAGGCGGGCTCCCGCTCAGGGCGGCGTGGGCGTCGCACCGCCTCATGGACGCCTACCGCGCCATGGGCCGCCCGGAAGAGGCGGTGAAGGTCGGCGAGGAGGCGCTGCCGCTCTACCAGTCGATGAACGACCCCTTGCTCACCGGTAGGATCCTGAGCCGCCTCGGCCAGGCGTGGACCGACCTCGGCGACCCGGAACGGGCTCTGCAGTGCTGGCAGGAGGCCGACGCGATCCTCGGCCCCTACGACATGGCCGAGGGGAGAGCCGTCCGCCGCCGGCTCGGCATATCCTGACGCGATTCATCGGCTGGTCATCGGCTGTCTATGGCCTCGGTGAAGGCTGTCGTGACCCATTGCGACAGCACGAAGGAAACAGACATGTCCTGGTACAAGATCGCCCTCAGCGTCTCCGCTCTCACCCTCCTGACCCTGGGGACGGCGGCCTGCGGCTCGGACGGCTCGGACGGCTCGGGCGGCTCGGGTAGCGAGACCGCCGCCGTGGCCGACACCAAGGGGTGCAAGGAGATGCAGTCCCTCATGGGAAGCACGGTGACCGAGCTCCAGAAGAGGGCCGGGGACCTTGAGGCGATGAAGCAGCTCTACAGCGACAGCGCGCAGAAGATCAAGGCACTCGACGTCGACGCGAAGGCCAAGGACGCCCAGACCGCGGTCGTCTCCCTCTACGAGGAGCTGTCGGGGATCAGCACGCCGGAGGAGGCGGACACCTACACCGACCAGGCCACCGCGACCGTGTCGAAGCTGAACTCCGCCTGCGCGGCCTGAGGGGAAACCATGTTGAGCAGACGCACCATCATCAAGGGCGCGGGAGCCGCGCTCGCCATCGGGAGCGCGGCGGCGGCGGCCCACGATCCCGGCGACCGCCTCGTGACCAGGCTGAAGTCAGCGGTGAAGGGCACCGTACTGTTCCCCCGCGACCCCGGCTTCGCGGCGGAACACACCGGATACAACAGCGTCGTCCGGCACTCCCCCAGGGCGGTCGTGGTGCCCGCCGACGCCGGCGACGTCCGCGCCGCCGTCCGCTTGGCCGGCGTTCTCGGACTGCCCGTCGCCGTACAGGCCACCGGACACGGCATCAGCGCCGCCGCCGATGGCGGGATCCTGATCAACACCCGGCGGCTGAGCTCGGTGCGGATCAACCCGGCCAGACGCACCGCCAAGGTCGCCGCGGGCACCAGGATGCGGACGCTCGTGGAGGCCGCCGCCGCCCACGGCCTGGCGACGATCAACGGTTCCTCACTCGACGTGGGCGCGGTGGGCTACACGCTGGGCGGAGGTCTCGGCCCCTTCGGCCGCAAGTACGGCTACGCCGCCGACCATGTGCGGGCCATCGACCTGGTCACACCGGACGGCCGCCCGCTTCGCCTGTCGCCGGGCAGGCACGCGGACCTGTTCTGGGCGGTGCGAGGTGGCAAGAGCAACTTCGGGGTCGTCACCGGCATGGAGATCGACCTGGTCAAGGTGGCGACCCTGTACGGCGGCGCGCTCTTCTTCTTCGGAGAGGCGGCCCAGCGGGTGGTGCGCGCCTACCCCGCCTGGGCGGCCAGGCTGCCCGAGGAGATGACGACCACGCTGGCGTTCATGCGCCTGCCCAAGGCACCCACCGTGCCCCCTCCTCTTCAGGACCGGGTGGCGGTACGCCTGACCGTCGCCCACCTCGGACGGGACCAGGAGGCCAGGCGGCTGCTCGCGCCGATGCTGGCCGCCGGGCCGGAGCTCAACACGATGGGCACACTGCCGTACGAGAAGATCGGGACGATCTCCAATGATCCGCCCGTGGCGCCCCTGCCGGTCTTCGAGCGCACCGGGCTGCTCGGAAAGCTGGACGCCGCCGCCGTGGAGCGGCTTCTGGCTCTGGCGGGCCCGGACGTCAAGCTGCCCTTCGGGGTGATCGAGCTCCGGCAGCTGGGCGGCGCACTCGCCCGTCCGGCCGCTGTGCCGAACGCCGTGGGACACCGGGACGCCGCCGCCCTGCTCTTCGTCGCGAACCCGGCGCCGGCGGACCAGGCCGGGGCGGTGCGCAAGCTGCAACAGCAGCTGATGGACGGCTTCAAGCCGCACCTCACGGGAGGCATGGCGGCCAACTTCATGAGCGGCGCCGACCTCGCCCCCGAGCAGGTACGCGCGGCCTACACCCCGGCTGATTACAAGCGGCTGACACGGCTCAAGCGGAAGCACGACCCGCGCAACCTGTTCCGCGTCAACCACAACATCAGACCGGCGTAACCCCGGTGGACGGGGGCGGTTATCTCCCGTCAACCAGGTGTCGACGCACGCCATCCATCCTCTCCTGTCATGACTTATCAGTCTCTCCCACCGGAACAGCCCCCGGTCCCTCCGCTCCCGGAGCAGGAATCGGCCAAGGGCAGCGTGCTTGAGGTCTTCGAGAAGATCGGGTCGGTCGCCGTGCCGATCGCCGTGGGCATGTACGCCATGCTGTATCTGGGGTTGGCCCAGGTCTACATGGTCTTCGGCATCACCCCCGAGCAGGCCGGCCTGGACCAGGCGACGATCTTCGGCCGGCTCATCGGCACCCTGATCCAGCTCTTCCTGGTGGCCCTGCCCGGAGTGGGGTTGCTCGTCGCGCTGGGCTGGCTGCTCAACCTGGCCACCCGCAAGTCGGTCGGCCGGCTGCTGCACAGGCTCCGCGAGCAGCCGTGGATCGCGGCAGCGGCGGGCGTCCTCATCTCGCTCGTCGCCTACTACGCCTATTTCGGCACGCTGTGGGAACTGTCCGGCGGCACTCTCCTGGTGGCCGTTCTCCTTGTCGCGGTCCTCGGACTCCTGGTGCCGTTCCGCCTGATGCGCAGGCACAACACCGGCCGGGCCGGCATGAAGGTGCTCACCGGCGCGTTGCTCGGCATCGGGCTGGGGCTGATGCTGGTCGCCCAGATGGTCCAGGGCGCCGTCGACATCGCCGCCAACGGCAACGGCAACGCCCTGCTGCAGACCGTCGGCTTCCAGAACCAGTGGGCCACCGTGGGCGACGGCGACGGCAAGCCGCTGCACAAGGACAACCCGGACGAGAGGTTCCTGCTCCTGGGCGAGAAGGAGGGCGCCTACGTGCTTTACGACTGCGGCAAGCAGGAAACCTTCCGTCGCTCCGTCGAGGGCACCACGCTCGGCCTGATCGAGTTCGACCCGGACTTCTCCGACCCCGAGACCGGCGAGGTCAAGGCCTGCGGTTACGCGCTGGAGGAGGCGGAGACCGCAGAGCAGTAGCCCTTGGGCAGCGTGGATCCGGTGAGCCCCGACACGGCTCACCGATCCTGCCCGCGGATGACGCTGATAGACCGCCCCTGGACCGGCACGCCGTAACTGCTGCCCGTCCTGCGGGCTTTTTCGACGCGGATCACCTGTCAGACAGCCCGTACGGGCAGGCCCGCCGTACAGGCTGACAACACCGATCTCCTGCCGGACAGGCCAGCGATCCGGGAGCTTGATTCTCGCCGCACAGAGAATCGCCCCCAGCGCTGACCAGGAGTATCGATGAAGCTGCCCTCATCCGCCGCCGGCCTGACAACGGCCGTCCTGCTCGCTCCCCTGCTCGGAGCGCCCGGGATGCCGGCGGCACACGCGGCCGACGCCGGGGCTCTTCCCGCGCTGAACATGGAAGCCACCGTCAAGGCGGCCCAGATCGACCCGCGGCGGGCGGACAACACGTTGACCCCGGGCGCCAAGGCCAGTGTGCTCCTCGTCGAGCGGGCGCTGCGCGACCGGCGTCTCCTCGACGCGAAGTGGGTCGACGGGTACTTCGGCACCACCACGGTCACCGCCTACGCCGGCTATCAGAAGTCCCTCGGCCTCAGCGGTCTCGACGCCAACGGCCTCCCGGGCAGGACGTCGCTCACCAGCCTCGGCGCCGGCCGCTTCAAGGTCACCCGCATCGTCGACCCCGGCCCCCGGGTGTCCTCCGGCGGCTTCGTCGTCAACACGCGTACGCGAACCATGCTGACCGAGGCGAAGCGGCTGCTCGGGCGCGATCTCAAGCTGGATCAGGGTTCGTACAACCCCGGCGGCGACCCCACGTCCGCGGGCACCCACGACGGCGGTGGCGTCGTGGACATTTCGGTGGAAGGGATGAACTCCGCCACCCGGACCGCGGTCGTGCGTGGGTTGCGCCGTGTGGGTTTCGCCGCGTGGGTGCGCAATCCCCAGCAGGATGACTGGCCGTGGCACATCCACGCCGTCGCCATCAGCGACACCGCTCTCTCCGGCCAGGCCCAGAACCAGGTCGGTGACTACTACCTCGGTCTGAACGGCCTCGCCGGCCGTGGTCCCGACGACGGCCCGAAGGTGACCATCCGCACCTGGGAGGAGTACCGGCGCCGGTGAATCCGCCGAACCCCAGCAACCCCGACACCACGGACAGAAGGAGAACAATATGACAACGCTCACCAGGATCCTCGCCGCGGCGACCGCGGCGATGGCGCTCGGCGGAACGGCACTCGCCACCGCGGCCCCCGCCTCGGCCGCGAACCGCAACGGCGTCTGCGAAGCCGGCGAATTCTGCTACTACTTCAACAGCAACAACCAGGGATCCGTCTCCGACTTCACCGGATCCGTCGGCGACTACGCCACCAAACAACCCTCCTGCTTCGACTTCAAGGGACCCGGCGCCGGCAAAGGCAAATGCATCAAGAACTCCGCCGCCTCCGTCTGGAACCGCAGCAGCAAAACCGTCCGCGTCTTCTTCAACAGCGGCCACACCGGCAAATTCCAGGACTTCGCCGCAGGCGCCAGAGGCAACCTGAACCCCACCCTCAAGAACCAGAACGCCTCACACCTGTTCGGCCCGGGGTCATCGACGCCCCGCGCCATCATGTCGTTCTCCCTGTACGCGGCCAGCGGCCGGATCTCCACCGGCTATGACGGCTACAAGAACACCCCCGGCCGGCACGAGGGCATCGACATCGTCCGGGGCCTGGGCGCGAACGTCCGCTCCTTGGTGGCAGGCCAGATCATCAACGTCCGGCAAGGGGCGCCCGGCGGGTCAGGGCTTTCCACCATCTCCATCTACATGGCCTCGCTGAACAAGACGGTGATCTACCTGCACACCGATCCGCTGGACTCCCTGCGCGTGGGCCAGCAGGTCAGGCGAGGCCAGCTCCTCGGCACGGAGTCCTGGCACGGGGTGTCGAAGAAGTCGTCCGCGCACACCCACGTCGAAATGCGCCCCGGACGCCACCTGCGGGCGGCCAAGAGCGTCAAGGACTGGGACCTGCAGAACCCGAACCCGGGCCCGTTCTGGAACTCCCAGGGCTACACCGTCAAGTAGTGAGGATGACACCTGTGCTCACCCGAACCGTACGGCTGCTCTCAGCGATGGCGCTCGGCGGGACCATGCTCGCCACCACCTCGGCCCCCGCCTCGGCCGCGAACCGCAACGGCGTCTGCGAAGCCGGCGAATTCTGTTACTACTTCAACAGCAACAACCAGGGATCCGTCTCCGACTTCACCGGATCCGTCGGCGACTACGCCACCAAACAACCCTCCTGCTTCGACTTCAAGGGACCCGGCGCCGGCAAAGGCAAATGCATCAAGAACTCCGCCGCCTCCGTCTGGAACCGCAGCAGCAAAACCGTCCGCGTCTACTTCAACAGCGGCCACACCGGCAAATTCCAGGACTTCGCCGCAGGCGCCAGAGGCAACCTGAACCCCACCCTCAAGAACCAGAACGCCTCACACCTGTTCCTGACGTCCAAGCCGCCGGTCACCGGGTGCAAGTCCGACGGCACGGACACCAGGCTGCCCACGACGATCCTCGTGTACCGCAAGTCCATCAATCGCGTGGAACGGGTGGACTTCAAGACGTACGTCAAGAACGTCCTGCCCAACGAGTGGGTGTCGAGCTGGCCCAGGGAGTCCCTGAGGGCGGGGGCGCTGGCCGTCAAGAACTTCGGCTGGTACTGGGCGATGCGCTCGAACCGCAAGACCCCGAGCGGCCAGTGCTTCGACGTCTATGACCACACGTCGAGCCAGGTGTACAAGCCCGGTTCCGCGAAGGCGGCGACGAGCGCCGCGGTGGACGCGACCTGGGGCATCCGGCTGACCCGCGGCGGGAAGATCTTCAAGGCCCAGTACTGCTCGACGACGACGGCGTGCGGCAACTGGGTCGACGGGGACTGGATGTCGCAGAAGGGCTCGCGCGACAAGGCCAAGGCGGGCTGGAACTACGCCAGGATCCTCCGGAGCTACTACACGGGGATCGGCATCGGCTCCTGAATCCCCTCTCTGTTCCCCGCCGTGTCGTACGCGGCGGGGAACTACCGTTTGTTGACGATGATCTGGAACGTGACCGGCCGGCTTCCGGGGAACACGACCGTTCCGGAGGCGTCCACCATCTTGAACCGCGCGTAGCACAGTCCCGGCTTCATCGGCGTCGTGATGTCGGTCTGGATCTCGACCATCTCCCCGGGTCGCGTGTCCTTGATCGGCACGTCGGCGACGGTCCGGCATTGATCAGCCTGCTGCGCGGGTTCGAGGCGCCGGAGTGAGTACCCCTTCCACCGCACGCTCCCGGCGTTCTTGAGCCGCCACACCTTGGTCAGGATCTCGCCCGTGCCGACGTGCATGCAGTCGGGGAGCGTGACGTCCGCGACGAACACGGCCGCGTCGCCCTTGTACAGCGGCGAGGCGGGCGGCGGGTTGCTCGACCGCACCGGGCAACCGGTGGAGGACAGCGCGATCGACGCGCTGACGGCCGGAGGGTTCGGGCCGGGTCCCGCGGGTGTGGAGTCGCGATTGACCACGACCACCTCCACGAGGACCGCCGCCCCCAGCACGACGGCGCCCGCCGCCGCGATCACGGCCGGGCGCGTCAGCCGGAACCGCCCGGCGCTCCCCCGCACGGAGACCGGCGGCCAGGGCTTCCGCGGCTCGGTGGCGGGGCCCGCCGAGGTGTCCGCGCGGGGTTCCACGGCGCTCACGGATCTGACCGCCAGGTTCGCCCTTTCCCAATGTTCGCGGTACGCGGCCGGGTCCGCGCCGCACGCCTTGACGAACTCGACGGTGGTCTCCCAGCTCGGGAGCCGGTTGCCCTTGACGGCTTCGTGCAACGTCGTGTGGGAGATCGCCCCGGACCGGCCGGACATTTCCCGAAAAGGTGGGTTGCCGACAGAGTTGCGCAGTTCCCGCAGGGACGCCGCGAAGTCCTCGATCGCCTCCGCACGTGCACGCCTGTCGTCCACCGTGCGAAGCTAACAGCACCCACGGTCCTCACTCAACCCACGCCGCGTCCTACCCTGATGTCACGCGCGCTTCGATCCCGTCCAGCAGGCTGCTCAGCCCGAGGTCGAACGCCATCGCGGAGGCCTCGGCGGCGCTACGGCTCAGCCCGCCCTCCGTCCAGGCCCGCGCGATGGAGGGGTAGCGGCCGGCATCGAAGATCTCCGTCCAGAACGCCTGTCGCGCCGCCCACCAGTCGGGGTCGGACTGGCCGCTGACCTGCTCGGCGTACGCGTGTTCCGCCTGCGCGCCGGCCGCGGCGTCCACGAAGGTCACGATCGCGTCGGTCGCGGCCGTCCTCTGAACGGCGTCGAGGCCGGTGCCCGACAGCGCGGACAGCAGGTACTCCTGCCGGGCCAGCAGGCCGGGGCCCAAGGGCGGACGCACGGTCGAGATCTCACGAAGCCAGGGATGACGCCCGTGCAGCGCCGAGGCCCGGTGAGCGTACAGCTCCACCTGAGCCCGCCAGCCCTCCGGCCGTGGATCCGTGCCGTACGGCAGGGCCAGCTCACACCACGTGGCGTCCACCATCAGGTCGATCAGTTCGGCCTTGCCGGGGACGTGCGTGTACAGCGACATCGTGCCGGCGCCCAGCTCACCGGCGACCTTGTCCATGGTCGTGGCCTCAAGCTGGTCGCGGTCGGCCACGGCGATCGCCGCGGTGACGATCTGCCCGAGCGTGATCTTCGGTGGCCGTCCCCGCGCGGGCCGGTCGCCGCCCGGGGCGGCGCCACGCCACAGCAGCCGCAGTGTCGCGCCGGGATCGCCGCCGCCGCTGCGTTCCATCACATCTCCTCGTGTCCTATTTCCCGTATACGTTACGGTATTGTTTAACCGTAGGCAGTACGGAAATTCGAGAAGGGCTCAGCCGATGCGAGTACTGGTGACCGGCGCGACCGGCAACGTAGGGCGGCTTGTGGCAAAGGGACTGCTCGACGCGGGCGCGGAGGTGCGCGCCCTGACGCGGAATCCGGCCGGGGCCCAGCTGCCCGGCGGCGTCGACGTCATGGCGGGCGACCTCACGCGCCCGCGCACGGTGGAACCGGCCATGACCGGCGTCGACCGGATGTACCTCTTCCCCGAACCCTCCACCGCACGAGAGGTGGTCGCGCTGGCGACGCGAGCGGGAGTGCGGCGCCTGGTGGTGTTGTCGTCGGGCGCGGTGACCGGCGGCTACGACACGACGTTCCACCTGCCCGTGGAGCGGGCGGCCGAGGAGTCCGGGCTGGAGTGGACACACGTACGGCCGGGCGAGTTCGCGGCGAACAAGCTGCCGCTGTGGGGCCCGTCGATCCGGGCCGAGCGGGTGGTGCGGGACGCCAACCCCGACTCGGGCTGGTTCCCCGTGCACGAGCGGGACATCGCCGACGTGGCGCTCGCGGCGCTGCTGGAAGACGGTCACACCGGCAAGGCCTACGACGTCAACGGACCGGAGCTGATCAGCCTTCGCGACCAGGTCCGCGCCATCGCGGCGGCGATCGGCGAGGAGATCCGCTTCGAGGAGCTCAGCCCGGCCGAGGCCCGGAAGGTGTACCTCGCGCAGGGCGGGTTCGCCGCGGAGGCCGCGGACTTCCTGCTGGGCTTCACCGACTACGCCGGAAACCCGGCCGACCCCGACGCGGCATCGGATTTCGATCCGGCGCAGCTGGGCCCGCTGCCCACGGCGGAGGTCGTCACCGGCCGCCCGGCCCGGACCTTCGCGCAGTGGGCCCGCGACCATGCCGCCGACTTCCGCGATGTCGCCGCGACGAACGCTTGACGGGCTACCGGGTGGCGTTCACGGTCTTGTTGATCCAGTCGGCGTAGGCGGGCACGTTGGTGTAGAGGCCGGGGCCCCGCTCGCAGGAGGGACTCTTGGCGCCGGGGCCGGAGGTGACGCCGATCAGCTCCCAGCGTCCGCCGCGGCCGCGCTGGATCTGGGGGCCGCCGGAGTCGCCGTTGCAGGCCATGGCCTTGGGCTTCTGGCTGACCGTGCACAGGCGGGTGTCGTCGGCGTAACCGGCGCCGCACTCGGAGACGGCGCCGCGGCGGGTGTCGAGCTGGCGGAGCTTGCCGGACATCGTCCATTCGGCGGGGTCGGTGCTGAACTTCGTGATGCCGAAGCCCATGATCCGGGTCGGCGTGCCGGGCCCGCCCGCCCGCTTGGCGATCGTGATCGGCTTGACGCTGACCGGCCGGTCCAGGCGTACCAGCGCGATGTCGTTCTTGTTCGGGGCGTTCTGGGCGTAGCCGGGGTGAAGGAACGCCTGTGCGATCTTGCGGACGGTTCCGCCGGACTTACGCTCGTCGCTGCCGATGCGTACCGTCCCCGCCGGGATGGAGCCGATCTCCATGTCGAGGCAGTGCGCGGCGGTCACGACCCACTGCGGGTCGATCAGAGCGGCGCCGCAGGTGCCGTCCGTCAGGCCCACGAGCGGGGCCGTGGTCGGGATGGTGGCCATGAAGGGGTAGGACTCAGTGGGCTTGGAGCCGTTGATGATCGCTCCAGCGCTCCCGGCGGTGGCCGCGAGGCAGGCCGCGCCGGCCAGCGCGACGACGGCGGAGCGGGAGACGATACGGCGGAACGAGGTGGTGCCAGACACGGACAAAGCCCCTTCATCAGTTGTTTGTGGCGCTATGAAGCTATATGTCCGGCTTTTCGTGAGTGATCATGCCAGCAGGCCAACCCGCGGTAGGGGTAGCCCCACCGGCCGGGCGCCTTCTAGTTCTCGTCGCCGAGCCAGTCGAGGTTCTCGGTGAGGAAGCGCAGGGAGTCACGGACCGCCTCCGTCAGGATGTGGTCCGGCCCCAGAACCAGCTCGTGGCCGGGGAGCGCCATCTCGAACTGCCGGAGCGCGCGTTCGTGATCCCCGATCTGCTCGTAGGCGAATCCCAGGTCGCGCCGGGCTCCGAAGGTCTTCGGATCGTCCTCGCCAAGAAGCCTGGCGAAGCCCTCAACGGCCTCCACGTACAGCGGAACGGCCCGTTTCAGGTCATCGACGGATTGATACGCGCTCGCGAGATCCTGGCGAGCGTCCAACGTTTCCGGGTGGTCGCGGCCTAACAGTCTGGAGCTGTCCGCGAGGACGCGCTTGAAGTGGGGGATGGCGCGATAGGGCTGTCTCGCCTGTTCGAAGGCGAGCGCCAGGTCGCGGCGCGCGTCCAGGGTCCTGCGGTGGCCGTCGCCCTGCACCCGCTCCCTGGCGGCCAGGACCTCCTCGAACATCGGCAGGGCGCGGTCGAGCCCGCCGGTCAGCGAGTAGGCGCCGGCGAGGTCGCTCCGGACGTCCAGCGTGCTCGGGTGGTCGGGGCCCAGCGCCCGTTCCCGGTCTTCCAGCAGCTTCTCCAGCAGCGGGACGGCCTTCGTGTACTCCTTGGCGCTCAGGTAGGCGTCCGCGAGTCCCTCGCGGTTGGCGAGCCGGTCGGGGTGCAGATCGTCGAGGACCCTTTCGCTGTCCTCCACGACGGCTTCCAGCATGGCCAGCGCGCCGTCCTCGTCCCCGATCCGCGCGAGGACGTCCGCCAGGTTGAAGCGGGCGAGGAGGGTGTCCGGGTGGTCGGCGCCGTGCTCCCGCTCCCGCTCCTCCAGATTCCTCCGCAGCAGCGCGGCCGCGCGTTCCTCGTCGCCGTTGCGCGAGCAGGCGAGCGCGAGGTTGTTGCGGACCCCCAGGGTATGGCCGTGCGCCGGGCCGAGTACCTCTTCGCACGCCGCGAGGGCCTCCTCGAACAGAGGGATCGACGTCGCCTGGTCGCCCGCGCGGTAGTGGGCGTTGGCCAGATCGTGGCGGCTCTGGAGCGTGAACGGGTCGTGGGGTCCGAGCAGCCGTTCCCGGTCGGCCAGGAGCAGCTCGAACAGGACCGTGGCCTGGGCGTGGTCGTCGGCCGCCTGGTAGGCGAGCGCGAGGTGGCGGCGGCTCTCGAAGGTGCGCGGGTCGTTACGGCCGTGCCTGGCCTTGCGGTCGGCGAGGTTCGCCTTGAGCAGCGCGATGGCGTCACCCAGCTCCCCCGCGTCCTGGCAGGCCACGCCGAGCGCGTCACGGACGTACAGCGTGACCGGATGGACGGCGCCGTAGAGCCGCCGAGCCGACTCCAGCGCACGGTCCAGGAGAGCGACGGCCCGCAGGACGTCGCCCTGCTCGCCGAGGAACACGGACGTGTACCACAGGAGGAACGGCAGGGCCAGGCCCTCGGCCTCCTTCGGGGTCCTGGACGCCAGCGTGGTGATGTGCGGGAGCAGCGCGCGGACCACCGTCCGGGCCTCTGGGAGACTCGGGTCCGCGGGGAAGGCGAGTTCGAGCAGGATCGCCGCGCGGTCCCTGGCGATGCCGGGCGCCGCCCCCTCCGCCGTCCGGGTGACGTCCTGGACGAGCCGGTGCACGGTCACGTACTCGGAGGTCAGGCTGACCATGTTGTAGGCGTCAAGGCGGCCGAGAGCCTCCTCGACGTCGAGGGAGTCGCACAACGCCCGGGTCGTGCTCCAGCCGTCGCGGTCGCGGCGTTCCCACGGACGCCGCCGCCGGTAGACCGGCTTGGGCTGGGCCAGGGCCCGGAAGACGGTCCGCGGGACGGGTTCCGGGCCGAGCCACGCCAGGATCGCGAGAAGGTCGCCGGGAAGCGGGGAGCGTACGCCGATCGTGTCGAGGGTCGTCTTCCAGACCTGGGCGATCGTCGCGCGTCCCGCGGAGCCTTCGGCCGTGCTGTCGTGGAGGCGGGCGGGCTGCTCGCCCAGGAGCCGCAGGTACGCATCGGGAGTGAGGCCGGTCTCCTGGAGATAGGCGCCCGCCTGCTCGATCGCCAGCGGAAGCCCGCCGAGACGGGCGACGAGGCCCGCCGCGCCCGGCCAGGCGCCGGCCTGACCCTGCGGGGCGAAGGAGAGGAGCAGTTCGAGCGAGGCCGCCTCGCCCAGAACGTCCAGGTGAACGGTGTCGGCGCCGAGAGCGTGCCAGCCATGCGCCAACCGGCTCGTAATGATCATCCGTCCGTCGCCGGCGACCGCGGCGAGATCGCCGAGCACGCCGGGGCCCGAAGCGTTGTCACAGATCAATAGCCAGCCGGAATGGCAGGCCAGCCAGGCCTTCGCCCGGAGCGTGAGCGCCTGCGCCGGCAGCCCGCCGAGCTCCGGCTGGAGCGCGACCGCCAGATCGGCCAGACCCGCCGACACCGTCTCCTCGGTGTCGGACACGATCCACCAGACCATCTGGTAGTGGTCGCGGTACTGCCGCGCGTACCGTGCCGCGAAGGTCGACTTTCCGACGCCGCCCATCCCGTGCAGCGCCCGCACCACCACCGGCCTGTCCTCGATCAGCGTCGCGTGCAGGACCTCCAGGTCCTCCGCGCGCCCGACGAACGTGCGCGGTACCGCGGGCACGTTCCCCAGCCCCGGCGGCACCGTGACGCCCTCGACCGGGCGCACCGCCTCGATCCGCGTCACCAGTTGCGTGATGTTCGCGTGGTCGCCGGTCGTGATGATCCCGTGGTTGTCGCCGTGGAGCTCGACCGACCGTTCGCCACGCGGCGCTGGAACCTCGGTCATCGGCGGCCTCCATCGCGCTGGGCGTCCTCCGCAGGACGCTACCCGTTTCCGGCCCGCGCGACAGCCCCTTCCTCAAGCGGGCGCAGCGTTACGGTCCCGGTGAGGATCCGGTGGTCGGAGCAGGCGTTCCCCGCGCAGGTCGTGGGTGACGGCCGCGCGTCGCCCGAGGATGAGGCGGCCACGTAATCGCCGTCGTGCGTGAAGATCATGTCAATCTTCGTTCCGGTACGGCACGGGCCGCCGCCGTCGGCCTTCTGGAGCGTGCCCTCGCCATAGCCGGGGCAGGCGGCGGCGTCGGCGTCGTCCACCTCGCGGAAGTGGCCGGTGTTGCCGTCGTTGTTCGGAGTGTTCACCTGGGAGGAGTAGAAGCGGTTCATCCGCTCGAAGTTGGGGGCGGCGTTGAAGTCGCCCGCGACGATGACCTGGTCGCCGGCCGCCCGGTAGGCGTCCATCCGCTCGAAGATCGCGGTGAGCTGCGGAAGGCGGAAGGCGTCGACGAAGGTGGAGTGCGTCGTGCAGAAGCGCAGGCGCTTCTGTTCACGCAACGGCGCGCAGAGCAGCTTGCGCGGCTCATTGCCGTCGTAGGGCAGGGTGATCCGGTCGGCCGCGCCGAGCGGCTTCTTGCTGAACAGCCCGATGCCGTAGGCCTTGCCCTGGCACGGCCCGCCCGCCCGGCCGGGGATGGTCGCCTCGAACCGGGCGAAGTTGGCCGGATCCTCAGGCCAGCCCGCGGTACGCAGTCGCTGGATGAGGGCGTCGAACTGCTGCTGGCACAGCTCGTTGACCGAGGCGAACACCGCCCTGGCGCCGGTGATGGAGGAGACGGCCGCGGGGATGAGCCCGTCGGTGGTGGATCCCTTGTGCATGGTGTTGCCGGCGACGTTCCAGTGCCAGACCCGATGGGAGACCGCGGCCCGCGCCGGTGCTCCGAGCAGTGACGTTAACAAGGTGGCGGCGACCAGGGCCCAGGCCATCTTTCGCACGATCATCCCTCTTCCGTAGTGATCCACCACCATGTCACGGATCGAGATCGGCCTGCCGGGGCCTCAAGGTCGCGTACCCCACCAGCAGATCCGCCACCTGCTTGGGGCGGCTGAGCGCGACGCAGTGGCTGCCCGCGATCTCGTCCGGAACGATGCCCAGGCGGTCGGCCGCCAGGCGGCGCATGAACTCGGGCGGGAAGACACGGTCCTCGGCGCAGAGCACGAACCTCGTCGGCACGTCCGGCCACGCGGCCAGCGGCCACGGAGCGGCCGACGCGGTGCTCGACGGGTGCGCGCGCTCCTTGCCCAGAGCCTCCCGGGCCAGCTCCCGCGGTACGTCGTGGTAGAAGCTCACGTACGGATCCGCGTTGCCGGTCAGACCGCCGTCGAGCTTGGCCTGCTCCTCCGCCGCGCTCCGGTAGCCGGTGTTGGCCCACCAGTCGTCCGGCGACTCACCCGGCGACGGGATCATGCCGGCCAGCAGGACCAGCGCGTCGACGGGCAACCGATCGGCGACCAGCGGGGCGGTGAACGCGCCGAAGGAGTGGCCCACGACGACCAGGTTCCGCCTGTCACCGACCGCCTCGATCACGGCGTCGGCGTAGTCCGCCAGGGTCTTCGACTCGTCATCGCCCGGAAGGTCGGGAGCCAGCACGTCGTGCCCACGCGCCCGTAGCTCGGCCTCCACCAGATGCCAGGACCACCCGACATCTCCCCCGCCGTGAATCAACACGAATGTGCTTGTCATGCCAGCCACGCTAGGGGCTATGAGCCATCACGAAAAGCGATGGTTTCCGATCAACTCAATCGCCAAGAGCGATCAGCAAGTGTGGCACCAGGGTCATCGGCTTTGATGCGGTGGCGGCATCCGATTATCTCGATCTTGATTGGGCGAGGAAGGGCCTGCCCTGGCTGAGTAAACTGACGACGAGTGGTCACGCGATGAGCAGGAGTGCGCCGATCACCAGCATCACCGCCGCCGTGGCGGCGTGGACGCCGTAGGCGGTCGCCTTGGGGCCGTTGCCGCGCAGCACGATCGCCGCGTCGCCGACGGGGATGAAGGCGGCGGCCAGCATGACCCAGCCCAGCAGGTGAGTCGTCCCGCCGACCAGCACGACGAGGATCAGGAGCCCCGCGCCGATGTCGCGCACGCCCTTGACGGACAGCCAGGCACGGAAGGTGCTGTCCTCGGTCGGCGTGTCGGGGATGCCGAAGCCCGCCGCGGCCTGCGGCGCCCAGAAGAATTGGGCGCCCATGAAGATGACGCCCGCGCCGAGCAGTCCGGCGAGCACGGTGGCGATGATGCTGAGCATGAGGAGTCCTCTCGACAACGATATTTCTAGCAGCGCTAGATCTGATAGCGACTGTAGACCTATCGCGGACACGATGTCTAGCGTTGCTAGGATGTCTCCATGTCCGCCATCAGCAAGCGCCGCGAACGTGAACGCGCCCAACGCCACCAGCTGATCATCACGACCGCCCGCGAACTGGCCGAGGCCGAAGGGTGGGAGGCGGTGACCACGCGAAGGCTGGCCGATCGCGTCGAGTACAGCCAGCCCGTGCTCTACAGCCACTTCAACGGCAAGGACGCCATCATGAGCGCCGTCGCCCTCGAAGGCTTCGGTGAACTCGCGGACCGCTTGCGCCATGCCCGGCTGGCCGCCCCCGAGCCGCCTCAGGCACTGCACGCCGTCTGCCGCGCCTACCTGGAGTTCGCGAGCGAGCAGCCCGCCCTCTACCAGGCCATGTTCGTCCTGCCCACCGATGTGAAGTTCGGGCACGCCGAGACGCCGCCCGCGCTGCGCGCCGGTTTCGACGAGTTCGTGAACTGCTTCCGCCCGGACAACCCGCGACGGGAGCTGTTCGCCGAAGTCACCTGGAGCGCGTTGCACGGCATGGCCGTCCTGTCGGAAAGCGGCCGCATCCCCCCGGACCGCCAGCCGGAGCGGCTCGACTTCCTCGCCACCCAGATCGCCGGCAGCCGTCACGACACGTCGCACCATCGCTCATAGCGATTGCCTTGATCGAAAACCATCGCTTTTCGTGATGCGACGGGCTCACCTAGCGTCATGACTATGACGACGTTGGAGCCGGCCCCCGAGCAGCTGTCCAGTCCTCGCGGCACGCCCCTGACGGCTCTCAGCTGGGCGGACGTACGCACGCGGGTGGCCGGAGCGGGCGACTACCTGCTGGCCACCACCGACCCGGACGGGCGGCCGCACGTGGTGCCGGTGCTGGCCGTATGGCTCGAAGGAATGGTCTGTTTCGTCACCTTCCGGCAGTCCCGCAAGGCCCGCAACCTCGTGCGGAACAACGGCTGCGCGATCACGGTGCCCGGTCCTGATGTCGACCTGGTGCTCGAAGGCGGCGCCCATCTCGTCCGGGACGCGGCCAGGCTGCGAGAGGTCGCCGAGCTGTTCCCGCACAAGTATCCGTGGTGGCATCCGTTCGTCAGAGAGGGCGAGTTCTACGACCCGGCCGACACCGCCCTCAGCGATCCCCGGCACGTCTACGCGATGGAGCCGGCGCAGGTGTTCGCCTTCGGCAAGGAGAACGGGTTCAGCGCCACCCGCTGGCGCTGCGAAAGGAATGACACCCATGACAACGATGACCGATGACGAATGGCGTTCCTTCGTCACAGCGGGAACGAGGCTGGCCCACATAGCCCTTACGCGCGCCGACGGGCGGCCGCACGTCACCCCGGTCTGCTTCGTCCTCGACGGCGACGAACTCGCCTTCGCCCTTTCGCCCGGAAGCGTCAAAGGCAGGAGCCTGGCGCGTGACCGGCGCATCGCGGTGTGCGTCGGCGACGATCGGCAGCCGTACAGCTTCGTGTCGATCGAGGGACAGGCGCGAACCTCCACCGAACCGGAGCAGATCAAACGCGTGGCGGTGGGTATCGCCGAACGCTATTACCCCACCCAACCCGCGGACGGCGTCGCCGCATCGTTCGTACAGGAAGGCTTCACCGCGGTGCGCATCAGCATCACCAACGTGATCGCCCGATCCGGCCTCGGCTGAAGCGCGAGAGGCGGCATCCTCGCCGGATGCCGCCTTCGGAATGTGCCTAGTGCCGGTCCTCCGGCCCTGTTGCCGATCTCGATCCCCCTGCGTCTCGTCGTCTCGAACCTTCCCCATGACCGCGGGATCGGGGCGCGAACGCGGTGACACGACCATGACACGGCGCTGACGAAGCGTGAACATGGCCCGCCGATAGTTGACCGGCAGGCCAGTCGTGCTCACGAAGAGGAGAAGGTCTTGGTCATGGGCGGAAGCAGCCGAGCGGACACGCTGTTCGAGGCCGGGAAGTTCGAGCGGGCCGGGCGCGCGTACGAGGAGATCCTGAAAACAGACCCCGGGAACGTCCACGCCGCACGCCGGCGCGGCTATGTGGCGCTGCTCGGCAACAAGTTCCCCGACGCCGAGAAATACCTCACGACGGCACTCGGCCTGGCGCCCGACGACGAACAGACCAACCGGCTCCTGGCCGACTGCTACACCCGGCAGGACAAGTTCGCCCTCGCCGCACCCTGCTGGCACGCGGCCGGCGAGGAGGCCTACGCCAAACAGTTCGCGGCCTTCCGTGGCACGCCGTATCAGATCCACGGTGACCTCGCGCGGCTGCCATGGCAGCAGACGGACCCGTTTCCGCTGGTCGAGGCCTCGGTCAACGGCGGGCCGTCGAAGAGCTTCACGTTCTACACCCGCGTCGGCGGTCTGGGGGTGAGCGCGAAGGTCGCCGCGGAGGCCGGGCTGAGCGCCGTGGCCAAGCAAAGGATCGAGGCCTTCGGCGACATCATGTGGCTGTACTACGGGGTCCTGGAATCCTTCAAGCTAGGCGGCATCGAACTGCGCAACATCCCCGTGGGGTGGTCGGAGCTCGAGTCGGGCGGAGAAGTCGCCCCCGAGGCCCACGACGGCATGATCGGCACGTGGATCTTCTACCACCTGCTGTCCACCTTCGACTACGCGGGCCGGTCGCTGATACTGCGCCGCCGTACCCCTGAATCGGCCCGGAAGGCGCGCGCACGAGCAGGGGTCGAGCCGCTGCCGCTGTGGCTGGCCGGTGAGCACCTGCTGCACACCGAGGGCAGCGTCGCCGGCTCAGACAGCGGGGTGGTGGCCCTGAACATCGGCGGTACCGGCGAACAGGTCGCGGGCATTTCCGAGGAGACGGCCAGGCGGCTGGGGGTCCGCGTCGACTACGACCGCCCCTTGGCCGGCTATGCCGGGGGCCAGCCGGTCGTCGTTCACCCCTGCTACCCGAAGGAGGTCCGCCTCGGCGGTGCCACCGCCAAGGGCGCCTACTGCTACGCGGGCGGAAAGAGCACGCTCGGCCACGAAGGGTTCTACAAGCTGGCCGACTTCGCCCACGCTTTCCACAAGCCCTACACCGTCACCCTCGACTTCACCGACATGAACGTCTACATCGCCTGAGGTCACGCGTCTTCGGGCAGCGGTTCGCCGGTCTCCAGCAGCGTCTTCAGGCTCGCGATCACGTTCGGCCAGCCGTGGCTGACCATCTCGGCCAGGCTCGATCCGGGCTCGAAGCCGTCGTGCACGACGGTGAGCTTCACGACCGGCCCGTTCTCCTCGATCGTGAAGGTGACCTTCGAGCGGGCCTCGGCGGACAGTCGCGCGAGCACGTCCTCGTCCCAGCCGAAGCGCTTGGCGAGCTCCGGGGTGACGGCGTGCCAGGTGTAGGAGAGGCGGCTGTAAGGTTCGGCCGCCAGCACGACCTGCTCCGGGTCGCTGATCTCCACCCCGTGGTTGTCCCAGGTCATCGGCGAGCCGGCGGACCAGTCCGTGGTGAACTCCGTGGCCCAGTAGCGGCGGGTGAAGGCGGGCTCGGTCAGCGCCTGCCAGAGCTTTTGCGGGGTGGTGCGGATGTAGGTGGTGTAGACGAAGGTCGGCGCGTCCATCGGGATCTCCTCCAGGGCGAGTTTCAGGTCCGCCAGGGCTTGGACCCTGGGCTGGTCGTAACGGCTGATCCACCGGTGGGCGATCTCGTGCACGGGCGCGGCGTTGAGGTAGTGCAGCTTCTCCCGGCCCCGCCGTACGGTGGTGACGAGCCCGGCCTCCTCCAGCACCGCGAGGTGCTTGCTGACGGACTGCCGGGCCATGTCGAGTCCGGCGCACAGCTCGCGCAGCGTCTGCCCGTTGCGGGCGTTGAGCGAGTCGAGCAGCGCGCGCCGGCTCGGGTCGGCCAGTGCCTTGAACACCTCGTCCATGCCGCCTCGCCCCGTCGATATGCAGCCATTTAGCTGCCTTTAATTTAGGCAGCCAGCTGGCTGCCTGTCAAGGAGTGCCTTCAGCCGATCACCAGCGGCTCGTAGTCGCAGTCATAGCCGAAGTAGCGAGGCCCGGCCAGCTCCAGCCCCTCTGGCGTGCGCCAGCGCGGGTCGCAGGGCGCGGCGATGACGGTGACACGCAGGCCGTAGCGCAGTGCCTCGGTCGTGACCGGTTCGCCGGACTCGGTGTCCAGGACGCAGATCAGGTCCGGGGTGGTGGCCACGATCGTGCCGTCGCGGCGGGCCAGCAGATGCTCGTTCTGGAAACTGAGCTCCAGCGCCCCGTACGACGACTCCAGGCGCGCCGTGCCGCGGGCGAAACCCCCGGTGGTGCGGCGCTCGACGTCGACGACCTTGCCCGCGAACAGCTCCGTCCCGCCCAGTACGGCCAGCGCGGCCCCGACCGGCGAGGTGTGCGCCTCGCGCGCCAGCCGTACGGCACGGCCCAGGTCCTCGGCCAACGTCAGCGTGGCGGGCACGAGACCATCGCGCAGCTGCGACCCGCGCAGCACGGTGTCGGCAGAGGACAGCTGGCAGCCCATCCGTACGCACGCCGCTCTGGCGATCTTCTCCGCCCAGTGGTTGGAGATCGCCTCCAGGACGAGGGTGTTGCCCTTGTCGTCGGCCAGCGCCATCGGCGTGTTGCTCACTCCGATGAGCGTGGGCAGGACCATCTGCGCCTCGGGGAAGGCGCGGCCCATGGCATCGCCGTCGACCAAGGGCAGTCCCGCCTGCGCCGCCGCGGCGATGGGGGTCATCGAGTTCATCCCGCCGACCTCGATGGGCACGATGTGCGTGGCGGGCCGGCCGATCACGGCCTCCAGCGCGCGCAGGACGGCCAGTTCCTCGGTCCCCGCGGGCAGCTTCTCCAGCATCACCGTCGGCGCGCCCATCGTGGAGATGGGCACGACCGTGGCGTCGGCGGGCACCTCCTCGATCGAGTACAGCGGCACCGGCCCGTGCTCGCGGATCGCCTCACGGGCGAACAGCTTGCCGACGTACGGGTCGCCGCCGCCCCCTGTGCCGAGGATGCCGGCTCCCCGGGCCAGGTCATCGAGCAGGTCTACGGTGATCTCACGCATTGATCTTCTCCAGGTCCAGGTCACCGACGGCTTTCACGCGGACGCGGGTGGCGTCGCCGGGCAGGTAGGCGAGCGGGAGCTCTTCCACGTCCACGATCCGCACGCTGCCCGTGCGCGCGCCCGCCCGCTCGGCGCGGGCGGTGGCCTCGTCCTTGGCTTCCCGCAGTACGGCCTCGCGCGGCCCGGAGAACACGCGATCCACCTCCCCGCCCACCTGGGCGATGGCGGCGCCGACGGCGTTGGCCACCTCGAAGTGGTCGGGCCGCCGCACGTCGGCGAAGCCGGGCAAGGTGTCGATGAGGATGCTGCCGCCGCCCACCAGGACGACGGGCAGCGGGGCGGGCGAGGTGCGCATCCGGTCGACGGCTTCGGCCACCCGCGCCTCGATGTCCTTGAGCGGTCCCGCGCAGGACACCCCCGACACGCGTCCCGGGTCTCCGATCGCCGCCCGGCCGGCGGCCACGGCCAGGTCGGTGGCGGTCAGCGTGGACCCGCCGAACACCAGCGCCTGCTCGGTGAGCCGGTATCCGACGCTGCGCGGGCCCGCCGTACCGTCGGCCGCGATGACCGAACCGCCGCCGATGCCGATGGACAGCACGTCGGGGATGCGGAAGTTGGTCCGTACCTCGGCGACCAGCGCCTCCCCCGCGGCCTCGCGCGGGAAGCCCCCGGCCAGGATGCCGACGTCGGTGGTGGTCCCGCCGATGTCGACCACCGCGCAGTCGCTCAGACCGGACAGGTACGCCGCGCCGCGCATGGAGTTGGTCGGCCCGGAGGCGAACGTGAGCACCGGGTACCTGCGCGCGTGCGCGACGTCCATCAGCGTGCCGTCGTTCTGCGACAGGAACAGGGGCGCGTCGATGCCCGCCACCCGCAGCGCCCGCCCGAACGCCTCGACGGTGCGTACGGCCAGCCGGCTCAGGGCGGCGTTCACGATGGTGGCGTTCTCCCTGGCCAGCAGCCCGACGCGGCCGATCTCGCTGGAGACCGACAGGTGGACGCCGGGGCCGAGCTCGGCGGCCAGGATCTCGGCGGCCCTGACCTCGGAGTCGGCGCTGACCGGCGAGAACACCGAGGAGATCGCGACCGACCGCAGCCCCCGGCGGCGGATGTCGGCCGCCACCTTCCTGAGCTCGCCGGGGTCGAGGTCGGAGATGGGGGTGCCGTCGTACTCGTGGCCGCCGTGGCACAGGTACGTCGCGCCTTCGACGACCTCGCGCAGCCGTTCCGGCCAGTCGACCAGGGGCGGCAGCGCGGCGGTGGCGGGCAGGCCGAGCCGGACGGCGGCGACCGGCTCCAGCCGGGCCGCCTCGACCAGCGCGTTGACGAAGTGGGTGGTGCCGATCATCACGGCGGACACCTCGGTGGCACCGAGCCCGGCCAGCGCCGCGGCGACGCCGCCGGTGACATCCTGCGTGGTCGGTGACTTGACGGTGGCCAGGACCTTGCCGTCGTCGTCGATGAGGGCTGCGTCGGTGTTGGTGCCGCCGACGTCGATGCCGATGCGCATGGGGAGAGGAACTTTCTGGTCTATGGGGCGGGGACGAGTTGCTGCTCGCGGGTGCCTCGTACGAGGCCGAGCTTCCCCGCGACGATGTAGAGCACCCCGGCCAGGATCAGCGAGGTGAGCGCCGGGATGCCGGGCCACTGGTAGTGCTCGCTGAGCCAGCCGGTCAGCGCGGACACCACCCAGATGACCAGCGTGGCCGGAACCCAGGTGGGCTCCGTCTCCGGCAGCGTGCCCTGCTCGCGGGAGGCGTCGAGGACGGGTCGCCAGCGTCTGACGACGAAGTACTCGGCCACCATGATTCCGGCGATCGGCGGGGTGACGACGCCGAGGATCAGCAGGAAGTCGGTGAAACGTTCCAAGATCCCGGCCGCCGCCAGCAGGCTGCCCACCACGCCGACGCCGACGGTGACCGCGACCCGGTTCAGCTTCAGGCCGACGGTCGACTCGACCGCGTTGAGCAGGCCGAGCACGGCGGAGTACAGGTTCCAGTTGTTGATCTTCACGGTGGCCGAGATCAGCACGATGACCCCGATCACACCGGAGGACGCGGTGATGATCGCGATCACGTCCGACGACTTGACCGCGTACGCCAGCAGCACCCCCGCCAGGCCCAGGACGTACTCGCCCAGGGAGATGCCGACGAGCGTCTGCTTGACCACGTCACCGGTACTGCGGTTGAACCTGGTCATGTCGGGTGTGGTGACCGCGCCGACGATGTAGGAGCCGGCGACGATGGTGGCGCCGGTCGCGATCGTCATGGGCTCGCCGAAGGGCGTCGACGCCACCAGCGTCCCGAGGTCGTGTCGTGAAAGTTCCACCCAGATCGCCCAGCCCGCCAGGCCGAGGAACGCGGGCACGGTGATGAACGCCGTCATCCCCATCGCCTTGAATCCCTTGATCACCAGCAGGGTCACGCCGAGCCCCGCGACCAGCGCCCAGAGCCAGAAGGGCAGCCACGGCATGATCGCGTGCAGTCCGGCGGCGAACACGCCCGTCTGCACGCCGAACCAGCCGAACAGGCTCAACGTGATGATCACGCCGATGATCGTGGACCCGTACCGGCCGAACCCGGTCCAGCGGGCCAGCAGCGAGGTGGACATGCCCTCGCGCATGCCGGCGATGCCGACGAAGATGCAGACGACCTCAAGGATCACCGAACCGAGCGTGAACGCCCAGAACGCGTCCCAGAAGGACAGGCCGGCGCCGAGGGTGGCGCCGAGCAGGAACTGGGTCAGGTCCGACAGCTGCCCGAACCGCTGCACCGCGACGTTGAACCAGGAGTAGCGGGCGCGCTTGGGGACTCGCTCGAGGGGATAGTCCTCGTCGATCATCGATCTTGCCTCTCTGCGGGGGGTGTTCACCAGCGCGACGGCGGACCTGCCGCTCTCGCGCGGAGTTTGACGAAGGTGCCGGGCAGATAGTCCAGCGGCGTGTCGTCGGCGTGGATGATCACCGTCTGCCGCGGATCTGCCCCGGCCAGGACGGCGACCGCCCTGGCCTCTTCCATGACGGCGTCCATGGCGGCGGCCAGCCCGGCGCGGTCAGGCAGCCGGACGATCCGCTCGTAGTGGCCGCCGACCGGGCTGACGATCGCGCCGATCGCGCCCGCCGCCAGCCCGTGCTCGGGGTGAATGCCTTGCTGTACGGCCTGCGCCCCGCCCCCGACGACGACCAGCGGCAACCGGTCGGCGCCCGGTTGCAGGCGATCCACGGCCTCGGCCAGTTCGGCGTCGTCGACCGGTCTGGCCACCCGGATCAGCCCGGGGATGCGGAAGCCGACCGGGACCCCGCCGATGTTCGCGCCGCCCACGGCCTCCTCGGGGAAGCCGCCGGACAGCACGCCGACCCTGACCCTGCGGGCGCCGACGTCGGCGACCACGGCGTCTTCGAGCCCGGTCAGCGCGCCGGCTCCGCGCAGCACGCTGGCCGGCCCGCTGCCCAGGCTGAGGCCGGGGTGGCGGGCCATGTGCTCCAGGCTCATCAGCGTGCCGTCCCCGCGGGTGACGAAGACGGCGGCACCCGGGCAGAGCGTGGCCAGGCCGTCGGCCACCGCCTGGGCGAACCCGGACAGGGCGGCATCCAGGATCGTGGCGTTCTCGCGTTCCAGGAGGCCGAGCGAACCCAGGTCGGCCGACAGGGCGATGGGCAGGTTGCCCACCTCGGCCCTGATCAGCTCGGCCGCCTCGTGCTCCTGCTCGGCGTCCAGGGGAGAGAACAGGCCGACGACGGCGAACGCCTCGGCGGTGCCCGCCATGGCGGCGGCGAAGCGGCTGACGGCGGCCCGGTCGAGGGGTGTCCAGTCGTCGCGTTCCAGCCCGCCGCCGCCGTCCACGATCTGCGCGCCGGCGTTGACCGCGGTACGGAGATCGTCCGGCCAGCCGAACAGGGGGCGTACGGCCCTGGCGGAGTCACCGCTGATGCGCACGACGGCGACCCGGCGCAGCTCGCGCCGCCTGGTGACCGAGGTCGCGCTGCCGCGCAGGCCCACGGCCACCTGGGTGAGGTCGGTGGCCTTCAGCCTGTCGAGCGCCGATCTGACGTTGTCCACGGGCTTGTCGGGCTGCGAGGGGACCTTCACCGTCGCCAGCACCCGGCCGTCGTCGTCGAGGAGGGCCGCGTCGGTGTTGGTCGGCCCGACGTCCACCCCGGCCTTCATGACGCCTCCCCAGTACCCGCCCGGCAGGGGAATCCGGGCGGGTTCGGAGGGGGCGGAGGGGGGCTTTGCAGACCGGTGAGGCCGAAGGCTTCGGGGCCGGCCAGGCGCAGGCCCTCGGTGGTGTACCAGATCGGGTCGCACAGCAGGCGTACGACGCCGACGCGCAGGCCGTAACGCACCTGCTCGACCTGCACCACCTCGCCGGTCCGGGTGTCGATGAGGGCGATGACATCGGGCACGCACGCCAGTGGCCGCCCGTCCTCCAGCACGGCGAGGAACTCGCTGCCCGCCTCCAGCCTGACCAGCCTGCCCTGGTCGGCGCCGAGCCCCTCGATGAGAATCCCGTCCGCCGCCTCGGCGATCTTGCCGGTGATCAGCGGCGCGGGCAGGTCGGTTCCCAGGCGGACCGCGCGGCTGACCGAGCCGAGCGCGGTGGCGGTGGCGACCTGGCGTCCGCGCAGGACGTACTCCGTGCTGGCCACCTGCCCGCCGAACGCCTCCAGCGACGAGCGCACCAGCCGCTCCAGCCAGCGCCCGGTGACGTGCTCGATGACGAGGGTTCTTCCGCGCTCGTCGCACACCACTGCCGGGGTCGGGGCGATGCCGCGTAGTTGCATCACCGTCTGGTTCATGCCGGGGAAGGCGCGGCTCATGCCGTCGGCGTCGACCAGGGGCAGGCCCAGGCGGGCCGCCCAGGCGACCGCCATGCAGCCGTTGGCGCCGCCGATCTCGCTGGCCATGAGCGCGCCGACGCGTGTGCCGTACAGCGCCTCGACCTTGTCGCGCAGGTGCACGGGCTCTTCTGTCCCGGTGACCCGTTCCAGCATGACGGCCGACGAGCCTGCCGTACCGGCCGGCATGACCAGCAGGTCGGGGTCGAGGTCGCCCGCCTGGACCACGCGTACTGGACCGTGATCCTCCAGCGCCTGCATGGCGGCGACGCGGGCGATCGCGACGGTCCCGCCCCCTCCGGAGCCGAGCACGGCGCAACCACGCGCGAACGCGGGGAGCGTGTCGGTGTCGATGTCCACTCGCTCAGGCTACGAACGTGCAGACAAAGGATGGGTGTGCTGAAAGCATCATTATGTGTGATCTGTGTGCTAATGGCACACTTGAAGGATGAGCGTGCGGTTGATCGAGAGCCTGGGAGAGGTGGTCAGGCAGCCGGCGGGCTCGGTGCTCGTCCTCACCAGGGCCGCCTCGGCGCAGGCCGTGGGATACCGGCTTGAGGTGGCGTTGCGTGACGCGGCCTCGGCCGGGGCGGTGGCCCTGGTGCTCACCGCGCCGGCCGCCGTCAGCCGCAGCGCGTGGGACCTGGCCGAGCGAGTGAGCGTCGAACTCCTCGACCCGCGCACCTCGGGCACCAGCCCGCTCGGCGCCGTGGTCGCGACGGCGTTTCGCGAAAGTCACGGGGACCTGGCCGGGCTGATCGCGGCCGTTCAGAGCGCGCTCGCCGGAGACGCCGCCGACTCCCTGGCCAGGGCGGCCCGCGCTGTCGAGGGGATCGCCGGGGCGGGCGGCGTACCGGAACGGATCGCCGAGGAGGTCGGCGCCGCGATGGGCGTCACCGTCGACCCCGACTTCACCACCGCCCGCGGTCCGGGCGGACATCGGGCCGACGCCACCGAGATCGTGCTCCGCCTCGCCGCGCTGGCCGCGGCCGCGGGCGCCGTCGACGAACTGCCCGCCCGCTCACGAGCCCACCTGCTGACCGAACTGCTCGTCGCCCCGGAAAAGCAGGCCCAGGAACTGGTCCCGCGCGCCAGGGCCCTGGGGCTGCCGATCGACGACTGGCACGTCATCCTGCGGTTCGAGCCGGTGATGGACGAGGGGCCCGACCGCTACGCCGTACTCGACACCCTCGCCTCCCGTGCCACCCGGGCCGTGCGCGAGCTCGCCGGCCCCTCGTGGAACGCCGCCCTCGCGGGCGACGCACTCGTGGTCGTCCGTACGGTCCCCCGCGACCAGGGCAGCATGGGCCTACGGCAGGCGGTACGCGAGGCCGGGGCCCTGCTGGAACGGGTCCGCCCCGCCGGCGCCAAGGTGCGGTGCGGGGTTTCCACCTGCCACGAAGGGGTGCTCGGCCTGCGTACCTGCGCCTCCGAGGCCCGGACGGCACTGCGCAGAGACAGGACGGAACCACTGGCCACGTACGACCTGTCCGGCCTGGACCGGATGCTGGAAGAGTGGTACTCCTCCGACACCGCTCAGCAGGCGGTCAGGGACCTGCTGCAGCCGCTCCTCGACCTGCCCGGTGGCCAGCCCAAACGGCTGATCACGATCCTGCGCGCCTACCTGGACCACCACGGCTCCCCCGCCAAGGCGGCCGAAGAGGTGAACCTCCACAGAAACGCCGTCAGCCGCAACATCCGCCGCATAGAAACCCTGCTGAAGGCCGACCTGAACAACCCACAGCAGCGCCTGGCCCTCCAACTCGCCTGCCGCGCCGCCCAGGTCTAGTTCACGACCCGCGCTCCAAGGCCTGGCCTCGCACCCGACCGGCTCCGGAAGGATTCGGTGACACCCTTGACGGTGTCGCCCGTGAACCGCTCGATCGCCGCGATGCGGCAGCCTGATCCCGCGCCGGCTCGATTGGTGCGACGACCGGCCATCAGCGGTCTGATCAGCGACTCACCAGGGGATGACGCCGTCCAGCGAGTCCGGGCCGCGGAAGGCACCGGTGGGCCCATCGGCGGGGATCGTCGCGAGCAGGGTCGCGACAACGGCACCGTCGGCAGGGGTACGGTCCCCGCGAGGGAAGGTCGCGGCGGCATTCTGGTCGGTGGGCACCAGACCCGGGCTGACGGCGTTGACCTTGATGCCCGCGGAGCGGAGCGAATGGGCATAGATCAGCGTCAGGGCGTTGAGTGCTGCCTTGGACGAACTGTAGGCGAGGAACGCCCGGGCCGAGAGCGGGCTCGTCGGGTCACTCATGAGCGTGAGCGACCCGAGACCGCTGGACATGTTGACGATCCGCGGATTGGGAGAACGGCGGAGCAGCGGAACACAGGCTGACGTGACCGTGACGACGCCGAAGACGTTGACCTCGTAGGTCTCGCGGAGTTGCGCGGCCGTGATGTCGGTGGTCCGGAGACCCCACTCGAGCATGACGCCGGCGTTGTTGATGAGCACGTCCAGCCGTCCCGCCTCGGCCTCGATCCGGTCGACGGCGGCCTCGACGGACCCTGGATCGGTCACATCGAGCTGCACGAACCGGATATCCAGGCCACCGCTCCCGCTGGGATCGGCGGCCGGCTCCGTCTTGAGTTCCTTCACGGCCGAGTGGCCGAGCCCCGGATCGCGGGCGCCGAGGAACACGGTCAAGCCCTGCTGGGCGAGGCTATGAACGATCTGCCGGCCGATGCCTTTGTTGCCGCCGGTGACAAGGGCGACTTCCTTCGCGGTCATGCCCCCAACCCCAGCGGCCGGAGCGCCGGAAGGCGAAGTCCGATGGGGTGCCGCCCCATACCCTGCTGGTATGCCCAAGCCGGAAATCCGCGAACTGCGCTACTTCTGTGCCGCCGCCGAGGAGCTGAACATCACGCGTGCCGCTGAGCGGCTCGGCATCGCTCAGCCGCCTTTGTCCAGGGCGATACGCCAGCTGGAGCGCAGGCTCGGTGTCGCCCTCTTCGATCGCACCCGGCACCGGCTGGCGCTGACCCAGGCTGGTGAGACCCTGGTCAAGGAAGCGGCTGTCGTCCTCGGAGCCCTCGATGCCGCGGTGCGCCGGACACAGCGTGCGGGCCGTCCCGGCCGCGGCCTCCTCGTCACCGCCAAGCCGGGGGTGGCCACGGAGTTGCTGCGCCGGATCTGCGAACGATCCGGTGCGGAACCGGACGCGCCGGAGCTCCGGGTCGTGGTGAGCGGATTCGGCGAACAGGCCGACATGGTTCGCGACGGGCGCGCGGACGTGGCGATCGCGGGATGCTTCAACGGCCAGGGCCTTGACACCGAACTGCTGAGGACCGAACCACGCATCGCGGCCCTGGCCTCCGGGCACGAGCTCGCAACGCGCGAGGTCCTCAGCACCGCCGACCTGATCACCGAGCCGGCGCCCCAATGGAGTGACTCAACCGTCGTCGACCGCGACTACTGGCTGGGAAACCCGGATCGGCCGGCCGGCGGCCCTGTCGTGCGGGACACCGCCCAGTTGCTGGAGGTGATCGCCCTGGGCCAGGCGGTCGCGTTGGTGCCGGCTTCGCTGGCCGCCAGGAACGTGCGCCCCGACGTGACCTACCGCCCGGTGCGCGACGCGGCGCCGTACCAGACCCTGGCCCTCTGGCCGGCCGGCAGCCGGTCACCCTCGATCGCGTGGTTCGTCAAGACGGCCCTGGAAGACGCCCGCTGACACCGGCCTCCCCCGCGGCGCCGGCCCGGCAGCGGCAGAGACTCCCCAACAGCTCGCGGAGCGGGTTACGCGGGGCTGTGGCGGGTTGTCGATCAGCGGCGGGCGACGATGTGGCGGGCACGCGGTTGGTGGTGCCATTCACCGGCCGGGGCGCGACGGAGGAATTCCTCGCGCAGTTGGTTGACGAAGGCATCGCCGCGGGCCGTGGCGAGCGCCCGAAGCGGCCCGGATCGGGTGTGGGCGTCGAAGAACGTCGTCGCATCCGGGTGGGACATGGGGTAGGACAGATGCTCATCTCGCTCGATCACGAGGCCTTGCGCGGTCGACGCCGGCAGGAGCCGGCGTTCCCAGGAGCTGTCCCCGGCGGGCACACGCGCTCGCAGGACGTCGGCAAGGAGCGCGAACGGCCCGTCCTCCTCGGTGATGCCGGGCCAGAAGACGACAGACAGGCGTCCGCCAGGGCACAGCGCGGCGGCCCACGACCGGATGGCGAGGTCGGGTTCGGGCAACTGCTGAAGCCCGAACACCGACACCACGGCCGCGCACGTGCCCGACCACCGCGGGTCGAGGGTCGAGGCGTCGCCCTGGACGACAGCCGCCTGCCGATGGCGGGCGGCGCGCTCGCGGGCCCGGCGGACCATGCCGGCGGACAGGTCGATGCCGACAGTCTCGCGCCCGGGAAGGTGCTCGCTCAGCGCGTCCAGCTCCGGGAAGGTCCCACAGCACGGGACCAGGACCGGCCCTTCGGGCAGTGGCCCGTGGGTGAGCGCCCGCACCGCGGTGGCCACCCAGGGGGCGAAGCGGGGAACGTAATACGCCTCGTACCCGTCGGCGGCCTCGTCCCAGCCCCGGGCCAACCGGGCGAGCCGTTCAGCATGCTCGGTCACCGCGCGTCCCCCATCCGCCCGGTGGCCACCATGAGCAGGTCGCCTGCCGGTCCTCGGATCTCGTCCGGCCCCTCGCCGCCCGACCAGTCGCCGTCGGCGGCGGCCGGCCGCATACCCCGCAGGCCGAGTCGTTCGGCCTTTACCCCGGCAAGGATCTCATCACATCGCATGTCGGACTCTCCTGAAGTCACGTGGGTTCTCCGTGCGCAGCCGCAAGGACACCTCGGTGGACCAGACGAGATGAGTGCGGTCCGGGAACGGAGCGGGGCGACTCCGTTGGCGCGTACACGAGCACCGGTGCGCGACACACCGACGCGGGCGAGGCCGCTGTCGAGGTCTCTATTTCTTGACCCGGTAACGCAGGTGGGTGACTCCGGTGCCTTCGACGACCGCGATGGGCCCGTCGAACTGCACCGGTGCGGTGCCGAGCTCGCCGAACAGCGTCTTACCGCCGCCCAGCACGACCGGTACCAACTCGACGCCGACCTCGTCGAGCAGACCGGCCTCCAGGCACTGCCGGGCCATTTGCCCACCGTTGACGGCGACGTTCTTGTCCCCGGCCAATTCCTTGGCCTTGGCCACCGCCGCCTCGATGCCGTCGGTGACGAAGACGAAGTTGTCATCGTCGTCCGGACGGTCGTCGGGGCGCCGGTGGGTGAGCACCACTGTGGTCACGTCCATCGGGTGGCGCCCGCCCCAGGCGTTGGTCATGTCGAAAAGGTGCCGGCCGACGATCAGCGCGCCGGTGTCGTCCCATTCGGGCTTGACCAGCGCGGCGCTGGCCGCGGAGATGCGCAGCCGGGGCGGAATCTCGACCTCGCCGTTGCCGTACCACTGGAACAGCAGGTCGAACCCGCTTTCTCCGGGTCCGGCGATGTAGCCGTCGAGCGATATCGTCGCGCCTGTGGTGACCTTGCCCATCGCGTTGTCACCTTCGTTGTCGTGAACCCGACCAGGCATCGTGGCTTGGTCGGCCATGCAGCACAGCGTCGCAGTCGCCGGGTGACCGCCACATGCGTGGTGACCACGTGCCCGGCACGCGAGCACCACCTACGGCAGCAGCTTCGGACCAGTGAGCAGCTCTACCGTGACCTCGTGCTCGAACCGGGCACCCATCCGTTGCCACAGTCCGGCTGACCTGGCGAGTGCGTCGGCGTCGCCCCGGAGCCGGCCGGCGGCCCGCAGCAGGGTGGCGGTGGCCCAGTCGTTGCCGGCGCTGTCGGCCTGTGCCGCGGCGAGATCGGCGTCGGCCGACGGCACGCCGGCGACCACCGCGAGCTCGACGGTGGCGGCGCGGGCGAGCACCCGGTACCAGGAGCTGGCCGGCTGTCGCCGGGCGCGCTGGGCCAACTCGGCGGCCTGGTCGAGGTCACCGAACCGCAGCGCGAGCCGGGCGTCCACCAAGGTGATCAGCGCGTCCAGCATCGGCCAGCCCATACTCACCGGGTCACCCATCGCCGCGACCCTGGCCCGCCACTGCGCGACACGCTCCCGGTCACCGCGCAGGCCATGCGCCAGCACGGCGAACGGCATCGTGAGCCACACAAAGAACGCCCGGGGTCGGCCGGCGCGTTGCCAGCCCGCCCACATGTCCTCGGCGAGCTGCACCGCGTCGTCGAGGTCGCCGGACAGGACGAGCACCGGAACGGTCTTGCCGGCCGCCAGGTACACGCTGTCGCCGGACAGCTCGGCGTCAGAGATCAGCCGCGCGGTCGACCTGGCGGCGGGCAGGTCGGCGGCGGCCACCACGGTCAGCGAGGACAGCCCGCGCGCGTCGCTGATCTCGACCGCGTGTTCCGGGTGGTGCGGGTCGAGCGGGGCGAGCAGTTCTAGCCGCTCGGCGGCGATCCGGTGCCACTCCGCGACGCGGCCGTCGTTGATCGCGGCCACGCGCACCGCGTCCAGGCTTGCGCTGATCAGCACCGGGTCACCGGTCGCGTGAGCGGCCGCGACGGCAGCCGCGGTCAGCCCTGCGTCGGGCCGCAGGGTGTCCGGGTGGGCGGTCCACACCGCGGCACAGGCGAGCCGGGCGGCGACGGCCGGATCGTCCGGATCCCCGGCCGCGGTCGCCTCGGCGAGCAGCGCGCGGCGCCGCTCGAACGGGATCTCGTCGCGGAAGGCCATCGGGAACCGGCCGGTCAGCTCGACGGCCTGCGCCAGCGCGATGGCCCGCGCGTTGTCCGCGCCCGCGTCCCCCGCCCGGTCGGCGGCGGCCAGCCGCAGCTCGAACGCTCGATCGGCGTCGTTGCCGACCTGCGCGCAGTCCGCCGCGCTGGCCAGATCCCGAGCCGCCTCGCTCGCATCCGGCGCGCACCGGGCGGCGTGGGCGTACCAGCCGGGCGCCTGCCACAGGTAACCGCGCGCGAACGTGAGCCGGCCGAGGGTGCGAGCGAGCCGGTGGGCCTCGGCGTCGGGCTGCTCGTGGCCGGTCAGCGCGGCCCGAAGATCGCCCGCCACCGCGTCGAACTCGCCATGCCAGGCCGCACCGGCCCGCCCCGCGAGAGCGACGGCCAGGTCAGTGGCCAGGTCGGCTGCCCAGCGCAGGTACCGCCGCCGCACCTCGGTGCGCTCCGGTTCGTCCGCCAGTCGCTCGGCGGCGAACGCCCGGATCGTGTCCAGCAGTCGCCAGCTGCCGTCCCGGTGCTGGACCAGGCTCTTGTCGACCAGCCGGCCCAGCACGTCGGCGGCCTCGGCCGCGCCCACCCCGATGACCGCGGCCACCGCCGGCAGGTCGAAGTCGCCGACGAACACCGACAGCCGACGAAACACCGCCCGTTCGTCCTCGGTGAGCAGGTCGTGGCTCCACCCGATCACGCCGCGCAGCGACCGGTGCCGCACCACCGAACCGCGCCCACCAGCCAAGAGCCGCAGATAGTCACCCAACCCGGTCAACAGCCCGGTAGCGCCGAGCGACGCGCTGCGTGCCGCGGCCAACTCGATCGCGAGCGGCAGGCCGTCCAGCCGCGCACACAGGTCGGCAACGGTCGCGGCGTCGCACGTGCCGGCCTGGTGCGCCAGCTCCGCGCGGTCGCGGAACAACTCCTCGGCGTCCGAGCCCAACGGCAGCGGCGCGACCGGGAGAACCACCTCACCGGACAGCCCGAGCCGCTCCCGGCTGGTCGCGAGGATCGTCGCGGGGGTCGCGGCCAGGATGCGCTCGACGAACTCGGCGACCGCGTCGGGCAGGTGCTCACAGTTGTCCAGCACCAGCACCGACGGGCCACGACGCAACCGGGCCAGGACCGCCTCCTGCCCGTCCGCGTGCTCGGCCACCTCCAACACCGCCGCCACCGCATGCCCGAGCCGGCCGTCGCGCACCGGCACCAGATCCACGAACGCCGCGCCACACCGGTACTCGGCCGCCACAGCGGTCGTGACCACCTCCGCGAGCCGGGTCTTGCCGACCCCACCCGGCCCGACCAGCGTCACCAACCGACCCCGCGCCAGCGCCGCCCGCACCGCCTCGACCTCGGCCCGACGCCCGACGAAGCTGGTCCGCGAGCGCGGCAACCCGGGTACGTCGCCGGGCAAGGTAACCGTACCCACACCGCCGGCGCGCGCGGCGAGCGCCTGCCGGTCGGCGACCCCGTACTTACGCAGCAACGACGACACATGACCCTCGACCGTGCGCACCGAGATCTGCATGCGGCGGGCGATCTGAGCATTGGACAACCCCGCGCCAAGCGCCGCGAGCACCTCACCCTCACGCGCTGACACCTTCACCGCCACATCCTCACCGAGGATGCCACCAGTCCGGTAGGTACCCACCACGTGACGAGCACGTGGTCGCCACGGATACCGGCCGGACACCCGCGGGTCCACGCTGAGACCGTGCACGCCCGCGATGACTTCACCCCACCGCGACCAGACCCGGCGCTGCGCCGACTCGACTTCCTGGTCGGCACCTGGTCGCTCACCGGCCGGTTCGGCTCATCCGGCGAGACCGGCGGCGAGCTGCGCGGCACCGCGACCTTCCGCTGGCTCCCCGGCGGGTTCTTCCTCGTGCACCACTGGTCACGCACCTTCCACCTCGACGGCCACCTCGTGCGAGACACCGGCTACGAGTTCTACGACTACATCCCCGAGACCGACGCCTATCGCGCCCACTTCTTCACCAACCTCGGCGGCTGCGACGAGACCGGCAACAAGTACCTCGGCCACTTCGACGGCCCCGAGCTGATCCTCATAGGACCGGTCCGCACCACAAGTCGTCCTCACCCCGACGGCACCATCAGCCAGCACACCGACCTACCGGCCGGCCCCGGCCAATGGATCCCCTGGCTGCACACACACCTACGCCGCACCGGTTAACGACCACCGGTACCACACGTGTGGCGCGATCAACCATGAGAAGCAGGCGGCCGCCCACCTGGCCCGCCAGAAGGCGCCCTGCGGCCAGGCATCACCGCCGGACCGCACTTTCGTGCTCAGCGAGGCATGCCTGCGCCAAACCATGGGCGACCCGACAAGGATGGCGGACCAGCTCAGACTCACCCTAGACCTGTCGAACCGACCGCCGCGCTGCGCGCTTCGCCGGAACGCTCTCGTGGTGTCGGTGTGCCCCAGACATGACCCACCTCTCGACCATTGGATCAAGAGGTGAGTGAATCTGCGGGTCGGAGTGGCAGGGCGCCCGGGACTCGAACCCAGAACCTAGGGTGAGCGCGGTGGCCGACACGCTGATCTGAGGTGGTCAGCACTTCCTGAGGCCGTCGAAGCGCTGGTGGCCTCGCGCCCAGCGCCAACTGGCCCGACCGTTGGCCGCGATGGTCATGCAGGGGCTGTCCGGCCCCCAGGCGATGACCACCTTGATCCTGACCTTGTAGCGGCAGTTGTTGGCGATGGTGACGTACTTGGCCGTGCGGTGATTGAACACCCTGTAGCCGACGCACGACGGCACACCGGCCTGTCCGGCCGCGGCTGACTGACCCACTGCAGCTGCCGGGTTCGCGGTCAGCGTGCTGAGGGCGAAAGTCGTGGCGGCGATGATCCCCAGGGTGGCGCCGGTCTTCTTACCGAACATGTCCATCTCCTTAGAACCGGTCGTCGATTACCCGTACGCACGCCAACCGGGCAGGCTCATGGCTGGCTGTCCGGCCACCTGCCGAGTTGAGCTGCGCCGCTTGGCTCCTGCCCGAACCGAGGACAACCGCCGGCGCGGCCGCCATCCCGATGAACAGCTTCAGACGCTTCCTCACCATGGACCTCCCATGTGCCTTCGGGGCAGTCCGCGCTCCACATGGCTCGCACGGCTGGAGCCTGCACCCGGAGTCCTGCCCTCGAAGACCCGGCGGGCGGCGGCGTGCCGCAGGGTTAGCAGACCGGGTCGACGACGGCGTCGAAGGTACGGCCGGCGGCGCCAGCCGCATGCCCTCCTCGTCACCCCCGGCCGGTGCGCGGGTGGGTAACCCCCTCGGGCGGCGCGGACGAGCCCCGGTTGACGACCGTGACGCGGGCTCCGTGGTCGCCCAGGTTCTCGACCAGCCGCCGCCCGATGACGCAGATCTCGTTCATGGCATCAGGATGCCGACTACGTCGTCGACAGTGGTAGTGGCGATCCACTCAATCAGTCATTAGGAGAACTGTTGATCGATGTTCATGGCTGAGCATCCTCCGCAAGACGGCCAAGCACGGCAGCTTCAACCGCGCCGCCGGCGCCCTGCGCTTCACGCCGTCGGCGATCTCGCAGCAAATCGCCGCACTGGAACGCGGGCTGGAGACGTCCTGGTCCCAGCTCGTCACCCGGCGGTGGGTCAGCGCTACTGGCCAAGCGGATGCTGGACCTGCCGCGTCGTCGGCCTGCTTTCCGCCGCGTCATATTTTTCCAAGACGTGCCATCGGCCGCGCTCGGGTGATCGTGTGCGAAAGCGGCGGGGAGCGGCAGAGCACTGGTCGCCGTCTCTCCGCCGACAAGCATCTCAGAACTGGAGATTCCACGTGCGAATGAGACGATCCCTGTCGCTGGTCGCGGCCCTCGCAGCGGCCATGGCCGCCTGCATCGCAGCACCGCCGCCGGCGTCGGCCAGGCCGGCGGACTGCGCCCTGTACGCGAACATCTTCACCAACTCCAACGGCTTACAAGGCCGCGCCGAAGTGATCTGTCCGAACCGCGAGGACTACCGGGTCGAGATCTATTTACGGCGTAAAGACTGGCATGGCAACACGCCCGTCGCCTTCGCCGGAAAGGACCTCATCGAGCAGGGCTGGCAGATCCTGTCGACCTACGAGCCTTGCTCCGACGTCCAGACCGACAAGCAGTACTTCGCCCATGCCTATCTCTACGACGGCCGCTTCGGTCCGCCGATCAAGATCAGGGAGGTCACGAGCAACACCGTCTGGGGTCACTGCTAAAGGCCCGCGGCCGCACACCCAAGATCCCTGATGGGATGGATCTTGGGTGTGTTTCTCTGGTCAAGATGTGTGGCCGGAATCCGTCGGGGAGAGGACGCGGCCTCGGAGTTTCGGCTCGGACACGCGTCGAGCACGCCGAACGCCAGGCCAGTCGCCTCCAGCCGGCTTCGCCGCCCCCGGGCGCCGGGGCCCGGCCACGTCGGGGCGTCCTGATGGGCTTGCACGATCAAACGCCCTGACATGGTCGATCTGTTCCGCATCGTCATCGCCGAGATGCCACGCTTCCCCGAGCTCGCCGAAGCCCAGTTCAACCAGGGAAAGATGCCCTACTTCGAGTTCGTCCGCGGCTACCTCAAGGCCGAGCGCGCCGCCGGAACGATCGCCCTTGCCGACCCGGACCTGGCCGCCACCCAGTTCCTCGGGATGATCTCGATCTTCGTGTTCTGGCCGCGGCTGCTACTTCCGCACTGGGCGCCCGAGGAGGCGGCCATGGAGCACGTGGTGGACGAGGCAGTTCTCATGATGCAGGCCCGCTACGCAGCGGACCGGAAGTGAAAGCCGTCTCGATATCGGCGATCGTCAGGCCATGGTCAGGGATGTGACCGGGCCATGGCAGCACGCACAACTGAACCGCCAGACCTACGGTGCTGTAGTCGCTGACCGCCCCGCCAGCCGCTTAGCCGAGCCTCCGGGCCGCGGCCCGGAGCATCCAGGAACACACTCTCACGCGGCGTCAACGTGAAGTACTTCGCCAGCTCCTCGCGCCCGAATATCCGGGAACGACCTCAGAGCGCTCCAGCCGCTCATCCGACAGGAACCGCACCGACACCAGCCTGCGAGTTTCGCCGATTTGTGGTCTGGTGCACTTGATGGGGAGTGGTCATGGTTGGTGGTCTTGAGGCGCTATCGTGCGGCGATGACCGGCTCTGCGCAACTTCTGCTTCTCTTCCTGGATGTCGACGGGCCGCTTATCCCGTTCGGGGCGGCGCAGTACCCGACCTATCGGGGGTTTGCCGAACCGCGAGGGGCCGGTTCTCATCCGCTCCTGACCCGGGTCAACCCCGAGCACGGGTCCAGGCTGATGGCGCTTGCCTGCGAGTTGGTCTGGGCCACGACGTGGATGGCGGATGCGAACGAGTGCATCTGCCCGCGCATCGGCCTGCCTCGTTTGCCAGTGGTGACCTGGCCGGAGCCTTCCAGCGTCGACGAGCGGGACGAGCGCGACGCGATGCACTGGAAGACCCGGACGCTCGTCGCCTGGGCAGCGGGACGCGCTTTCGCCTGGGTCGATGACGAGATCACCAACGCCGACCGCGCCTGGGTATCGGTCAACCATCCTGGCCGGGCTCTGCTCCATCGCGTCGATGCTCGGCTGGGTCTCACCGGGGCTGACTACCTTGTCTTGGACGAGTGGTTGCGCGGGCCTCACGACAGGCTCGCGATCCCATAACTCGGTGCGCGTGGAAACGGCGGTTCCATCACGATCTGGATCGTGAAGAACGACCGTAGGGTTCAGTGTGCTGCACGAGCTCGCTGACAGGGACGTCGGTCTGCTGGATCGGCTGTTTCCGCACCTGGCTGGTCTGGTCACCGACCAGGTGGAGGACGTCGGCGGCAGCGTGAGGATCGTTGCCCGTACCGGCTCGTCGGCGGTGGCTTGCCGCGGCCGCGGGAGGACGTCTTCGCGGGTGCACGACAGATTTCGGCGTCGGCTGCAGGACGTGGCCTGCGGCGGGCGACCTTTGGAGGTTGCCGGTCGCGGACATGTGACCGCGCCGAGTGAAGCATCGGCTCCGCTTCGGTCCACCGGATCAGTTCAAGTGAGCCAGGACATTCGCGCTTGATGGGAGCATCGCTCCATCCGCCGATTACTTGAGGGAACCAGGGTTCCTCAGAGATCAGGTGTCCACCAAACCAGGGCAAGACCAGGCGCAAATTAGCGCATGAAGTGAAGCATCATCCCAAACCGTCATAACCCATAGCCTCGCCGAGATAGCACTGGCATGATCCATCACATGGATCATGCCCCTGAACCCCTCAACATGGACACGTGGCCGCGGCAACAGCACTTCCGCCACTTCCGGCGCGTTCCCTGCACATACTCAATGACCTTCGAAATCGACGTCACCGCGTTCGCCGCCGCGCTGCGGCAATCACCGCGCAAGTCGTACATCGCGCAGGTCTGGGCGCTCGCCACGATCGTCAACCGGCACGATGAGTTCAAGATGTGCCTCACCGAGGAGGGCGCCCCGGCAGTATGGCCCGTCGTGCACCCGGCTTTCACGGTCTTCAACCCCGAACTCGAGACTTTCGCGGGCGTGTTCGCTGAATACGACCCCGATTTCGGCGCGTTCCACGATGTCGCCGCCCCGCTGCTCGCCAAGCACAGTCAGGCCGTCGAATTCGTTCCGCAAGGGTTCCGGCCCCCTAACGCCTTCGACGTCTCCAGCGTCCCGTGGGCGTCCTTCACCGCACTCAACCTCAACATCGACAATGACTGGGACCACCTGTCGCCGATCTTCACGCTCGGTCGCTATATCGAGCGAGAGGGCCGTATGCGACTTCCCGTCGCGGCGCAGGTACATCACGCCGTGGCAGACGGATTCCACGTGACGCGCCTCATCAACGAGCTAGAGACCCTGGTTCAGGACACCAGCTGGCTCTGAGCTTGTCGTTCAAGTTCTGGTCTTCGTGTTCGCGGCGTTCGTGACATTCCGGGTGGTGGCTGTGTTGCCCGGTTATGTGGTGCGGCGGGGTTTGGTGCCTTTGCGGTGGCGAGCTGGGCGTTTGCAGGTCTCGCCGGTGACCGGCTGGAGAAGTCGTCGAGCGCGCAGCGCCCTGGGCAGTTCGTCGGGCAAGGGCAGCAGCGCGGTGCCGAAGAGTCAGGCGGTGGCTTCCGGGGCGGCCACCTCGGCGGCCTGGTCGTGCTCGCGCAGCATCCGGAGCACCGTGGTGGCGGTAGGTGGGCCAAGACCAGGTCCAGGATCAGGGAGCGCCCGCTGTGCCCGCCCGTGGCGATGCCCTCTGCAGCACCTCGGCCGCGACAACGCCGCGAACTCCTGGACCGCTGCCTGCCCTGGAATGAACGCCATCTACGCCACGCCCTGGGCGAGCACGAACGCTTCAACAACGAGCACCGCGCCCATCAAGCCCTCGACCAGGCGGCTCCACTCCGCGCCGCCCCCGACCCGATCACCGAACCGGCGCGCATCCTCGACCTGAACATCCACCGACGCCACCGGCTCGGCGGAATCCTCCACGAATACTCACATGCAGCTTGAATTGCACGGACATAATTTTCGGCAGGCGCACTGCCCGCGAGGCTCTACGCGACGATCAAGAAGCTCACAGCCGCAGAATGACGAACTTCCGAGCGCGAAGATCATTACGGAGGCATCGAGCCAGTGCGTCCTGGGATTCCAGTGGGACGCAACGTGGCCGGAGATTGAAGTCAAGGCTTGTTTTGCAACACGCCACAGACGAAGATCATCTTTAGGTGAAGTATCCAAAGACCAGAGAGGGATAGTGAATGCCCAAAGGCCACAAGTTAGCCATCCTCGCAGGCGCCGGCATACTGGCCATACTCCCCACCAGCTCCGCTTACGCCGACCCATGGCCGTTCGATGGCATCCCGCCCGACAAAAGCAACCATAGCTACTGCTACACCACCAGCGTCGATGCCCAACTCAAGTCCTATATTCCCGGCGCGATGAATTATCTCGCAGACGCCACCACCATTCCCGCCGTAACCCTTCACACGCCGTGTGACACACAGAACTCCAACGGGGACGGAAGCCCGGCCACTGACGTCGCATGGTTCAAGATCTGGGTGGATGGCTCCTACGGAGAAGCCCCATGCAAGATCAGAACCGCCTCCGACAACTCGATCTGCGATCAGCGCTTCGCCAAGATCAACAGCAGTACGATCAACGCAGCGCCCAACCCGCATAACCAGTTCATCAAGACGGTCTGCCATGAGCTGGGGCATACCGCGGGCCTCGACCACTACTCGCCCCTGGCCCAGTTCCCGGAATTCCCCGGTGCCTCCGGCCAACCGCAGGACTGCATGGCCAGCGGCGAAGTCAACGCCATCGCCAACCGCTACAACCCGGCCGCCTCGTGGATCTGGACCTACAACCAGCACCACATCAACGACGCCAATCCGTGGTGGTCATGACGGACGAGAGGAGAACATCCATGAAGCACTATCTCGTCCCCGCCCTGACGCTGGCCGCAGCCCTGTCTCTGACCGCCTGTAGCACCGGACCGACGCAGGCCACGCAATCAGAACGTCCTGCCGCGGCAGCCGAGCGAATCGGAACTATCAACGTCTCGCTACTGCGCGTGTCGGAATCCGACTTTCCCGCATACGACACACCCGAGGCCCTCGCGGCGGACAGACCGATCGTCCTCGCCGGTGTGATCGACGGATGGCAACAGGGGCCCGCCACACAGACCTATGCAGGCGGCCCTCTCGACTACCGCGTCATCCTCCGCATTCGCATTACGCAACCACTCAAGGGTGTCAAGAGCACCAGTTCCCTCGCTCCGGGCATCGCCTATATCGCACTGGACCAAGGCGCCGTCATTCGCGATGACTCCCTGCCCGCCGGCCGGTGGAAGCCGGACAAGACCATCGCCGACTTCGAGAAGGCCATGCCTTCCGGCACCAGAATCCTCGCCTACCCCCGAGAACTGCCCAAGGAGGCACTGAGCGGCCCCGTCAAGCGATCCGGCGACAGGCTACCTAAAGGTGCCCGCCTGATGACCGTCCCGCCCCAGGGACTCGTCCTCGAAGACCCGGGCCTGGCGGCACAACGGGCGACCGGTCAAACATCACTCGTCGGAGGACGCGAACCCCTCGGAGTCGGAGGTGCCGGGTGGCTCGAACCAAAGAGCATGGACGAATTGATCGCCCGTCTGCAGCAACACGGCATCGCTGAGTAGCAACCAGTCAGTCGGCTCCGGGGTTTGCTCCAAGCGCACGCGAAGCCCCGGGGTACGCACCTCACCGCAGGCCATTGCTGACATCGCCTCCCATGAGGATGCAGGACTGAAGCCCGGCCTCACCGACGAAATCACCTCGGCCGGAAACAGCTATGTCCGCGCTTGAACGAGTCCACGATCAAGCCAGACACCCGCTACAGAGGATGAAAGCCTGAGGTGACACGGCGTGGTTGCGTGCTCATCGGCTGGTTCGGGAGTATGCCGGTGGGATGCGTTATCCGGATGGTGGTGGTCTGACCCCGGCGGCGCGAGCCAGGCGTGAACAGATCCGCTTGGAAGCTGCCGGGCTGTTTGCCGCGGGCATGTCGCCGCCCCTGGTGGCAAGGAAGTTACGGGTCTCGCGCAAGTCGGCCTATGCCTGGCACAAGATCTGGCGAACGGCCGGGGCCGAGGCGTTGGCGTCGAAAGGACCGGGCGGGCAGCACTCCGCTGTCTCAAACGCTACATCGCCCGCGAGATCTATAAGATCATCAAGACGCCAGCCTGCACTTGACATCCATAGGGGCATCAAACTCGCCGTCCGCTTCGAGGCCACCGTCACCATCGCCGCCATCAACCAATGGCTCCGCGACTTATGAAACACGCCTTAGTGCTGTGACCGCATAGGTTCACCGGGGTGAAGTCGGATCGGTCCCCGGGTCGTCCGTGTGTCTCTGGCAGGATCTCGCACATGTTCGAAGAGAAGCTCGCCGCGCTCGCGCAGTCGATGGCCGAGCATAGGGCCGCGCCGTTCCCGCCAGGCTTTCGCGGCCTGAACATCGAAGGTGAGGAGATGGTGCTGCTGGACGCGGATGCCTACGGCTACGCCTCCGGTGCCCTTAACGGCCCGCTCAACGAACAGCACCGTGCGGGTTTGCTGGAACTCACGACGGCTCTGGAGAAGGTTCTCCCGGCAATCGACGACGCGTACGCGGCCATGTACTACACGCACGTGCGCCACATGGCCGTGCTGGCAGCCGAAATCGATACCTTGCGCGACGAGTAGACCTCTGACGGCAAGGGTCTGCCGAGGTGGTGGCATGTGCAAGGACGACTGATCCAACCGCTGGAGGCGCGGTGGCTGGGCCTACCCGTGTGCGCAGGCTGACCGACCCGGCGAACCTATGCGGTCACAGCACTAGTGAACGTCCGCCGTTGCCAAGGGCTGACCTGCGTGCTCGGGTGTTTCATGTGTCGGTGCACGCGGCTGAGCTGCTGAAACGGACGTATGAAACGCCTCCGGGGGCCGGACGGGCCCGAACTGTCGGCGCTGCCGACTGCTGGGAGGCGGCAGCGATGCCGGGCTGGGCGTTGTCTGGGACGTCGACGGGCCTCGACGCTGAGGAGGGGCTGATGTCGGCTCTGCCCGACGGCCCGGCGCATCCAGACTCCGATGGCGATGTACATGCGCCGCCAGCCCCGCCCTCGCTGATCACCCAGCCTGGCCAGCGCCCGCGCCGCGTCGGCCCGCCAGTAGCTGGCCAGGATGAGAGCGGAGCCGGAAGCGGACCTTCAGCCTGGTGTGGGCGTCGAGGGCGGCCAGCGGCTCGTCCAGCAGCAGTAGGAGCGGCCCGCGCGGGGAGGCTCGGTGGCCCCTCCTGGTCCCGCCGGGCGACGTTGTGGCCCCCGTCGGAGCGGCGCCCGGGAGTCAGGCCGGGCGTCTGTTGACGGCCTGGAACCACGCGCTGCTACCCGGCAGGAACTGCAACACGATGGCTGGTACGACGAACAAGACGGTCCAGATGCCGATCAGCGACATCGCCCCCAGCACGGTCAGCGCGATTCGGGCGGCGATGTTCCCCTGCCGCATGTGCTTGCCCAGGACGATGAAGGCCACCGCGACCCCCACCAACAGGGCCGGGGCAACCAGGCCCCCGCTCAGTGCGGGCGATTGCGGGTTGAGAACGTAGTACACCGTGCTGATGGCCAGGATCCACCCGAGGCAGATCCACAGGACCGAAGCGATCGTCACCGGCCGGGGCGGAGGCGTCCAGTACGCACTCGCGTCCTGTTCGACAGGCTCGGGCTGCTGTGATGACCGGTCGTGGCCGTCGTCGGACGGCGTGGACCCGTGATCACTCGTCATGGCTGCGTACCCTACACAATGCTGCCAGGGGAGGGGTAGGGCTGACCGGTGCCGCCCGGCGGACGCAACAGCTCCGCCCCCGCCACGGACATCCCAACCTCGGCTACGGCTACCTGCACAACGCCGTCGACGACCACTCCCGCCTGACCTACACCGAAATCCTGCCCGACGAGACCCGGGAAAGCGCGGTCGCCTTCTGGCAGCGCGCCCACGCCTACTTCACCCGCTGCGGCATCACCGTGACCCGGGTCCTGACCGACTCAACGGCTCCTGCTACCGCTCCCACCTCTGGCGCCGCGTTCCTAAACCTCTCAGGACAGAACAGCTAGTCCACGCAGGTCAGCGGTGGGTTGAAGCCGATCTGCGGAACGGGGCGCGCGGGGATTCCGGTCGAGTCTCGCGCCCCCGACCGGCCCTGGACAGAGGCTAGCGACGGACGGGATACCGCAGGTGCAGGGCACGCCGGCCCTGGATAACGATCGGGTCGTCGAGCAGCAGGTGCCCACCCTCGATCTTGGAGAAGTACGGGATGCCCTCGCCGAACAGCACCGGTACGAGGCTGACGCACACCTCGTCCACCAGGCCGAGAGCGAGTGCCTGCTGGGTCACGTTCGCGCTGGCGATCGTGACGTTCCGGTCGCCGGCGATCTGCCGCGCCCGATCGATCGCCGCCTCGACTCCGTCGACGAACGTCGTGGTCGGCCACTTCTCGGCGGCATCCGCGGGCGGGCGGTGCGTGACCACGACCACGGGTGCGCCGGCCGGGTGCTTGTCGTTCCAGCCACCGGCGATGTCGAACAGGCGGCGGCCGGCGATGAGCGCGCCGGTGTTCTCGGTCAGCTCCCGCCACGCCTGCGCACCCGCATCATCGACCTTGACCGAGATGTCCTCGTTCGGGTTCGGCACCACCACGTCTCCGGCCTCATACCAGTCGAACAGCTCTCCGACCTGGTCATCCGGTTGCGCGATGTATCCGTCCAACGACATCGTCATGTGGCTGAAGATCTTGCCCATGAGGGTCCTCCTCAGACTATTGCTCGGCCCGGTGGTTCCCGGCCTGCCTTTACAAGGGTCCTGAGGTGGACCACTTTCACGAGCAAAACTCATCGCGCCCAGTCAAACTGATCACCACCCATGAAGCGAAGCCGAGCCGCGTGGCGTCGTGCCCTCCGGCGATCAGGTCGCGCTTCATTCAGGATCGTCCGACCAACTCATCAATGTGCATCGGGGGTGCTTCATGGCTGCCCAGCATTGACCGGGCAAGTCACAGCAAGATCAACGCGCGTTCGTCTAACGAGCCTGAAGGTCATCGAGGAGAAGGCCAGCGGCAAGCTCGCCACCCGCGATCGGCCCGACCTGCCCACCGCGCTGTCCTACATCCGCGAGGGCGACCTGCTGACCGTCCAGGAGGTCGACCGGCTCGGCCGCAACCTCCTCGAAGGGCTGATCGTCCTGAACGACCTGTTCCAGCAGGGCGTCGGTGTCAAGGTCCTGGAGGGCATCGCCGCGGGCGAGCACACTGAACGCTCCTTCATCCTCGACCTGGCCCTCGCCCTGGCCGAGGACCGGCGCCGCGACATCGTCCGCAAGACCAGGAACGGCCTGGAGACCGCCCGCAAACAAGGCAAGGTCGGCGGCCGCCGACCCGTCGTCGATGACGACAAACGCGCCGCGATCCTGGAGCGCCGCCGGCGCGGGGAATCCATCCGCGCCATCGCCGCCGGGGTGAAGGTCACGGTCGGCGTCGTCCACAAGACCCTCACGGCCGCCAAGGGCGGCTCCGCTGACCCCTCGCCCACCTCCTGAGCAGCCCGACGTGGCGCTACCGAAGATCCCGCTCGACGACCCGCGCGTCCTGGCCCTGGCCAAGGCCCGCCAGCAGTTCGCCCACGACTGCGCCTTCCTCCCCACGTGGGAGGAGCTGCCCGAGGACGAACGCAAGGTCAGCCTCCCCAGCGCCCGCAACTACCTGGAGTCGGCGATCAACGCCGGGCTTGTCCCCGCCGTCGAGCTCATCGACAGCGGATGGCGCGCGAGCCTGACCAACATCAACGACGAGATCGAGCGACAGACCACCGCCATGGCCACCGCGGCCGCCGATCTCCCGCTCCTGCTCTACCGGTTCCCGCTCGGGCGGGCCAGCGCGCTGACGCATAGGGCGCTGGGCCAGGGCTGGTTCTTACCGGGACCCATGTACCGACGACATCCGCCCCACTCCCTCGTTCGCGACATCAGCCACTCCAGAAGCACCAAGCGCGTTTTTCAGACGCCTGCGTCCCAGCTCCAGGGCTCGGACGCGGCGGCTATTCCCTGGCATCACCCTATAGAGGGGAAATGGACGCTCGGCATTAAACGGAAAGCGGCCTGAGAATCCTCACGTTCGCGGGTATTTCGGCAGCTCATCCTGCGCGAGACCGTCGCATGAAGCGAAAGGGGCGAAGGTTCGGGTCCGCCGGTGTAGATGGTCCTGCCATGCCGTCTACCCCGAGCCCCGTCGTGCCGTCTCCTCCACGAGGGGTGCGCTGTCGGCAACGCTCACCTTCACCTGCGCGCTCGACGACACCACGCTCCCGACCGGAGCATCGGCCAGCTTCGCGTCTACGACCACCCCTCGGCGGCCGAGATAGTCGTAGGTCTTTCGGTCGAAGATGTGCTCCTCCCTGACCCCGTTGGGCGAGACCATCGCCGCAGCTATGCCCTCGCGTCCCGCGGCGTCCTGCGACTCCTTCACCGTCACCACCCCGGGAATCGTGGCCGCCGCGCGGAAGAGCGCCGCCCGCTGCGCGGCGGGCAGATAGGACTCCGCGAGCAGTCCGCCGACCCGGTTCCACGCCTCGTAGTCCTGCAACCCGTCGTTGGGCACCTGCGTGTAGAGGTGCCTGCGCATGGCCTCGGTGTCGGTCGGCAGCCTGCTGACGTAGGCGTAGTCGTTGCGCAGGAACTCGGCGCGGTGGTCGAAGTCGGCCGCCCGCTGCGGACGGCCGGGCTTGCCCGCCCGCGCCTGCTCCGCCTGTGCCTGCGGTGGGAGTGCGCGCCCCGGATACGGCAGAGGTGTCAGGAGCTCCTCCTGCAGGACGCCGTTGACCGAGCTGCCCTCGACCGGCAGCCAGATCTTGCGCTTGTAACGTGACAGCCAGATCTGCCCGTCCGACTCGGTCGAGTCCATGCTCTGCGACTCGTAGACGAGGAACTGGCCCGGTCTGGGATGCAGCTCCGGACGGCTGCCGGCGTGCGCGGCCGCTCGCGACAGCACCTCCACGGCCGCGACCGTGCGGATCATCGGCGGGGGCGGCACCGGAGCGGGACGGCTCTGGACAAGGAACACCGCCACCCCTGCCACGGCCGCCAGACCCCCTGCCAGGGCGGCGCGCAGTCCGATGCGGCGAAAGTCGGGGCGGGCCGGGGCCGACATGCCGGCCATCAGACGCTCCGCCTCGCCGCGCAGGTCCTCCTGCGGCGGCACCTCGGAGCGGAAGTTGTTGAGCTGAGCCAGCTCATCCATGGCGAACCTCTTCGACGTCGAGAGCTGTGGGATCGGTCCCGCCCAGTTCCTCGCGGATCTTGGCGCGGGCCCGGCTGACGCGCGATCGGACCGTGCCGACGCGGATGCCGAGCGCCTCGGCAGCCTCGGTGTAACTGAGGCGGCCCCAGGTCACCAGGAGCAGCACGTCGCGGTGCCCGGCGGGCAAGGCGGCCAGCGCGGCGGCCAGTCTCCGCTGTACGGCCTGGGCGCTCAGACGCTCGTCGCTGCGCGCGGTGAAGGGTTCGGTGACCGGGTCCACACCGGTACGGGCCAGCAGGTTCAGCTGCCTGGCCTCGGTGCGTTGGTGGCGGCCGATGAGATTGGTGGCGATGCCGTACAGCCAGGGCAGGGCGTCGTGCCTGGCCAGGTCGTAGCGGCCGCGCTGGCGGAAGGCGGCCAGAAAGGTCTCCGCCACCACATCCTCGGCGATGTCGAGTCCGAGGCGGCGGATGACGAACCTCTTGATTTCGGGCGCGTGTCTGCGGAAGATCTCCGCGAACACCTCGGGCTCCTGCCGGGACCGCGCGATGACGGCGGAATCGGCGGGGCTCGTTTCTGACATGCTCTGGCCTCTCGGCTCACAGATGGGACACCCATACTTGCCCGCCCGCGGCCGACCGGTTCCCACGGTATATCCCGGTCTCCGGAGGACGCGCCGACGCCGGCAATGGACCGGCGCTGGCTGGCCCGCGTCACCTACGCACGCACCGGCCGCCGCGCCCCCGAACCGGACGGCGGACGGCTACGCCCACGCCGCCACGGCACGGCCAGGCGCTCACGCGCGGCCCGCAGCCCGGCGACACCGCGGAGGACCCGGCCGTGATCGCCGCCGAACGCGCCCGGCTGGTCCAACTGCTCGCCGAGCGCGCCCGCGAGCAGGAGAACCCGTGACCCCCACCACCAGCCCGGCCGCCGTGCGGTGCCCGGTGTGCGACACGCCGCTGCAGCCTGCCGCCACCGGCCGCCCGGCCCGCTTCTGCACCATGCGCTGCCGCCAGGCCGCCAACCGCGCCCGCCGCCGCCTCGCCCAGACCGCCCAGCGTCTGCCCGGGTACGGCAGCGCCTGGCCGACGACGTCGCTCTGCTGTCCGCCCTCACCACCGACCTGGCCCACGCCTACACCGACCTCGCCACCCTGGCCAGCGACGGCGACGGGCGGGCGGTCGACCCCGGGGGCCGCTCCGGTGACCGGGCGGAAGCGGCTCGGGCAGCGGCCGGGTCAGTTGATGGGGATGTCGTCGAAGGTGCCGGTCAGGGTCGGGGTTGTGGAGAAGGCCGTCCAGGTCATGCGTATGTCGTGGGTGTGGCCGCCGGTCTCGGCCGTGAGGGTGGCTGTGGCGCGGCCGTCCGGTGAGAGCGTGACCGTGCCGTTCACCGGCAGGTCGCGGACGTAGCGCACGTCGTCGAGGGCGATGACGTCGCCGAAGGCGACCCGGCCGCCGCGCAGCCCTGGCTCGTTCTTGACGATCGGGTAGACGAAGCTGCCCGGATTTCGGCGGGCGGCGGCGTCGGCTGCGGTGGCGAAGGCGGCGGCCAGCACCCGCCGCTGGGCGGAGGTGAGCTTGCGGGCTGGGTGCGGCGCCAGGTCGGCGACGGTCTCGGGGAAGACGCCGAGGGCGCGGTAGTTCTCGGCGGTGCACTCGCGGTCGGCCACCTGCTTGGTTGATTACGTCGGTGACGAGTAGCAGCGTTTGTCGGTCAGTTTGAACAGCGCTCCGTGCGGGTGAGTGTGAGAAATGTCGGCCAGAAGTAACAGCGCAGTGCGGCGTGACGGCTGCTCGAGGATCATGAAGGCAGATTGTTGCGGGACCGTCGTGAAGCACCCCTCCCAGGACGGAGAAGGATGCGCCTAGAGTGGCTGAGATGATCACTAAGCGTTCGTTGCTCTTGGCGGCCGTCTTGGCTGGATCGCTGCTGGTGCCGGGTCCCGCCCTGGCCGAGAACGTGCCCACCCCGGGGTCTGTCGATCCGCTCAGGGCCGCCCTCCTGGCACCGGAGGACCTCGGGAGCGAATTCACCCACCGCGATTACCGCACCAAAGGCCTATTGAACCCTGCCTTCACTCGGACCAAGGCTTGCGAGATGGCCGTCAAGAGCCTCACTGCGGTCTATCGGGCCAAGGCCGCGACGGGGCTGAAGCACACGGACCGGTGGGAGGGGATCAGTGAATACCTCGTGAGCGGCACCTCTGGCAAGATCTCCGCCTTGGAACGGACGGCCAAGGCTATGGTCCGTCACTGCCGGAAGATCACGGTCAAGACGCAGGGCTCTCAAGACATCATCCGCAAGCTGTCGATGGGTCGGCTTGGAGACGGCGTGTCCGCAGTCAAGTTCCGCAGCGGGTTCCCCGACAGCAATCTGGAGCGGGACGACGAACTGGCGGCGGGGATGATGGTCGCGATCGACATCGTGTTCATCCGGGTGGGGAAAACCATGATCGTGTTGGAACATGACGGCAACGTCGGCGAGTTCGATCCCCCGCTCACCAAGTCCGCCGCCCAAGCGGCTGTGATGCGGCTCCAACAGGCTCTGCCGGAAGACTAACTCGTCGCCAGCCGAGCGCTCCTGTCACGCGTGCTGTGGTGTTCACACGGACGCTGTCGGGTCGGCTCTTCCTCGTCGCCCGATGATGGCCGTCCACCGTCGCAGCTCAAGCTCGTTCGTCCTCGGCTTCGCCTCCGGGCGCTCCAACTTGACCTGCTCCTCTGGTCGGCCCGATGGGCATTTGGCGAGGAAGGCGCGAAATGGTCAGCCGGTCGCTGCCTTCTCGGCTGTGGAGGCCTCCGTGCGGGCCCGGGTCCGTGCCAACCGATAGGACTCGGTGCCGGTCTCGATGATGTTGCCGCCGTAGGTCAGACGGTCGACAATGGCCGCGCAGAGCCGGGGTTCAGTAAATGTCTTGGTCCATCCCGAAAGCGACTCATTTGATGCTATTGCGATGCTATTGGTCTCCTCCCTTTCGGTCAGAACTTGGAACAACAGTTCGGCTCCACGGCGATCGAGCTCTATGTAGCCCAGCTCATCGACACAAAGGAGGTCGACACGGCCGTAGCGGGCGATGGTCTTGGTCAGCATTTTCTCGTCGGCAGCCTCGACCAGCTCGTTGACCAGCTTGGCGGCCAGGGTGTACCTGACCCGGAAGCCGGCCATCGCGGCCTCGGTGCCCAGCGCGATCAGCAGGTGAGACTTGCCGGTGCCGCTGTCGCCGATCAGACACAGTGGCAGGTGCTTGCGGACCCAGTCACTGGTGGCCAGCGTGTTGATCGTGGCGGGGTCGATGTTGGGGTTGGCCTCGAAGTCGAACTCGCGCAGGGACTTCTGCCGCGGGAAGCCGGCCGCTTTGATCCGCCGCTCGGAGGCTTTGCGGTCGCGGTAGTCGCATTCGGACATGAGCAGCTCGGCCAGGAAGCCGAGGTAGCTCATCTGGTCGCGCGGGGCGGTGGCGGCCAGCTCGACGAACGTGCTGCGGATGGTCGGCAGACGCAACCGCTGACAGGCCTGGTAGATCGAGGCCTCAGCCGCCTCCTCGGTGATCCCGCGGCGATGGTAGGTGGTCATGGCGCTTCTCCCTCGGTCGCGGGCACGGCACTGCCGGCGCGGCGGCGCAACAGTTGGTCATAGACGGCCACCGACGGCAGTGGCCGGGTATCGGGTGGCAGCTGAGCCAGCCGCTTGCTGGTCAGCGAGATGACCGCGGGCGCGTGCACGTGGCCCTCGAAGAACGCCTCTTGGGAGCAGGTCAGGAACATCCGATGGATGGCCTTGCCCGACCACGACAAGCGGAAGGAGAACAGGTAGCACCGCGTCAGTTCGCCGGCAAGGCGGACCCACACATCCCCGAAATCGACCTCGGCCTCGGCGCCGGGCCGATGGCTCTGCTCGATGAAGACCTGCGGCGGGGCCCGGCCCGCCTCCAGCCGGATCTCTGGGCGTCGCTTGCGGACATAGTCCCGCACCATGCCGTAGGACACATCATCGGCGTCGTGCTCCTCCAGCAGCCGGTCGAAGATCCGTTTGGCGGTGTGGCGCTGCTTGCGGGGGGCGTCCAGATCCACCCGCAGCATCTGATCGATCAGCGGTTTGAACGTATCCAGCCGGGAGGGCCGGGCCGGCAGCGGTTTGCGTGGTGTCGGCCACACCGAGGCCAAGGCCTTCTCGATCGTGCGGAACCCACGCCGTACTTGCGCTGCAAGACCCTGCTCGCCAGGCCTGCGTGGGAATCGCGGCGGATCGCCGCGTACAGTTCGACCTTGGATTTGGGTTGCAACAGCGTCCCCTCACCCTGCGAGGCACACTCATCGTCCCACCGCAAGCCCCAGAGCGCGCTGCTACTTCTCAGCGACATCACCTTTTGCCGCTAACGATCACTGTCGCTGCTGACCGACAAACGCTGTCACGAGTCGCCGTCAGAACCAGCTGTGTGGGGTCGTTGGGTGTTGTAGTAGTGCAGCCATGGGCCGAGGGCGTTGGTGCGGTGCTGGTTGCTGGTGTAGGGGCGGCGGTAGGCCCATTCGGTGGCCAGGGTGCGGTTGAGGCGTTCGGCTTTGCCGTTGGTCCAGGGGCAGTGGGGGCGGGTGAACTTCTGCCGGGCGCCCAGGGTGGCGCAGGCTTGCTGGAAGGCGTGGCTGGTGCGGTAGTTCTTGGCGTTGTCGGTCATTACCCGCTCGATCTGGGTGATGCCGTGGGTGTGGAAGAAGGCGGCGGCGCGGGTCAGGAAGGCGGCGCAGGTGGTGCCTTTCTCATCGGTGAGGACTTCGATGTAGGCCAGGCGGGAGTGGTCGTCGATGGCGGTGTGCAGGTAGTCGTAGCCGATGCCGCGTCCGCGGGCCGCTTGGTGGCGGCCGTGGGCGCGGTGGCCGCCGCCGTCGGGGATGCGGCCGAGTTTCTTGACGTCCAGGTGGATCATGTCGCCGGGTGCGGGGTGTTCGTAGCGGTTGGCGCTCTTGCGGGTGGCGCGGATCGGGGTGCCGGTCAGTGGGTCACAGTCGGCCAGTACGGGCACGTGGTGGCGGCGCAGGATGCGGGTGATGGTTCTGGCCGGTACCCCGGTGGCGTGGGCGAGCCGGTCCGGGCCGGCGCGCAGTTCGGCACGGGCCGCCAGGACCCGCTGCTCGACCTCGGCCGGAGTTCGGCAGGGGCTGAGGCGCGGTCCGCTGCGCCGTTCCCGCAGCCCCTGCCAGCCCTCTTCACGGAAGCGGCGGACCCAGCGATGCCCGCATTGGCGCGAGACGCCCAGCTCTGCGGCGACATGAGCGACCGGGCGGCCATCGAACACGACACGGCGAACCAGCAAGCATCTGCCGTGAAACGTCAGCCGGGCGTTAGCGTGTGCCATCAAGACCTCCGTGCGTGGGTGAAGCGGTCAAACTCCACTACGCCCGGAGGTCTTCTTCATGATCAATCACCTACGACCACGTGTCACCAAGATCTCGGCCAAGTACACCTAGACCCCCGCATCCCCATGCGCGAGCACGAGCCGCAAGGGCGCCATCGGGCGAACTTCAGCCAGCTGACCAGCGACTGGCTGCGAGAGGCCTGCAAGTGGTGGCTATCGACCCCCGGTGTGTGCGAGTAGCCAGCCAACTTGTGAAAACGCATCCCATTTCCCACGAGTTACCGATTGGTAGAGTCGCGCTCCAGCCCCCTTTGGGGAGTGGTCAGCTCGTGTCCTACGCCAGCACGGTCTGCCCAGATGTCCATGTCACGTCGAGCACGAACGGTGTTGGGGTGCTCGACGCCGAACGTCCGCTCATGGATCACCGCTAGCTTGGCCAGCCGGACCCAGGCCGCCTCCTCATCCCCCGCCACCCCCACCCACCAGGCGAGGGAGCGCCGGGTCTCCAGCGTCTGGAGGTGCTCAGCGCCAACCACCCGCTCATAGACCCGCTCCAACTCGGCGAACCGGTTCCGTGCACCGACCGCATCCCCCGCCATCCCCACCCAGTAGGCGAGCAGGCGCCGGGTCTCCAGCGTCTGGAGGTGCTCAGCGCCAACCACCCGCTCATAGATCGTCACCAGCTCGGCCAGCCGGTTCCGGGCGCCGTCCATATCCCCCGAATGCCCCTGCCACTTGGCGAGGGAGCGCCGGGTCTCCAGCGTCTGGAGGTGCTCAGCGCCAACCACCCGCTCATAGACCCGCTCCAACTCGGCGAACCGGTTCCGTGCAC